>JABAQN010000064.1 GCA_019187495.1 Steroidobacteraceae bacterium
CCCGCCGGCGCGCGCGATGCGGGGCGCCGCCCTGCCGACACGGCTTTCCTGTGGTTCGTCGACAGCGCCGGCAAGCTCACCCGTGTTCCCGTGCACACCGGCCTCTCGGACGGCCAGCGGACGGAAGTGAATGGCGAGCGGATCGACGCAGGCCTGTCGGTCATCGTCGGCGTCACGCAGGTATCCGGCGACTCGACGGGCGCGAGCCCGTTCCAGGCGCCGCAGCAGGGCCGCCGGGGCTTCTTCTGAGCGCATCATGAACGTCGCCACGACAACACCTCCGGTCATCCGCCTCGAGGGCGTCACGCGCGTCTACAGCGCGGGAAGCAACGCCGTGCGCGCGCTCGACGGCATCGATCTGGCGGTCGCGCGGGGCGAACTCATCGCGATCATGGGCGCGTCGGGCTCCGGCAAGTCGACGCTGATGAATATCCTCGGCTGCCTCGATACGCCCACGGCGGGCCGTTACGAGCTCGATGGCGTGCCGGTCAACGGGCTCTCGCGCGATGAACTCGCGGACCTGCGCAGCCAGAAGATCGGCTTCGTGTTCCAGGGCTTCAACCTGCTCGCGCGCACGACGGCGCTCGAGAATGTCGAACTGCCGCTGCTGTATGACCGCACCGGACGCTTCGCGGGCCGGGCATCGCCCGCGCCCGAGGCGCTGCGCCGTGTCGGGCTCGCCGCGCGCATGCACCACGTGCCGAGCGAACTGTCGGGCGGCCAGCAGCAGCGGGTGGCGATCGCGCGGGCGATCGTGACGGGGCCGTCGTTGATCCTTGCCGACGAGCCGACCGGCAATCTCGACAGCCATACGTCGATCGAGATCATGGCGCTCTTCCAGGAGCTGAACGCGCAGGGCATCACCATCGTGCTCGTCACGCACGAGCCGGACATTGCGCAGCATGCGCATCGCGTCGTCGAAATGCGCGACGGCCGCGTGCTGCGCGACGAGCCGGTCGCGGCGCCGCGGGACGCGCGGCGCGAACTTGCCTCGCTCGGGGCGGCGGCATGAGGAAGCGCGCGCTCTTCGGCATCGCGACGCGCAGCATCCTGCGCAACAAGCTGCGCACGCTGCTGACGATGCTCGGCATCGTGATCGGCGTCGCGGCCGTGATCGTGATGGTCGCGCTCGGCCAGGGTGCACAGGCGATGATCGAGAAGCAGATCAAGGGCCTCGGCACCAACATGCTGATGATCATGGCGGGCTCGACCTCGCAGGGCGGCGTGAGCCAGGGCGCGGCGACCTTCAACCGCCTCACGATTCCCGATGCCGAGAAGCTTGCGCGCGAGTCGACGCTGCTGTCCGCGGTGTCGCCCGTGATCTTCTCGCGCGGCCAGCTGATCGGCGGGATCGGCAACTGGCGCACGATGATCATGGGCGTCGCGCCGAGCTACCAGGCGATCCGCGACTGGCCCATGCAGAGCGGCAACTTCTTCACGGATGCGGACCTGCGCTCCGTGCGGCGCGTTGTCGTCCTCGGCAGCACCGTCGCGAAAGCGCTTTTCCCGGACGAGGACCCGGTGGGCCAGCAACTGCAGCTGCGCAACGTCCCGTTCACGATCATCGGCGTGCTTGCGCCCAAGGGCCAGACGGCCGGCGGCAACGACCAGGACGACACGGTGATCATTCCGTACACCACCGCGCAGGCGCATCTGGCGGGGCACAGCCGCATCGGCCAGATCATCGCGAGCACCTTCTCGCCGTCGGACCTGCCGGCCGCGCAGCAGGAAATCCGCCAGATCATGCGCGATGCGCACAAGATTGCCCCCGGCGATGACGACGACTTCACGATCCGCAACCAGGACGACATCGCGGCAGCCGCGAGCGGCTCGACGCGCGTGATGTCGCTGCTGCTCGCGGCGATCGCCTCGATCTCGCTGGTGGTCGGCGGCATCGGCATCATGAACATCATGCTGGTCTCGGTCACGGAGCGCACGCGCGAGATCGGCATCCGCATGGCGATCGGTGCGCGTGGCGGCGACGTGCTCGCGCAATTCCTCGTCGAGAGCGTCGTCATCAGTGTCGCCGGGGGATTGATCGGCATCGTGCTCGGCTACCTGGCGGGCTTCGCGCTCGCGCGCGCGACCGGCTGGGCCGTCGCGATGCCGCCGGATGCGGCAGTGATCGCCGTGCTGTTCTCGGCCGCGGTCGGCGTGTTCTTCGGCTTCTACCCCGCGCGCAAGGCCGCCGCGCTCGACCCCATCCAGGCGCTGCGCCATGAATGACCGGACCCGGTTTCGAACCTTCGCCTGCGCGCTGGCATTGCTCGGGGTCGCCACGGCGGTGGCCGCGAACGAGACGCGGGTGATCGGCTTCGACCAGGCGGTCGAGATCGCGCTCGAGCAGAACGACACGCTGCGCCAGGCCCGCAATGCGGCCGCGCTCGACCGGCTCGATGTCACGCAGGCGCGCACCGACTTCCTGCCGGACCTTCGCGCGACCGCCCAGTCGGGACGCGCGTTCGGCCAGGCCGACGGCGACACGACGCGCACGACGAGCCTCGCGCTCGGCACGGGCGTCACGCTGTTCGACGGCTTCGCCAACGTCGCAACCCTCAAGGGCGCGCAGTTCACGAGTGCGGCGAGCGAGCGTGACCTCGAACGCGCCCGCGAGACCGTGGTGTTCACGGTCGCCACCCAGTTCCTCGCACTCGTGCAGCAGCGCGAGCAGCTGCGGGTGCAGCGGGAGAATCTCGCGGCACAGGGCGCCCTCGCCTCGCAGATCGACACCTACGTGAAAGCCGGCGCCCGCACGATCGCGGATCTCTACCAGCAGCAGGCCAATGCCGCGAGCGCGCAACTCGCCGTCGTGCAGGCGGAGCAGGCCGTCGAGCTGGCGCGCATGGACCTGATCCGCACGCTGCGGCTCGACCCACGCGGCACCTACGAGTTCGTCGCGCCCGAGATCCGGGAGCACGCGGCCAGTCCGGTCGAGCCTCTCGGCACGTTGATCGAGCGCGCCTTCGGCACGCGCGCGGACATCCGGGCGAGCGAGGCGCGTGTCGCAGCCGCGCAGCAGGACATCCGCATCGCGAAATCGACCCGCTGGCCCACGCTCACGCTGTCGGCGGGCTACGGATCCGCCTATTCGAGCGCCATCGACGCCGGCTGGTCCGACCAGCTGAGCGACGCGCGCGGCGGCACGATCGGCCTCAATCTCGCACTGCCGCTGTACGATCGCAGCGCCACCCGCATCGCGACCCGGCGCGCCGAAATCCGGGCCGACAGCGCCAGGGTCGATCTCGACACGCTCGAGCAGGAAGTCGGCACGCAGGTACGCACCGCGGTGCTCGATCTCGAGTCGGCGCAGGCGCAGCTCGCGGCGGCCGACGCCCAACTGCGCGCGGCGCAGCGCGCGCTCGAGGCAACGGACCAGCGCTACCGCGCCGGCGCGGCGACGCTCGTCGAGCTGACCCAGTCGCGCGCGACGCAGGTCGCGGCCGCCGGTGCCGAAGTCTCGGCGCGCTACGCCGTGGAGTTCCGCCGGCGCCTGCTCGACTACTACGTCGGCAACCTCACCGCAGCGACGATGCGCTTCTGAGTTGGTGCCGGGTTTTCGGTTGTTCGGTTATTCGCGCGCAGCGCCGGAATAGCCGAACAACCGAAAACCCGGCACCATGCCTCCATGAACGTGTGGTTCGCTGCCTGGATCGTGTTCCTCACCGGCACGGTTGCGACGACCGTCGGGGCGGCACCCGTCCTGATGCTGAAGAGCCTCGCGCCGCGACTCGCGAACCACCTGATCGCGATCGCGGCCGGCGTCATGCTCGCCGCGAGCGTCTACTCGCTCCTGCCGGCGGCGCTCGACGAGGCGGCGCGCCGCGTGCAGGAGCCCTGGTCGACACCGCTCGCACTGATCGCCCTCGGCGTTGGCGCCTGGTGCGTGGCCTGGGCCAACCGCCACTTCCCGCACGAGCACCAGTTCAAGGGCCACGATGGCAGCGACAGCCGCCGCTCGATGTCGTTCCTGCTGGTCACCGCGATCGCGCTCCACAACTTCCCGGAAGGCTTGAGTGTCGGCGTGACGATCGGCGCGGACGACCCGACCCTGATGCCGCGAATCGCGACCGCCATCGCGATCCAGAATGTTCCCGAGGGGCTCGTGGTCGCGATGGCGATGCTGGCGAGCGGCCTCGGCAAATGGCGCAGCTTCGGCCTCGGTGTCATCACCGGTCTCATCGAGACCGGCGGCGGCATCGTCGGCGCGGCGGCGGTCGGGCTCGCCGGCGGGCTGCTGCCGTGGGCGCTCGCGTTCGCGGCCGGCGCCATGCTCTATGTCATCAGCGCGGAGGTGATCCCCGAGACCCACCGCCAGGGCATGTCGGGCGGAGCCACGGCGAGCCTGCTCGCTGGGTTTGCCGGCATGGTGTGGTTCGACGCGCTGTTCTAGTCCATGGCTGCGCGCGGATCACGCACAATGACGACTGGCCCCGCGCGCGTGAGCGCCTTTCCGCCGATCCTCGGGCGACGGCCCTGGCTCCTGATCCTCGGCAGCCTGCCGGGCATCGCCTCGTTGCGGGCCGGCGAGTACTACGCGCATCCGCGCAACGCGTTCTGGCCGATCATGAGTGCGCTTTTCGATGCGCCGCTCGACCAGCCTTACGCCAGGCGAACCGCCGCCCTGCACGCGGCGGGCGTCGCCGTCTGGGATGTCCTGGCTGAAGCCACCAGGCCGGGTAGCGGCGACGCTGCAATCGACGCGGCGACCGCGCAGGTGCATGACATCCGCGGACTGCTCCTGCGCCGATCGTCGATCACGACCATCGCTTTCAACGGGACCACGGCGCATCGCCTCTTCGTGCGCCTCGTCTCGCCCACGCTGCCTGCCTCCCGGGCAACGAATCTCGACTACCTGCTCCTGCCGTCGACCAGCCCGGCCCACGCCGCGCTGACGCCCGCGGCGAAGCTGCGGCGCTGGCGGATCCTGCTCGCTGCCCGGCCCCGCGGGTAAACTCGCGCGGGGTCCAGGGAGAATGCCTTGCCACACCGAACATCCGTGACTGCACTCGCCGCTCCCGCGCTCCTCGCCGCGATGCTGTGCCTGCCGGCGATCGCGGCGGAACCGGGCGAACTGTGGGAAGTCACGAGCGAGATGCAGGCGGCCGGCCTGAAGACGCCCCCGACCACGCAGCAGATCTGCGCGCCGAAAGACCGGACGAACGAGCCGCGAGCTGTCCCGGCGACAGAGAACTGCGAGATGTACGACGTGCGCCATGCCCGTGACACGACACGCTGGAAAGTACGTTGCACAGGCGACCCGCCGAGTTCGGGCACCGGCGAAATGACCTACGACGGCAAGGACCGCTATCACGGCACGATGCGGATGATGGTCGGCGGCGACGCGATGCTCATGTCGATGAACGGCAGGCGTCTCGGCACCGCTTGCGACGTGGGCCAGGCGAGACGCGGCATGGACATCGCCATCGCGGGGGACGCCGAGTACGAGGACCGGGCGTGCCAGGCCGGAGTCGAGGCCATGACGGCGTACACCTTCACCGGTGCCACCGGCTTGCGTTGCGCACCGATCTATCGGCAGCAGTACTGCGCGGCGCTGCGCACCGAGCAGGGATTCGACAAGGTGGCCGCCCTGGGCGCGACCGCGAACGGGCCGCCGGAACTGCGCGGCGATTTCGGCGCGGCGGGCGCGCTGTGCGGCCTCCCCGCCACTGGTGCCGACAGCATCGAGTCGATCCGTGCCAAGCTGTGCGCGCAGGCGCTCGCCAAGGAGTCGCTCGAATTCCTGCGGCGCCAGTGCCCGGGTGAGGGCAATGCGCAGCCGCAGGCCAGGCGCTCTCCCGCTCCGCGCTGAGCGGCGCTACGCATTCGCCTGCGGCCCACAGTACACTCGGGCAGCCATCCCTCGCATGCCGCTGAAAGACGGCCATCCCGCGCCATGACCCGATCGTATTCCGAGTTCCGGCTCGGCTGGCCCGTGCTCGTCGCCTCCTCGCTCGGCGTCGCCTTCGGCGCCTCGCCGATTCCCTACAATTCCCTCGGGCCGTTCACGCGCCCGATCACCGAAGAGTTCGGCTGGGGCCGTGGCGAGTTCCAGCTCGCGATCCTCTGGTTCACGATCGCGGTCGTCTGCGTCGTGCCGGTCATCGGCGCGCTCGCCGATCGTTACGGCGTGCGACGCATGGCCCTCCTCACGCTCGCGCTGTTCGGAATATCGTTCGCATCGCTCGCGTTCACCCCGGCGTCGATCGGTGTGTTCTACCTGCTGTGGTTCGTCACCGGCCTCGTGGGCGGCGGTTCCACGCCCGTGACCTGGACGCGCGCGATCAACAGCTGGTACGTCGAGAACCGTGGCCTCGCGCTTGCGATCACGCTCCTCGGCACGGGCATCACCGCCGCGTTCCTCCCGGCGATCGCCATCTGGCTGATCGGGCATTTCGGTTGGCGTCGCGCATTCATCGGCGTTTCGCTGCTGCCGCTCGCCGTCGCATTGCCGATCGCGATCGCCTGGTTCCGCGAACCCGGCGATCGCGCCCGCGTGGCGGCCGGCGCCGCGCCGGCGCCGCGCATCGAGAGCGGCGTCACGCTGCGCGAGGCCGTGCGCAATTACCGCTTCTGGGTGATGATCGTCTCGATCCTGCTGGTCGCGACCGGCATCGGCGGCACGATCACGAACCTCGTGCCGCTGCTGCAGGATCGCGGCTTCACCGCGCTCGACGCGGGCAAGATCGCCGGCGCCGTCGGCATCAGCATCATGTTCGGTCGCGTGTTCGCGGGCTTCCTGATGGACCGCTTCTGGGCACCGGGCGTCGTGTTTCCGATGCTGGTCCTGCCGGCGATCGCCTGCCTCATCCTGATGAACCACGGCCTCGGCGCGAGTGCGGCAATCCTCGCGGCGGCGCTGGTCGGCTTCGCCTCGGGCGCCGAGACCGATCTCGTCGCCTACCTCAGCGCGCGTTACTTCGGCCTGCGCCACTATGGCCGCATCTACGGCGCGCAATACGCCGTCTTCGGCTTCGCCTCCGGCATCGCGCCGCCGCTGTTCGGCGCCGTGTACGACCGGACCGGCAGCTACGACGCGATCCTGGTCACGGCGGCGATCGCCTTCGGCATCGGCGCCGCGCTGCTCCTGACAATGGGCAAATACCCCACTTTCTCGTCAGACTGACCGCGCGAGGCACCCCGCCTCCGGCTGTGCGCTGCACGCCGCCCGCCGTCCGCCTCTTCTTTCATACCTCGAGTTCCGTTCCCACGACCATCACTCCCCGCGACGGCATGTTGAAGAACTCGGCCGCCTGCGTGCTCCGCCGCTGCATCCAAGCGAACAGCCGCATGCGCAGTCCCGGCAGCCCCGTCCGCGGGCGCGGGCGCACGAGGTGCAGGCCGAGGAACCACGAGACGTCCTCCGCGTGGAAACGAAGTCCGCGCTGGCGGCAGGCGCGCAATGCCTCCTGCACATCCGGTGTTTCCATGAAGCCGAAGCGCGCGAACAGCGCCAGCACGCCGGGCTGCAGGGTCTCGATCCGCACGCGATCGCCCTCCTCCTGGCGCGGCGTGCCGGTGATCGAGAGATTCAGGATCACGATCCGCTCGTGCACGACATGGTTGTACTCGAGGTTGCGTATCAGCGCCGACGGCACGACTCCCGGATGGCTCGCGAGGAAAATGGCGGTGCCGGGAACGCGGGTTACGCCTTCGAGCAATTGCGGCAGCTTGTCGATCGGCACGGCGTGCCGCGCGAGCGTCAGGCGAAGCCGCAACCGCCCTTCTCGCCAGGTCCAGAATATGCCGAACAGCACCGTGGCGAGCGCCACCGGGACCCAGCCGCCATCGTCGAGCTTGGTCATGTTGCCGAGGACGAACGCCGCATCGATGAGCAGCAGCGTGCCGAACACGGCCGCCGTCGCAGTGAGCGACCAGCGCCACTCGGTACGCCCGACAATCGCGCCGAGGAGAGTCGTGACGAACATCGTGCCGACCACCGCGGCGCCGTACGCACCCGACAGCGCATCCGACGAGCCGAACGCGAACACGAAGCCCGACACCGCGATCAGGAGCAGCGCATTGACGACCGGCACGAAGATCTGCCCGTGCTCGAGCGCCGAGGTCTGCAGCACGCGCACGCGCGGCAGCAGATCGAGCTGCACGGCCTGGCGCGTGACGGAGAATGTGCCGGTGATCACGGCCTGGGAGGCGATCACGGATGCGGCCGTCGCGAGCAGCACCAGCAGCGGCAGCAGCGCTTGCGGAACGAGGAAGTACAGCGGATGCGCGATCGAGGCGGGGTGCGCAAGCAACTGCGCGCCCTGGCCATAGTAGTTGAGCATCAGCGCCGGCCACACGAGCCAGAACCACGCCGCGCGCACCGGGCGCTTGCCGAAATGGCCCATGTCGGCGTAGAGCGCCTCGCCGCCGGTGAGCGCGAGGAACACGGCACCGAGTATCGCGAACCCGAGCCCCGGGTGATCGACGAGCAGCACGATCGCCCAGCGTGGATCGAGCGCGGCGAGGACGAGGGGCCCGCGCAGGATCGCGACGAAGCCGGAGACACCGAGAGTGAGGAACCAGAGCAGCATGATCGGGCCGAAGAGCCGGCCGACGCGCTCGGTGCCACGACGCTGGATCGCAAAGAGCGCGATGAGAATGCCGAGCGTCACGGGAATGACGGCACGCGCGAATCCCGGATCGAGCAGCTCCATGCCTTCGACGGCGCTCAGCACCGTGATCGCGGGCGTGATCAGCGCATCGCAGTAGAAAAGCGCGGCGCCTGCGAGCGCGAGCGCCGCGACCCACACGGCGCTGCGTGAATGCGGATCGACGTGCTTTTGAACGAGCGAGAACAGCGCAAGAATGCCGCCCTCCCCCTGGTTGTCGGCCCGCAGCATCAGCGTGACGTACTTCAGCGTGACGACGACGAACAGGCTCCAGGTGATCAGCGACAACACGCCGAGCACGGCACCGGCATCGCCTTGCGGGGCACCGGCCGCGTCGAGCGAGACCTTGAGGGCGTACAGCGGACTCGTGCCGATGTCGCCGAAGACGACACCGAGCGCGCCGATGAGTGCGGGCAGGACGGGGCGGGATTCGCTCACGTGAGCCAGTTGCGCGTCAGCTCTTCCGACACCGACCACAGCTTCGAGGCGAGCGCCGCGTCTTCCATCCGCCCGCCGGGCACTTCCGGGTTGCAGTTCGCAAAATACCGGCCGCTCACGCCCGCGAGACGCGGATTCGTGGCCACGTAGCACTGGGTCGCGGCGCCCTCCGGGATGCTCTTCATGAAGGTCCAGCCGATCAGCCTGCTCAAGACCTTCTTCCACTCCGGGAAATGCCGCCCGAGCTGTGTCCTGATGATGCCCGGATGGACCGAGTTCGACGTCGCGCGGGTGCCCGCGAGCCGGCGCGCGAGTTCGAAGGAAAAAAGGCCGTTCGCGAGCTTGCTCTGCCCGTAGGCCCGGTTCGGGTCGTAATCGCCGCGTTCGCCCGAAAGATTGTCGAACTCGATGCCCTCGGGCGGCGCCCAGATGTAGCCGCGACTCGAGAGCACGACCACCCGGCCCTGCCCGGCGGCCGTCACTCGATCCAGCAGGCGGTTGACGAGCAGGAAGTGGCCGAGATGGTTGGTCACGAAGTGCTTCTCGAGGCCGTTCACCTGCTCGAGTTTCGGCAACGCCATGATGCCGGCATTGCAGATGAGCAGGTCGATCGCCGGCGCCGCACGCCGCGCGGCCTCGGCGCACGCGACGACCGAATCGAAATCCGTGAGCTCGAGCGCGAGCGGTGTCGCGCGATCGCCGGCGGCTGCGCAGGCTTTCGCGGCCTTGTCCAGGGTGCGGCCTGTCCCGAGCACGTGCGCGCCGTGCATCGTCAGCACCCGCAGCGTTTCGGCGCCGAGACCGGAGGTCACACCGGTCACCAGGGCCACCCGGCCACCGAGATCGATCCCGGCGGTGACTTCTTCCGCGGTGGAATCTGCACCGAACGGTCCGACCGGCACACCGACCGGGCGCTTCGGGCCCGGGCCGCCCCGCACCCTCCGCGTGACGAGTGCCGCCGTGCCGGCCACCGCCACCGCGCCCGCCACGATCAGTGCCTTGCGACGATTCATGTCAGAGCTGACTCTCCACGAAGGGCAGCAAACCCGCGATCCACACGGTGAACCGCTTCCACCAGGTGGTGTCGGGTTCGCGATGGTAACGCAACGCGTGGCCCTGGTTCTCACCGGTCCAGACGAGCGCGTCGGAACGGCCCCGCGGGCCGTCACGCAGCGAGACCGTGTAACTGAAGGCTTCCGCGCTCGCGAGCTCGAACAGCGCGGCCACCTGCCGGGCGAGTTCCTCGCTGTCGATCAGGAGCCCCACCTCCGTGTTGCGCTCGATCGAGCGCGGGTCGAGATTGATCGAACCGACGAACAGCGAGCGCCGGTCGATCACGAGGTACTTCGCGTGCAGGCTCACGAACTCGGAGCCGAACAACCGTCGATTGCGCCGGCGCGTCGCGAGATCGGAGGTGGCGCGCAATTCGTGCAGCGCCACGCCGCCGCGAAGCAGCGGCGCGCGGTAGCGCGCGTAGCCGCTGTGCACGATGCCGACATCGCTCGCGGCGAGTGAATTGGTGAGCACCGACACGGCGACGCCTTCCGCCGCGAGCGCGGTCAGCACCTCGACCCCGCGCCGTCCCGGCACGAAATACGGCGAGCTGATGAAGAGCTGTCGCGTGGCACCTTGCGCGCGGCGGCGCAGGCGCCCGATCAGGAATTCCTCCCGATGCGAGGGCGACGCGTCGATCTTCGCCGGCGGGTCCGCGATGACGCGGGCCGTACCGAATGCCAGCGCCAGCGCGCCGGAGGCGAACTCCGCCGCGATGGGTGAACCGACCAGCGCCTGCACGTAGGGAGAATCGCGCAATTTCCCGCGGTGCGCGGCGAGCGCCGTGCGAAGTTGCACGAGATCCGCCGCGTTCGGCCGCTGCCCGCGAAGAGCGGCCGCCGGCACGGCCCAGCGGCTGTTCCAGTATTCGTCGAACGACGCCGAGGCCTCGACGGCGGCGGGTCCGACCGCGAGTACGTCGAGATCGCGAAAATTCAGCTGCGCCTGCAGGTCGAAGTATTCGTCGCCGATATTGCGCCCGCCGATGATCACCGCGTGGCTGTCGGCGGCAAACAGCTTGTTGTGCATCCGGCGGTTCAGCCGGACCGGATTCAGCACGAAGTCGAGCACGCGCGCCACCGGCCCGCTGCGCCGCGTCCACGGATTGAAGAGCCGCACCTCGATATGCGGGTGTGAATCGAGTATTGCGAGCGCGCGATCGTTCGACGCCGCGTACAGGTCATCGAGCAGGATCCGCACCCGCACGCCGCGGTCGGCGGCGGCCAGCACCTCGCCAGCCAGCAGCCGCCCGGTGTCGTCGGCGTTGATCATGTAATACTGCAGGTCGAGCGAGCGCGCGGCTGCGCGCGCGAGGACGGCTCGGGCGACGAAGGCGCCGATGCCGTCGGGCAGCAGCCGGAAGCCGGATTCGCCGGCCGCGGCCTGCGCCACCTGCGGAAACATCGCATGAACGGATGTTCCGGCATCATCACGGAGCGCCATCGATGCCTCGCGGGGCACGCCCGGATCGAGGGTCTGGCAACCGGCGAGCAGCGGCGCGACCAGCCAGGCAGTACGCCGGGGACCGATGCGAGTCAGTTCCACGGCCGATTCGCGTGCAAGATATTGCCCTCGTACACCGCCGCCGGACACACTAGCCTATCGCAAACGAGGACTCGACGGCTTGAGCCCCACTCCCGCCGACGCCCAGGACCTGCTGCGCGAAGCCCAGGAAATTGCCCAGCTCGGCAATACCGAATTCTTCGTGCCGGACAACGGCGTCAACTACTGGTCACCGCAGGTGTACCGGATGCTCGGCATCGAGCCCGCCGAGCGGCCGTCGCACGCGCGCATTTTCGCGGGCCTGCATCCGGAGGACCGCGATCGCTGCCTGATCGCCTGGTCGCGTGCGATCCGCGGCACGGGGCGTCTCGAGCTGAGTTACCGCTTCGTGCGCGCCGACGGTGTCATCCGCCACATCGAGGCGCGCTACCGCCTGTCGCGCGCGGAAGGCGGGAGCCTGCGCGCCGTGGGTACGCTGCACGATGTCACGGAGCGCAAGGCCGCTGAAGACGCGGCGCGGCGCGCGCAGGCGCGGCTCAGTGAGGTCGGCCGGCTCGCCACGCTCGGCGAAATCGCGGCCGGCATTTCGCACGAACTGAACCAGCCGCTCGCCGCGATCACCAATTACGCCCGCGCCTGCGAGCGGCTGCTCGCGGCGCCGCATCCCGACATGCCGGAAGTCTCGTCGGCACTGCGCGAGATCACGGCGCAGGCGATGCGCGCCGGCGAGATCATCCATCGGCTGCGCGGCATGGTGCGCCACCGGGAGACGCACCGCACGGTGCTCGCGCCGAACGACCTGGTGCGCGACGTCATGTCGCTCCTGGAGATGGACGCGCGCGCCTCGCGCAGCACGCTGCGCTACGACCTCGCACCGGACCTGCCGAGGGTCCTGGTCGATGGCGTGCAGATCGAGCAGGTGATCGTCAACCTCGTGCACAACGCCGCCGAGGCGTTCATCAGCACGGGCGAGACCGGTGGCGAAATCGTGATTCGCACGGCGATCGGCGAGTCGGGCCAGGTCGAAGTCAGTGTAGCGGACAACGGCCCGGGCCTCGCCGCCGGCGTCGAAGCACGGGTCTTCGAACCCTTTTTCACGACCAAGCCCGAGGGCACGGGCCTCGGGCTTGCGATCAGCCGCTCGATCCTCGAGGCGCACCGCAGCCAGCTCGCCTATCTGCCCAACGCGCCGCACGGCGCCCGCTTCGCATTCACCCTTCCCCCCGCACCGGAACTGTCATGAAAAACGGCAACCCCACGGTCTTCGTGATCGACGACGACGACGCGGTCCGCAGCTCGCTGCGCCTGCTGTTCAAGTCCTACGGGCTCGATACGGTGCTGCACGCTTCCGCCGACGATTTCCTCGCAAGCTACGACCGCGCGCGCGCGGGCTGCGTCGTGCTCGATGTGCGCATGCCCGGGATGAGCGGCCTCGAGCTGCAGCAGCGCCTGAATGCGCTCGGCGCGACGATTCCGATCGTGTTCATCACCGGCCACGGCGATGTGCCGATGGCCGTCGAGGCGATGCAGGCGGGCGCGTACGACTTCCTGCAGAAGCCCTTTCGCGACGACGACCTGCTCGCGCGCGTGCAGCGCGCCCTCGCCCGCGATGCCGAACTGCGCACGCTGCTGCGCGCGCGGCACGACACGCGCGACCGGCTCGCCACGCTCACGCCGCGCGAGCGCGACGTGCTCGATCTCGTGGTCGTCGGCAAGGCGAACAAGGTGATCGCGGCCGACCTCGGCCTCAGCCAGCGCACCGTCGAAATCCACCGCGCGCGCGTGATGGAGAAGATGGACGCCGCCTCGCTCGCGCAACTCGTGCGCATGGTGCTCGACCTCGAGCGGCCGGAGGGTCCGGGCTAACCGGTGCTCTGCAGTCCCTGCGCGATGCCGGAAATGCTCGCGAGCAGCGCTTCGAACAGGTCACGATCCTGCCGCCGCGTCGCGCGCCAGCGCGCGAGCAGGTCGACCTGCATCAGGTTCATCGGATCGACGTACGGATTGCGCAGCTGGATGCCCCGCTGCAGCGTGGGATCGCCGTCGAGCAACTCGCCGCAGCCCTTGATGGCGAGCACCGCGGCGCGCGCGCGGGCGAATTCCGCCTTGATCGTGCTGAAATGCGCCTGCGGCGCCGGCGCGAGCGCGTCGTAGGCCTTCGCGATTTCGAGATCCGCCCGCGCCAGCATCGTTTCGACGTCATCGACGAGGTTGCGCAGGAAGAACCAGCTGGCGCAGGCGTCCTGCACGAAGGCGAGGCCCGATTCGGCGATCAGTGCCTCGAGGCCAGTTCCCGCCCCGTACCAGCCGGGCAGCATGCAGCGTGACTGCGTCCACGCGAACACCCAGGGCACGGCACGCAGCGCCTCGAAATCGTGCCGTTCGTCGCGCCAGGCGGGGCGCGAGCCGATCTGCATGCGCTCGATGGCGTCGATCGGCGTCGCCACGCAGAAATAGTCGAAGAACCCCGGGGTGTCGTACACGAGGCCGCGGTAGGCCGCGCGGCTCGCATCCGCGAGACGTTGCGCGGCCGCGAGGAACTCCGGTGCCACGCGGGCCGGCGCACCGCGCAGCGTCGCCGCTGTCCCGAGCGCGAGTGCATTGAACGCGCGTTCGAGCGTACGCAGCGCGATCGGCCGCAGCCCGTAGTTCTGGTTGATGACCTCACCCTGCTCCGTGAGGCGCAGCACCCCGTTCAGGGACTCGGGCGGCGCAGCACGCACCAGCGCATCGATGCGACCGCCGCCCCGCGCCACGCTGCCGCCGCGGCCGCGGAAGATCACGTGGCGCTCCTCCGCCCCGGTCAGGGTCGTCGCGAGCGCCTGCTCGGCGCGGTACACGGCGACCCGCGAGGCGCACAGCCCGCCGTCCTTGTTGGCGTCCGAATAGCCGACCATCACGCACTGGCGGCGCCCGCGCGCCTCGAGATGGCGGCGATAGAGCGGATCGGCGAGCAACTGGCGCATGACGTCCGCGCAGCCTGCGAGCGTGTCGATGCTCTCGAACATCGGGCCGAGGTCGAGCGCCACTTCGCCCGTCTGCTTGTCGTAGGCCTCCGCCCAGCGCGCGATCAGCAGCGGCGCGAGCACATCGTCCGCCGCACGGGTCGACCCGACGATGTAGTAGCCGATCGCGTCGCGCCCGTAGCGGTGCCGCGCCTGGATGATCGCCTCGAACACCGCCACCGCGCGCTTGCCGAGTGCGTCGAGTTCGCGCCGCGGCCCGAGGTCGCGATCGATCGCCGCGACGAGCAGGTCGTGGCGCTCGGCGCCCGGGCGTTCGAGCCAGCGCGCATCGTCGAGCCCGCGCGCCAGCACGCGGTGGTGCACGTCGGCGTGCTGGCGCACGTCGAGCGTCGCGAAGTGAAAGCCGAAGGTTTCCACGCGGCGGATCAGGCGACGCACCGGATAGAGCCCGGCGTGCTGCCCCCGGTTCGCCGCGAGGCTGCCGGCGACCAGGCCGAGATCGTCGAGCAGCTGGCGCGCGTTTTCGTACGCGCTCGCCCGCCCGTCGTAGGTGGCGCGCAGGCGTTCGGCGATCTGGCCGAGGAACACGCGGTAGGGCATGCGGTCGTGGCGCGCGGGCGCGGCCGCCTGGGCCGCCGGGACGAGCCGCGTGTAGCGCTCGATGTGCTTGGCGAGCGCCGGGCTCACGCCGATGCGGCTCGCGCTCTGCGAGAGGATCTGCGCGAGGTTCTGGCACTCGCCGAAGTACTCGTTGATGATCACCTGGTGCTGGCGCGCGAGGGTCTCGCGGATCGTCTTCGCGTTGACGTCGGGATTGCCGTCCATGTCGCCGCCGACCCACGTACCGAAGCGGATCAGCAGCGGCAGTTCGATCGATTCGGCGGGGACGCCGTAGAGCTTCTCGAGCGCGAGCGCGACTTCGTCGTAAAACGCCGGCAGGACGCGGTAGAGCACCTCCGCGATGTAGAACATCACGTGCTCGCGCTCGTCGGCGACGGTCAGCCGGTCGCGCGGATGATCCTCCGTCTGCCACGCCGTCGTCATCTCGGTGCGCACGCGGCCCCAGAGGCTGCGCGTCTCCTGCGGCGTGAGCGTCGGATCGAGGCGATCGAGCAGCATCTCCGCGACCCGCTGCTGCTTGCGCAGGATGGTGCGGCGGGTCGACTCCGTCGGATGAGCCGTGAACACGGGCTCGATGCGCAGCTTCCCGAGCAGCGCGAGGATATCGGCGAGCGTCGCACCTCCCGCCTTCAGCGCGCCCAGCGCATCTTCGACCCCACCCGGCTGGGAGCGACCGCTGTCGGCGAGGAAATACTCCTTGCGCCGCCGGATGCGATGCACCTTCTCGGCGAGGTTGACCGCCTGGAACCAGGCGGAGAATGCGCGCACGAGGTCCCGCGCCTGCGCCGGCGGGCGCCCGCGCACCCGCACCGCGAGATCCTCGCCGGCGGCCGTGTCACCGGCCCGATGTGCGATGGCGAGCACGCGATCGCGCTCGACGAGCTCGAGCAGGGCGTCGCCGCCCTGCTCCCGCAGGATTTCGCCCACGAGGCCGCCGAGCGCATGCACGTCGTCGCGCAGCGCCGCATGCTTCGCCGGGAACTGGATGTCGTGGCGGTTCACAGCCGCCGAGTTTAACCGGTGCGCAACGGGCAATGGGGCAATGGTGCCGGGCTTTCGGTTGTTCGGTTATTCGCGCGAAGCGCCGGAATAACCGAACAACCGAAAGCCCGGCACCACGCCCCGATCCGTCAGAAGCGCACGTTCACGTCGAGCCCGTACGAGCGGCCGGGCGCGTTGTGGATGAACGAGCCGCCGAACTCGGGCGCCGGGATGATTTCGGCGAGGTACGCCTCGTCGGTGAAATTGCGGCTCCAGGCGGTCACGCCCCATCGATCCTGTCGCAGCGTCAGGCGCGCATTGAAGACCTGGTACGGGTCGCGCTTCATCTTCGAGAAATTCCCCTGGCCGAAGCCGAAACCGGTGAACAGGTTCGGCAGGCGGTTGTCCTGCACGGGGTGGAACCATGTCTCGCCGAGCGCCGTCATGTCGACACGCGCCGCGAGCTCGAGGCCGTTGCCGCCGAGCGGCATCGCGAATTCGACGCCGGCGTTGCCGGTGTACTCCGGCGCGTAGGGTACCTCGTTGCCCTTCGTGTACGGCCGGCCGTCGTAGCGGTCGATCTTGCCGTCGACGTACCCGATGCCGCCGAACACCGTGAAGTGGCTGTTGAGCCGCCAGCGCGCATCGAACTCCGCGCCCTTGAGCGTCACCTCGTTCAGGTTCGTGACCACGCGCAGCAAGCCGAAGGGGCCGGCGAGGAAGTTGAAGAACAGCATGTTGTCGACGCGCGTGTGGTACACGGCGCCGTTCAGCAGCAGGCGGCGATCGAGCAGTTCCGCCTTGAAGCCGAGTTCCGCGGCCTTCGACACTTCCTTGTCGTAGTCGTCGCGCACATGCGTGATGTTGTAAGTCGAGTTCGGTCCGCACACCGGCAGCGTGTAGGAGGGCCCGAGGCACAGGCCACCATAAGCCTGCTGGATGGTCGCGGCGCTGCCGGTCGAGTTGAAGCCACCCGACCGGAAGCCGTAGCCATAGGAGCCGAACAGCGACCACTCATCCGTGACGCGCCAGTTGACCGACAGTTTCGGCTGGAACTGGCTGAAGGTCTTGTCGCGGCCCGGGATGCCGGCCGTCGCGAGCGCCGGATTCGCCGTGTACGCAGGGTTGATGTACGGCGGGCCGGAAGGGTTGTAGGCCGCGGCAAACCCCGGCGTCTGCGCCAACGCGCCGGCGCCCGTCGGCACGTTGTTGCCGACGTCGCGCTTCTCCTGGTCGTAACGCACCGCGAGCGATACCTCGACGCCCTCCCGGACGTCGTAGGCGAGCTGGCCGAAGCCCGCGATCACCTTGCTCGAGAAATCGTCGTCGTACAGCAGGTCGGTCGGGTTCGGCCCACTCGTCGGCACGAAAGCCTGGTGCCGGAAGACCCCGCCGCCGTTGTCCGAGCCCTGCGAAACGACGACGCGACGATCGATGTCGGCGAAGTACACGCCACCGCTCCAGCGCAGCCGCTGGTCGCCCGGCGACGACAGGCGCAGTTCCGCGCTGAAATCCTCCTGGTCGCGCTGCTGGTACTGGTAGCCGTCGCAGGTCGTCGGGCTGTAGGGCGGCAGGAAGCTCGTGACGAACGTGCCGCTCGGCGCATAGAAAAACGGCGGCGGCAGCGGCGTATCGGCCGCTCGCGCATCGTTCGAGGCGATGCACGAGGTCGTCGTGCTGTACAGGTTGAACGCGGCACTCGTGCCGTCGGTGACGAAATTGTTGTCCTGCTTGTTCCACGCGACGTAACCCGTCAGCGCATTGCGGCCGACGGCCCACTCGCCCCGCAGCGACAGGTTGATGTTGTCCTGGTCGTTGACCGGCTTCACGTTGTTCAGGTACTCGAACACATGGGCATTCGGGTCTTCCTGGAAGATCGGCGCATTCAGCGCCGCCGCCGCATCGGCCAGCGCCAGCGAACCGTTGAAATTGATCGCGCCCGCTTTCGCGGTCGAATACTTCGCCTTGAGGTCGTACTTGCCGCCGGCCAGGTCGAACATCAGCCGGCCCTGGAAGCCCGTTTCCTCGTAGTAATCGACGCAATCGTCGCAGCCGATGACCTTGTTGTCCCACTGGCCGTCGGTCGTGCGGTAGTAGGCCGAGAGGCTCCCCTTCGCCGAATCGGACAATGGCCCGCCCGCCCAGAAGTTCGCCTTGTAGCTCGCGTCGCTCGCGATGCCCGCTCCCGCGTCGAGTTCGAACTCGTCGGTCGGCTTGCGGGTCGAGAGGATGATGGCGCCGGCGACCGCGTTGCGCCCGTATACCGCGCCCTGCGGCCCTTTCAGCACCTCGATCTGCGAAATCGAATTCAGTTCCTGGTTGAGCGCCGCCGGATTGGTCTGCAACACGCCGTCGATCACCAGCGCGAAATTCGTCTCGGTGTCGCGACCGGTGTTGATGCCGCGGATGTTGACCTGGATGTCGCCGATTTCCGCGGTCTGCACCTGCGACAGGCCCGGCGTCAGCGCAATGAAGTCCTGTGGTCGTTCGATGCCCGCCGCCTGGATATCGCGCGTCGTGAACGCGTCGACCGTCGCCGGCACATCGAGCAGCACTTCGGCGCGCTGGCGCGCCGTCGTGACGACGACTTCCTCCACGGCCGCCGGCGTCGTCGCCTCCTTTGCATGCGCGACGACCCCGGTGATGGCCGCACTGACGGCAGCCGCGATCAGACGTGACGTGGACATTGGCGAGGCTCCCCTGCAACCGCAGCGTTGTTGTCGGGACGCCGCATGACATCCCCGTTTCGCTACCGGGACGATCCTAGCATGACAAACGGCCGCTCAATCAAGGGTTTGTCCGGACAATGGCGCAGTATCGCAATACAACTTTGCTGTCGCGACCGTGCAACGAACACGCGCCGGCGACGCCTCCCCGGGCCTGCTAGGATTGCGGGCCGTCCCATAACCCGAGTTGGAGCCCGAGGCATGAGCGAAACCGGCGCACCGGCCAGAGCCATCGATATCGTCGCCGGAATCTGGACGCAGGAGGCGCTCGCGCACCGCCCCGGCTGGCAGGAGGAATTCTTCGCCGGCAAGATGAAATCGAAGGCCAGCATGCAGGGTCTGCCGCTCGAAGACATGCTGGCGCAGATGGCCGAGGCGGGAATCGAGCGTGCGTTCCTCTTTGCGCCGAAGGCCGGGCGCAAGGGACTCCCCGGTTCCTTCCACCTGCCCTATGAGGTCGTGGCGCGCGCGGTCGAGAAATATCCCGGCCGGTTCTACGGCCTCGCCGGCATCGATCCATTCGAAGGCATGAACGGCCTGCGCGCACTCGAAGATGCGGTTCGGAACATGGGTTTCATCGGTGCCCATCTCTATCCGCACTGGTTCGACCTGCCGCCCGATCATGCCCGGTACTATCCGTTCTACGCGAAATGCTGCGAGCTCGGTGTGCCGATCCAGATGCAGGTCGGCCAGTCGATGGTCTACGCGAAGGAGCAGCCGATGCGCAGCGTCGGCCGCCCGATCCTGCTCGACGGCATCGCCTGCGACTTCCCGGAACTGAAGCTGATCGGCATCCACGTCGGCATTCCATGGACCGACGAGATGATCGCGATGGCGTGGAAACACGCCAACGTCTACATCGGCTCGGACGCGCACAGCCCGAAGTTCTGGCCGCAGAACTTCGTCAACTACATCAATACCTACGGGCAGGACAAAGTCCTCTTCGGCACGGACTTCCCGGTGCTCGGCTTTGCGCGCACGATGGACGAGGTGCTCGCCCTCGGCCTGCGCCCCGAACCGCTGCGCAAATTCCTGCGCGACAATGCGCTGCGGGTATACGGCCTCGGGCAGTAGGCCTCGCGCGATGCAGATCATCGGCACGGCGACGAGTCCCTACACCCGCAAAGTGCGGGTGGTCGCGCTCGAGAAGGGCATCGGGCACGAATTCGTCGCCTCGAGCCCGATGGTCGACAGCGCGGAGGTACAGGCGGCCAATCCCCTCGGGAAGGTCCCCGTCCTCGTGCGCGACGACGGCTCGCGGCTCGTCGACTCGCCGCTCATCGCGGAATATCTCGATGGTCTGAACGACGCACCGCGACTGATCCCGCGCGCGCTCGCCGCCCGCGAAGCCGTGCGCCAGCTCGAGGCGATCGCGGATGGCGTGCTCGACGCCGCGATCCTCGTGCGCATGGAATCACTGCGGCCCGAAGCGCTGCGCAGCAACGAGTGGATCTCGTGGGAAGACGGCAAAGTGCACCGCGGCCTCGCGCATCTCGAGCGCGCGGCCCACGGGCGCCGCTTCCTCATCGGCGATGCGCTGACGCTCGCCGACATCGCCCTCGCGTGCTGCCTCGCGTGGCTCGAGTTCCGTTTCGCCGAACAGGACTGGCGCAGCCGCTATCCGGCGGCCGGCCGGCACGCGGAAGAAATGCTGGGCCGGCCCTCGTTCGCCGCAACGCCAGTGGAATAAGGCGAAGGGCGGACAGCGGGGAGCAAACAGCCAGACGCGCCAACCGGCCCTCTGGCCGCCCGCTTCCCGCCGCGCGCTATTCGCCGCGGCGCGCAGCGCGCACCGCTCGTGATCAATCCGCGCCGCGCGCCGCGCTCCTCGCCGCCTGCTCATCGGTCATCGCGGCGCCGCTCGCGAGCAGCCCGTCGATCGCGGCTTCATCGAGGCCGGCATCACGCAGCACGTCGCGCGTATGTTCCCCGAGGCGCGGCGCATGGCGCTCGATGCCGGCGGGCGTCGAGCCGAAGTTCACCGGAAAGGCCGGCAGCCTGAGCTTGCCTTCGGTCGGATGGTCGACGTCCTTCCAGAAGCCGACCGCCGTGAGGTGCGGATCGGAGGCGAGTTCCTCGAGGCTGTTCACGACGATCGTCGGCACGCTCGTCTTCGAAAAGAGCTCGAGCCACTCGCGCGTGGTCCGGGTCGCCATGATCTTTGCGGTCTCGGAGTAGGTCGCGTCGATGTGGCGCACGCGATCGGCGAGCGTGCGGAAACGCGCGTCCTCGAGCAGGTCCGGCCGCTCGACCACCTTGCAGAAGGTCTCCCAATGCGCGTCGAGGTACGGCAGGATCGCGATATAGCCGTCCTTCGTCGGATAGGGGCGACGCTCCTGGCTCATCAGGCGCGTGTACCCCGGCGTGCCCATCGGCGGATCGAAGGTCATGCCCCAGAGATGCTCACCCATCACGAAGTGCACCATCGTCTCGTACATCGGCACTTCGATTTCCTGGCCCTCCCCGGTGCGCTCGCGATGGAAGAGCGCAGCGAGCACGGCATAGACGACCGTGACCGCCGTCGTCTTGTCCGCCACGACCGTGGGGAGGTAGCGCGGCTCGCCGAGCACGAGCTTGTTCAGCATCGCGATGCCGCTCGCCGCCTGGATCGAATCATCGAGCGCGCCCTTCGCGCCGTAGGGCCCCTTCTTCGAGTAACCGTATGCCCCGCAATAAATGATCCGCGGATTCACCTTCTTCAGGTCGGCGTAATCGAGCCCGAGTTTGGTCATCACCTGCGGGCGATTGTTGTGCACGAAGACATCGGCGGTTTCGACCAGCTTGAGCAGGGCCTCACGCGCGCCGGGCATCTTGAGGTCGAGCACGAGGCTGCGCTTGTTGCGGTTGCAGGTCAGGTAGAGCGCCGCCATGCCGGGGTGGCGCGATGCGCCGAGCGTTCGATTGCTGTCACCGCGCGGCGGCTCGATCTTGATGACGTCGGCGCCCATGTCGCCGAGGAACTGGCATGCCCAGGGACCCAGCACGACGCTCGTGACTTCAATGACGCGAATCCCTTGCAGGGGGCCCGGCATGCCGGTCTCCTCGAGAAAAAAGATGCGGAAGCTTCACATCCGCATGCAGGCATGACAAGCGTGGCTTTCCACGCGTACGCTGCATGGACAGCGATGGCGCGAGCGGCGATCGCCGGCGCCGTGTCAGGTCGTGGTCCAGGTATCACTCGACTGCCAGCCACGCTGCAGATCGAGTGAATACATGTACCGGTCCGCCGGATGTTCGGAAACCGAGATCTCGAAAGGCCGGCCGCTGCGGCCGAAGTAGTGCCGCATCACGGTGAGCGAAGGCGTCCCGACGGGCGCCTCGAGCGGCCCGGCGACATCCCGGGTCAAGATCCCCGCGCGAATCCGCACCTGGATGTGCTCCACGTGTTCACCGTGGTTCGCCTCGACGAGCTGGTACACCATCAGCCCGCGCCTGCCGATCTGCGGCACGATATCGGCGTACTCGGGCAGCAGGTAAATTTCCGTCCAGGCCATCGGCAGGGGCGCGGTTCTCAGGCGGCGTAGCGCACTCACCTTGAGCCACTCGGAACCGGTGCGCACATCGAGCAGTCGCGCGAGCGGCCGATTGGCCCGGACGCGGACCGTGTCGATGACGGCGAGGCGGCTGTCGGCCGGATAGCGCATCAGCTCGGATGGCGTCCGCACGGCCTGCACGTACGAGGGCGAGGGCTGGCGCGCCCGCACGACCGTACCGACGCCCTGCTGGCGGTCGATGAGCCCGAGATCATCGAGCCGGCGCAGTGCCTCCCGCACCGTGTGGCGACTCACCCTGAAGCGCTCGACCAGTTCGAGCTCGCCCGGCATCGTCTCACCGACCCTGAGCCGCCCGCGACTGATGTCGTTCATCAGTGCGTCGGCCAGCTGCCGGTACCGTGGCTGCCCCCCGGCCTGTTCCGTTGCCATGCCTCACTCTACAGCTTCGCGCCGCGGAGTGAAGCGCCCACTCGTCGCAGGGTGCCGACAGTGTCGCGTGTGATGTGTTTCACAGATCCCCATGCCGGCCATGCGGCGGGCTGCCAGGGCGCATCCAGTCGGCTGCGCCTTCCGGGGCGACGCCGCTAGACTTCCCGCGTTCGAGTCCGGGTACGCCGGAGGGTGCCATGGGCCTGTCCGAGACCATCATCGCCGCCATCATCGGTGCATCGGCCACCGTGAGCGCGGCCGGCTTCCAGTTGATGAGGACGCGGTCGCAGCCGTCCGTGCGACCACGCCGCAGCACGTTGCGCGCCATGCTGACGCTCGTTGCGCTCGTGATCGCCTCGGCGGCCGGCGGGTATGCCTACTCGGAGCTCCGTGCGGACGGCGCCCGGCAGGAAATGGCCCGGCTGCGCGGCGAGATCAACGATCAGTTGCAGGCGCTCGCGGTCGCGAACGCGCGGCGAGCCGAGGTCATGCCTGCGCTCCCGCCCGTCGCATCCTCGGAGGCACTCGTGCAACTCGCAGCCTGTGTCCGCAGCGGCGCGGACAGCGACGGACCGGCACCGATCTGCGAGGCGCAGTCGGTCGCGCCGACAGTCTTGTGCACGCAGATTCCGTCGACGGCGGAGCGGCTCGGCATCGATCGTTATTCCCGACCCCTCGGTGCAGACGGCGACTGGCAGGTGCACGCGGCTGAAGCAGGCGCCGTGACGCACGACGTGTCGTTCGTCGACGCCGCACCAGGCTACGTGGCCACCGCTGACAGCGTTCCCGTCTGCGTCAATGTGTGGAACGAAGACCCGTCCCGTGCCCAGGTCGCGCGGATCGTCGTGCGTTACCAGCCCCGGCAAGCCGCCCCGCCCCCGGTCGCCGCGCGCTGAGCAATCCGCGTCGCGCGACCCCTCTGGCTTCCCGCCGCCCGCCGCCCGCCGTTCGCTTCTTCTTCACCCCGCCAGCAACAGCGCCTCCGCATGCTCGATCGCTTCGGGCTGCCCGTAGACCACGACGATGTCGCCCTCGCGCAGCACGGTGCCCTCCTCGGGCTCGCGCCCGAGGATGCCCTGCCGGCGAATCCCCGTGAACGCGACTTCGGCGCCGCGCGCGCGCACTTCCGCGAGCGTGCGACCGACGGCCCATCCGCCGGGCGGCAGCACGATCGACCTCAACTCTTCACGAAAGGCGTGGGTCTCGTCGATGGGCCGCGCGTCATCGCGCCGGAAGATGCTGCGCAGCGCCGCGTAGCGGTTGCCGCGGATCTCCCCGACCGTGCGCAGCACGCGCGCCGGCGGCACGTGCAATTGCATCAGCACGTGTGACACGAGCATCAGGCTCGCCTCGAACGTCTCCGGCACGACTTCGGTGGCGCCCGCCGACTTCAGGTCGCCGAGCCTCGAGTCGTCCTGCGTGCGCACCAGCACCGGCACATCGGCGCGCAGGCGCCGGATCGATTGCAGGATGCCGATCGACACCGCGGGATTCGCGAAGG
Source organism: Steroidobacteraceae bacterium (assembly GCA_019187495.1). Classification (GTDB taxonomy): domain Bacteria; phylum Pseudomonadota; class Gammaproteobacteria; order Steroidobacterales; family Steroidobacteraceae; genus CADEFQ01. The sequence continues at coordinate 24,322 of JABAQN010000064.1, forward strand.
TGATGATCACGGCGCTCGCGGTCGCGAGGCCCGCTTTCGCGAGCACGTCCTCGTCCGCCGAGTCGCCGAACATGACCGGGTCGCCCGCCTGGCGCGCCGCGCGGATCCGCACGGGATCGAGGTCGAGCGCGATGTACTCGAAGTTCTGCGCCTCGAGCACGCGAGCGATGTTCTGGCCGACGCGTCCGAATCCGCACAACACGACGTGCTCACGGCGCGCAACCGCATCGGCCGCCTCGTTCTCGCGGCTGAGCGCCGTGCCCGGCGGTCCCTTCTCCCGCAGCACGAAGCGCGCGATGCGCTTGTTGTTGCGCAGGATCAGCGGGCTCAGCACCATCGAAAGCACGATCGCGACAAGGACCGGCTGCAGCACTTCCTGGTCTGCGGCGCGGCTCTGCAGCAGGATCGTCAGGATCGCGACACCAAATTCGCCGCCGATCGAGACGACCACGCCGGTGCGCACGGCCTTGAACCTGGATTTCTCGTAAGCGCGCGTCGCGAGCGACGCACACAGCCACTTCACGACGAGCAGCCCGGCGAGCACGGCCGAGATCAGCGCGAACTCCTGCCACAGGAGCCCCACGTCGAGCAGCGTGCCGACCGAGATGAAGAAGAGCCCGAGCAGGATGTCGCGGAACGGGCGAATGACCGCCTCGATCTGGTGGCGATACTCGGTCTCCGCCAGCATCATGCCGGCGAGGAAGGCGCCGAGCGCCATCGAGAGCCCCGCCAGGTGCGACACCCACGCGGAGGCGAGCGCGACGAGCAGCACCGCGAGCGTGAACAGTTCGCGCAACCGGCTGTGCGCGATTTCGTAGAACAGTGGCCGCAGCAGCCAGCGCCCGGCGGCCCAGACCACGCCGATCGAAAACACGCCGCCGATCACGGCGCTGACGCTCGTGGCGAGGGAAAACACCCCGCCGCCGCGCGCCAGCGCGGATGCGAGGGCGAGCAGCGGCACGAACGCGATGTCCTGGAACAGCAGGATGCTGAACGCGAGCCGCCCGTGCGTGCGGTTGAGCTCCGCCTGGTCGGTGAGCTGGTGGAGGATGATGGCGGTCGAGCTCATCGCGACCGCGCCGCCGAGCACGATCGCGTGCACGGCGGACACGCCGAACAGCATGCCGATCGCGGCGAAGGCACCCGAGGTCAGGAACACCTGCAGCATCCCCAGCCCGAAGACTTCGCGGCGCATCGCGATCATCCGCGGCCAGGAAAACTCGAGCCCGAGCGTGAACAGCAGGAACACGACACCGAGTTCGGCGAGGAGATTCGTCGTGTCGGACGCGACGAAAATCCCGACCGCATGCGTGCCGAGCAGCATGCCGACCACGAGATAGCCGAGGATCGCCGGCAGCCCGAGGCGACGCGCGATCGTGACCACCACCACGGCGGCGGCGAGCAGGATCAGGACTTGCGAGAGCGGATCCTGGAGCATCCAGGCGAATATGCCACAGGGAGGAGCGCCGCTGGCTACCCGCCGCCCGCCGCCCGCTGTCGGCCGCCCGTGATCAGCTTCCCATCAGGACGGTCGTATCGTAGCGCTCGAACCCGTGGATCGCCCGCCGATAGGCGTTCAGGACAAGCTTCTCCGCGACCTTGTCGGATCGCGGCGAGAGCAGCATCCGGAGCACGACTTCGTCGGCCGGGCGCGTGCGGTCCTCGCCGAGGATCTGCTCGAGCACGCGGGTGATGCGGTGGAACAGTTCATTGACGAAGCGCAGGTGTGCCGTATCGGCCACCTGCTCGTTACCCGGGCCGTAGGTGCTGCGCGCCTCCTCGGCCAGCTCGTGCAGGAACGCGTTCAGCAGGCGCGCCTTGTCGAGCACGCGCAACTCGCTGAAGTACTGGATCTCGGATTGCAGGTTCATGCCCGGCTCCCCGCAGGCATCCTACGCCGGAAAGAAGTCGATCGGCTTGGTCGTCGTGATCGCCTCGACGTCCTTCGCCTCGAACCGGAACAGGCGCACGCGCGCCACGATCTTGCGCTCGAGTTCCGGATCCCTGATTTCGCTCGACACGACCCGACACATCGTCACTTCACCCGACGGTGCGATGGTGAATTCCAGCACCATCTTGCCCTGCAGTTCCGGCTGCTCGCGAAGGGCACGGCTGTAGAGCGCGTAGATCGCGCCCTTGTTGCGGTCGAACACGAGTTCGATTTCTTCCCGGCTGCGCGACGCCTTGCCGCTCGCGCCCGAGCGTGTCGCCGCCTCGCCACGGCCGCCAACCGGCACGCCGGCGGGCATGCCCATGCGGGTCGTATTGTGCCCCTCGAGGCTGCCCGCACCGGCCCCGAAGCCACGACTCGAATTGGTCGACGCGATACCGCCGCTTGCGGCGCCCACCTTCGAAGTGATCAGCGAGCGCTCGGCGCGGCTGTCGGCGCCGACCGCACCGGTGAGATTGCGTGTCTGTTCGACCGGCACGATCGGCAGGTTCTGCCGCAGATCGGCGAGTTCGTCCTGGAACTGGTTGACGGCGCGCTGCGCCTTCTTGCGCGCCTCCGCCGTGCGATCGACCGGCACGGGCTTCGGCGTGATCGCCGCGACCTTCACCTCGGGCTTCGGTTCCTCCTTCGGCACGGGCGGCGGTGGCGGCGGCTCCGGCGGCTTGTAGTCGAGCATCACCTTCGCGAGGCGTTGCGGCACCTCCTCGGCCATCCTGCGTTCCGGCACAGGAAGGAACGGAATCACGACCGACGCGACCACGACGATCGCGAGCGCAATCGTCAGGAGCTTGCGCAGGCGCTCGCTCTCCTCCGGATCGATGTCCCAGGGGAGTTCGAAATGTCGGTAGTACGGTCTCAGCTCCACGTGCGGCTCCCGGCGGTCACGCAGGCTTGAAGCCGGTCGGCACCGGCTTCTCCTTCTGCAGGGTGGCGAGGGAGATGCGGCCGTAATCCGCATCCGTGCAGGTCGCCATCACTTTCTTCAGCACGTCGTACGGGATCGACTTGTCGCCGAGGATCGTGATCTCGCGCGCGGCGAGATCCTTCTCGGTCATCGCGCGGCCGACGAGGAGCGGACGCTTGAGCGCGGCGAGCAGCGGTTCGATCAGCGGCGAATCCGAGGCACGGATCGCCGCGAGCGAGGTGACGTGTTCACCCTGCACGAACAGATCGGTGGTGGTCACCATCAGCACGACCGAATCCTTCGGCTGCGCCTCGGCGATCGACTGCGGGATCTCGATGCCCTTCGTGTTCTGGATCACCTCGACTTCGGTCGAGTACACGAGCAGGAACATCACGAGCACGGTCAGGATGTCGATCATCGGGATGAGGTTCAGCTCGAGGCCACCCTTGTGGCGCTCGTGGCTCTTCGCCATGCGGCGGG
>JABAQN010000077.1 GCA_019187495.1 Steroidobacteraceae bacterium
CCGCGTTGGCCGCGAGGATCGCCGCCGCCTGCGCGCGAATCGCGCCGGCCGCACCGGCGAGCGCCGCGTTCTTTCGTGCGGTGTCCGCCGTCGCGAGCGCGGGCGCCGCGGCGCGCGCCGCGCGTCCGAGTTGCGTCATCAGCGTGGCGATGTCGACGCGTGCGTCAGTCATGGCCGGCGTCATCCATCATCACGAGATCGTCCCGGTGGATCATTTCGTCGCGCCCGCGGTAGCCGAGGATGGCCGCGGCTTCGCGCGTCCTCATGCCGCGGATGCGCGCGACATCGGCGTCGCCATAGGCGGCGATGCCGCGCGCGATCTCGCGGCCGTCAGGCGCGAGCACGCTGATGGTATCGCCGCGATCGAAGCGCCCGCGCGCCTCCGTGATCCCCGCCGGCAGCAGGCTCTTGCCGGCGTGCAGCGCGCGCAGCGCGCCCTCGTCGACCGAAATCGCGCCATTCGGCCGCAGCGTGCCGGCGATCCACTGCTTGCGCGAGGAGGCGGGATTGCCCTGCGGCACGAACCATGTGCAGCGCGCTCCCTGTTCGAGCCGCCGCACCGGGTGCTTGTGCGCCCCGGCTGCGATGCACAGGGATGCGCCCGCCGACAGCGCGATCCTGGCGGCCGCGATCTTGGTCGCCATGCCGCCGGTGCCGACGCCCGACACGGCCGCGCCGGCCATCGCCTCGATTTCCGGCGTCACGCGCAGCACCCGGTCCACGAACTGCGCACCCGCGCTGCGGTTGGGATCGGCGGTGTACAGGCCGTCGACATCCGAAAGCAGCAGCACGCAATCAGCCGACGCCATCTGCGCGACACGCGCCGCGAGCCGGTCGTTGTCGCCATAGCGGATCTCGGTGGTCGCCACCGTGTCGTTCTCGTTGATGACCGGCAGCGCGCCGAGCGCGAGCAGCGCATTGAGCGTCGCGCGGGCATTCAGGTAGCGGCGCCGCCGCTCGCTGTCGTCGAGCGTCAGCAGGACCTGGGCCACCGTGACCTCGTGCGCCTCGAAGAGTTCCTTGTAGGCGTGCGCGAGCCGGATCTGTCCGACCGCCGCCGCCGCCTGGCTTTCCTCGAGCCGCAGGACGCCGGGCGAGAGGCCGAGATGGCGCCGGCCAAGGGCGATCGCGCCGGACGACACGAGGATGACTTCCTGGCCACGACGGCGCAGCCGCACGAGGTCCAGGACGAGGGTCTCGAGCCAGGCCCGGTTCACGCGCCCGGTCGCGCTGTCGACCAGCAGTGCCGAGCCGACCTTGACGACGATGCGTCGGGCCCTGGCGAGCGGCGAGGCCGGCGCGGCCGGTCGTCTGTTCTGCATGGTGGCGGCGGGAAAACGGTAGTGGTAAACCGGCCGAGTATACGACAGGGCCGCGTTGCCTCGGCCCCGGGCGCACCGCATACTAGCTGCATGAGCAGAGACTTCGAACCGACCCCCGGCCAGTGGTACGAGAACGTCGAGGAAGACGAGACTTTCCGCGTCCTGACCGTCGACGAGGATTCGGAATTGGTCGAGATCGAATATCTCGACGGCGAAATCGAGGAGATCGACCTCGAGACCTGGCGGGAAATGGACCTCGAGCGCGTCAGCGAGCCCGAAGGCTGGGCCGATCGCGACGACGAGGACGAAGACGATGAGGACGAAGACGACGACCTCGACGATGATGATGACGATGACTGGGACGACGATGACGATGAGGACGACGACCTGGATGATGACGAGGACGGCGACGACCGCTGAGTCCACGCCGGCGGGCTGGCGCCAGTCGAAGCTTGAATGTCGCCCGGACACCCCCACTTTCCCGTAACTTTGGCCCCGAAGACGCGATCATGAAGCGAATCTTTCTCTTTCTCGTGACGAACCTGGCTGTCGTGCTGGTGCTGTCGGTGGTCGCGCGCCTCCTCGGCATCGACCAGTACATGGCGACGCAGGGCGGCAACCTCGGCGGCCTGCTGGTGTTCGCCGCCCTCTTCGGCTTCGGCGGCGCGATCATTTCGCTGCTGATCTCGAAGTGGATGGCGAAGCGCTCGATGGGCGTACGGGTGATCACCCAGCCCGCGAATGCCACCGAACAGTGGCTCGTCACCACGGTACGCGCGCTGGCCGGGCAGGCCGGCATCGGCATGCCGGAGGTCGGCATTTTCGACTCCCCGCAGCCGAATGCCTTCGCCACCGGCGCACGGCGCGACGCGGCGCTCGTCGCCGTGAGCACCGGCCTGCTGCGCTCGATGAACCAGAAGGAAGCCGAAGCCGTGCTCGGCCACGAAGTGACCCACGTCGCCAATGGCGACATGGTGACACTCACCCTGATCCAGGGGATCGTGAATACCTTCGTCATTTTCCTCGCGCGCGTGATCGGCGCACTCGTCGACCGGCGCGAGGACGGCCGCGGCATGGCCTATTTCGCCACGGTGATGGTCGCGCAGCTCGTGCTCGGAATCTTCGCGAGCATGATCGTGATGTGGTTCTCGCGGCAGCGCGAATTCCGCGCCGACGCGGGCGGCGCGCGGCTCGCGGGCGCGACCAGCATGATCGGTGCGCTCGAGCGATTGAAGGAAGCGCATCCGCAGCCGCTGCCATCGCAGATGGCGGCCTTCGGCATCGCGGGCGGCATGGGCGCCGGCCTCAGGCGGCTGTTCATGAGCCACCCGCCGCTCGATGAGCGTATCGCGGCGCTGAGAAACGCGCGCCTCTAGCGCCCATGACGGGCGCCGCAACTGCACCGGCGAGCGAGCGCACCGTCGTGCCGCGCAGCGCGGCGCGCGCATGGCGCGCGTTGGTGCGCTGGTTCGATGCGGGTGACGCGACCAGGACGCATGCCGATCCGGCCGCCGACGACCGCATCGATATCGCGCGGATCGTGCCGTTCATCGCGATGCATGCCGCGTGCCTGTTCGTGTTCGCCGTCGGCACGAGCCCCGTTGCCGTGCTCGTCGCGGCGATCGCCTATCTCGTGCGCATGTTCGCGATCACGGGCTTCTACCACCGTTACTTCTCGCATCGCTCGTTCAAGACTTCGCGCGTCGGGCAATTCGTGTTCGGAGTGCTCGGCGCCGCGGCCGTGCAGCGGGGCCCGTTGTGGTGGGCCGCGCACCACCGGCATCACCACGCGTGGTCCGATCGCAGGGAGGACGCGCACTCGCCGCTGCAGCACGGCTTCCTGCGCTCGCACATGGGCTGGTTCCTCTCGAAGCGCGGCTTCGTGCCCGACCTGAAGCGCGTGCGCGACCTGCTGCAGTTCCCCGAACTGCGCTGGCTCGACCGCTTCGACATCATCGTGCCGGTGCTGCTCGCGATCGGCATGTTCGCGCTCGGCGCGCTGCTCGCGAATGTCGCGCCGCATCTCGGCACGAACGGCTGGCAGATGCTCGTCTGGGGATTTTTCATCTCGACGGTCGCGTGCTACCACGGCACCTACACGATCAATTCGCTGTCGCATGTCTTCGGGCGACAGCGCTACCGGACCGGCGACTCGAGTCGCAACAACTGGTTGCTCGCGCTCGTCACGCTCGGCGAGGGCTGGCACAACAACCACCACCACTATCCGGGCGCCGTACGTCAGGGCTTCTACTGGTGGGAAGTCGACATCACCTACTACCTGCTGAAGCTGCTGTCGTGGTGTGGTGTCATCTGGGACCTGAAGCCGGTGCCGGTCTCGGTGCGTGACCGTTCCGCGCGCCGCATCCGCGGCGCGCGCTGAAGCGGGCGCGGCCCGATGGCGACCGAAGTCACGCCCAAAGTCGCACTCGCCGGGTTTCGCCGGATCCTCGGTGCGGACGCCGTGCTGACCGACCGCGACGCAATCGCCCCCTGCCTGACCGATCATCGGAAGTTGTACGAGGGTACGGCACTCGCCGTGCTGCGCCCGGGTTCGGTCGACGAGGTGTCACAGCTGCTCGCGTTCTGCAACGGAACGCGCATCGGTGTCGTGCCGCAGGGCGGCAACACCGGCTACTGTGGCGGCGCCACGCCCGACGGGTCCGGACGACAGGTCGTGCTCTCGCTCGCGCGCCTCGCGCGTCTGCGCTCGATCGACGCCACGAACCATTCGATGATCGCGGAAGCCGGTTGCATCCTCGCGAACCTGCAGCGCGAAGCCGAAGCCGTCGATCGCTATTTTCCGCTGAGCCTCGGCTCCGAAGGCAGCTGCCAGGTCGGCGGCAATCTCTCGACGAACGCCGGCGGGCTCAATGTCCTGCGCTACGGCATGGCGCGCGACCTCGCGCTCGGCCTCGAAGTCGTGCTCGCGGACGGTCGCGTGCTGTCCTCGCTCGGCGGCCTGCGCAAGGACAACACCGGCTACGACCTCAAGTCGCTGTTCATCGGCGCCGAAGGCACGCTCGGCGTGATCACCGCGGCGTGCCTCAAGCTCTTTCCGCGGCCGCGGGCGGTCGCCACCGCGTTCGTGGCCGTGCGCAGCGTCGCCGCCGCGGTCGACCTGCTCAACCTGCTGCGCGAGGCGAGCGGCGATCGGCTGAGTTCCTTCGAGCTGATTCCGCACGTGGCGATCGAGCTGACGACGCGCCATATCCCGGGTGTCGCGCAGCCGCTCGCGGGCGAGTATCCCTGGTGCGTGCTGTGCGAGCTCGGCTCGGCGCGCGCAGCCGACCCGCTCGACTCGATGCTCGAGAACGCGCTGCGCGACGCGATGGACGGCGGACTGCTCGACGACGCCGCGCTCGCGCAGAACGAGCGCCAGCGGGCCGCGTTCTGGCGCCTGCGGGAATCGATCCCGGAGGCCCAGCGGCACGAGGGCGCGAGCCTGAAGCACGACATCGCGCTGCCGATCGCCTCGCTGGCGCGCTTCGTCGACGAGGCGTCGGCCTGGATCGCCTCGAACCTGCCGGAGGCGATGCTCGTCGCCTATGGCCACGTCGGCGACGGCAACCTGCATTTCAACGTGAATGCGCGTGCCGGGACGGATCCGCTGCGGCTCGTCGCGCGCGCGGACGAAGTCCAGCGCGTGGTCCACGACCTCGTCGCCTCGCTCGGCGGCAGCATCAGCGCGGAGCACGGCATCGGCCGTCTCAAGGTTCCCGAACTCGAGCGCTACGCGCCGCCGGCGAAGCTCGACCTCATGCGCGCCATCAAGCACGCCCTCGATCCGAATGGCATCATGAATCCCGGCAAGGTATTGCGCAGCGCATGAAAGCCGACCCCGCGCGTTCACTGGTTTCCGTGGCATTGCTGCTGCAGGCCGCGTTCGCCGCGCTCGCGGGATGCAGCCGGCATTCGCAGTCGCCTTCGACCACGCCGCCCACGGCAGCACCGCCGGCGGCTGCGTCGGCGCCCGCCGCGGCAATCGCCGACGGTGCGCCACGAATCGCGCTCGCACCGGACGGCGTGCACATCGACTATCGCGTCTACGGCCACGGCAGGCCGCTCGTCGTCCTGATCCATGGCTGGTCCTGCGATGCCAATTACTGGCGGGCGCAGATCGAGGACCTGAAGTCCACCTACACCGTCGTCGCAGTGAATCTCGCCGGGCACGGCGGGTCGGGCCGCAATCGCGAGAACTGGACGATTCCCGCCTTCGGCGTCGATGTCGCCGCGGTATTGACCGCATTGCCCGAGGGGAAGGTCGTGCTGGTCGGCCACTCGATGGGCGGCCAGGTCGCGCTCGAGGCGGCGCGGTCGATCCCGGATCGCCTGCTCGGCATCGTCGGGGTCGACACTTTCCACGGACTCGGCGAGGCGCCAAAGCCGGATCCGGCGATGGATGCGCTGATCGCGGGCATGCGCGCCGACTTCATCGGCGCCACACGCGAATTCGTGACGACGATGTTGTTCCGCAAAGGTGCGGATCCGACGCTCGTCCGGCGCGTCGCCGACGACATGGCGCTCGCTCCGCCGCAGGTCGCGATCCCCTCGCTCGTCGCGCTGTCGCGGTACGACACCCGCCCCGCGCTCGCGCAGATCCACGTGCCGATCGTCGATATCCGTTCCGACATGTGGCCCGACGACAGCGCGCAGGTCCGCCGTGCGGTACCGGCATTCCGGGTGGACGTGATGCCGGGCCGGGGTCACTTTCCGATGATGGAGGATCCGGCGGGCTTCAACGTGCTGCTGCGCCGGGAGATCGCGGCGCTCGCCCGCGCGCCCGGTTAGCAGGGATCGCAGCCGCTATTTCTTTTTCGGCGCAGCGGTTTCCGCCGCGAGCCACGCGATCACTGCCGCGCGATCCTCGGCCCTGGGCAGTCCCGCAAACGCCATCGTGTTGCCAGGCACGAGCTTCGAGGGGCGCTCGAGCCATTTGTCGAGCGTGGCGGCATCCCATGTGAGATTCGACTTCGCGAGGGCCGGGGAGAACCTGAATCCCGGCACCGTCGCCGCCTTGCGCCCGATGACGCCCGAAAGATTCGGGCCTAGAAGCGATGGTGCGCCAGGCTTCACCTGGTGGCAGGCCTGGCATTGCGTGAACAGCAGCTTGCCGCGCTTCAATTGCGCCTCGGTCGGGGCCGCGCCGGCGGCGAAGGCCTGGCCCGCGAGTGCGATCGACAGGGCGGCAATGGACAGCAATACACGCGGCATCGGAATTCCTCCGGATTGTGGAGGCCGGCATTTTACCGGCCAGGCCTGAACGGAACCTTAAGGGTTACTACTGCGCCTTCGTGCACTGGCCGCCGATGATCAGCCGGAGATCACCGGCCGCTGCGGCACGACGGCCGCACAGCGCACGGCGATCCAGCCGAGATCGATGGCGATGGCATCGGAACCGATCGGCGCCCAGGCGCTCGCGAGCGGATCGTTGGCGCCGATCCGGTCGAGGATCAGGATCAGCGCGTCGCGCTCGGCGGCGAATGGCCAGTCTTGCGCATGGAGTTCGATCGCGAGCTCGTGGCCATCCGGTGTCCGGAAGCGCGCGCGCCCGCCCTGGTCGTGCACATCGACCGCGAGCAGGTCCCGCAAGCCGGCATGTTGCCCGTTGGCCGACCAGCGCACGCGACACGTGAAGAGGCGCGCCTCATGGAGCTGGAACCAGGTGTACCCGGCGATCTCGTCCTCGAGCTCGTTGTCGGCGACGCGGAAGTGGCGCCGTCGATACCAGTACAGGTCCTGGCCGACGACCACGCGATAGTCGATGTAGCGGGCCTCGCGCGGCGCGTCGTCGCGGCAGGCATTGCCTTCCGTGCCGCCGACGAACTGCGTGACCTCCCGCCGCAGCACGAGATCGCAGCCCGGACTTGATTCGATGTCGTCGGCACGCAGGCTCGCGATCAGGCGCGGCGAGCGGTGCAGATGGCGAAAGCGCGCCGGATCACGCAGCGTGTACTGGCGCACGCGCACGCCGCCACCGGCATTCGGCTCGAGCCGCAGCAGCACCTGCCGCCGCGGATCCTCCGGATCGTCGTGCAGGAATTCCTCGGCGTAGAGCACGTTGTCGCCGAGCCAGGGCAGCGCGATGCGCGACACGATCGTGCGCACGCGCAATTCGGAGCCTTCGGCACGACCCGGCTCGCCGCGACGGCTGTAGACGAGTTGCTCCGACGTGTCGTAGATGCCCGGCCACCACGCGGCGAGCAGCGCGACGCCGTCCGCCGGTGTCGCCGCCACTGCCCCACACGCGCCGACGGCTGCCATGACGACGGCAATGGCGCGCACGGCGGCGTTCATCCCGGCGGCTTGATGAGCCTGATCAGCCCCTCCTGCGCGGTGCTCGCCACCAGCGTGCCGTCACGCGCATGCATCGTGCCCCGCGAAAAGCCGCGCGCGCCCGAGGCGCTCGGGCTGTCCATGGAGTAGAGGAGCCACTGGTCGACGCGCGGCGGGCGATGGAACCACATCGCGTGATCGATGCTCGCCATGACGAGATCGGCGGCATGCCATGCCGTGCCATGCGGCCGAAGCGCGGTATCGAGCAGGCTGTAATCGGAGACGTAGGCGAGCAGGCAGCGGTGCAGGCGGTCGTCGTCGGGCAGCGGCCCGACCGCACGCAGCCAGACATGCTGCCGCGGCGCGAGTTTGCGCGGATGCAGGTAGTCGGTCGGCTCCACCGAGCGAAACTCGAACGCCCGCTTCTTCTGGAAAATCCGCTGCAGCTTTTCCGGCAACTGATTGATGACTTCGAGCGGTGGTGAGTCGCTCTCCGGCAGCGCCTCGGGCGGCGGCACGTCCGGCATCGGCAGTTGATGGTCGAATCCCGTCTGGCGGTCCTGGAACGAAGCCGCCAGGTTGAAGATCTGCTCGCCGTGCTGGATCGCGACCACACGCCGGGACGAAAAGCTGCGGCCGTCGCGCGCGCGGTCGACCTCGTAGACGATCGGCGAGTTGAAATCACCGCGGCGCAGGAAGTAGGCGTGCAGCGAATGCACGTCCTGGTCTTCGACCGTGGCATACGCCGCCATCAGCGCCTGGCCGAGCACCTGGCCGCCGAACACCTGCGGGGAGCCGACGTCGCGGCTCTCGCCGCGGCACAGGTTCACTTCGAGCCGCTCGAGCTCGAACTGGCGCAGCAGGTCCGCGAGGCGGGAATCCATGCGTCAGGTCCCGCTCACGCCGAGGCGCTTGTGCATCACCGGGCTCGTGGTCGTGTACTGCAGGAACTGCTTCTTCTGCGGATAGAGGTGGTGCTGGATCGCGAACGCCGCGAGCGCCGCCTCGTGGAAGCCCGACAGGATCAGCTTCTTCTTGCCGGGATAGGAATTGATGTCGCCCACAGCGAAAATCCCCGGCACCGAGGTCTCGAACTTCTCGGTATCGACGCGCAGCGCCTTCTTCTCGAGCTCGATGCCCCACTCCGCGATCGGCCCGAGCTTCGGGTGCAGTCCGAAGAAGGCGAACAGGTGATCCGCCTCGATCGCGTGCACGGTGCCGTCGGCGCCCTTCACGTGCACGCCACGCAGCCCGGCCGAATCCGGCGCACCATCCAGCATCAGGGATTGCGCGAGACCCTGGATATGCCGCACGCGGCCCGCCGCCTCGAGCTCGCGCATGCGCTGTACCGATGCCGGTGCGGCGCGGAACTCCGCGCGCCGATGCACGTGGGTCACGGGCGTGCCCTTGCCGGCGAACTCGTTGACCCAGTCGAGCGCGGAATCACCGCCGCCGAAGATCACGAGCCGCTTGCCGAGATACTCCGCCGCATTCTTCACGCGATAATGAATCCGCCGGCCTTCGAAGGGCTCCGCGCCTTCGACGCCGATCCGGCGCGGTTGAAAGGAACCGACACCGGCCGCGATCACGATCGCGCCCGCATCGAAGACCGTGCCTGCGCTGTTGGCAACGTGGAAGCGACCCGATTCGAGACGGCGCAGCTCCGTCACCTCCGCGCCGAAGTGAAACTGCGGATTGAACGGGTGCGCCTGCTGCATCAGACGATCGACCAGCTCCTGCGCACCGCAGACCGGCAGCGCCGGAATGTCGTAGATCGGCTTGTCGGGGTACAACTCCGAGCACTGGCCGCCCGGTCCCTTCAGCGAATCGAGCACGTGGGCGGAAATCCCGAGCAACCCGAGCTCGAATACCTGGAACAGGCCGCAGGGACCGGCACCAATGATGACGACTTCCGCTGTAATCGCGTTCAAAAGCAGCTCCCCACAGGCAGGTTGAAATTCTATCAGCCCGTTGGCCCCGGGCCATCGCCGGGGGATATATTAGGCGCTTCCTGCCGGCGGCCCACGGAGAGAAACCATGGTCACGATCAACGTCAACGGCACCGATCGCACGGTGGACGTCGAATCTGATACGCCCCTCCTCTGGGTGCTGCGCGACGTCATCGGCCTCACCGGCACCAAGTACGGTTGCGGCATGGCGCTCTGCGGCGCGTGCACCGTGCATCTCGACGGCAAGCCGGTCCGGTCCTGCACGACGCCCGTCGGGAGCATCGGCGCCGCGAAAGTCACCACGATCGAGGGCCTGTCCCCGGATCGCAGTCATCCGGTGCAAAAGGCCTGGATCGAACTCGACGTCCCGCAATGCGGCTACTGCCAGTCCGGGCAGATCATGTCGGCATCCGCGCTGCTCGCCGAAAAGCCGCAGCCGACCGATGCGGATATCGACGCCGCAATGTCGGGCAATCTCTGCCGCTGCGGCACCTACCAGCGCATCCGCGCCGCGATCCACCGCGCGGCGCAATTGCAGGGAGCCAGGTCATGAGCGCGGCCATGCTGTCCGCGGTCACGCGGCGCGACGTGCTGAAAGCGGGCGCGGCGGGTGCCGGCCTCGTGCTCACGATCGGGCTCGCCGGATGCAGCAAGCCGGGCGGCGGCGCTTCCGGCGAGCGCAAGCTGATCACGACCAATGCATGGCTGCGCATCGGCACCGACAACTCGATCACGTTCCTCTGTGCCCGCTCGGAAATGGGACAGGGTGTCTACACCGCGCTCACGATGCTCATCGCCGAGGAGCTCGGCGTCGACCCGACGCGCATCGAGGTCGAGTTCGCGCCGGTCGGCGCGGCCTATGTCAATGCGCTCGTGGGTGGCCAGCTCACCGGCGGCAGCACGAGCGTGCGCGACGCCTGGCAGAAGCTGCGCATCGCCGGCGCGCAGGCACGGGAAATGCTGAAGACCGCCGCGGCGAAGCAGTGGGATACCGCGGCGAGCGCCTGCCGCGTCGAGAACGGCGAAATCATCTCGCCCTACGGCAAGCGCCTGCGCTACGGTGCGGTCGCGGAAGCCGCCGCCGCGCTCCCGGTGCCGACCGACGTCAAGCTGAAGGGTCCCGACGATTTCCAGTGGATCGGCAAGGCGCTGACGCGTCTCGACACACCGGCCAAGGTCGATGGCTCGGCAACCTTCGGCATCGACGTGAAGTTGCCGGGCATGCTGTATGCCGCGCTCGCGCAGCCGCCCATGCTCGGCGGCAAGGTCGAGACGGTCGACGACTCCGCGGCGAAGTCCCTGCCGGGCGTGCGCCGCATCGTCACCACCGGGTCCGGCGTCGCGGTCGTGGCGGATACCTGGTGGCAGGCGCGCAAGGCGCGTGACGCACTGAAGATCGAATGGGACGGCGCCGCGTCGGCAGGGCTCAATGACGGCTCGATCCTTCGCGGCCTGCGCAAGGCATCGCAAGGCGCCGGCATCGTCGCACGCAAGGAAGGAGACGCCGACTCGGCATTGAGATCGGCCGCGCGCGTCGTGCGTGCGGAATACGAGCTGCCGCTGCTGGCGCACGCGACCCTCGAGCCGCAGGTGTGCACTGCCGACGTGCGCGCCGACGGCTGCGATCTGTACGTTCCGACCCAATCGCAAGGCGCGGCGCAGGCTGCCGCCGCTGCTGCCGCGGGTCTCGAGCCCGGCCAGGTCGCTGTGCACACCACCTTCCTGGGCGGTGGCTTCGGACGGCGCATCGATGTCGACTTCATCCCCGCGGCGGTCGAAGCGTCAAAGGCGGTCGGCAAGCCCGTCAAACTCCTCTGGACGCGCGAAGACGACACCACGCACGACAACTATCGCCCACCGGCATACGACACCGTGGCCGGTGGCTTCGACCGTGACGGCAAGCTGATCGCGTGGAAGCTGCACCTGACGGGCCCGTCGATCACCGCGCGCGTCTTTCCCGGCGCGGTTCCCGCGGGCGCGGTCGATCCATTTGCCGTCGAGGCGGCGGCCAACTATCCGTACGACGTGCCGAACGTGCTCGTCGACTGGGTGCCCCACGAGGTCGGTCTCAACGTCGGCTACTGGCGCTCCGTGAGCCACGCGCTCAACTGCTTCGTTGCCGAGAGCTTCATGGATGAACTCGCGCTCGCGGCGGGGCAGGAGCCGGCCGCCTTCCGGCGGGCGCTGCTCGGCAAGCAGCAGCGCTACCTCGAAGTGCTCGAAGTCGCCCTGCGTCGCTCGGATTACGACAACCCCGCCGCGCCCGGCCGCTTCCGCGGCGTGGCCGTGATGGAAGGCTACGGCACCTACATGGCGCAGGTCGCCGAAATCTCCCTCGTCGATGGCAAGGTGAAAGTCGAGAGAATCGTCTGCGCGCTCGACTGCGGCCAGACGGTCAACCCCGGCATCGTCACGGCACAGGTCGAGAGCTCGATACTCTTCGGGCTGTCCGCCGCGCTGTGGGGCGAAATCAATGTCCAGGCCGGGCGTGTACAGCAGACCAATTTCCACGATTACCGCATCGTGCGGATGAACGAAGTGCCGAAGATCGAGACCTACCAGGTCGGCTCCGACAATCCGCCCGGCGGCATAGGCGAGCCGGCCACGGCGCTCGTGGCGCCCGCCATCTGCAATGCCATTTTTGCGGCCACCAAACGGCGGCTGCGTTCCCTGCCCATCGCGAGGCACAAACTGGCATGAACACGAACTCCGGACTCCACCAGCGGCGTGAAGCCGCGATCCCCCGCGGCGTCAGCAACAATTTCGCGATCTACGCCGACCGCGCCCGCAATGCCGAATTGTGGGACGTCGAAGGGCGTCGCTACATCGACTTCGCGAGCGGCATCGCGGTGCTGAACACGGGCCATGTCCACCCGGCGGTGAAGGCGGCCATCGCGGCGCAACTCGAACGCTTCACGCATGCGTGCTTCCAGGTCACCCCCTACGAGAGCTATGTCGCGCTCGCGGAAGCGCTGAACGCGCTGGCACCGGGCAACACGCCGAAGAAGACGATCTTCCTGTCGACCGGCGCCGAGGCGGTCGAGAACGCCATCAAGATCGCCCGCTATCACACGCGCCGCTCCGCCGTGATCGCCTTCTCGGGAGGCTTTCACGGGCGCACGCTCGCCTGCAGCGCGCTCACCGGCAAGGTGGTGCCGTACAAGGCGGGATTCGGGCCGATGCTGCCCGAGGTGTTTCACCTGCCCTACCCGATCGCCTACCACGGCGTGACGGCCGACGATTCGCTCGCGGCGCTCGAGCAGCTGTTCAAGGCGGACGTCGATCCGGCGCGCGTCGCCGCGATCATCGTCGAACCCGTGCTCGGCGAGGGCGGGTTCTATGCCGCGCCGGCGGAATTCCTGCGACGGCTGCGCGTGGTGTGCGACAAGCACGGCATCCTGCTCGTCGTCGACGAGATCCAGACGGGTTTTGCGCGCACCGGGCGCATGTTCGCGGTCGAATATGCCGGCATCGAACCCGACCTGATGACGGTCGCGAAGAGCCTTGCCGGCGGCATGCCGATTTCGGCGGTGATCGGCAAGGCGGAGATCATGGACTCGCCCGTGCCCGGCGGACTCGGCGGCACCTTTGCCGGCTCGCCGCTCGGCTGCGCCGCGGGCCTCGCGGTCCTCGAAGCGATCAGGCGCGAGCGGCTGGCCGACCGGGCGCTGGCGCTCGGCGAGCGCATGGTCGCGCGCCTGAAATCGCTGCAGTCGCGCTATCCGTGCATCGGCGAGGTGCGCGGGCTCGGCGCGATGGTCGCGATGGAACTCGTGAAGAACCGCAAGGCCGACGCGCCCGACCCGGATCTCACGAAGCAACTCGTGCAGGCCGCGGGCCGCCACGGACTCATCCTGCTTTCGTGCGGCATCTACTCGAACGTCATCCGCTTCCTCGCGCCGCTCACGATCGAGGATGCGTTGCTCGACGAGGGCCTCGGGCTTCTCGAGGCTGCGCTTGCGGAGGTTGCGGGCGCTGCGAGCCTGGAGCGCAGGGCCTAGGTATCAAGCGCGCCCCGCGTTCGAATCCGTCGGCGTATGGAAGTACTCGCTCTCGCCCGCGAGTTCCTCGAGCAATCGCTTGAGTTCGGCCATGCGGCCGGCCGCGGTGCTGATCGGCATGCAGTCCTGGCAGCGCGGGTCGCCGCAGGGCTGGCGCGAGTAGAGCCAGTACTGCACCGCGCCGGCGAGCAGGCCGTCCGCGATGTCCCAGAGATCGGCGTCCTTGTCCTTGTCCGCGATCTTGTTGCCGAGATCGACGGCCTTGCTGAATGCCGCATCGAAGCTGTTGCCGAGGTCGCTCATGGCGGTATTGTAAGCCACCCGCGGTCCGCTGTTCGCCTAGAAAGCCTTCATCCCGATCCACCACGCAATCGCCGCGAACACGCCGGACGCGGGGATCGTCACGATCCACGCGAGCACGATATTTCCCGCGATGCCCCAGCGCACGGCGGAGGCCCGCTGGGCAGTGCCGACGCCGATGATCGCGCCCGTGATGGTGTGGGTGGTCGACACCGGGATGCCGAATGAGGAGGCGCCGAACAGGGTCAGCGCGCCGGCGGACTCCGCCGCGAAGCCGCCGACCGGGCGCAGCTTCGTGATCCGCTGGCCCATCGTCTTCACGATCCGCCAGCCGCCGAACAGCGTGCCGATCGAAATCGCGCTGTAGCAGCTGACGATCACCCAGGCGGGGAGATGGTCGCGCGTCGTCGTGCCCGCCGCGATCAGCAGCAACCAGATGATGCCCATCGTCTTCTGCGCATCGTTGCTGCCGTGACCGACGCTGTAGAGCGCCGATGACACGAGTTGCATGCGCCTGAAGACGCGGTCGACGCGATGCGGCGCGACGCGCAGGCAGATCCACGAGACCGCGACCATCCACAGCGCGCCGAGCACGACACCGAGGATCGGCGCCACGACGATGAACGCCGAGACCTTGATGATGCCGGGCGCCAGCAGCGGCGCGGTGCCCGCTTTCGCCATCGCCGCGCCGATCATGCCGCCGATCAGCGCATGCGAGGAACTCGACGGAATGCCGTAATACCAGGTGATCGCATTCCAGGTGATCGCGCCGACGAGCGCGCCGAAAATCACGTGGTAATCGACGAAATCCGGATCGATGATGCCCTTGCCGACCGTGGTCGCAACCTTCAGGTGGAAGATGCCGATCGCGACGAAATTGAACATCGCCGCCCACACGACCGCCTGGTACGGCTTCAGCACGCCGGTCGATACGACCGTCGCGATCGAATTGGCCGCATCGTGGAAGCCGTTCATGAAATCGAACAGCAGCGCGAGCACGACGAGGAACGCCAGCGTCGTCAGGACGATTTCGCCGCTCATCGTCAGCCGTTCTCGAGCACGACGCCTTCGATCACGTTCGCGACGTCCTGGCACTTGTCGGTCGTCGCCTCCAGCAACTCGTATACAGCCTTCAGCTTGATCAACTGGCGATCGTCGCGCTCGTCACGGAACAGCTTGGAGATGGCTGAGCGCATCACGCGATCCGCGTCCGACTCGAGGCCGTCGATGTCCTCGCAGATCTTCATGATCTCGTTCGCGTTCTTCATCGAGGACAGCAGCACCGTCGCCGCCTCCACGCGCTCGCAGCAGATCTGCACGAGATTCGCGAGATGGCTCACCTCGGGGGTGAGATGCTGGATGTCATAGAGCACGGTCGATTCGGCCGTGTCCTGGATCAGATCGAGGATGTCGTCCATGCGCGAGATCAGCCGATGGATGACATCGCGGTCGAACGGCGTGACGAACGTCTTGTGCAGCAGTTCCACCGCACCGCGTGTGACGCGATCGGCCCCGTGCTCGATCTCCTCGATGCGGGCGATGCGCGCAGCACGGCCCGGGACATTGTCGTAGTCCTGCAGCAGTTCGAACAATTCCCGGCCGCCCTTGACGATCAACGCGGCATGATCGCTGAAAAGCGTGAAAAACTGGCCCTCGCGAGGCATCAGGGCTGAGAAGAGGTTCATCATCGGCTCCGGTCGCGCGCTGGCGGTCCGTTCATTCGGCTTTTGCGGGCGAATTATTACACAGCCCGGACGGCGCGCGTGGGGCGCGTTATCGTGTGCGGATGACACGTATTGCGCTGCTCGACGCCCATCTCGCCTTCGGGCTGCTGCCACTGCTCGACGACGCGAACCTGACCGTGTCCGCCGGCGAGCGCATCGGCCTGATCGGACGCAATGGCACCGGCAAGTCCTCGCTGCTCGCGGTGCTGGCGGGACACCAGGCGCTCGACGAAGGCGACGTGCAGCGCCGTGACGGCCTCACGATCGCACTCGTCGAGCAGGAACCCGTCCTCCCCGAGGCGGCCACCCTCGGCGCGAGCCTGGCGTTGCGGGGCGGATTCGGGTCGCTCGACGACACCGCACGCGCCGCACTCGCCGTGCGCCTCGCCGCACAGCTCGACCGCTTCGGGCTCGCGCCGACCCGCGCCGCGAGCGGACTGTCCGGCGGCGAGCGCAAGCGGGCGGCGCTCGCGCTCGCCTTTGCGCGCGAACCCGACCTGCTGCTGCTCGATGAACCCACCAATCATCTCGATATCGCCGGCATCGAACAGCTGGAGGCGCTCGCGACCGGGGCCGCGGGGCTCGTCGTCGTGACCCACGACCGGCGCTTCCTCGATCGCGTCGTGACGCGCATCGTCGAACTCGATCGCGGCGTGCTGCGCTCCTACCCGGGCAACTTCGCGGCGTACGAAGGCGCCAAGGCGCAGGAGCTCGCGGCCGAGGCCGTCGCGAACCGGCGTTTCGACAAGTTCTGGAAACAGGAGGAGGCCTGGATCAGGCAGGGCGTCGAGGCGCGGCGGACGCGCAACGAGGGGCGGGTGCGACGCCTCGAGCAGCTGCGCACGGACCGGGCGGCGCGGCGCGAGCGAGCGGGCAACGTGAAGTTCACGCTCGATGCTGGGGATCGATCGGGCCGGCTCGTCATCGAGCTCGACGGCGTCAGCAAAGGCTACGATTCGCGGCCGATCGTGCGCGACCTGTCGCTGCGCATCCTGCGTGGTGATCGCCTCGGCCTCATCGGGCCGAACGGCGCGGGCAAGACGACGCTGCTGCGGCTGATGGTCGGCGAACTCGCGCCCGATGCCGGCACGGTGCGCCGGGGCACGCAGCTTCAGGTCGCGTACTTCGACCAGCTGCGCGCGCAGCTCGATCCCGACGCGACGGTGGCGGACACCATCAGCCCGGGCTCCGACTGGATCGAAGTGCGCGGTCGCCGCAGGCACGTCACGGCCTGGCTCGAGGATTTCCTGTTCCCGGCACGGCGGGCGCGCTCGCCGGTCCGCATGCTCTCGGGCGGGGAACGCCACCGCCTGCTGCTCGCGCGCCTCTTCGCGCAACCCGCGAACCTGCTGGTGCTCGATGAGCCGACCAACGATCTCGACATGGAGTCGCTCGAACTCCTCGAGCAGACGCTGCAGGACTACACGGGCACCCTGCTGCTCGTGAGCCACGACCGCGCCTTCCTCGACAACGTCGTCACGCAGACCCTCGCCACGGAAGGCGAAGGCCTGTGGCGGGAGTATGTCGGCGGCTACAGCGAATGGCTGGCGCAACGGCGCGGACCGGCCGATTCCGGCAAACCGCAGCGTGCCACCACCACAACCGCTCCG
This sequence comes from Steroidobacteraceae bacterium, assembly GCA_019187495.1. GTDB lineage: Bacteria > Pseudomonadota > Gammaproteobacteria > Steroidobacterales > Steroidobacteraceae > CADEFQ01. The sequence continues at coordinate 17,180 of JABAQN010000077.1, forward strand.
GTGCGCGAGCGCACGCGGCAGCGACTGGGGTTTCGGGAGCAACGTGAGCTCGAGGGTCTCCCCGCCGCGATCGAAGCGCTCGAGCAGGAAAAGGCGGCACTCGAGGCGGCCATGTGCTCGCCCGGCTACCACCGCTCACCACCGGAGCGAATGCGCGCCGATCGCGAGCGCGCGCGTGCGATCGACGGCGAAATCGAGGCGGCTATGGCACGTTGGGAAGCGCTCGAAACGCTGCGTGCCGCTCAGGGAGGAGACGTCCCCCCGTCGTCGCGGTAGTTCGCCGGGTCCGCGAGGGCCGGCTGCATCCGGCGCAGGCCGTCGAGCATCAGCCGGGCGTGCGCGACCTCGCCTCGCAGCCGCTCGCGCGCCTTGCCGCTGAGCCAGAACCGCCCGAGCTTCGCCTCGCCCTCCACGATCTTCCGCTCGAGCGCTGCCATTTCCAGCGCGACCCCCGCCTTCGTTCGCACGGCCTGTTCATGCGCCGGCAGCACCTCGAACGCTTCGGTCCCGCGCGATGCGCTGAATGCGGAATAGAAGAGCCAGGCGATGATCCCGCTCGGCACCGCGATGAACAGCAATACTCCACCGCCCTTGCCTTCGAGCGTGACCATGCCGTAGAGGCACGCGGCGGCGACGAGGCCGAAAAGCACGAAGCCGACGAAGGAAACGACTCGCGAGAGGCGGCGCAGTCCGCGCGAGCGCCCCGACCCGAGCACCAGCACGGCAAGCGCAATGACGACGAGCGATCCGAAGAGGGTGGCCATCGGGGCGCACGGTACCACCAAACCGCTGTTCGCTGTTCGCTTCCTACCGATACCCCCGCGCCTGCAACGCAAACAACCTCGCGTAGCGCCCGTCGAGCGCGACGAGCTCCTCGTGCGAGCCATGCTCGACGATGCGCCCGCGCTCGAGCACGACGATCTGGTCGGCCATGCGAACGGTCGAGAAACGATGCGAGATCAGGATCGTGATCCGGCCCTCGGCGAGCCGGCGGAAGTGCTCGAAGACATCCGCCTCGGCCTGCGCATCCATCGCCGCGGTCGGCTCGTCGAGCACGAGGATGTCGGCGCGTGTCCGCATGAAGGCGCGCGACAGCGCGATCTTCTGCCATTGCCCGCCCGACAGCTCGCGGCCGTCCCGGAACCACTTGCCGAGTTGCGTGCGGTACCCGGCCGGCAGCGTGCCGATGAACTCGTCCGCCTGGCCACGTTCGGCCGCGCTGCGCCAGCGGGGCTCGTCGTCGAAGTAGCGATCGTCCCCGGCGCCGATGTTCTCGCCGACCTGCATCTGGTAGCGCGCAAAGTCCTGGAAGATGACGCCGATGCGACCCCGCAGCGCATCGGCATCCCATTCGCCGAGTTCGAGGCCGTCGAGCAGGATCCGGCCCCGGGTGGGCCGGTAGAGCCGCGTCAGCAGCTTGATCAGCGTCGTCTTGCCCGAGCCATTCTCGCCCACGAGGGCAACGCTCGCGCCAGGCGGCAGGTGCAGGTCGATCCCGTCGAGCGCGGGCTCCGTCGCGCCGGGATAGTGAAACGATACGCCCTCGAAGCGCACGCCGTCCTCCGGTCGCGGGCCGTGCACGAGCGTGCCGCTCGCCGGCGGCACGACGGTCTCGAGATATTCATAGAGTGTCGACAGGTAGAGATTGTCCTCGTACATGCCGCCGATCGCGGCGAGGCTCGCCGAGACGGCCGACTGGCCCTGCCGGAAGAGCAGCAGGTACATGGTCATTTCGCCGAGCGTGATGACGCCGCGAACGGCCTCGATCGCGATCCACGCGTACGCGCCATAGAGCGTCACGGTCGCGAGCAGCCCGAGGCCGAGGCCCCAGGCGTCGCGACGGATCGCGAGCGCGCGATCCTCGCGATAGAGCCGGCCGAAGATGTCGCGATAGCGCTCGAGGAAGCGCTCCCCGAGGCCGTAGAGCTGCACCTCCTTCGCGTGGTCCTCGCGCGCGAGCACGGTCTCGAGATACAGCTGCATGCGTGTTTCCGGCGATCGCCAGCGAAAAAGCCGGAACGCGTCTCCCGAGAATTTCGCCTCGGCGACGAAGGCCGGCAGCCCCGCGACGAGCAGCACGACGACGGCCCATGGCGAAAAGTGCGCCAGCAATACCGCGAAGCTCACGAGCGACACGGCGTTCTGCACGAGCCCGAAGGTGCGCACGACGAGCGACAGCGGGCGGCTCGACGCTTCACGCCGCGCGCGCGTCAGCCGATCATAGAAATCGGCGTCCTCGAAATGCGCGAGCTCGAGCGTGAGCGCCTTCTCGAGTATCAGCACGTTGACGCGCTGGCCGAGCTGCGCGCGCAGCAGGGATTGTGCGAGCGACAGCAGGCGTTGCGCGATCGCCATCGCGGCGACGAGCAGGCCCTCGACCACGACGAAACGCAGCGCCGCGCGCGGATCGTGGGTCGTCGCGATGGCGGTCACGACCGCATCGACGATGCGTGCGCCGACCCACGCGATCGCCGCCGGCAGCACGCCGGCGATCGCGGTCAACGTGCCGAGCACCACGGTCAGGCGCGGGCTCGTCGTCCAGACGAGCGACAGCGCTCGACGGCTGTAGGCGAAGACGGCGAGGAAGCGGGGCCGATCCGGCTGGCTCATTGTGCACAGTGTGACGCAAACCGCTACGCTTGGTGACGTGTTTCGCCGCGCCCGATCGCACGCCCTGCCCGCCCTGCCCGCCCTGCTCGCACTCTGCGCCGGCGGTGCGTTTGCCCAGGGAAGCGACCGCACCGAACAGGACTTCGCGAACTACTCGTTCGCGCATGAACTCGGCTCGGGCATCTACGAACGCGACGGCCGACTGCTGCAGATCTACCGGCTGCCGTTCGAATGGCGCTATCGCGAACCCACCCCCGATGCACCGGGCGTCGTGCTGCTGCTGCCGGCGACACTCGGCTTCCTCGATTTCGCCCCGCTCGACATCCTCGGCGAGGAGTTGCCCGACCGCATCGATGCGTTCAGCTTCGTGCCGGGCATCGGGCTCGAGTTCGAGCGCGGCGAGCACCTGCGCATCATGCCGTTCGCGAAAGTCGGCGTCGCGCTCGCGAATCACGCCGACGTCAGCGGCACGCTCTACAGTATCGGCGTCTACAACGAGTACCGGCCGGCGACACCGGCGGATCGACAGGTTCGCCTGCGCAGCGACCTGCTCTATTCCGGGGTCAACTATCGTGGTTCCCTGCCCAGCGACACCTTCCTGCGCTGGCGGCACGGCGCGGAGGCGCGGCGCGGCCTCGGGTACCGGATCGCGCGCCACGAACTGGAAGGCGGCCTGTTCGGCGTGCTCGACTGGTACATCGATCCGCCGACCGGCCCGATCACCGGCATCGATATTCCTTCGTTGCAGTTCGAGGCCGGTGTCCTGCTCGGCACACGCCCCGCGCTTCGCCTCTGGCGCCTGACCATGCCGCCCGTCGGCCTGAGCTATCGCTTCGCGGGTGACGTGTCGGCCTGGCGGCTCGTCTTCGGCGCGGCGTTCTGAGAAGCCCGCGCCTTGCTCGCGCGATAGAGCGGCATCACTTTCGGGATATACGCCTCGAGTTCGGCGATGCGTGTCGCGCCGGAGGGATGGGTGCTCAGGAACTGCGGCGGCGCGCCCCCATTCTGGACCTTCGCCATCTTGCGCCACAGCCCCGGGGCCGCGCGCGGATCGTAACCCGCCCGCGCCATCAGCTCGAGGCCGATGATGTCCGCCTCGGATTCCTGCTCGCGGCTGTGCTCCCGCAACGCATGCGCCATCTCGTGTCCGATCACCGCGGCGAGTTCGTCGTCAGTCAGTGACAGTTTGTGCACGAGCCCGGAGTACACCATGATCTTGCCGCCGGGCATGCAATAGGCATTCAGTTGGTCCGAATTCTCGACATTGACCTGCCAGTCCCACGACCGCGCATCGGGGCGAAACACGGACGTCTGCGGGATCAGGCGGCCCGCGATCGCGCGCACGCGCGCCGCGAGCTTTGCGTCGGAATTCAGCGCGCCTTTCGCGCGCGCGGCATCCACCTGTTGCGCGTAAGCCCGGGCGGCTGCCCGCTCGACCTCCGCCTCCGACACGAGCATCTGCTGCTTGCGGTCGACTCCCACCGCACCGGGCGCGGTGGTCTGCACGGTCTGGCAGGCGGTGAGTCCCGCCACGAGCAACGCGCCGACGTACGCCGCGCGCCGGATGTCGAGCTGTGCCACGGGCGGCGCTCCCGCATGAATAATGTGAACGGTGAGCATAACCCGGGCATTCGCCCCTGCATATGTCAAACGAACGGCGCGCTGCGTCGAGGCGCCGGCGTACAGTGCGCCGATGACTGACTCGTCCCCGCACGCAGCACGGCGGCGCCTCGGAATCGCGGCGCGGCTCGCCATCGGATTTGGTGCAATTGCGCTCGTGCTGCTCGTCGGCAACTGGTACGCGGCGCGCAGCGCCAAGTTCGCGATCGACACATTGCACGATACCGCCGCCGAGCGGATCCCGTTCGCCCGCGCCGCAGCCGGCATCACCGACCAGTTGCTGGCCTATGACCGTGCGGTCTTCGACCAGCTGCGCGCCAACGATGAATCCACCCGCGACGCCACGGCACAGGCGGAATACCGATTGACGGCCGCCGTGAACGAATACATCGCGCAGCGTCCCTCCCGGGCGATCGGCAACGATCGCTTGCTCGAGGACCTTCGAACCCACGCCGACCTCGGCAACCAGCTGACGGAGGCGGCGCGTGCACGCGAACGCGCACTCACGCGCTACGGGGATGTGCTCGGCGCGCTGGCGCGGCGCGTCTCGACGACCTGGGATGCCAACTCGCGCCTCGCCGCCACGGGCGGCGCACGCCGCTCGTTCGCGGAACTGGAGTTCACGGCGGGGGCGCTGCGCACGGCGTTCAACGGCTACCTCATCAACAGCAGTGCCGCCGCGGCGCAGCGCATGAAGCGCGCGCAGCTCTCGCTGCGACAGTCGCTCGACGCCCATCGTCCCGAACTCGAGGGCTCGCCGGGTCGTGCGTGGATCGACCTGATGGACGACGACCTCGCGGCGCTCGCCAGGCTCCATGCGGAATTCACCGCGCGTGACGCACAGGTCGATGCGATACGCGCGCAGTTCACCGCCTCGAGCGCCGGCATTCCTTCGCGCCTCAACGAGCACATCACGCAGCCTGCGAGCGCGGCCGTGGTGGATTCCGCCGGCGCCGCCGCGGCGGCCACCCACGAAGCGCGGGAGACGTATCGCAACATCACGCTCGTCGTGATCGTGCTCGCGCTCGCGGTGTCCCTGATCGCGACGCTGTCGATCACGGCACCGGTGCGACGCCTGACACGCGCGACGCGCTCGCTGGCGCGGGGCGCATTCCGCACCCGGGCGCCCCGCGGCGGCCCCCGCGAACTCGACGAGCTCGCCGGCGCATTCAATTCGATGGCGGCGCAGCTGGCACAGGCCAACGAAACGGTGGCGCAACACCAGCACGAGCTCGAAGACCGCGTGCGCGCACGCACGCGCAAGCTGAGCTATCTCGCGCACCACGACACGCTGACAGCGCTGCCGAACCGGCGCTACGGCTTCACCCACCTGCGGCGCCTCGTGCGGCGCGCGCTCGCCGAGCAGACCGCCGTCGGCATGCTGGCGCTCGATGTCGACAACTTCAAGGCGATCAACGACCACCTGGGGCACGCGCTCGGCGACGAGCTGCTGCGCGCGATCGCGGACCGGTTGCGCACCGCCATCGGGGACCGGTCATTCGCGGCCCGCCTCGGGGGCGATGAGTTCATCGTGCTGGTCGAGCGCGCGGAATCGATCGGGCAACTCGAGACCCTCGCCGGGAGCATCGTCGACGCGTTTCGCCAGCCACTCTCCGTTGCCGACCGCGAGTTGCTGGTCAGCGTCAGCGTCGGCGTGGGCGCGCTGCCGCTGCACGCGCGCGACGCCGTCGCGCTGGCGCGCGCGGCGGACGCGGCGCTCTTCCACGCGAAATCCAGCGGCCGCAATCGCGTCGGCGTGTTCACGCCGGATCTGCTCGCGGGCACGGCGTCGCGCTTCCGGATGGAGCAGGCGCTGCGCCGCGCGATCGACGGGCGCGAGCTCGTGCTCGAGTTCCAGCCGCAGGTCGAACTCGAGAGCGGCGCGACGAACCTGGTCGAGGCACTGGTGCGTTGGCGGCGCGATGACGGCTCGCTCGTGCCCGCCGCGGAGTTCATCGCGATCGCGGAGCGCTCGGGCCTCATCATCGCGCTCGGCGACTGGGTGCTCGAAACGGCGGTCACCACGGCGAAGGCATGGCGCTCGACGGGTATCGCGCACCCGCGCATCGCGATCAACGTCTCGATGCCCCAGCTGCTGGATCGGGGCTTCGTCGAACGCGCAGGAAAACTGCTGGCGCGCCACGAGCTGCCGCCGGATACGCTCGAACTGGAACTGACGGAAACGGCGTTCCAGACCGGTGCCGCCACGATCGAGGCGCTGCGGCGCGCCCGTGAACTCGGGCTGCCCATTGCCCTCGACGATTTCGGCACCGGCTACTCTTCGCTCAACTCGCTGTCGCAACTGCCGCTGAAGCGCGTGAAGCTCGATCGCAGCCTGATCGCGGACCTCGACACGAACATGCGCTCGGCCGCGATCGCGCGGGCCATCATCGCCGTATGCCACAGCCTCGGGCTCGATATCACGGTCGAGGGCGTCGAGCGGATCGAGCAGCTGCGGTTGCTCGCGCGCAGCGGCCCGATGGCGGCGCAGGGTCATCTGATTTCGCGCCCGCTCGCGGGCAGCGACGTGCCGGCGTTCATTCGCGGCAGCCAGGCGCGACTCGCGACGCTCCTCTCCGGCGCCACCGGTGGCGAGACGGGCCGCGAGGCGGTCATACCGTTTCGCCGATGACGCGGATTCCCGCGCTCCTCGTTGCCGCACTTGCATCCGGCGCCGCCGTTGCAGCGGCGCCTCCGCGAACGATGGGTGAACTGCTCGCGCAGTCGACCGCCACCGATTGGCGCCGGATCGATCCGGACAATGCACTCTACCTGCAGCTCGATGCGGGCCGAGTGGTCATCGAACTCGTGCCGGAGTTTGCCCCACGCCATGTCGCGAATATCCGCGCGCTCGCGCGCGAGAGATTCTACGACGGCCTGCCGATCGAGCGGGTACAGGACAACTTCGTCGTGCAGTGGGGCGATCCGGCACAGAAGAAGCCGGTCGGCAATGCGGCTCGCACGCTTCCCCCGGAGTTCACGCGACCTGCGACCGCGGGTTTGCCCTTCACGCCGCTGCCCGATGTGGACGGCTACGCGGCCTCGGTCGGCTTCACGCTCGGCTTTCCGGCCGCGCGCGGTGCATCCGGCACCACCACCTGGCTCGCGCATTGCTACGGCACGCTCGGTGTCGGTCGCGACAATGCCGCCGACTCGGGCGGCGGCACGGAGCTCTACGTGGTGATCGGACACGCGCCGCGCCAGCTCGATCGCAATGTCACTGTCGCCGGACGCGTGGTCAGCGGCATGGAGTTGCTGTCCGCACTGCCGCGCGGCACGGGGCCGCTTGGATTCCACGAACCGCCGCACCAGGGAACGATCATCCGCAGCGCACGCATCGCGGCAGACCTGCCGCCGGTCGAACGCGTGCCGATCGAACTGCTGCGCACGGATACGCCGCTCTTTGCGCAGCTCATCGCCCTGCGGCGCAATCGTACCGATGACTGGTACAAGGTTCCTGCGGGCCACATCGACCTCTGCAACGTGCCGCTGCCGACCCGGATCGCGCAGCAGGAGCCGAATTGAGAGCGCGCCTGCGCCGTTGTCGAGCGCCCGGCGCCTCAGACGTCGAATTCGAGATTGGCGCGCCCGAGAGGACAAACTTCGAACTCTTTACTGGATGAACTGGTTGACTGGAATGCCCATCTTGAACACTGTTTCCAAGGTTCCACCTAGCCAAGAAGGCGGGCTTGCAGTTCAACCATGAGGGCGTATAATTAAATATCTATTATTAATAGTTAGTTGATATTCGCCATGCCTACTAGCGTAGCTCTCGGTAATCACTTCGAGGAGTTCATCAAGGAACAGCTTGAGTCAGGGCGTTTCAACAACGTCAGCGAGGTCGTGCGCGCCGGGTTAAGGTTGCTTGAGGACGAGGAAAAGCTGCGTCAGATTCGTCACGCGGAGCTCAAGGCTGCAATTCAAGAAGGGATCGACAGCGAAGACGCCGGCACGATTGAAGAAGTCATAGCCAAAAACCGTGCGCGGCGGCGAGCACAGGCGGCGCAGAATAAGTAATGCGCGTCCGGCTGTCGCGTCGGGCGGAGACGGATCTCATCGAGATAACGGACTTCATCGCTCTCGATAACCCCGAACGCGCTAGTGAGTTTGAAGACGAACTGCTTGAACACGCGCACAAGATTGCCCAGGCGCCGTTCGGCTACGTCGAACGTCCAGAGCTGAAGAAGGGAATTCGGTCCTGCGCTCACGGCGCCTACGTCATTTTCTTTACGGTCGATGATCAGGGTGTACGTATCGAACGTATCCTGCATGGTGCGCGCGATCTGAGACCGCTGCTGAACCAATAAGCAGGCGGTAGAAACGGCCCACGTGGCGTAAGGCGCGCGAGCCCGTAGCTCATCAGACAAGCGACTCTGCCTGAAGCCAGGTTCGCTGAGCAACAGCGTTGGGCTGCGACGCAGCCTAGAATCAGTCTCAAAACCAAAGCCGGATGCCGAAACCCGTGCAAGTGGGGCGGATCGTGAGAACCCAGAGCGTCCGCCCTGCAGGGGCCAGACCACGTGAGTTATTGATCTTCAAGAATTTTTCAACCATTGTAAGGCTTTTTACATACGTGTCATCTGGGGCGGCCGGTCGATGGATTGTGGCGAGCTGATCGGAATCATCAGCGAACGTCCGCGCAATTTCGCGTGGCTACTGGGCGCAGGCGCTTCGCGCTCGGCAGGACTTCCGACCGCGACAGACATCCTGTGGGACTTGAAACGGCGCTACTACTGCCGCGAGGAGAATCAGGAGATTTCGCAGCAGGACGTTCAGAACGATGCGGTGCGCGAGAAGATTCAGTCGTTCCTGGCGTCCAAGGGGTTTCCCCCGACCTGGGCAGAGAACGAATACTCGTCCTACTTCGAGAAGATATTCGGCGACGACCGCGAACGGCAGAGCGCCTATCTTCAGAAGATTCTCGCCGAAGACCGCGTATCGCTTTCCGTCGGGAATCGCGCGCTCGGGGCGCTTGTCGCCATGGGCGAGGCACGCGCCGTGTTCACGACCAATTTCGACACCGTGCTGGAGAAGGCGGTGGCGGAAGTGTCCGGGCGTTCGCTGGCCGCGTTTCACATCGAAGGCTCCTATGCCGCGAACGATGCGCTGAGCAACGAGCAGTATCCTATTTACTGCAAGCTGCACGGCGACTTCCGCTATCAAAGCATTAAGAACCTCTCGGCCGATCTGAAAGCGCAGGATGCGGAACTCGGCAAGTGCCTTGTGAACGCCTGCAACAGATTCGGCCTAATCGTCACGGGATATAGCGGTCGCGACGCGAGCGTAATGGCCCTGCTGAACGCGGTTTTGCAGACATCGAACCCGTTCCCCCACGGCCTCTACTGGACGGGCCTCAAACATTCCGGGATTCCGCCCGCCGTGGAGCAGCTCTTCGAGGCCGCCAAGAAGCGCGGCGTCAGGACGGAATACGTCGTCATCGAAACCTTCGATGCCTTTCTCCTGCGCCTATGGCGGAACATTCAGAACAAGCCGCAGGACATCGACGAGAAGGTTCGCAAATCCGTACTCACGGACGTAAGCATCCCCGTGCCGGGGCCGGGTAATTCCGGCGCGATCATCCGCATCAACGCGCTCCCCTTCGAGCCGCCCGGCAAATGCCTTGCGGTAAAACTCAAGCAGCCGCCGGATTGGGCGGCATTGCAGGCGGCGGAGCGCTCCAGCGGCGATGAACTGATCTTCGGGAAAGCGGATTCGGTCTGGATGTGGGGCGGACGGAAGAAGGCGGAAGAATCCTTCGGCTCCGCCTTGGTGAGCATCGAGCCGCTGGACATATCGAAATATGTCGCCAATCCGCGCGATCACCTGTACGCGAAGACCTTCGTTGAAAAGGCGCTGGGCCGGGCGCTCGCGCGCGGCAAGCCGCTGCTGGTCAGAACCAACCATCACCGAACGTTCCTGATTGCGGACAGGATGGCGGAGGATCAGACGGCCCTCGACCCGGTATCGC
>JABAQN010000023.1 GCA_019187495.1 Steroidobacteraceae bacterium
CGGTCACCGCGGCGGCGGGCGAGGGCGCGGCGGCGGGCGCGGGTGCGGCGGGCGAGAGCGCGGCGCCGCTCGCGAGCGTGCTCACGTCGGGCGGCGAAGAACACGCCGCGGACTTCGTGTTCGCGTGCGGACCGTGGCTGCCGAAGCTCTTTCCCGGTCTACTCGGCGCACGCATCTTCCCGACGCGCCAGGAGGGTTTCTTCTTCGCGCCGCCCGCGGGCGATGACCGCTTCGGCGAGCGGCACCTGCCGGGCTGGGCCGAATTCACCGCGGGCGACATCTACTACGGCATGCCGGATCTCGAAAGCCGCGGCTTCAAGATCGCGAACGACCTGCACGGGCCCGCGTTCGACCCCGACACGGGCGACCGGCGCGCAAGCCGCGAAGGTGAGGCCGACGTGCGCCGCTACCTCGCGCGTCGCTTCCCGGCGCTCGCCGCGCAGCCGCTCGTCGAGACGCGCGTGTGCCAGTACGAGAACAGCGCGAACGGCGATTTCCTGATCGATCGCCATCCACACTTCGAGAACGTATGGCTCGTCGGCGGCGGCTCGGGCCACGGCTTCAAGCACGGGCCGGCGGTGGGGCGCTACGCGGCCGAGCTTGTGTCAGGGCGCCTCGCGGCCGTGGAGCCTCGATTCTCGCTCGCGAGCAAGGGGACGGTGCAGCGGCGGGAGGTGCATTAGGCCTTGAGCGCAAGGACATCCAGCAGGTGCGCTCAAAGACTCGCGAGAAAGTCACGAATCGCCCGCTCTTGCGCGCGCGTCGTATCCCGTGCGCCCGCGACGCACTCGGCCGCAGGCCGGAGGAGGGCGTGTGGTATGGCCGAAGCCAGCTCCAGATCGCCCTTCCTGCGATCCCGCTCTGCCATGAAAGGATCGATGTCATCCGCCGGTCGAAGATCGAGCCGAGTCTCGCGATTGAGCGGACCACCCAGGACGCCGAAATAGAAGCCTGGGTACGGGTCTCCCTGGAAGCAGGGTGGCGTCTTCGGCCTGCCATGCTGCCGGCTCGTCAGCAACCGCACGACGATGTCGCCGCCGTGCGTTACAGCGAGCACGAGCAGGAACTTGCCTCGCAACTCGCCGGTCTCGCGATCGGCGTAGAAGCGGCGATGGTGGTGAATTTCACCGGGCCGCACCGACGCATGCCTTTCAATTCGACGATTTCGAGGCGGTGGCGATAGCTTCGAAATCCCGTGCTGCCTCGAGCACAGCCTCGCGATTGGGCGTGCTTTCCGAGACGCCGAGCGTATATGGAATGCGTTCGTTGGAACCCCGACCGTTATCCCATGTCGTCGCCCAGGGACCACGCTCCTCGTGGGTGACATTGACCATCGGTTGCGAGAGGTCCGCTTCGTGCTGCTCGGCGATCCGCTGCATCAGCGAGAGTTCGCGCGGAGTGAAGTGACTGTCGTCGAAGGCGACTCTCGGTACGACCCGCTCCCGGACGTGGTCGATGACCTTCTCCGGGATGATATCCACGGCGGCTGCGAGATCAGGGTCCAACTGGTCCCATTCCTGGGCGAGCTCCAACGGAACAGGCCCGAGCTTCCACGCTACGTAATCGAGGCCAGTGACATTTCGGCCAGTCTCGCGGAAGTGCGCGAAGTCGAGCAGGTACAAGAGTTTGAAAAGCTTTACCTTGCCGCAGCCCTGCGTATTCAACGCGAAATACACTGCGGCCTGGATGAGCTTTTGCCGATTGCGGGAGATCAGCATGGCCCGCACATTAGGAGCGAATCAGGCGAACTGCAAGCTGGCAATCCAGAAGAATTACGTCAGATTTGCCCCTATGCAATGGGCGTGTCACGGCCACACCAGTGGTGCCGGCGATGGGCAGTAGAGGTCAGCTCTTCGAGCTGCGCAGAACGTGCTGCTTCACGAGGCCGGCGGCCAACGTGACATCTTCGGCGGAGAGACGCATCGGTTCATTCGCGATCCACTTGCCCAGCGCCTTCGGTTCGAGGATCCAAGTGTCGGACCCCCTTGCTGCGGAATTGTCGACGAACCAACCCGGGTAGACGACGACGCCTCGAATCGGAAACGCCCTTCCAGTGGAGCCCTGCAGGAGTCGACCGAGCCATTGAACGGATCGACTTGTCTGCGCAAGCGGATCCCGATGCGGGTGCTTTCCATCGACCAGCACTCGAGCGCCGTCGTACACGATCATCGGATTGCCGCGAGACTTGGAAAGTGTCTTGGTTTCGACGACGAAGATTCCCCGGGGCGAGATCACGACGTGGTCGAGGTTGAAGCGATCGGCCGGAATGTCGTGGATCACTTGGGCGCCGAGCGCCCGTAGGGGCTCGAGCAGTTCGGCGACGACCTTCTCGCCGTCGCTACCTTGCTTCAGCCGCCGGCGGTACTCACCGATCCGTCGCAGGCGTCGCGCCGCGAGCGCAATGGCGGCTGCCGCCGCGGCCGTGAAGAGCCACGGCATCCGAGGCCGGTTCGTCCACACGCCGACCCATTCCATCAATGCGAAAAAGGCGAAGCAGACCGCGGCGAGGCCGTGGCCTTCAGACCACCGCTCCAGAAGCTGGCGTTGGCGTTCGTCGAGCCACTGGCCGGGAGTGCGAAGCGGCGGCTGCTTGAGCGGCGAGCGAGCCTTGGCGGATCTGGCGCTCATGGAGTGTGACCCTAACCTCGTTTCCGCTCGTCGGGCGTGAAGCTCGTCACCGGACGGGGCGCCCAGTCTCCGCCCAACTGCTCGTTTCTGATACCTTTTCCGCCCAAAGGCAAAGGGGCAAATCCTGAAGATCCGGCCACCACAATGGCGTTGACCCCCGAAGCACAGGCTCGGCAACACATCGATCGGCTCCTGACCCAGGCCGGCTGGCACGTGTGCGACTACAAAGCGGTCGACCTCCACGCCACCACCGGCGTCGCGATCCGCGAGTTTCCTCTCACCGGGGGCCACGGTGACGCCGACTATCTGCTCTATATCAACGGAAAGGCCGCCGGCATCATCGAGGCCAAGAAGCACGGCGCCACGCTCACCGGCGTGGAGCGCCAGTCCGCGCGCTACTCGCAGGGCCTGCCCGCCACACTGCCCGCATGGGCGCGACCGCTGCCCTTCGCCTACGAATCCACCGGCGTCGAAACGCACTTCACCAACGGCCTCGACCCTGAGCCGCGGGCGCGCAATGTCTTCTCCTTCCACCGCCCCGAGACGCTCGCCGGCTGGCTGGAACTGCTCGGCAGCCGCGTTCGGGACGCTGAAAACCCTGAAGGCCGTCCGCTCACCTTCCTCCACCGCCTGCAGTACATGCCGCCGCTCGTCACGGAGTGGGGCGACTTCAAACTCTGGCCCGCGCAGATCACCGCCATCCGCAACCTCGAGGCCAGCCTCGCGCAGAACAAGCCGCGCGCCCTCATCCAGATGGCCACCGGCTCCGGCAAGACCTTCACCGCCATCAGCTTCATCTACCGGCTGATCAAGTTCGCGGGCGCCCGGCGCGTGCTGTTCCTCGTGGACCGCGGCAACCTCGGCCGCCAGACGAAGAAGGAGTTCGACCAGTATGTCTCGCCGGTGAACAACTACAAGTTCGGCGAGGAGTACATCGTCCAGCACCTCACCAGCAACCAGCTCGACAAGACCGCGCGGGTCTGCATCTGCACGATCCAGCGCATGTACTCGATGCTCAAGGGCAGGGAACTGCCGGAGGAGGAGGACGAGGTCTCCACCGAGGGCGTCGAATCGCTGTTCAAGGACCAGCCGCCGCTCGACTACAACCCGAACGTCCCCATCGAGCAGTTCGACATCATCGTCACCGACGAGGCTCACCGCAGCATCTACAACCTGTGGCGCCAGGTGCTGGAATACTTCGACGCCTACCTGATCGGGCTCACCGCCACGCCCAACAAGCAGACCTTCGGCTTCTTCAACCAGAACCTCGTGATGGAATACGGCCACCCGCAGGCCGTGGCCGACGGCGTGAACGTCAACTACGACGTCTACCGCATCAAGACCGAAGTGACCGAGGCCGGCAGCAAGGTGGAAGCCGGCTACTGGCTGCAGGTGCTGGACAAGCCCACCCGCGCGCGGCGCGACTGGCAGCTCGACGACGACTTCGAGTACGCGCCCGAAGAGCTGGACCGCAGCGTGCAGACACCCGACCAGATCCGCACCATCGCGCGCACCCTGCGCGACCGCTGGCAGACCGATCTCTTCCCCCAGCGCCAGGAGCTGCCCAAAACGCTGGTCTTCGCCAAGGACGACAACCACGCCGAGGCCATCGTCGGCATCCTGCGCGAGGAGTTCGGCCGCGGCAACGAGTTCGCGCAGAAGATCACCTACCGCACCACTGGCACCAAGCCCGAAGAGCTGATCAAGGCCTTCCGCACCAGCTACTACCCGCGCATCGCGGTCACCGTGGACATGATCGCCACCGGCACCGACATCAAGCCGGTGGAGATCGTCGTCTTCATGCGCAGCGTGAAGAGCCGCAGCTTCTTCGAGCAGATGACGACGGGGCCATCGCGTTGCCTATGGGCGCACTCGAGGCATTGAGCGCGCTCGATGAGGCGCGGCGGGCGCATCTTGCGCGGACAGCCGCGCCGCCCGCACCGCCGCCCGAGGAGCAGGCAGCGCCGCGCGCGACGGATGCTGCCGGAGTTGATGCGGGTGGGGCGCATCGCGGCGATCGCCTGGCTCAAGTTCCAGGCGTTCCAGGACTGGCGGCGTTCAGAACATTGAAATCCCCGTCGCTTCCATGAAGCGATAACCCCAGTAGTTGAGCTGCCCCGGATCGGCGTACGCGCCGAAATCCACCGTGTACTCGACCCCCGCGGGTGCGCGGTTCGTCCACAGGCCGTCGAACCAGCCGAGCACCGTGGTTTCGAGCCGTGATTCGCGCGGCGTCTCGACGATCACGTTCGCCTCGAGGTTGTAGTCGTCGAGGTTGCGGCGCGTGAAGTTCGCCGACCCGAGCGTGAGCCAGTAGCCCTCGCGCCCGCGGATCGCGGCGAGCTTGGCATGGAACTGCTCGCCGTGCGTGCGCACCCAGCGCACGCGGATGGCGCCATCGCTCGCGGCGACGAGCTCGGTGGCCACCGGCCGGTTCGGGATGCCGTTCTTCTCGCGCCCGAAGGCGTCCTTGTTCGGATCGAGCAGGACACGCACGGCCGCGCCGCGCGCGGCCGCATCGTGCAACGCGCCCAGCACCTCGCGATCCGACAGGTAGAACATCGCGATGTCGATCGCATCGCCCACGGCGCAGGCCTGCAGCTGCGTGACCAGCGCATCGGCGATCGCTTCCTCGGTGACGATGCGCAGCCGCCCGATCGCGGGCGCGGTGGCGGGCGCACCCGCCACCGCCGGCAATGGTGATCCCCGCCAACCGGAGAAATGCGCGATCGCCACCTCGCTCGCGAGCAGCGGTGCGAGCACGGGCCCGCGGATCTGCAGCGCGACGTTCGAGTGCCCGCTGCTCGCGTCGTGCGGATTGGCCGACATCACGAGCCCGTGCAGGGCGCCGTCCGGCCCGTCGGCAATGATCACCTTGCGGTGGTTCGCCTTGAAGTTCACGAGCCGCGCCCAGACACCGAGCGACACGCGTTCACCACCCGCATCGAGCGGATTCGGCCAGTCACCCGGCCCGCCCCTGGCCCACCAGCGCAGCGCGATTCGCCAGATGGCCGACCACGCGGGATTGGAGTCGCGCAGCCGGTCGAGATCGGTGATGACCACTTCGACCCCCGCGGCCCGCAGCGTCGCGAGTTCCGGCGAGGGCTCGCCGCCATACACGTCGTTGATCGGGTCGGTGACGAGAAGGATGCGGATGCCGGGGTCGGCGCGGCGCTTGTCGACCAGCAGCCGCACCAGCTCCGCCGCGAGCGGCCGATGCACCGGCGCGTCGATGAGGGCCCCCTGATGCGCGTTGAACAGGAACACGTCGAGCACGATCAGGCGCTGCGCGTCCGCGATGAGCCGGAACGCGGCGTCGAAGATCTGCTGGTCGATGATCGGGTGCCCGTAGCCGTCGGCCGCGGTGACGTCGCGCAGGAACTGCACGTCACCTTCGTGCAGCGGCATCCAGGCACCGCTGACGACGACACCTTCCGGCATCGGCTTCCAGGTGTTCCACGCGCCGACACCGACCCACACCGCGAGCAGCGCGCCGAGCAGGGCCCGCGTGATGAGCTTGCGCGTGCCCGGCTTACGCACGCTGCGCGGCATCGATGGCTTCGCCGAGCGCGAGCCAGCGATCCTCGAGTGCGGTGATGCGGGAGGCGATCGAGCCGAACTCGGCGGCACGCCCGAACTGGGCGGGATCCGCAAGCGCGCGCGCGAGATCGTCACGCTGCGCGGTGAGCGCCGCGAGTTCCGCTTCGATCTCGCGCAGTTCCGCGCGCAGCGGCGACAGGCGGTTGCGTGCCGCGGCCTCGCGCCGGCGGGCATCGCGCCGGTCCGCGCGTGTCGGGGTGGCTGTCGCCGATTCGATCGCGGCGGGTGGCTCGGCCGATTCCGGGCCGCCGGCGGGCGCGCCCCTGGCGAGCCAGGCGGCGTAGTCCTCGAGATCGCCGTCGAAGGGGCGCACGGCCCCGTCGACCACGACGAGGAAGCGGTCGCAAACGCCGCGCGGCAGTGAACGGTCGTGGGAGACGATCAGCACGGCGCCAGCGTAATCCTGCAATGCGAGCATGAGTGCGCTGCGCATCTCGAAATCGAGATGATTGGTGGGCTCGTCGAGGAGCAGCAGATTGGGCTCGCGCGCGACGATGACGGCCAGCGTGAGGCGTGCCCGTTCACCGCCCGAGAACCGGTCCACCGGCTCGAACACGCGCTCGCCCCGAAAGCCGAAGCGGCCGAGATGATCCCGCTTGCGTTGCGGTGGCCAGGCGGCGATCGCGGGGCCGCCGCGCCGGCCGAGTTCCTCGATCGCGCTCGCGGCCGCGGCGAGCTGCTCGACTTCGAGTTGCGCGAAGAAGCCGGCTTCGAGATCAGGCGATGCCACACGCTCGCCCGCAAGTGGCGGGAGTGTGCCGGCGATCGTTTTCATCAGGGTCGATTTGCCGGCGCCATTGCGGCCGAGGATGCCGATGCGATCGCCGGGCGCGATCGAGAGGCCGAGGCCCTCGAACACGCGCCGCGAACCGTAACCGCCGGCGAGCCGATCGAGCGCGACCAGCGGCCGCGGCAGCTTCCGGGGAACCCCGAATTGCCACGCGAACGATTCCTCGTCCTGCGCCTCGATGATCGCCGGCAGCCGCGCGAGCCACTTGAGGCGGCTCTGCACCTGCCGCGCCTTGCTCGCCTTGGCGCGGAAGCGGTCGACGAAATCCTGCACATGCGCCATCTCGCGGCGCTGGCTCTCGGCGAGCGCGGCGCTGCGCTCGCGCGCGGCGGCCCACTGGCGCTCGAAGGCCGAATAGTTGCCGTTGTAGGCGGTCAACCTGCCGCCCTCGAGATGCACCGTGCGTGTGACGATCGCGTCGAGGAATTCCCGGTCGTGCGAGACGATGAGCAGCGTGCCGCGATACGCGCGCAACCACCCTTCGAGCCACAGCACGGCATCGAGATCGAGATGGTTCGTCGGCTCATCGAGCAGCAGCAGGTCCGAGCGGCGCATCAGCGCGCGGGCGAGCGCCGCGCGCATGCGCAGGCCGCCCGAGAACACCTGCAGCGGCCGCTCGAGGTCGCCGGCTTCGAAGCCGAGGCCGGTCGCGAGTGATGCGGCACGACTGCGCGCGCCATAGCCGCCGGCGGCGTCGAAATCGGCGTGCAGGTGCGCCTCGCGCTGGCCGTCGCCGGCGGCATGCGCGGCGGCGATCGCATGCTCGATGCGCACGAGCTCGGTGTCGCCCTCGCGCACGTAGTCGATCACGCGCTGCGCGGAATCCGGCACCGATTGCGCGACGACCGCGATGCACAGGTTCGCCGGCGCCGCATAGTCGCCGAGATCCGGCGCGAGCTCGCCCCGCACGAGTGCGAGGAGGCTCGATTTGCCCGAACCATTGCGGCCGACGATGCCGACCTTGTCGCCGCGGAACACACCGAAAGTCGCGTGTTCGAAGAGCACCCGTGGCCCGCGGCGCAGGCGGACGTCGCGCAATGTCAGCATGATGCGCCGCCGCTCAGGCGGACAGGCCCGCGGTGCCCGCCGCGGGAGAGACCAGCGTGGCGAATGGCGCGTGGCCATCCTGCTGCTTCATCAGCAGCTCGAGCAGCGCCTCGAGCGGCATCGAATCGCCGAACAGGCGTCCCTGGCCAAAGTCGCAGTGGTGGCGCTGCAGGTACTCGAGCTGCTGCGCCGTCTCGATGCCTTCGGCGATCACTTCCATGCCGAGGCTGCGGCCCATTTCGATGATCGTGCGCACGATCGTCGCGTCGCCGGAATGCCCGGTGACGTTCTGCACGAACGACTGGTCGATCTTGAGCGTGCCGATCGGAAACTGCTGCAGCGCTGACAGCGACGAGTAGCCGGTGCCGAAATCGTCGATCGAGAGGTGCACGCCCATCGCGTGCAGTTCGCCGAGCAGGTGCACGGTGCGCCGCTGGTCGGCCATCAGCGTGGACTCGGTGATCTCGAGCTCGAACGCGGCTGGCGAGACGCCGTGGCGGCGGAACACCGAGCGACAGCGCACGATGAACGACACCTGTCGCAGCTGCTTCAGCGACAGGTTCAGCGAAATGCGCCCCGGGTCGGTCACTTCGCGGCGCAGCGTGCGATAGTCGAGGCACACGCGGTTCAGCACCCACTCGCCGATCTCGAGGATCAGGTTCGATTCCTCGGCGAGCGGAATGAACTGGCTCGGCGGAATGTCGCCGTGGCCCGGCAGGCGCCAGCGCAGCAGCCCCTCGGCGCCGACGATCCTGCCCGTGCGCAGGTCGACCTTCGGCTGGTAGTTCACGATCAGTTCGTCGCGCTCGAGCGCGCGGCGCAACTTGCTCTTCAGCATCAGCCGCTCGACCGATGCCGCGTTCATCTCCGGCGCGTAGAACGCGAACGTGTTGCCGCCGTTCTGCTTCGAGTAGTACATCGCCGCGTCGGCGTTCCTGATGAGGTCGATGACGTTCTCCGCGTCGCGCGGACAGAAAGCGATGCCGATGCTCGTGGTCAGGAACACTTCGTGCTGGCCGAGCTGGAACACCTTGCCCATTTCGGCGAGGATCGAACGGGCGAGCTGGCCGATCGGACCGCGATGATCGGTGCCGCCCGCGAGCGAGTCGATCATCACCGCGAACTCGTCGCCCGCGAGCCGGCCGACCACGGAATCCTTCGGCAGCACCCGTGTCAGGCGCTCCGTGAGAATTTCGAGCGTGCGGTCGCCGGCGGCGTGGCCGAAGGTGTCGTTGACCTCCTTGAAATGATCGACGTCGAGATACAGCAGCACGACGGACTGCTGGTTCCGCAGTGTGCGCGCGATCGCCTGCTGCAGCAGGTGCTGGAACTGCATCCGGTTCGGCACCTTGGTCAGCGCGTCGTAGCGCGCGAGGTAGCGGATGCGGCGTTCGGCGCGCTTGCGGTCGGTGATGTTGCGCGCCACGAAGATGGAGCCCTGGAACTGCGGGTCGTCGGTCGCGATCGGCGAGCCCGTGAGCGCCACCGGAATCGTCTGCCCCTTGCGCGTGCGGACCACGGCCTCGCGCGTCTCGCTGGCGGCCTGCAGGACATCGAAACTGTCGCGATCCGGGGTGTCGAGCAGCGAGGCGATGTTGCGGCCGGCGAGCTCTTCCTCGCCGTAGCCGAGCAGGCGCTGCGCGGCGAGGTTCGCGACGCGAATGATGCCTTCGGGTGACGTGACGAAGACGGCGTCGGTCATGCCGGTCAGCACGCTCGTCAGGTAGTTCTTCGTGATCGTCGTCTGGCGCAGCTTCGAGCGCATGCGCTCGAGCGCCTGCTGCAGTTCGCCGAGTTCGTCGTGGCGGGCGACATCGGTGGGCCGCGACAGGTCGCCCTGCCCCATGCGTTCGGCGGAGCGGATCAGGGCCGAAATGGGGATGGCGATGCCGCGCGCGGCCCACCAGGCGAGCGCGATCGCGGTGATGAGGCCGAACACGACGAGGCCGGCGAGCCCGAACAGCGCGCGCCGCAATTGCGCGCGCCCGGCCTCGGCGAGGGGGGCCGCGAGGTTCGCCGGCGAGCCATCGTGCACCGCGAGCGAGACCTGCACCGTGCCGAGCGTCTGCGGCGTCGTGGCGCCCGGGAAGCCCGACACCTGCGCGCGCACCGGTTGCGAGGCGGCGCGCGACAGGAGCGGTGGTTCCGCCGCCGCGGCGCGCTGCAGTGAGAAAGCCGTGCGGCCACGCGCGTCGAGAATCAGGATCGTCGTGACTGCCGGATCGTCGGCGAAGGGCCCGAGGCTCGCCGCGAGCGCTTCGCGATCGCGCGCGAGCAGCGCCGGCGCCGCCGAATCGGCGACATGCGAAGCGATCGATTGCGCGCGCGCCCCGAGTTCATCGCCGACCGCCCGGCGGTACTCCGTCATGGCGATATCCGCGAGCAACCGCGATTCGGAACGCGCATGCAACAGGAAAAGGCCGCCGAGCAGCAGCGCCGCGGCGATCATCGCCACGGCGGCCACGGCGACGTACTTCAGCTTGAGGCTGATTCGATTCACGGTCCTGCGCCGGCGCGCGAGGTGCGGCGCCCGGGCGCTTATCCCCTTGTATTTCCTGAACTCTACCATGTTAGCGCAGCCCGCGGTCCCGGCGGGTCGGCGCCGCCCTGGCGGCGGCCTGACGCCATGTAGGGGAGGCGCCACAATCGCCTAGAATTGCCGCAGGAGGCCGCCGTGCTCGTTGAGGTGTTTTCGGACACAGTGTGTCCCTGGTGTTATGTCGGCAAGCGCCGCTTCGAGCAGGCGGCGGCCGCGCGAGCACAGGTCGCGATCGACCTGCGATGGCTGCCGTTCGAACTCAACCCGGACATGCCGGCGGACGGCGCCGATCGCGCCGGGTACCTGCGCGCCCGGTTCGGCGACGTGAACCGATTCGCCGATGCGCAGCGCACGCTGCAGGGCCTCGGTGACGACCTCGGCATCGAATTTCATTTCGAGCGGATCGCGCGCATGCCGAACACGCGCCGCTCGCACGCGCTGATCGCATGGGCGGCGGGTAGGCCGGAGGGCGTGCGCACGCAGTCCGACGTGAAAGGACGCATCCTGCGCGCCTATTTCACCGAGGGTCGCGACATCGGTGATCCGCAGGTGCTGGCCGCCATTGCGGGCGAGGCCGGGCTCGACAGCGCCGCCGCACGCGCCGCGATCGACGAGCCGGCGCTGCATCGGGAAATCGCCTCGCTCGAAGAGCGCGCGCGATCGTGGGGGATCTCGGGCGTGCCGGCCTTCGTCTTCGAGCGCCGTTACCTCGTGTCAGGCGCGCAGGAGCCCGCGGTGCTCCTGGAGCTGATCGACCGGCTCGCCGTGGAGCGCGTTGCCGCTTCATGAATGCCCTGGAACTGACGGGACGCGCGCGCACCCATGTCGTCGACGTGCCGGACCTGCACTGCACGATCCATCGCGACGTCGTCGCGGCGCTGCGGGCGCTCAGCTTCGCCGCCTGGCGCGAGGCGCGCATCGAAATTTCGGTGGTTTCGGCGTTTCGCGATTTCGAGCGCCAGTGCGCGATCTGGAACGGCAAGTGGCGGGGTGAGCGCGCGCTGCTCGATCGCGCGGGCGCGGCGCTCGACGCCGCGACGCTCGATCCCGATGCGCGCATCGACGCGATCCTCGCGTGGTCGGCGCTGCCCGGGGCGAGCCGCCACCACTGGGGCACGGATGTCGATGTCATCGATCGCGCCGCGATGCCCGCGGGATTTCACCCGCGACTCGTGCCGCAGGAGTACGCGCCGGGTGGCGTGTTCCAGGCGCTCGACGCATGGCTCGGCGCGTCCATGCACCGTTTCGGCTTCTTCCGCCCCTACGCGCGCGATCTCGGCGGCGTGCAGCCGGAGCCGTGGCACCTGAGCCATGCCGCCATTGCGGGCCCGGCCGTCGCGGCGCTCGATGTCGAACTGATGTCGGAAGCGATCCGCGAGGCCGATGTGGAGGGCAGGGAGCGGCTGGTGGAAAGGATGGAAGAAATCCGCGAGCGGTATGTGCTGCGCATCGCCGATAGCGGCTAGCAATCAGCGCACGCGGCGGTCAGTTACCTACCCCCGCGCCCAGGCCTTGCGGATGTATCCCATCGCGAGCCCGCGCGTCGTCGCGACCGGATCGTCGCCGGCCGCGAACACGGGCGGGTTCCGGCGCAGCATGCGCCAGCTCTCGCTGCGCAGCACCTGGTTCAGGAATGCGAGATTGCGCTCGACCGCTTCCATGTAGGGATTCTTGCCGTCGAACAGCACTTCGAGGTGGCGGTAGGCGGACCCGAAGGCGCCGTCGAGGCGTTTCATGCGCGTCTCCGCGATGAACTGCGGCGTCTGGCGCAGCAGATCGAGGCCGGAGGCGTACTTCACCTGGCGCGCGCCCTGGTTCGACAGCGGCAGCGCGTAGCCGCCGAGCACGAATTCGGGATAGAGGCGATCGCGACATTTCTCGAGGTAACAGCGGTCGGCCATCTGCGCGATCATGTCGGCGGTGCCGACGAGATGGCCGAGCTTGCGATCGCGCTCGTCGAACACGACGATCGCATCGAGCGGCACCTCGTAGCCGGTGAAATGGATGATCTGGGTCGCGATCGGCACCCAGCTCTCGAACCCCGCCTTCG
Organism: Steroidobacteraceae bacterium; assembly: GCA_019187495.1. GTDB lineage: Bacteria > Pseudomonadota > Gammaproteobacteria > Steroidobacterales > Steroidobacteraceae > CADEFQ01. Next base: position 12,655 of record JABAQN010000023.1, read on the forward strand.
GCAGGTACTGCTCGAGGAAGCGTGCGCCGCGCGCGACATGGGTCGCGGTCAGTTCCGCGCCGTTCTGCGTGACCGTGTCACTGCGATCGCGCAGGTAGCCGACGTCGTGGAAGAGGGCGACGAGCAGGCCGACCGTGACACGTTCCGCGCCGAGCGCGAGGCCGGGCGGCGCCGCGCGCTCGTAGCCCGCGCACAGGCGCGCCATCGCGAGCGTGATGTCGAGCGTGTGCTGCGTGTCGTGGTAAACGGTGTCGAGCGCGTGGTACTGCGGATCGCGTCCCGCGAACACTTCCTCGAGGCGGTCGAAGCCGCGCACGACGGCATCGAACGGTGCGCCGGGCCAGGTCGCGGTGAAGAGTTTCTTGACCGCTTCGCAGACGGCGTTGGGCGAACTCACCTGTACGGTGTTCGTGACGTCGAAGTCGCTGCGTCGGTTTGGGTGCATCGGTCGCGATGACGGTCAACTCGCCGGAGTCTAGGCCGCGGTACCCCTCCACGCCAGCGACGTACCGCACACTTTCGGGGCGTTCAGGGTTTCCCTGCCTATATGTCAAAGCTCGCAAACGCGGGTGCGTGATCCGATGGCCGCTCGGCGCGGCGCGGTTCCCGGTCGATCGCGGATTCCCGGCAGGCGGCGGCGAGCGCCGCCGACACGAGCAGCAGGTCGATGCGCAGGCCGCGGTTGCGGCGAAACGCGCCCTGCCGGTAGTCCCACCAGCTGTAGATTTCCCGCGGTTGCTCGAACAGGCGGAAGCTGTCCGCGAGGCCGAGCGCGGTGAGTGCCCTGAGCGCCGCGCGTTCCGGTTCGCTGACGAGCACGGAGCCCTCCCACCCGGCCGGATCGTGCACGTCGCGATCTTCGGGCGCGATGTTGAAATCGCCGAGGACGACGAGTCGCGGGTGCCGCGCGACTTCCTGCGCGAGCCAGCCGCGCAGCGCTTCGAGCCAGCGCAGCTTGTACGCATACTTGTCGGAGCCGACCGCCTGGCCGTTCGGCACGTAGAGATTGATGACGCGCACGCCGTCGATCGTCGCGGCGAGCACGCGCCGCTGCGGGTCATCGCAGCCCGGGATATCGGTGATGACATCGTGCAGCGGTGCACGCGCGAGGATCGCGACACCGTTGTAGGTGCGCTGGCCGCTCGCGACGACCTGGTAGCCGAGTGCCTCGATCTCGGCGCGCGGGAAAGAGCCGTCCTCGAGCTTCGTCTCCTGCAGCGCGAGCGTGTGCACCGGCCGGCCCGCGAGCCATTCCGTGAGCTGCGGCAGCCGCACGCGCAGCGAGTTCACGTTCCAGGTCGCGATCGTGCGCATCAGGCCGCGATGCCGTGCTGGCGAAGGAGTGGCGCGATGTCGGGCTTCCTGCCGCGAAACTCGACGAAGGCCTCGAGCGGATCGCGACTGCCGCCACGCGAGAGGATCGAGTCGAGGAAGCGCTCCGCCGTCACGCGATCGAAGATTCCCTTTTCCTCGAAGGCCGCAAACGCGTCCGCCGCGAGCACTTCGGCCCATTTGTAGCTGTAATAACCCGCCGCGTAGCCGCCCGCGAACACGTGGCCGAAGCTGTGCGGGAAGCGGTTCCATTCCGGCGCCGGGACGACGCTCACTTCGCGCCGCACCTCTGCGAGCGTTTCGAGCACGCGCCCGCCGCGTGCCGGGTCGTACCCGGCGTGCAACCGGAAGTCGAACAGCGCGAACTCGATCTGGCGCATCGTCGCGAGACCCGCGTGGAAGCTGCGGGTCGCGATCAGCTGGCGCTGCTTGTCGGCGGGCAGCGGCGCCCCGGTCGTGACGTGCGCCGAGATCTCGCCGAGCACGCCGTCGTGCCACGCGTAATTCTCGAGGAACTGGCTCGGCAGTTCGACCGCATCCCACGCGACGCCATTGATGCCGGCGAGGCTCGGATAGGCCACCCGCGTGAGCATGTGGTGCAGGCCGTGGCCGAACTCGTGGAACAGCGTCACGACATCGTCGTGCGTGAGGAGTGCCGGCTGCGATCCGAGTGGCGGCAGGAAATTGCAGACGAGGTAGGCTACCGGCCTCGTCGAGCCGCTCGTCATGACCTTGCGTCCGATGCAATCGTCCATCCATGCGCCGCTGCGCTTGTGCGCACGCGCGTACGGGTCGAGGTAGAAGCTGCCGACCTGCGTGCCACGCGATTCGATCGTGAAGAAGCGCACGTCCGGGTGCCAGACCGGCACGTCCGTGCGCTCGATGATGTGGATGCCGAACAGGCGCTCGACGACGCCGAACAGCCCGGTGAGCACGCGCGGCAGCGGAAAATACGGGCGCAATTCTTCCTGTGACACCGTGTAGCGGCTGCGCTGCAACCGCTCGGCCTGGAACGCGACATCCCAGGGTTCGAGTCGCCCGCCCGCGAAGGTTTCGAGCTCGGCGAATTCCCGCAGCGCGGCGGGTCGCGCCGCGCGCGACAACTCGCGCAGGAAGCCGATCACTTCCGGCACGGTCTTCGCCATGCGCGTCGCGAGCGCATAGGCGGCGAAGCTGTCGAAGTCGAGGAGCCGCGCCGCTTCATGCCGCAACCGCAGGATGTCTTCCATCGTCTGCGTGTTGTCCCATCGGCCCGCGAGCGGCCCGCGATCCGAGGCGCGCGTGGTCCAGGCTTCATAGAAATCACGCCTGAGCGCCGGCGACTCCGCGTCGGTGATGACGGCCACGTACGTCGGCTGGTCGAGTGCGAGCACCCAGCCCTCCCGGCGCTCCTCGTGGGCGCGCCGGCGTGCCTGATCGATGATCGCCTCGTTGACGCCGGCGAGTTCCGCCGGATCGGTGACGTGACGACTCCAGGCGTGGGTCGCGTCGAGCACGTTTTCCTCGAACTTCGACTGCAGCGACGTGAGTTCCAGCATCACCGCCTTGAAGCGCGCCTTCCTGCCCGGCTCGAGCGCGACGCCCGCGAGGCGGAAATCGCGCAGCATCTGCTCGACGACCCGCCGCTGCACCGGATCGAGCGTGGCCGCCTCACGCTCGGCGATGGCGGCATAGGCGCGACAGAGCGGCTCGCTCTGCGCGAGTTCCGTCTGGTACTCGGTGAGCAGCGGCAGGCATACGTTGTAGGCGTCCCGCAACGCGCCGGAGTTCATCACCGCATTCAGATGGCTCACCGGCGACCAGGTGCGGTTCAGGCGATGCGCCAGGTCCTCGAGCGGCTCGACCACGCGCGCGAAGGTGGGCGAGGTGTCGCCTTCGATCGTGGCGAGCTGCCCGCGGTTTGCTTCGAGCAATGAGCGGATCGCGGGCTCGACGTGCTCGGGACGAATGAGGTCGAAGCGGGGCAGCGGATCACCCGACAGGAGGGGGTTCGTCATGCCCGCATTGTAGCCGTGTGTACAATGCGAAATGCCTGAAAACTACGATCTTGCCGTCGTTGGCGGGGGCAGCGGCGGCCTCGCGTGCGCGCAGCGCGCGGCCGAATACGGCGCACGCGCGGTGGTGATCGAATCCGGCCGCCTGGGTGGCACCTGCGTCAATGTCGGCTGTGTCCCGAAGAAGGTCATGTGGAGCGCGGCGGAACTCGCCGCGGGCCTCGACGATGCGGTTGATTACGGTTTCTCCGTCGAGGCGCGCGGGCTCGACTTCGGGGCGCTGAAGGCGAAGCGCGACGCCTATGTCGCGCGGCTGAACGATATCTACGCCGCGAATCTCGGCAAGCGCAATGTCCCGCTGCTGCGGGGGCGGGCGCAATTCACCGGCGCGCACGATCTTGCAGTCGGCGATCGCGCGTTGCGCGCCGCGCGGATCGTCATTGCCACGGGCGGCCGGCCGAAGCGACCGCGATTCCCGGGCGGCGAGCTGTGCATCGATTCCGACGGCTTCTTCGAACTGGCGGCGCTGCCTGCAAGGACGCTGATCGCAGGCAGCGGCTATGTCGCCGTCGAGCTCGCGGGCATCCTCGCGGGCCTCGGCTCGCGGGTGACGCTCGCGATCCGCCACGACCATGTGCTGCGTTCGTTCGACGCGATGCTGAGCGAAGCCGCGACGCGCGGATTGCGCGATTCGGGGATCGAGGTCGTCACGGGCGCGCGCTCGGCGTCGCTGGCGCGGCGGGGCGGCGCGCTCGAATTGACACTCGAGGACGGGCGCGTGCTGCCGCCGGTCGACTGCATGCTGTGGGCGGCGGGCCGCGAGCCGGTCGTCGACGATCTCGGGCTCGCGAAGGCGGGCGTCGGACTCGATGCGCGCGGGTTCATCGAGGTCGATGCGTACCAGCAGACGAGCGCGGCGCACATCTTCGCGATCGGCGATGTGACCGGGCGCCTGCCGCTGACACCGGTGGCGATCGCGGCCGGGCGGCGGCTCGCGGACCGCCTGTATGGCGGCATGGAAGGGCGGCACCTCGACTACGAGAACGTGCCGACGGTCATTTTCACGCATCCGCCGATCGGCACCGTCGGGCTCACGGAGGGGCAGGCGCGCGCGCGGCTCGGCGATGCGGCGGTGCGAACCTATACCGCGAACTTCCTGCCGATGTACCACGCGCTCACGACGCGCAAGCCACGCGCGCAAATGAAGCTCGTGGTGGCGGGCGAGGAGGAGCGCATCGTCGGCCTGCATGTGATCGGCGAGGGCGCCGACGAAATGCTGCAGGGCTTCGCGGTCGCGGTGAAGATGGGTGCGCGCAAGCGCGACTTCGACGACACGGTAGCCATCCACCCGACGAGCGCCGAGGAATTCGTGACGATGAGGTGAAAGGGCGGAGATGGTGCCGGGCTTTCGGTTGTTCGGTTATTGGCCGGTGCGGCCGCACGCGCCAATAACCGAACAACCGAAAGCCCGGCACCAGTGCCTCAAGCCGCCTTCAGGACCTCGAGCACGGGCTTCGTATCCGGCCGAATGCCGCGCCACAGGTGGAACGACTCCGCCGCCTGCTCGACCAGCATCCCCCAGCCGAGATGCGCGCCGGCGGCGCCCGCATCGAGCGCCCACCTGAGGAAAGGCGTGAGCTCCTGCCCGTAGGCGAGGTCGTAGCAGATGGTGTTCGCACCGATCACGGCGGGCGTGATCTCGGGGCGGCTGCCGCCGAGGCTCGCGGCTGTGGCGTTCAGCACGAGATCCCACGGACGCTCCTCGATCTGCGCGAAGCCGCAGCCCGCCACCGGGCCGACATCCGCGAAGCTCGCGGCGACCACACGGGCGCGATCGGCGGTGCGATTGGCGATCGCGAGCACCTCCGGGCCGAGTTCGAGCAGCGGCGCGACGATGCCGCGCGTCGCGCCGCCCGCGCCGAGGATCAGCACGCGACGGCCCGCGACCGGGATACCGAGATTGCGCGTCAGGTCCTGCACGAGGCCGGCGCCGTCGGTGTTGTCACCGAGGATCGAGCCGTCGGGTTGCGCCGCGAGCGTATTCACCGCGCGCGCCTGTTCGGCGCGCGCGGTCAGCGTGTGCGCGAACGCGGCCGCCGCCGGCTTGTGCGGCACCGTGACATTGAGCCCGCAGCCGCCGCCGGCGAAAAAGCCCGTCACCACCGTGACGAAATCGTCCGGCGACACGTCGAACAGCCGGTACGCCATGCGTTCACCGCTCTGGCGGGCGAAGAGGCCATGGATGAACGGCGAGCGGCTGTGCGCCACGGGGTGGCCGACGATGCCATATTGATCGATACCGTCCGGCGACCCGCTGGGCATGGCCGCGAGCTTACCGGCTTTCGCCGACCAGCGGGATGGTTCGCGCGCCACCGCCCCCTTGCGCGCCGAGCGCGTGCGCCAGGGCGGGCTGCCAGGTGTCGCAGCGTTCGGCGAAGCGGAACGGCGGATTGACGATGACGAGTCCGGAGCCGTTCAGCCCGGCGCGCGAATCGGGCGGATGGACCCAGAGCTCCGCCGCGATCGTCGGGCGTGTGAGGCCGCGAGCGAGCTTCCCGAGCCAGCGGTCCGTGTCGCGGGCATCCTTGATGGGATACCAGAGCGCGATCACGCCGGTTTCGAAGCGTTCGATCGCACCGCGCACGGCCTCCTCCGCGGCACGAAAGTCGCCCGCCGTATCTTCGTACGGCGGGTCGATCACGACGAGACCGCGGCGTTCGGCCGGCGGCAGCAGGGCGCGCAGGCGCTGCCAGCCATCGCCATGCTCCGCGGTGACCCGCGCGTCACGCCCGAGGGTCTTGCGCAGCGCCTCGAACTCGCCCGGCTGGATCTCGACGGCCACGCCGCGATCCTGCGGTCGCAGCACCTCGGCGGCGATCACCGCGGACCCGGGATAATCGTGGCGCGCATCGGCGCGCCGTCGCCATGCCTCGATGACGGTGGCGTAGTCGTGCAGTTCGGGGGCCAGTTCCGCGCGCGCCTCGCGAAGCATCGCGAGCAGCACGACGACGCCGCGCTGCGCTTCGCCGCTCGTCCGGGCATCGCCGCTGTCGAGCGCGTAGCGTCCGCGCCCGGCGTGCGTGTCGAGGAAGAAAATGCCCTTGTCCTTGCGCTGCAGTGCGCGCAGCAGTGCGAGCAGCGCCACATGCTTGTGCACGTCCGCGAAGTTGCCGGCGTGGAACGCGTGCCGGTACTTCATCGGCGCGCCGCCTCAGGCCTTCTTTTTCCTGGCTGGCGCCTTCTTTTTCGCCGCGGCTTTCTTTTTCGGTGCGGCCGGTTTTCGCGCCACCGCGACGTCTGCCGCCTCGGCGGAAACCTTCGCCGGGGCTTTCGCCGGGGCCTTTGCGGCAGCGCGGCCGCGGCCGCGCCCGAAGCGGCCGCCACGTTCCGGCGCCGCCGCGAGCAGTGCCCGGCATTCATCGAGCGTCAGCGTCTTCGGGTCGCGGTCCTTCGGGATCTTCGCGTTCTTCTTGCGGTCGGTGATGTACGGGCCGTAGCGGCCGTTCAGCACCTGGATGTCGTCGACGCCGAAATCCTGGATGATCCGGTTGGCATCGGCGATCTTCTTCTCGGCGATCACTTCGAGCGCGCGCTCGAGCGTGATGGTGTACGGATCGTCGAGCTTCAGCGACACATACTTCGCGCCGTACTTCACGTACGGCCCGAAGCGGCCGACGTTCGCCTGCACCGGCTCGCCTTCCGGTGTCGTGCCGAGGTTGCGCGGCAGCTTGAAGAGCTCCATCGCCTCCTCGAACGTGATTCTGTCCATCTTCTGGCCGGGCCGCAGCCCCGCGAAGCGCGGCTTCTCCGGGTCATCCTTCGTGCCGATCTGCACGAAGGGACCGAAGCGGCCCATGCGCACGGACACCGGCTTGCCGCTCGCCGGGTCGCGGCCGAGCTCGCGCGCCTGCGCGACTTCCTCGCGCGAGACGTTCTTCTCGGTGTGCTCGACGAGGTCGATGAAGGGCTTCCAGAATTTCTTCAGCGGCTGCGTCCAGTCCTCCTCGCCGCGCGACACCGCGTCGAGTTCGTCCTCCATCGCCGCGGTGAAGCCGTACTCCACATAGCGATGGAAGTGCTTCGACAGGAAGCCGTTGACGATCTTGCCGATGTCGGTGGGGATGAACCGGCGGCTGTCCATGTCGACGTATTCGCGGTCCTTCAGCGTCGAGATGATCGACGCATAGGTCGACGGGCGGCCGATGCCGTGTTCCTCGAGTGCCTTGACGAGCGACGCCTCGGAATACCGCGGCGGCGGCTCGGTGAAATGCTGCGCCGGATGCACGCCGACGAGCGCGACCGCATCGCCTTCCTGCATCGCGGGCAGCACGTGGTCCGAGTCGTCATCGACCGCGTCGTCACGGCCCTCCTGGTAGACGGCGATGTAGCCCGCCTTCACGAGCGTCGAGCCGTTCGCGCGCAGCACGTGGCCGGCGCCGGCCCGTGCTTCGCCCGCGCCCGGCACCATGTCGATCGCGACCGTGTCGAACACGGCGTGCGCCATCTGGCAGGCGACCGCGCGCTTCCAGATGAGGGAATAGAGCTTCCACTGGTCGGGATCGATGCGGCCCTCGAGCAGCTGCGGCGTGATCGCCGCCGAGGTCGGGCGCACGGCTTCGTGCGCCTCCTGCGCATTGCGCGACTTCACCTTGTAGACGCGCACCTCTTCGGCCACCGAGTCCTTGCCGTAGAGCTGCGCGATCACGTTGCGGATCTCGCTGACCGCATCCTGCGCGAGCGACACCGAATCGGTGCGCATGTAGGTGATGAGGCCGACGCTGCCCTCGCCGTAATCGACGCCTTCGTAGAGCTGCTGCGCAAGGCGCATGGTGCGCTGCGCCGAGTAGCCGAGCTTGCGCGCCGCCTCCTGCTGCAGCGTCGAGGTGGTGAACGGCGGCGCCGGATTGCGCCGGCGCTGCTTGCGATCGATGCGTTTGACCGTGAGGCGCCCCGCGACGGGCGCCGCCGGATCGCCGGCTTTCGCCGCGGCGCCGGCGGCGGCGAGCAGCGCCTGCTCGACCGCATGCGCGGCGGCGGCATCCGTGAAGCTGAACTGTTCGACTTTCACGCCGGCGTACTCGATGAGCTTCAGCGGAAAGCGCTGCGCCGAGTGCTCGCCCTCGGCGTCGATCGTCCAGTACTCCTGTGCGATGAAGCGCTGGATCTCCTCCTCGCGCTCGCAGATCATGCGCAGCGCCGGGCTCTGCACGCGGCCCGCCGACAGGCCGCGCCGCACTTTCTTCCAGAGGAGCGGCGAGAGATTGAAGCCGACGAGATAGTCGAGCGCGCGCCGCGCCTGCTGCGCGTTCACGAGGTCCATCGACAGCGGCCGCGGCTCCTGGATCGCCTGGCGGATCGCGTTCTTCGTCACTTCGTAGAACGCGACGCGGTGCACGGCCTTGCCGTCGAGCGCGCCGCGATCCTCGAGCAGCTCGCGCAGGTGCCAGGAAATCGCCTCGCCCTCGCGGTCCGGGTCGGTCGCGAGATACAGCGCGTCGGCCTTCTTCAGCGCGCGTGCGATGGCGTCGACGTGCTTCTCGTTCTTCTCGAGCGCCCGGTACTGCATCGCGAACTTGCGGTCCGGGTCGACCGCGCCTTCCTTCGGCACGAGGTCGCGGACATGGCCATAGGAAGCGAGTACCTCGAAATCCCTGCCGAGGTACTTCTTGATGGTCCGCGCCTTGGCGGGCGATTCGACGATGACGAGGTTCAATGCGGTGCTGAGCTGTCGCTGTCGAACACGAGGTCTTCCATGCGTGCGTAGGCCTCGCCCTGTCCCGGCTGGCTCGACAGCACCATCAGTACGACCCATTTCAGCTGGTCGATCGAGAGCTCATCGACATCGAGCGCGAGCATCCGGTCGATCACGATCTCGCGCTGCGCGGCCGAGAGGATGCCGGTGCGCTCGAGGGTGAGGAGGAAGCCCCGCGACTCGGTCGACATGCGGGTGAGCTCGCCTTCGGCATACACGCGGATCGCGCGCGGGCCGGCGGCGAACTCCGGGCGATGGCGCTCACCGGCGAGATCGGCGAGCCAGTCGAGCGCGCGCTCGACGTTCGGCGCGGAGAACCCCGCGCGCTCGAGGTCGTGCGCCAGCGTCTCGCGCTCGGGCACGTCGGGCGTGTCTTCGAGCATGTAGTGGTCGAAGACGTAGATCAGGATGTCGAGAACGCTTCCGGTGATCATGGGTGTTCGTGGATACGGCTGTACCGGCCGCCCGGGTGTGGGGCGATTCGTCCCTCGAGTTCGAGTATGAGCAGCATCGACGCCACCGAATCGGCCGGTAAACCGGTCCGCTCGACGAGCGCATCGACGCCCGTGGGGTCAAAGGCGAGCGCATCTAACAGGATTTCGTAATCCTTGTCCAACCGCGCGACGGCAGCGGGGGGCGTGTCATGGGGCGTAAGTGATTGTCTCGTAAAGGGTATTTTGAGCTCTTCCAGGATGTCCGGCGCGCTCTCGACCAGCTTGGCGCCGTTCCTGATGAGATCGTGGCAGCCGCGGGCGAGCGGATTGTGGATCGACCCCGGGATCGCGAACAGCTCGCGACCCTGCTCGAGCGCTTGTCTCGCCGTGATCAACGAGCCGCTGCGGCGGGCGGCCTCGACCACGAGCACCCCGAGAGAGAGGCCGCTGATCACGCGGTTGCGCTGCGGAAAATTGCGCGCCAGCGGTGGTACGCGGGGTGCGAACTCCGAGACCAGGGCGCCGGTCGCGGCGATCTCGGCGGCGAGTGGTTCGTGCTCGCGCGGGTAGACGATCCCGAGGCCGGCGCCGCAGACGGCGATCGTGCGCCCGCCGGCATCGAGTGCTCCCCGATGTGCCGCCCCGTCGATGCCGAGCGCGAGCCCGCTCGTGATCGTGAGGCCGCCCGCTGCGAGATAGCGCGCAAATTCGCGCGCATCGGAGCGCCCGCCGGCGGTGGGGCTGCGGCTGCCGACGATCGCGAGTTGCGCCGAGGCGAGCAGCGCGACATCGCCGCGCACATAAAGGAACGCGGGCGCATGGCCCGCTTCGCGCAGCAGCGGCGGGTATCCGGCGTCGACGCAGGCGACGAGCCGCGCGCCGCTCGTGTCGAACCAGCGGCGGTCGTCATCGACCTCGCCGTGATCGGGCGCGAGGGCCGCCTGGATGGCGGCCTCCTTCCAGCCGCACGCGGACAGCTGTGCCTCGGTGAGGCGCAGGACGCGGTCGGGCTCGCCCGCAAGTTCGAGCGCCGCCGACAACTGCTCCGCGGTGAGGCCGGGGCAGCGTGCGAGGGTGATGAGGCTGGCATCAGGGGCCATGGGCGGAGAATACTGCCCCCGCGTGCGCGGGCGAGCCGCGCCTTTCGGGGCAAAAAGGGAAGAATTGCCGATGAAGCTCCACAGCTACTGGCGCAGCAGCGCCGCGTTCCGTGCACGCATCGCGGCCAACCTGAAGGGTCTTTCGCTGCCGCAGGTCGCGCATCACCTCGCCCGCGGCGAGCAGCGCGCCCCGGAGTACCTCGCGCTGAACCCCCAGGGGCTCGTGCCGGCGCTCGAGACGGACGCCGGCGTGATCGGGCAGTCGATCGCGATCATCGAGTATCTCGACGAGACCTTCCCGGCGCCACCGCTGTTGCCCCGCGAGCCGCTGGCGCGGGCGCAGGTGCGCTCGATGGCGCTCGGCATCGCCTGCGACATCCATCCGCTCGGGAACCTGCGGGTGCTGAACTACCTGCGGGGCGAGCTGCGGCAGCCGGAGGAGGCGGTTGGCCGCTGGATCCGGCACTGGATCGAAGCGGGATTCGCGGCGCTCGAAAACGCGGTGCGCCGGCACAGCGCTGACGGCAGGCATTGCCACGGGAGCGAAGTGACGCTCGCCGATATCTGCCTCGTGCCGCAGATGTACAACGCGCGCCGCTTCAACTGCGACCTTGCGGCCGTGCCGACCCTGGTCGCGATCGACGCCGCGCTCAGGGAGCAACCGGCGTTCGCCGCGGCGGCGCCGGAGCGCCAGCCCGACGCCGGCAGCTGAGTGCCGGCGTCGCGCGTGGGTCAGGGCGTGCGGACGGTGTCGGCGACCCGGATCGCGTGCGAGGCGCCGACCACGATCGCATAGCTCATGCGCTCGTAGGTCTTGAACACGAGCGCGGTGCCGGCCCGCTCGTCGGGCAGCTTCACCTTCGAATCGAACGAACTGCCGGCGGCGAAAAAGCTGTTGCCGGTGCGCTGGCCCTTGTCGCGCACCGTGAGGCCCGCCTGGTCGACCGCGAGGATGTGGCCCGGCGCGAGGCCGTGCCGCGTGCCGCGGTTCACCGCGATGATCTGGTATGTGCCGATCAGCGTGGTGTCGTCGACCACCGAAATGATCGAGCCGTGGATGGGCGCATTCGGTACGCGCACCTCGAAGGTGAGCGGCACGCCCGAATCGTCGGCGACCAGGATGTCGCCCTCGAGCGTTTCGCGGGACGCATCGGTCAGGCGCGCAGCGAGCGGATCGCCGGCGCGTGACACGCGCGCCGTGGCGGCGTACACGCCCTCGTATCCGAGGACGTCGCCGGTGTCCGGATCGCGCAGCTTCTGGCCGGGATGCACCACGGCGAAACGCGCATCGACCGGCGCGTCGAGATTGCGCACGTAGATCTCCTCGCCCGTGCCGCCGATCATGTGTTCATCGCGGAACGCGAGCACGTAGGGCGCCTTCTTCATCTGCTCGGCGGCGAGCAGCGAAGGACGCGACAGGAAGCGCGAGATCGCCGCGTACGGGATCGTCGCGATCGGGCCGTCGGCCGGCGTGCTGCGCAGGCGCGGATTCAGGCGCGCGGCGCCGCCCTGCTCGAGCATGATGCGCGGCGAGCCGTCGGCGCCATAGGCGAGCGCGAGCACGTCGCCCGGATAAATGAGGTGCGGATTCTCGATCTGGGGGTTCACGTACCAGATTTCCGGCCACAGCCAGGGATCGCGCAGGAACATGTTCGAGATGTCCCACAGCGTGTCGCCGCGCTTGACCGTGTAGCGGCTCGGAGCGTCCGGGCGCACCGAGTCCGCGGTCACTGCCGGGGCGGGCGCGGGAGCGGCCTCGCTGGTGACGGTGGCCGCCTCGGTCGCCGTGAGATCCTGGTTCGCGGACGGATCGACGGCGCCTTCCGCGACATATTGCTGTTGCGGCGGTTCGGCCCGGGTGGCCTTTTCCGGCGACGAGCACGCGGCCGCCAGCGCCGCGCAGGCAAATGCGGCCACGCGCGACCAAGCGGCCGCGGGGCTAACTGACTGATTCGAAAACATCCCTCACTCCTCTATACCGGGTGGGGCAAGCGACCCCGCTGTTATAATCGCTACCGGAACCTCAGCACACCGCTTAATGTCAACTTTGTGCGCTGGTTCAAATTTAGCAGTATTGCCGCAGGTTTCCATGGCCCTCCTCACGATCCTCGAATATCCCGATCCGCGCCTGCGGACCCGCGCCGAGCCGGTGACCGTCTTTGACGAGGCCCTGGGCCGGCAGATCGACGACATGTTCGAGACCATGTACGCGGCCCCCGGAATCGGTCTTGCCGCGACGCAGGTGGACTACCACCGCCGCCTGATCGTCATCGACGTGTCCGAGGACAAGGCACAGAAGCACGTGTTCGTGAACCCGGAGATCCTGGCCAGGAGCGGCAGCGCCGTCACCGAGGAGGGCTGCCTTTCGGTTCCGGGCATTTTCGACGAGGTGCAGCGCGCCTCGCAGGTGCGCGTGCGCGCCCGGGACCGCCACGGCATCGAGTTCGAACAGGACCTCGAGGGGATCCTCGCCGTGTGCCTGCAGCACGAGATGGACCACCTCGAAGGCAAGCTGTTCGTCGATTACCTGTCCGATCTGAAGCGCGAGCGGATCCGCAAGAAGCTCGACAAGGATCGCAAGGCGCGCGCCGCGTCGACGCCGGCGCCGCTGCCGGCCCGCGTGCCGGCGCTCTGATCGCGGGCGGCCCGCCGTGCGTATCGCGTTCGCCGGAACGCCCGGGTTCGCGCTGCCGCCGCTGCGCGCGCTCGCGGCGCGCGGCGCGATCGTCGGGGTGCTGACCCAGCCCGATCGGCCCGCGGGCCGCGGGCAAGCGCTCGCCGCGAGCGCCGTCAAGCGCGAGGCCGCGGCGCACGGCTGGCCGGTGGCCC
>JABAQN010000076.1 GCA_019187495.1 Steroidobacteraceae bacterium
CTGCGCCTTCGCAGCGGTTGTCTCGGCATTGTCTCGAGCTGTCTCGGCCTAGCGTTCGGTTCGCCGTTATCCGAAGCGATCTTCGTGGGTCATGAAGGACTTGAACCTTCAGCCAACGGATTAAGAGAGCCCGACGGCGGAAGCGTGAATCGAGGGTTATTTCAGTGGGTTTGGCGAGATTTTGGGCGAGGGCCAGTGGGACAGGGATGGACACGGGTGGACAGGGATGGACATCGAATTGTCCCACCGGGCGTGCGACACTTGGAGGGCCATGAAGACCGCGGCCACCATCGACGTCACGGTACCGGAGAACCGGAAGCTGGAGCTCGAGCTGCCGCCGGAGGTGCCGGCGGGCAAGGCGAAGCTGCTGGTCATGGTGGAGGAGCAACCGGGTGAGGCCGCTCTGCCCGAAGCCCATCTTGTGGAGCGGGACGGCTTCCTGCTGATCGAAACTCCGTCGGAGGCTTCGCTCGACGACTTCGACCACCGGAAGATCCGCGACGAGCGCATCCGCAAGCTCGCGGGCATGCCGTGAAGCCACTCGTCGCCCTCGACACGTCGGTGCTCGTGCCGGCCGTGCTGCCTCGTCATTACCGGCACGTCCCGACGCGGCCGTGGCTCGCCGTGATTGGCCCTCAGCAGAGCTTTGAGCCGAGCTGAATACTGTCTCCCGTACTTCGTCGATGAGCTTCGCGTACGTCGAATGAAGACCGCGCTCCCCGCGCTCAGCCAACTTCGCGGAGAAGCCCAGGACATCAAAGAACGCCAGCAGTCGATTCTCGAGAAACGCCGGCTCCTCTGATGCCGCGGTGGCAGGCGTGGTAGCCTTATTCATCCTTCACCCTCCACAAGGCCGTGGGGGCCTGACGGCAAGCCGACCGCTCTTGACTAAGTATCCAAACTACCATTTTGATGGCTTCGTGATGGTTCCTCGACTGTCCGTCAGAGTTGCTGGGAACTGGCACTTCTGAAGGGTTGCCTCTCGGATGTTCCGAGTGAACGTTGCGGCCGCACGGAGCTGAACACTCGCCGTGCGGTTCGGTCGAGAGCACGGGAACACGACGCCGACCGGAAGCTGAAGCTCGTTGCGAACGACCTGAATGGGCAAAACGAGGTCCGAGTCGTTGGAGATGACCACGGCCTGCTCGAAGTCATTTCTGAAGGCATCGAGCAGCAGCATGGTGGCCAGATTGACATCCGAACCCTTTTCCTCGGTCTTCACCACCGTCGCGAACCGAGGTCCATTCGTAGGTGGGCGCGCCAGGGGCATCGAGCGCTCATGGCTAAGATAGTGACCGTAATGAACCGTGAGATTCGCGGTGGTTTCGAGGGCCCGAATGTAAACCTGCTGGCGCTGCGGCTGTGCGCCGTCTCCATCGCCTGGGATCGTTGACACAAGCGCCGTGAAGTACCGAATTCGACCCACTTTGTGCTTCGGCAGTATCGCTTGCGCAAGTGCCGCAAGATCGAGCCACCTGTACGCCGTCTGCTTCAGGGAGCCGTAGTACAGGTTGAAGGCATCGACGTAGATGTTGGTCTTCACGATCGCCGTCGCCTTCCGGTCTGCGCGGGTGAAGCAATCATCGCGGCCCCAAGTGCTCCAAGGGCGGCTGATACGAAGGCGACTCCGACCTTGTCCGATTTCTCAGATGCGAGGGTCTTCTCGAGCACTTGAACCCGGTTCCGTGCCTGAGCCCATGCCTGGTAGTTCTGGTCAGCCCGAGCGGCCAAAACCCCGGCCTGCTCGGTGAGCCCCTCGACATGCGAGGTAAGGCGAGCAACGTCACCTCCGAGCTGCACCACCTGCCGCTCCAATTCGGCGTTCTTCCTAGCAAGCTGAGCCGCGCGTGCGGCCTCCGCTTTCACGGCAGCCAGGTCGCTCTCCAAGGTCGCGATCCGAGACGTGAGGGAGCCGACGGCTGCACGCAACCTATCGTTCTCCGCCTTCGTCGCCTGAACGTCCCGCTTGGCCCGCTCAAGGTCGTGCTCAGCATCGGCTCGATGGCGGTCGGCCGCTTCGTACTCCTTCCTGGGCACCCATTCAGCGACGACCCCTTCGGCCGTGGTTCCGGCAGTCAGCTCGATGACTGTGACGCCGATGGCTTGTGCCAAAGCGACCGCCTGGTCCATCCTGAGGGGCCGCTCGCCGCTCAGTATTCTGGAAAAGCTCGCGGGCGAGATGTTCGCAGCGGCAGCAAGCTCGTTTTGCGAGAGCTTGCGCTCTTCCCGAAGCTCCTTGACCCTATCCGCGAAGTCCCGTCTCATGTTTCTCTCCGACAACATTTGTTCCACTGTGTCAACACTCTGTCAACTGCCGTCATGAAACGAGTGCCCTGCCAATGGAAACTTCTCTTGCTGATCCATGCTTCCGGGCATAGGTTTCGACGTACCCCCCCTGACTGCTTCGGCGGCAGGGTCGAAGCCACCGCAAGGTGGCTTCTGTTTTTTGTGTAATTACAGCTGGTTAGGCGCTCGCACTGGCCCCGGCCCTGCGGTTCTCGGCCCCGCGGCCACTAGCCTGAGGCAGTGGCGCTTGGGCGAACCACAGTTAGGCCCAGCTCCACCAGCCAAGATCCCGATGCTGTCCCGACCAGTACGGCCGGCCACGCCCCTCCGCCACTCCCAGATGCTCGCGCCTTGCGCCTAGTCTTCCTCGTCTACCGCGCGACCTGCGCAGTCTGCCAGCAATACGAATCGTCGTGCCCCGTGACGTAGACTTCTACGAGAGTTCGGCCGGCATACAGGCTCTCGGCCGCACGCTTGAGTTCATCCCGATGGCCCATTAGCCATCCTCCAAGGCTCCCGTCGTCCAGTTCATCCACGTTCGAGCTCGTCGTCGTCTCCAACGAGTTCGCCTGCTTTCTTCAGGAGAACTCGATCGCACAGGCCGGGGAAGTCGCGATTCGTGTGCGCGATCAAGACCGTGTGCTCGCATTCTACGAGGTACCGCCCCGACTCGAGCAGCACGCTCGAGCACCGTCGCGCACGGTCGCGTCGAAGTCGCAATCCACCCGATCCCACACGACCGGCTTCTTCTTTGCGCCAGCGCTGTGCCTCCGTGGCCGTTCGGGGCTTCGGACTTGCCCGACCTCCGGCCCTACATTGGGCGTTCATCCTACTCGCTCCACTTCTCCGCCGAGAGCGGCAGCTCGTTGAGCTCGGCGCGAGCCTCCCGCCAGGAGGGATAGTGCTTGTCCAAGAGGGCAGTGAACCGCTCGCCGTGCGTCGGCTCGAGCAGATGCACCATCTCGTGGACCACGACATACTCCACGAGGTCCTTCGGCTTCTTCGCGAGCTCGGTGTTGAGGCGGATGTTCCGCGCCCGACTGTTGCAGCTACCCCACTTGGTCTTCATGCGCTGTAGGAAGTAGCCCGCAACTTTGACACCCAGCCTGGGCTCCCACTTCCGGATGAGCGCGGGCACCAGGCTATGGAGCAGGGTCTTGTGCCACTCATGCATGAGCTCCCCCCGCTTCGCCGCGTTGCTGCCGGGCCGCACCGCGAGCGTGATCGTGCGGTGGCTGAGGTGCACCGACGGCTTTGCGTCCCGCTCGATCACGGACAGGAGATAGCGCCGGCCCCAGAGGTAGTGACTCTCGCGATTGGTGAACGCGCGCCGCGTCTCCCTTGCCTGACGAAGCAGCTTCTCCCTTTGATCGCGAATCCAACCGATCTTCGAAATTGCGTAAGCCCGGGCGACTTCCGAACGCGTCCCTCTGGGTGCGACGAGGCTCACGCGACCCAGCGGCGGGTGCACCGAGAGGTGGACGTGCTTGACGTCCTTGCGCGTCACGGCGATTGCGATCTCGGCGATCTGGAGCGTTTCCACCATCAGTATCCCGCTTGGTTCTTGATGATTTCGAACAACGCCTGGGTAGCCTCGCGGTCGCGGTCTAGGACCGGATAGAGCGCGTTGAGCACCTGCGCCTCGCGAGCCTGGTCACCCCTCCACCCGGCCGGCGCGTTCTCGCGCACGACCCAGTCGATTTTGACCGCGAGGCGCGCCCTGGCTTCGTCGCCTGTCGGGTACCGGAAGCTCGTCGCTGGCAGGCGGTCCAGGTTGTTGTAGATGGCCGCGGCCTCGGGCTTTCCGTGCAGCACGCCCGGCACACCGCCCTCGGGTTGCTTTGCGGCCAGTCGCTTCACCAAGGCCTCGGCGTTTCGGAGGAATTCCTCATAGGCTGCCGCGTCTGCCCGGCTCTGCTTGATGAGGTCGTCGAGCAGCTTCGACATCTGCTCGTAAAACCGAGGGTCAGTGAGCTGGTTTCGAACGATGGTCTTACGGACGTTGTTGATGATCCCCTCGGCGATGGCGCGCTTGGATAGCCTGCCCTTTGCGTTGAGCTTCCTGGCGATGGCGTCGTGAATTCCGCTCTCCACGATGAGCTCGGTCAACGACATCTCGCCGAGCTCGCCCAGATCCTCGGCCGGATCGGCCTGAATGTACGTGTTGAGCAGGTGGCGCATGTCCGCTTCGTACGGCTTGATGTCGAGCTCCTCGCCGGAGTGCTTCTTGATGGCAGAGCGAACCTCACCATAGAACTCGACCTCGCCTTGCACTGCGGCCGCGTCGGCATCGGAGTACCCGGCTTCGGTGAGATTCTGAGCGATGCCGGCGAAGGCGCGCACGAAGACGGCCACGGCCTTGTAGAACGCAATTCGAAGGGCCTCGGTGTCGTTCAGGGCGTTCGGGTCAGCCGCGTCCCCGCAGAAGTAGTGAATGAACTGCTCCACCTCGCGCGGGTATCCCACGGGTTCGCACAGGTAGCGCAGCGCCTCGCGTGCCCCGTCGAGCTTTTTCCTGCCTTCTTCCAGCCAGCTCCTCAAGTGGATGTTGTTGTCGCCGCCACCTTCGTCGGTGTCCAGCTCGTCAGAGCTATAGACGGCGATCGCCTCCTGGACGTCGTCGTACATCTTCTTGAAGTCGACGATGTGACCGTAGTCCTTGTCGTCGCCGTCCAGTCGATTGGTCCGACAGATGGCCTGGAAAAGGTTGTGGTCCCGCAATTCGTTGTCGAGATAGATGTACGTGCAACTTGGTGCATCGAACCCAGTCAGCAACTTGCTCACGACGATGAGCAGCTTCATGTTCGCCGGCTCCTTGATGAAGCGACGCTTGGCCTCCTCCTCGTACTGCTTGGTGGTTTGGCCCTTCTCGAGGACGTGCTGCGTGTAGGTGTCGAACTTGTAGCGCTCGTCGCTGTCGGCGGGCTCGCGAGAAATCGCGTTGTGGTTCGGCTCGTAGGAGGTGATGACCCCGCAGTGCTTGCCGAAGCTCGTATTCTGGAAGAGGCGGAAGTAGTGGCAGGCGTCGTAAATGGAAGCGGCCACCAAGATCGCCGTGCCGCGGTTGTTGTTCAAACGCGGCTTGAGGCTGAAGTCCTCGATGATACTGCAGATGATTCGTTGCTTGCGCTCGGCAGCGCTCATCAGATCCTCCATCGTCGCCCAGCGCTTGCGGAGGATCGCCTTCTGGAAGTTGTTGAGCCCTTTGGTCTTCTGTTCGAACCACTTGTCGATGGCGGCCTGCGAGGTCAGCCGCTGAGGCACGTCGCGGGCCTCGTATTTGAGATCCAGGATGACACCGTCGGCGACGGCCTCCGGGAACTTGTAGGTGTGAATCGGCGTACCGAACACGTCCCGCGTCATCGGCTTGTCCTTGCGCAGCAGCGGTGTGCCGGTGAAGCCGACGAAGATCGCGCCTTCCAGCCAGCGCTTCATCTGCTTGTTCATGTCGCCGCCCTGGGTGCGGTGGCACTCGTCCACGAAGACGTGGAAGCGGCCAGTCACGGGTGGCGGTGGGCCGTTCAGATCGGCCGGATCGAACTTGTGGACCAGCGCGCAGAGCAGGCGCGGTGAGGCCGCCCCGAGCTTCTCCACGAGCTCCGCCCGCGACGTGATGCGGGGCGACGGGGACTCGTCACCGATCACGCCCGCGTTCTTCATCACCCCCTCGATCTGCTTGTCGAGCTCGTCGCGATCGGTGACGACCAAGATGCGCGCATCAGGGTCCTGCTCCAGTAGCCACTTTGCGATCAGCACCATCAGGATGCTCTTACCGCTGCCCTGGGTGTGCCAGATGACGCCGCCCTCGCGCTTGGCGATGCGTTCCTGTGCCGCCTTCACGCCGAAGTACTGGTGCGGTCGAGGCACCTTCTTCTGGCCCGCGTCGAAGATCATGAAGTTGCGAATCAGGTCGAGCAGCCGACTCCTGTTGCACAACTGGGCGAGCGGCCGATCGAGCAGGGCGCCGGCGGCTGGAAGTGCGGGAGTCGCCTTCTCGTCCTTCCACTGGACGAAGAACTGCTCCGGCGTGCCGGTGGTGCCGTAGCGCAGCCCCTGCGAGTCGCTGCCCGCGAGCACGAGCTGCACGGTGCTGAAGAAGCCCTTGTTGAAGATCTCGTCCTGGTTGGTGATGAGCTGTCGCACGCCGTCGGCCAGCTCCACCGACGCGCGCTTCAGCTCGAGCACGGCGACCGCCAGGCCGTTGACGTAGAGCACGATGTCGGGGCGACGCTGGTAGCCGCCTTTCAGCGTCACCTCCTCGGCCAGCGCGAAATCGTTCTTCTCCGGGTGTTCCCAGTCGACCAAGTGCACGGTTTCATGAGCCTGGCCCGCCGCGATTTGGACCGGCGCGCCGTACCGCAGGAGTTGGTAAGTGCGAAGGTTGGCCTGGTACAGCGTGATGCCCGTCGAGTCGGCGGCGGTCTCCAGCTTCTGAAGCGCCGCGGAGATGTGCGCCGGCGAGTAGCCGCGCGCAGCGAGGTTGTCGCGGAGAAGCGCTGTCTCGATGGCGCGGTTGTTCTCGCGCTTGTTCCACTCGCCGAGGTAGCGATAGCCGAGGCCGTCGGGGCGCGCGGTGTTGGTGAACAAGTCGATGACACGGTTCTGCGTCTTGCGCTCGGAGCGTGGCGCCTCAGACATGGGCACCTCCAGCGGGAACGAGCCGCGTCTTGCCAGTGAGCAGCTCCTGCATCATCGCCAGCTTGAGGTTGCGGGTCTTGTCGCGGCGGGCTGCGAGTGCGGAGACTTCGGCATCCATGTCGGAGAGAACGGTGGCGATGGCGGTTTGCTCAGGCACTGAGGGAAGGTGCATCTCAACGCTTGCGATATGCGCCCGGTTCGTCGCGTAAACCTTCGTCCCTGCGGCGAGGCGACGCAGGTGCGTCGCGAACGGAGGGCAAAACTGAAGGAACCCCTTGAAGCCATCCGTGAGCAACTTCTTGTCAAATCTTGCCGCGATCGTGTGTAGGCCGGCGACGAGCTCACTGTCGCGAATGTCTCGCAGCTCTACTGACTTGCATACTCCAGCGATGTCCTCGGATGCATCTGCAAAAATCAAATCGCCGTCACGCAGGCGATCGAGCCGTGCAGCCTTTGTATCTGGAAGCCTTGGAAGCGCCTCCGGTGAGAGGTAGGAATCCGTACAGGCGTGGATGTCGCCATAGTGGAGGTACCTCACTCGTCCCTCTGGGAGAAGTTCGGCGCGGGAGTTCACACCGTTCCGAAGGAATGTGACGTAATCCCCTAACCGCTTCACCTCCCACTCCCCGCGGAAGCCGGGGAGGCGGGTCTGTCCGGTCAGGAGCTGCTGCATGGCGGCCTGTTTGAGGTCGCGCTTCTTGGCGATGAGCCGATCCAGACTGGCCAGCAGCTCATCTACGTCGCTCAATGCGCCTGCGATAGTGCGTTGTTCAAGGGCAGTAGGCAGCGGGAAAGGGAGCGGCTTGACGTGCTTGTTGTTTATCTGCGGAACGGAGGTCGTGTCGGCGAACCGCCAAAGCCCGATGTAGCCCAGGGCGTAGTAGAGGTACTCGCACTCGAGCCCATCGTGGGGCGTTAGTGCCATGAGGTTCGTGTCCATGAAGGACGCCCGCCTCAGAATCCGAAGCTTGTTCAAGGCGATCGCACCCCCCCTCTTGGCGAAAATCACACTCTGTTCGGGGACTGAATCTCCACGCTCGAACAGGTAAGGAGTGTCGGTGGCGTCGAGATACTTTTCGGCACTGCTGAGCTGTTCAACTTTGAAGTACGGGATGCCGCTGCTCGAAAAGCGGAATAGTGACGGGCTAGCGCCGCTGGTGATTCGTACATAGCCACCGAGCAGCGCGACTGCCCAATCCGCCGGGATGAGCCCCACTTCCGTCCGCTTGTATCCGGGCCTCACTTCCATGACGCCCCCATCTTCTTCAGGTGCTCATCCACCCGCGCGGCGAGCGTCTCCACCTCGTCGGTGAGCTTCGGCAGCGGCGTGGCGTAACGTTCGGCCAGCTCGCGGATGCGTCCCGTGAGGGTTTGCGAAACGCGATCCAGCTCGCCCTGTACGGCGGCTGCCAGACGCGCCATCCACTTGTCGTCGATCACCAGCGTCTTGATCTCGGCCTCGCTGAGCTTCGGGTACCTGGCGTCAATCTTCTCGTCCAGGTCTTCTTGCCCGGCCTTTCGCTTGGCCTTGGCAGCGGTCTGCTGCTCCAGCAGCTCCGCGTACGCCTCGAGCGCCCGCCGCTCGTCGGCGTAGAGGGCGTCCTTCCCGATTTCCTTGAGCCGCGCCTTCACTGCTCTCGCAGTGATCTTCTGCTTGTCGCCCTCGCCCTCTATCACCTCGGCGAGCAGCCCGTCCTCGCCGCCATTCTCCTCGCGCATCTCGTCTAGCTGTTGCTCCAGCGTCGCGAGCTGGTTGTCGAGCGCTTCAATGGCATCGCGTTCGGCGACGAAGTATCGGGCCACGAGAACCGGCGCGGGAACGAGGTCTGATTTGAAGCGCCGCTTGCCCTTCAGGTAGTCATGCGACTCGGGCCAGGCGAGCTTGTTGTCCTTGCCCTTGACCTGGACGATCTCGCGCGGCTGCGCGCCCTTCACCCAGCCCTCGGCGGCGATCAGATAGCAGTCGTCCTGCATCGTCTCGGCCCAGTGATCCATCAGGTGCTGGTAGACGTCGTAGGCATCGAGCAGCGGCGCCTGGCGGAACGCAGCGAGCAGCGCCTCGGCGACGGTCTCGATCAGCGCCTTGGGGTGGCCGTCCCCCCCGAATTCGGTTAGTCGCGGGGTCATGGCCTTGCGCCAATCCGCAAACCCCTTCGTCGCTTGCTGCTGGTACGCGGCGAACTCCGCGTGGCCGAAAATGGCAGGCTTCACGTCGTTGATCGGCAGCTTCAGCCGCGCGTAGCCCGGGCGGCCCGCGGACTCGCACAGCACGCCGCGCACGCTCGGAAGCACCTTCCAGTACTCGCCGAGCGCGTCCAGATCGCGTTCCGGGATGCCGCCGCGAAGGTGGCCGTCGATGTCCTGTATGTCTTCGGGCTCGGTGCTATCGATGTAGCGTGGCAGGTTGAGGTTGAAGTCGTTCTTCGGATCGGCGATCTCGTCCACCGGGACCATGCGGGCGTAGCGCGGGACGTCGACTTGCTTGGTGAACGTGTCGACGATGCGGTGGATGTCCTGCTCGCGCAGGCGGTTCTTGTTGCCGTCCTTGATGAAGCCTTTGGAGGCGTCGATCATGAACACCCCCTTGCGACCAGCGGCGTTTTCCTTGTCGAGCACCACGATGCACGCGGGGATGCCGGTGCCGTAGAAGAGGTTGGCGGGCAGACCGATGATGCCCCTGAGATATCCGGAGCGGACGAGGTGCTGGCGGATCGTGGCCTCGGCATTGCCGCGAAAGAGCACACCGTGGGGCAAGATGCAGGCGCCCTTACCCGCTCCCTTCATCGACCGGATGATGTGCAGCAGGTAGGCGTAGTCGCCCTGCTTCGCGGGCGGTTCGCCCCACGCAAAGCGCTGGAACGGGTCGCTCGACGGCGTGAGGCCGGTGGTCCAGGTCTTGTCGGAGAACGGCGGATTGGCAACGACGTAGTCATAGGTGCGGAGGTGTTCGCCGTCCTTGAACTTGGGCGCGGCCAAGGTGTTGCCCGAGAGGATGTTGGCGGTGGGGAAGTCGTGCAGGATCATGTTCATGCGGGCCAAGCCCGCCGTGGTCACGTCCTTCTCCTGGCCTTCGAGCGTGATGTGCTTGCCCGCCTGGGCGGCGACCTTCAGCAGCAACGAGCCCGAGCCGCAAGTCGGGTCGTAGGCAGTCGTGGCAGCCTTCGTGTTGTGCGGCGAGATGCCGATCACCTTGGCGATGACCCGGCTGACCTCGGCGGGCGTATAGAACTGTCCCTTGCTCTTGCCACTTTCGGTGGCGAAGTGCCGCATGAGGTACTCGTAGGCATCGCCGAGGATGTCGTCGTGCTCGGCGCGGTTTTGCGAGAAGTCGAGCTCCGGCTTCTGAAAGATGCTGATCAGGTTGGTCAGGCGATCGACCATCGCCTGGCCCTCGCCGAGCTTGTTGGGGTCGTTGAAGTCCGGGAAGTCGCTGCGGGCGAGCCGGGCGTTGGCGTCGATGAGCGGCTGGATGATCTGCGTGTTGATCTTGTCGCCGATATCGCTCTTGCCCTTCAGCGCGATCATGTCCTTGAAGCTCGCGCCCTTCGGGATCGTGACCGGCGGGGCGAAGTCAGTGCTGCTCCCGTACTTGTCCGTGATGTACTTGATGAACAGCATGAACAGGACGTAGTCCTTGTACTGGCTCGCATCCATGCCGCCACGGAGCTCGTCGCACGAGGCCCAGATCGAGGAGTAGAGGTCGGATTTCTTGATTGCCATGACTGCTGGTTCACCGGGGTGACTGTGAAGAGGTTACCGCCATCCGGCGCTCGTCGGGGCGGGAGAGCTTGGGTTGCGACAGAATCGGTCGCTGGGCTCCCGAGGCTGAGGCGCCGAGACCGTCACTCAGCTCGCTCCGAGGATTTGGCCGAGAGCCGCGACGGCCAGGTCCATTCGCTTCTCCGCGTCCGCTCGGAGCTGCTCGACCTCCGCCAGCTCGGCCGCCGCAGCCGATAGGTCCACCGCTGTGGTTTCGACAGGACGCCGGACGTAGCGTGCCACGCTGAGATCGAAGCTTGCCCGCTGGATCTCGCTTTCATCGACCAAACGAGCGAAGCCAGGCTCCTCAGCCCCGTTCCTGACTGCGCCTTCCACCCTGCGGCGGAGGTCCGGCGACAAGCTCCTCCGGCCGCGACGTGACTCGGCGCACGAGGCGGCGTCGACGAACAGCAGCGGCCTGCTAACGGACCGGGCGCGGGCAGGCCTCAACACGAGCACGGAGGTTGGAATCGCCGAGCCGAACAGGATGTTCGCGGGCAAATCGATGACTGCCTCGATCAACCCCTCGGTGACGAGACGGGCTCGAACCTCTGCCTCTTTTCCGCCGCGGAAGAGCGCCCCGCGTCCCACGAGAACCACGGCAACACCGTCGTCGCTCAGGCGGCGGAGCGCGTCCTGCACGTAAAGCAACTCTGCGTTGGACGGGATGCCGAACGGGAAGCGCCCGAGACTTCCCTTGCGAGCGGCGGGCGGAGTCCTGGCGCCGATCGGCACAATTGTGACGATAGCGTCGTGTGTCTTCGGCTCGCGCGCGTCCCACAGCCTTGGACTCGAGAGCGGGTCACCCGCCTCGACGAGCGGGAGGTGTCCGCTCAGCAGCAGGTGGAGGTTGCTCGAGGCCACGGCGCTGGCCCGTCGCTCGAAGCCGTACAGCGCGATGGCCTGGCCGTCCTGACCCCACCGGGTCCCACATGCGACCAGGAGCTCCCCGGTTCCGCAGTTGGGATCGCACACGGAAGCCGGCACAGCGGGACCAGCCACGGCGACGAGGTCGACCAGAAGCTCGGCGAGCTCCCAAGGAGGCGTCACGTCGCCGGTGCGCTTCCCCCGCTCGGCGCTGCGCTGTACCAGCCGCGTGCAGGCGCTTCCCGCCGAGCTTCGATCCGGGGGCCAGACCCGCGCAACTCGCAGTTGACCGGCCGTCGAAACCCACTCGCGCAGCAGCTCGCCGCTGCTCGGCGTTCGCCACCCTGCCGGGAGATGGAGGCTCTCGAACCCTGCGCCGCAGCGAGGATTCTTGGCTGCGAGCCCGTCGAGCGCGGCTTGGGTCGTTTGAATCACGTCAGACGCCCGCTCCAGCACCGAGAAGCGCGCTTCCGCCGGCACTAGCAGCTCGGCGTTCGCGCCTGGGAGGTGGACGGCGCTGTCACCGGACTCACGCTCTGCCCAGTCGCTGAGGCTCTTGAGAGCAATCACTGTCAGAGCGACCTGGAGGGCGCTGGCATCGTCATGCACGCCTCGCGAGGCATCCAGCATGTGCCAGGCGACTTCGGAAAGCTCGGAATCAGCTTCATCGATCATTGGGCTGCTCGCGGTGGGTTAGAACAGTTCGTCGATCAGTGCCTGCGTAACTCTTTTCCGGATCTGGAGTGCTCGCTGCGCGGACGCCTCCACTTGCTCGGCCGATGAGATCAGGTCGGCAAGGCGCTCCTGAATCGCGATCGGCGGAACCGGAAGGCGGAGCAGCCCAAGCGCCTTTGCGTTCAGGGACAACATGCTGGTCGCGCTCCGGCTCAGCTCTTTGATCTGGGCGGCGCCGGCGGCACTCCAGAGGAAGCCGACCAGCGTCGTCGGTAACAGTTCCGGCGTCAGCCTCACGACGAGCAGGTTGGCGGAAGCCAAGGCCCCGGCGGTCTTGGCAGTGACCACGGCAGCCTTGAGCTGCGGACCCCGTGCCGTCACCACCACATCTCCGGCGCGGAGCGTGTACCGCTCGGCACGCGAGCCTTTCGACAGCGACATGTGCTCGAGCGCGTCGACGGGAGCGATGCCGTGCGGCCCGACGTCGCGAACGTTCACCATCGGGACGATCTCGCCGCCCTCAGCGACGAGAGTCCTCGAGGCCGCGAATCCGGGTACGATCTCGGTGGCCAGGTCCTGGAGAAGCTTCTGGGTGGGTGTGGTCATGTTCTCTCCTCGCCAGTATTACGATACCTGCGACTCGGTATATTAATACTTTCTTGGGTGGATTTTCTTCCCGCGCTCGCGCCGAGGACCCGAACATGCGTAATTACGTCACGTTGGCCAAGGGCGGGACAGGGAAGCGCGGGTGCCCTGCCTGACTGGATCACACCCTACTTCACAGGCGCCAGGCCGTGCCCTACGTTGCCGACGTGCCTGACGCCTTCGATCCCTTCACGGCGCAGGGCCCGGAGGAGGTGCCGCTCCCCCGCTCGCCGCTCATCCGGGTCATCGCCCAACTCCGGTTTCCACCCATCGTCTCGCTCGGTCAGAGCGAGTTCGTCGGCCCGTTCCAGGAGGAGATTCGACCTCGGTACCCGGTGCTGCGCCCTGAGGAGACGGCGGGGATCGTAGTTGGACCGGGCATCGTCCACGCCGGTAGCGGCATCGTATGGCGATTCCACGACAAGTCCGACACCTGGCGCGTGTCGTTGGCCCGCGAGTTCGTCGCGCTCGAGTCCCTCGCGTACAAGGATCGGGACGACTTCTTCGAACGGCTCGAGGAGATCCTGGTGGCACTCGAGAAGCTCGCCAAGTTGACGGTGTACGATCGGCTTGGAGTTCGATACGTCAACCGAGTGCATCCTCCCGAGCTCGACCGCCTCGACTCGCTCGTTAGGCCAGAGGTCCTCGGCGTGGCTGCGCAGGCAGTAGCCGGCCTCAGATTCTCCCTTTGTGAGAGCCAATTCGGCCAGGACGATGTGACGCTCAACACCCGGTGGGCTCGTCTGCCCGCAGGCGCGACCACGGACCCCTCGACGATCGATCCCATCGACACGCCGAGCTGGGTACTCGATCTCGACGTGTTCCGGATGGCCCAGCGGGACTTCGACACCGCGAGTGTCCTGGCGGACGGCCGCGCGTTCGCTCGTACGATTCACGACTTCTTCCGCTGGTGCGTGATGCCCGAGTTCTTGAAAGCCTATGGAGGCAATCCATGAAGGAGGAGTTCCTCACGCCAGTTGCGCTGCGGCAAGAAGGCACCTGGGCGATCCCACCCGGAGAGCCGCGTCCGAAGTCGGCGACGTTCATCCTGATAGCGGCCGCCCTGACGCCCTTCAACGCCACTGCTGCCACGGTCGAGCTGCCACTCGACCCGGCATGCACTGCTAGTCGATGGACCAACGCCGGAACGGTGCTCGATGTCGCTCGCGCTGACGGAGCCTTTGCATCAGCAGTTCTGGAGGTGCGCCGGCGGAGCGGCTTGACGTGGGAGCAGCTCGCCACGCTCTTCGGGGTAGATCGGCGGTCCGTTCACCTCTGGGCTGCTGGCCGCCCGCTGAGTGCAGCCAACGCCGAGCGCTTGAACCGCACTCTCGCGCTCGTGCGTCGCATCGACCGCGGTACGCCGGCGGCGACCAGAGCTTGGCTGCTCTCGCCGGGGCCCGACGGCAACATTCCGCTCGACCTTCTCCGTGATGGTCGCTTCGCTCAGATCGTGATGCCCGGTCCGGCAGCCGTCGTTCCGCGACCAGCTCCAATCTCGGAGTCCTCAAGGCGAGCGCGAACTCCCGGCCCGCCTGAGGAGCTCGTCGGCGCACGCCACGAGCGAGCGCACATGAAAAAGGGCAGACTCATCGCAGTAGCGCCGGTGAAGGCGGCCAAACCAAAGTGACGCCGTGCCTGAGCTTGGCCCTGACGAAGCGGCACAGGTAGATGCTGCCCTCGCTGACTGGAGACAGGGCGACGTCGCTTTGGATGCTAACTGGTGTTTCTACGCTGCGGACGGGGACGCTGCCCTGACGCCCGAAGGCGCCGAAGCTGGCCCTGGCACGAACATCATTCAGGTCAGCACCGAGGGCGCCGTGGTCCTCACGCAGACCTGCGACATCGTGAGGCCGTGCCTTGCGCGCCCGTTCATCGAGCTCGCACCGCTCGTCGAGGTGACGGAAGAGGTCGCGCACGAAATCGAGCGCGGGTATCGACCCAACTACGCGATCGTTCCGGCGCTTCGCGCCGCGCGGCTGGTCGCCGACCTCGACCGAACGACCACGGTCGAGAAGCCGGTGCTCGCGAGCTGGAGCCGGACGCCCGGCTGGACAACTGACGAGCAAGCACGTGCGTTCGCTCGTGGGTTGGCCCGGAAGCGCGTGAGGTTCGCTTTCCCCGACGACTTCAACGGCCTGGTGAGACCGCTCCAGTCCAGGATCTTGGAGAAGCACGACAAGGGCAGTGATGAGGGCCGCGCGCTTCGAGCGCTCCGCGAGATCCGCGTGACTGCCAGCCCCTCGTGGGACGCCCCTGCCAGCGTCGAGCTGTTCTTCTCGTTCGTCAGGAACGACGCGGAACCGACATTCAAAGGCACTGGCTGGGACTCGTACCTCGAGAAGTGGCTGAAGCTCGTCCCGCCGTCCGGCAGGTTCACGGCTGTCGAAGGAGTGGTCCTGACGCTGGGCGACATGACCGCGCAGGAGTACGTGGACAGCGACGCGTTGGACTTGGACTACTTGAGCTCGCGGGATGATGGAGGCGCGGGATGAGATGAGCTGGGGCTGATGCCGGGTCTTGCGCGGCAACACCGCGCAGGTCCAGCGTCTGACTTGTTGACCCACGCGACATTGGCGTCCCCGACGTCACCCGGCCCCCCGCTCTTCGAGCGCAGCGACAAGCGCTTCCCAGTCTGTGCCCATGATCTCCGGGTTTCATTCGTCGCCATGATCACGGACGTGCAACCCGGTCCAACCCGCGTGGTCGGCGCCAATGCGCGCGCAGCGCCCGGCCAGCCACAGCGCGCATCCGCTGGCGCTGCGCCCGCTAGCTACACGTCCGTTCCACCCCGCGTGCTTGACATTTGCGTCCCCCGCGCGACTCTCCGACGCATGGCGGTTGAGTTCAAGGACAAGGGTGACAGGTCTTTGCACGAGGCCTTTCAGTCTTGGCGGAGGCGGAACCCCGGCGGATTCCTGCTGGCATTTCGAACCCGCTATGACGCAGTCATGCATCGCTCCCTAGGGTGTGCGCACCTCGGCGGCGAGAACGTGCGGGTGAGCGACTACGGGCACTCGTTGACCCGAAAGCGGAAGGTGTGCGCGGCGACATCGAAGGAGCTGGCGACCTACGCCGTGGCCAAGCAGGTTTCGGTGTCGCTGTGCAGCCGATGCAAGCCCTCGGAAACAAGTGACGGGGCGGCGAGTACGGATGCGACCGCCAGCGCTGCCTTGCACATCGCTGTGGGTGCTGCAGGCGAGGACAAAGCTCTTCGCACTGCCGTCGAAGAGCACGGTCAAGTCCGGTGGCCGCTGCCAAAGCGAGCGAACGCCGGCGACTCGGTGCTGTTCTGCATTCCGTCCTGGA
The DNA here is from genome assembly GCA_019187495.1 of Steroidobacteraceae bacterium. Taxonomy (GTDB): domain Bacteria; phylum Pseudomonadota; class Gammaproteobacteria; order Steroidobacterales; family Steroidobacteraceae; genus CADEFQ01. The sequence continues at coordinate 16,180 of JABAQN010000076.1, forward strand.
CTGGACCAATCGTTGCACGCGGCATTGTGCGGGTTTCCCCCACGGCGGACAGAGGTCGTGTGGCCGTGATCTCCGAAGTCGAGTGGCTGCCGCGAAGTCTTGAGCTGGCAGTTCTTCAACAAGAGTTGCCCAAGTGGGGTTGGCCTCGCCGAGCCCAGGCCTTCACGACGGTACCGCCGGAGTTTGTTGATCGCGTGCACGAACTCACAGGATTGCTGGGCCCGCTCCCGCAGATGCCAGATTTCGACCCGACGAACACCGACGACGGTAGGCGAAGGCTCCTCACCGCCGTCGTCCAACGTCAGGGCCAAGGCGAGTTCCGTCGTGCCCTCGTCCAGGCATATCGAGGCCGGTGTGCCGTCTCCGGCTGCAAGACCCTGGAGGTCGTCGATGCCGCCCACATCGTACCGTTCCGTGGGAAGCACACCAATCACGTCACGAACGGACTCTTGCTCCGCACTGACCTGCACACGCTGTTCGATCTGGGCTTGATGTCCGTGGACCCGTCGTCGAACAAAGTCTACGTGGCGGCGAAGCTGCGGAACGGGGAGTACGGACGATTCCACGGGCGGAGAGTGGGGTTACCGACGAAGCCGGCTGAGCACCCGAGTCGTGAGGCGCTGCGCGGGCACTTCGCCAACCGGCATCCATAGTTGCCTACCAGTCCACCGGGGCACCGCCCCGGCGGGAGCCTTCCGGAGCTCGCTCTCACGAAGATCGTCGAAGCTGTAGCGAGCCCACGCCGCACGCCTCTTCGCGGAAAGGTAGAACTGGACGGCCTCCGGAGCTCGGCCTGCCAGCTATTTTTGGCGATACAGACCGACGTATAGCTCCCACGCTTCGGGGCGCTCCAGGGGCCACAATGCGCCTACGTCGCTCTCATCAAGCCGTACGATCGGTCTATCAGGGTCGACCCAATCAATAGTCGGATCGTTCCACGCGTCCTTCGGGTCACGAGGACCGACGTAGGTTACGAGCCCGAAGTACTCGAGAGTCGGGTCGTTGCCGTCGTTCTTCCTTCTCGCTCGAAGCTGCCTGATCATTTCGGCAATGACCACCTGCTTTTTCTCAGGAGGCCAGAATCCGTAAATGACTTTGGCTTCGATAACGCCGGCATATCCAGCAATGCCTGCGGTATGAGCCTGCTCCCAATTCTGGAAGTGATCTTTGGCTCTGCCCCAAGAGATGTCGTACTTGCCCCACTCCGTTCGTACCCAGAACAACGCCTCCGTACGTCCGAATTTGCGCAAGTGCGACGCCGCTAGAGCGCAGACCATGCGCTCGTTGGCGCTGTCGGTGAGCGCCTCAAGCAGACTGCGGCCTTCAGGCGATTCCATGAGGTGAAGCCGAAATTCCTTGAACCATTGTGCGATGTTCACCACGGCACCTACCATCGGTTGTTCTCCTTCGCGCCCGTCATCGTGGCTGTCACGGCTTCGCCCCATTGCCGTACCCATGCCTCGGTCTCGGTACGCTCCGCCGGTCCGAGCGTCAACTCGACCCCACCCCCGCGAAGCTTCTTGAACCGCTGGTTCCGGTGCCACAGCCGGCCCACGACGTACGGCGCCTGCTCGGCGCTGAAACGCACGCGGACCATCACGGAGCCCGGCGTGTCGGGCGGGTACATGCTGAAGGGCAGGTCGATGGCGTGCTCGACGACGGCGCGGTCGATCGCGCGTGGCGGTGAGCCGGCTTCCTCGCCTCGAAGGACGGTCACAGCTGACCCACGCTTCGGAACCACCACGCGCTCGAGCGCGTAGCTGCGGACATCGCGGCCGTCGTCGGCCTCCGCGGGCACGCCGATCAGGTACACGCGGGCCAGGTCGCGGACCACGATGCCCAGCGGCCACACGATGCGCTCGCCGGGGCCGCTACTGAAGCTCTGGTAGGCGAAACGGACGGTGACCCGCGGGCGCTCGTCGGCGGCGCGGAGCCAGGCTCGCAGCGCGCGGAGCTGACGTTCCGAGTACCGGTACGCGCCCCGTGCCGAGACGACTACCTGAGCGCGGCTGCCTCGCGCCGGCCGCTCGAACGAGGTGCCGGCCACCGGGAACAGCGTGCGGAGCATCTGCGCGGCCAGGTTGCTGGCCAGCGCCTCGATGGTGGTCTGGTCGTCCGAGCCTGCTGCGCGGACGCGTACAACGCGATCGGGTCCGCGCTCGCGGGTAATCGCCGTGCCGAGCGCGGGCTCGGCGAGGTCCAGATAGTTGCGCACCGTGCGCTCGGTGCATCCCGCTTCACGCGCGAGCTCGCCGTAGGTCAGGGCGCGGCCGGAAGCCAAGGCGGAGCGCAGGCGCCCGACGATGCCGGCTGAGACGGAGCGACCACTCGCTTTGGAAGGCATCGGTGACTCCAGCCTGCACCCCGCGTGAAGGCCGGCTTGAGACGATGGAACGATCGTTCCACTCCGGACGCAAGCATCCACGCTCGTCGTTCAGACTTCGGGCATGAGCCTCCCGGTCGTCACCGAGCGCGAGCTCGTCGAGCTGATCCTTCGAGCACCGGACGAGGCGCGCGCTTTCTGCTCGAACCTCGACCTGCTCCTCCATCGCTTGATCGACAGGCTGCCGCCAGAGGCTCGAGATCAGGCCCGTCTGCGCGCTCAGCGAGGCGTAGACCGGGGCTCGGAGCCACCGGGGTGTGAAGAGCGTTCGGAGCGCCTCCCAGCCTGGCTAGCCGGCAAGCGCGTGACTCCCGACACCGCCGTGCTCGATGCAGCTCGGCTACACGGGCGCGGCCTTCCCCCCCGCGCCGTCCCGGTCGCCCGTCTGGCCGCGGAGGTCGCGCTCGACCCGCGGGATCTGGCCGAGGCGTTGAACTACGCCGACCTCATGGTCTCGTTTGCGATGGAGGCGCCGGAGTCGGCCTTGGAGGACTGGGCGAGCGTCTTCCAGCTCGCAGCGTCCATCAGTACTTCTGATGCCTCGGCTCGGAAGGCCGCGCTCACCGCGTATGTGAACGGCTTCCCGTGGGAATGGGCGTACCTCCCCTTGGACGCGCACACCGACGCGTTTCTCGTGTGGATGGCCAGGACGCTGGCCCGTGAGTCGCCAGCCGTTGCCGGCCGAGCGATGAGCTCCTTGGTGATCTCGCCAGAAGCGTTCGGCACCGCCGCCGGGTACTTGCTGCCGGTTCTGCCGGAGCTCGACGGCGAAGCCTTCTTTCCGGTGCTCTGCCAGCTCGCTTCGTGCACGCGCTTCCGAGCGCTCGCACTGGAGAACCCTGCCCGAGCCCTTGTCCGAGCGATTGCTTGGCAGGCAATCGATCGCAGTGGAGACGCGCTCGTGGCGGCGAGGGGCCTGGAGGTTCTGTTCGGCAGTGGCCTCGGTGGCAGCGCGCGCGTCGATGCCGCCGATCTCGCCATCGTCAGTACCGTGGCCGCGCTCGTCAGGTGCGGCCGACCAGGTTGGCGAACGCCGGCGCTCCGCTCGCCGCTGCTGGAGGCGGCTCTGCACGACGGCGCGGTGGGGTGTCGTCAGGCGGCGCTGCTCTTGACGGCGGAGTAGGCGGAGGTCGATGCCGCCCTGCACGCGGAGGTGAAGACATGAGCAAAGGTTCCGGGGGCGTGTCCATGGCCGAGATCGAGAAAGCCCTGGCGTCGATCGTCGGCGGGGATCGGGCGAAGAGCGTGGCAAGCGGGCTTGGTAGCTTCGAGGGTTGGCTCCGCGGCGAGCTGATCATCTGGCTTCGCGATTTCGTGGAGCAGGGGGCCGACCTTGGAGTCGAATACGCGGCGCGTCTGAAAGGCACGGGTCGCCAACAGAAACGAGTGGACCTCTGGGTGAAGGCCAAGGGGAAGGGGAAACGCTGGCACTACATCGAGCTGAAGGTCGTGTTCAAGAACGCGAACATGAGAGAGCAGCTTGCCGGCTGGCAGGATGACTTCAACGCGCTCGTTGCGTTGGACCCCTCCGAATGTGCTGCGGGTGTGGCTTCGTTCGCCGTCGGGGTTGGTTTTTCAGACAGCGAATGGAAACGCCAGGCGGGCGAAGGTCGCGTCGTGGCCACTGGGAACAGGAAGAGTGATCTGCGGCTCGCCGTGCTACCGAGGTAGGCAATCAGCCCGAGGTTCGCCTTGGCTGCAGTCGGGTCTGCCCCGAGGCCGGTTCGCCGCCGCGGCGCTGCTCACGGAGTTGCTACGCTCTCACCGCGGCAACGATCTGGCCGGCAACAGCCAGGAGATCGCTCGGCGTCTCGTCGAAGCACTGCCAGCCCCCAAGGTGAACGGGCTCGACAGGCACCGCCACGAGCGTGACGCCTGCCGGCTCGAGCTCCGCCTTCGCGGACGGAACCAGTGACGCGAAGGCTGCGGCCGCTGCGGCGAAGAGCGGCCCGGCTTGTGCTGAACCTGAAGGTGCGAGCACGACGACTTTCCCACCGCGGGCCACCAGGGGTGCAACGCCCGCAATCAGATCGGCTGAGGTTCGGAGCTCCTCGAACGCCTGCGTCCACCACGCGGGGCTCTGTGGGTTGCAGATCGATCTCGGGAAGACGGAAGCATCGGGCACGTCAACCTGCACGGCCAGGTCAATCCGTCCGAGCTCCCGGATGCAACGCTCCGCGGCAGGTCGCAGCAACGAGTGGTCCGCGCTCGGGACTTCGTCGCTCACCGAGATGGCCGTCGCGCCGCGACCGCGAGCAAGCTCGATGAGCCCGTCGATCCCTTTGCGATACTCCGCGTGGAGCGCGAACCTCACGCCGGGCGCAACCAGCGCGCTGACCAGCGCGTGGGCGAGTGGGCCATCACAGCCCGCCATGAACACGACCCGATCCGTACCCGTGGTTGACATGCGATGACTCTACCCGTGTTGCTTTCGGAGTTCACGGACACGAGCTCACCTGAGTGCCAGTGCACGGCTTCGCAAGGCTGCAGAAGTTTCCCGCGGCCCAGGTCGCGCAGGTCTTGCCCATAAGGGCGATGCTGTCCGCGGCTACGCAATGGCACATCGGGTAGGGAATGCCCGAGAGCGTGCTCGTGAAGGTCGCACAACAGGGGAGCGGCGGGCACGCCGTCAACCCGCAGTTGCCAGGGCAGTCTTCGACGCAGACGCAGGCGTGTCCGGTGCCGGCGTCTGGCTGATCGGCGCAGCGCCAACCCAGCGGTGGTGGCGAGCCGCCCACGCCACCTCCGCCGCCCGTGGTCGTGCCACCCGAGCCCCCAGCGCCGCCAGCTCCGCCGGCCGCTCCAGTGGCGCCCGAGCCCGCGCCGCCGGAGGAGTGAACACCGCGGGCGCCGCCGGAGCCCGGCTCGGACGGAGCCGCAGCCGAGCAAGCGGCGACCAGGCCCCCGAATCCAAGCAGTGCTGCTGCGCGCACGGTCCGTGACATGCATGGAGCATGGCGGCGTTGCGCGGAGCGTGTCTGTGAGACTGGAACGAGCGTTCCGAGGTGTTCGTCGGGCGCCGAGTCCACGAGTCGGCGCTCGGGTTGCGCCCGAGATCAGCCGCTGCGATACTGAGCCCGTGGCCCGCCGTCCCGAAAAGAATCCACCGCTGGTCATCTACGCGAGTGTCGATCGGTCGGGAACGACCTACTCGCTGAGCGAGCGAACGCGCCACGTCATTCGCGAGAAGTTCGGCGATGCCGTGCGCCTGCACTCCCGCATCTTCGTGTCGGACGAGACCAGCGCCGACTACGAGCAACTGCGGGGGCCAATGCGCGAGCAGGTCATCCAGCTCCTGACGGGCCTCAGCGAGAGCCGTCTGAAGGAGCTTGGCGTCGTGGAATTCAGGAACCCCGCGAGCGACGAGGCCGTGGCCTGACGGAGCCTGGGCCGGAGTCGAGAACCGGGAAGTCCGCGGGCCAACGCCTGCGGCACATCCTCCTGCCCGCCCGGATCTTCCCTGTCCCACCTCGACTTGCCCGGCAGGCCGGCTGCCATACCCTCCAATCAAGCCGATGTGGCAGGGAGCGAACAGCCGCTGGTACGCGCGGGACGACAAGCTGATCGTGTCGCACCCTCACGGCGCGCTCGTCCTCGCGGGCTGGCCCCGGTGTCTCGCGTGGCGCTGCAACGAGTCGAAGGTCTGGGAGCAGTTCCGCCCGACGGACCCCATCCTCCGTACGGTGGGCGCGACGGCGTCGCCCGACTTCGTGCGGCGCGCGATGTGCCACTTCGTGAAGCTCGCGCCGAGAGACGTCGCTGACTCCGACCTCGAGCGGCAGCGCGCAGGCATGACGCGCCGCCAGGAGGCGGCCGTGACGTTCCTCGCGCTGTTCCCGCCGGAGCTGAGAGCAGAGGTCGCGCGCCTGCCCGAGCGACACTGGCCCGTGCTCGCGCTCCTCGCCCGCTGTCAGGGCGCCGACGAGCTCTACGCGAGCAATCCGGCGCTGGCGTTCGCGCTTGCGGCGAGCGGGGCGCTTCGCGATCGACCGGTCGCGCGTCCGCTGCGGTCGGCGCGGTCGCTCTTGCGCAAGCCGCGCACCGCCATCTTGGAGTGGTTGGGCTTCCCGCCTGCCCCGTGGGTCGGGCGCGTGCTCGCGAAGATCGCGCCTCGCGCGATGACCCTGCGGAACCTGCGCTACGTGCGTACCGCGCTCCGCGACGAATCGGTGCCGAAGGCCTTCCTTCACTTGCCGCGCCTCGACCTGGGCACGCTGCGCATCCTGACCGACCCCGAGCTCCGCGATCTCGCGAGCTTCACGCTGCTCGCCGAGATCGACGGCAGCACATTGCGGTCCGCGCGTGCCGCGTACCTGCTCCGCGACGCTGCACGCATGCACGCCGCGCTGCACGCGGGACGGCCGCTTCCCGTGCAGCGGAGCCTGGCGGGGCTCGAGCGCGTTCACGACGAGCTTGCCGCGCGACAGAACCGCGAAGGGGACCAGGCGACGCTCGCGCTCGACCTCCCGCCCGCGCCGGTCGCCGGAACCGAGACCATCGTCCCGCTGGAGACCCCGGCCGACATCCTCGACGAGGGTCGGAGCATGAACCATTGCGTGTCCAGCTACGTAACCGACGTGGCCCGGGGCTCGACCTACATCTATCGCGTTCTCGAGCCCGAGCGTGCGACGCTGAGCTTGGTGAAGCACGGGGCCACATGGGAAGTGGGTCAGGTGTCCGGGCAGAGGAACCGTCAGGTCGCGGCGAGCACGTGGGCAGCGGTTGTCAACTGGCTCAGGCAGTGGGCGCCGGACGCGCGGGTGCAGGCATGAAGATCTTCCTGGATGACGAACGGCCGATCCCTTCCGGCTGGACCGGCGCGCGGTGGCCGAGCGATGTGCCGGGCGCGAGCGCATGCAGCGCGCGATCGCGTCCATCGCAAAACGACGTTCCCGATGATCGCCTTCACATCCGAATCAGATGTCGATCTCCAGCAGGACTGGGCCGTGATCGCTCAACATCCGCGCGACTGCGGTCGGCGGGTTGCCCGACGCGACCAGCTCGTCATCCACGACAGCGCACCGGCGCACATGCGGCGCCAGTGTCTCGCTGACGAAGAGATGGTCATCCTGGTAGGGCCGCACGCTGCCCTTCCGCCAGAAGGTCTGCTTCTCTTGGCCGTGGATTCGCCAGTGGCAGTCGCAGAATCCCCGCCGCTCCATCCCGTCGAAGAAGGCGCCGAAGTCGTGCTGACCGGGGTAGACCTCGTCGAAGAGCCGTGCAGCGTTGAAGTCACCGCCCACGATCATGCGTTCCGTTCGACGTCGTTCGGCGCGATCCGCAACAAGTCTCCGGCTATCATCACCCCCGGTGTCCCCCACCGGCCTCTTCCCCCGCGGCGCGCCTCGCCCGACCACCAGCGCGGGCGAGCAAGCCATGCACCGCGCGCTCGGCGGCGGGCTCCCCGCCGGTTGGACCGCGTGGCACTCGCTGCGTGTCAGGTCCGAGTCGGGTTGGGAGGGCGAGGGCGACTTCGTGATCGCCATCCCCGAACGCGGCATGCTGGTGATCGAGGTGAAGGGCGGCGCCATCGATGTGCGCGACGGCCAGTGGCTTCAGAACGGCAAGCCCATGGGTCGCGCGCCCCGCGAGCAGGGCCATGCGTTCGCGCGCCTGCTCGTCGAGAAGCTCGCCGAGCGCGGGCTCGCGGCGTCGCCCTCGTTCGCCGTCGCCACGGCGTTCCCGACTTGCCCGTTCAGCAATCCGCCGCGACAGGGTGACCTCGACGGCGCCGTCCTCGGGCAGCAGGACTTGCCGTATCTGCGCGAAGCGCTCGAGTCGATGAGGGACCGGCTCTTCGGCGATCGGCCGCGGCCTCGGGACCACCGGTGGATCACGGCGCTGCACGATCTGTGGGGTGAGACCTGGACGCCCAGGCTCGCACTCGGCGAGCACGCTCGCCTCCGCGAACAGGAGCTGGTGCCGCTCGACCGCGAGCAACTCCGCGTGCTCGACATGTTGCGGCGAAACCAGCGGTGCCTCGTCACGGGCGGCGCGGGTACGGGCAAGACGCTGCTCGCCCGCGAGATGTGGCGGCGGCTTCGCGAACGGGGTGGCAAGCCCGTGCTCCTGTGCTTCACGAAGGCGCTGGCCTCGGCGCTGCGCGCGAGCGGGATCGGCGACGCCTTCACGGTGCGCGAGCTCGCGGCCCAGCTCGTGACGGAGGCGGGCATCGACGTGCAGGACGGCGCGGCCCCCGCCGACTGGACCGCCGAGACCTGGGAGCTCGTCCCGCTGTACGCCGCGGCGGACGCGCTCGACCGCGCGCGCGATCGCTTCGACGCCGTGGTCATCGACGAAGCGCAAGATCTCGCGCTGAACGAC
>JABAQN010000067.1 GCA_019187495.1 Steroidobacteraceae bacterium
CCCGCGCCGCGAGCCAGGCGGCGAGCGCCGCGAGCGCGGGCCGTCCGACGGGCAGGATGCGCGTCCTGGCGCCCTTGCCGAGTACCCGCACGGTGCGATCGCCCGCGTCGAGATCCGCGAGATCGAGGCCGACGAGCTCGGCAAGGCGCAACCCGGAGGAGTAGGCGAGTTCCAGCAACGCACGATCGCGCAGCGCGAGCGGATCGGTGGCCGATATGCTGACAAGTTGCGTGACCTGGTCCGCGTCGAGCGTGCCGGGAAGACGCTTGCCGGCTTTCGGCGCCGCGATGTCGAGCGCCGGGTTCGCGGCGATCGCGCCCTCGCGCACGAGGAAGCGGCAGAACGAGCGTACCGCCGACAGGCGCCGCTGGACGCTCCGTGGCGCGAGCCCCGCCGCGTGCGATCGCGCGGCGAAGAGCCGCACGTGCTGCGCATCGAGCTGCGCGGGATCGGTGATGCCTTCGCTGGCGCAGTAGCGTGCGAGCGCGGCGAGGTCACGCGCGTAGTTCGAATCCGTGTGCGGCGAGAGCCGCCGCTCGGTGACGAGATATCGCCGGAAGCGCGCGAACCAGTCAGCGATCGATGACGGCATCCGCGATCAGTTCGCCCATGCGGGCGAGGAACTCGGTGCTCATGCCGGGATGGAAGCGCTCCCGGTCGTGGCTGCCGAGCGCAAGGAGGCCGATCGCGCCGTGCTCGCCGAGCGGCACGAGGGCGACCGAGCCGATTTCGCCGGCGTCGGCGCCGAACAGGAACTGCCGCTGCGTATCGCGCACCTGGCCGCAGCGCGGCTTGCCGCTCGCGAACAGGCCCTCGAAGGACTTGAGGTTCGCGTCATCGGGCGCGACGGCGCGCAGGAAGCGCTCCGGCAGATCCTCGAAGCCCGCGCCGTGGCCGTTGGTCAGGATCAGCGTACTGTGGAAGGCGTCGAAATCCTCGCGCAGGCTCGCTTCGATCTCCTCCGCCATGCGCCGGCGCGAATCCGCGCGCAGCAGCCGGCGCGTGAAGCGCTGGATCTTCGCCGAGAGCGCGTCGTTGGCGCGCGCGACTTTCACGAACTCGGCGAGCTTGCCCTCGAGTTCCGCCTGGCGTTCCCGCAGCACTTCGACCTGGCGCTCGACCAGCGAAATGGTCGACGCGGAACGCGCGTGCGGCAGGCGCAGGCGCGCGAGGATCGCCTGGTGGCGCTCGAAGAAATCGAGATTCAGCTGCAGGTAGCGCGCGATCGACTCCTCGTCGATTGCCTCCGGTGCGAGACCGCGGGCCTCTCTCGTTGTCATGCATCGACCTCCACGCTGCCCGTGAAAGATACTTCGGCCGGCCCCGTGAGCCAAATATTCCTTCCGGGGCCGGGCCAGGTGATCGTGAGTTCTCCACCGGCGACGCTCACGGTGACCCGCTCGTCGAGCCGTCCGTGGCGTCGCCCGACGGCGACGGCCGCGCATGCACCCGTCCCGCAGGCGAGGGTTTCGCCGGTGCCGCGCTCGTATACCCGCAGGCGGATGTGCGTGCGATCGAGGATCTCCATGAAGCCGACATTCACGCGCTTCGGAAAGCGCGGGTGTCGTTCGATCGCGGGGCCGAGCCGATCGACCGGCGCCGCCGCGGCCGACGCGACCGTGAGCACGGCGTGCGGATTGCCCATCGACACGGCGCCGATCTCGACTTCGGTGCCGGCGACCTCGAGCGGATAGACGTGCGCCTCGGTCGAGGCGATGAACGGCAGCGCACCCGGAGCGAAATCGGGCACGCCCATGTCGACCGACACGAGACCGTTGGCCTCGATGCGCGCCCGGATGAGGCCCGCGGGACTGTCCATCGTCAGCTCGCCGCCGCGCGCCGCGCCACGGCGCGCGATGAGTGCGGCGATACAGCGCGCACCGTTGCCGCATTGCTCGACCTCGTGGCCGTCGGCATTGAAGATCCGGTAGTAGGTGGCCGTTTCCGCGCGCCGCGGCGGCTCGAGCATCAGCGCCTGGTCGAAGCCGATGCCGGTGTGCCGGTCGGCGAGCCGGCGAAACTCCGCTGCCGGGGGCGGCGCGCCGCCGGGCGGCGCATCGAAAACGAGAAAATCGTTGCCGAGGCCGTGCATCTTGGTGAAATCGATCCGCATGACGGGCGCGCCCGGGATCAGAGCGATGCGCGATCGCGGTAGAGGCAGCGATCCATCACGGTGAAGATACCGGCGCCCTGCGCCCTTGCGGCCGCGACCTCGTCGATGACACCGTCCTGCAGCCAGAGCGCGGGCATCCCGAGCCGGATGCAGGTGTCCACGATGCCGGCGACGTGCTCGGGACGACGAAAAACGTCGACGATATCGGGTTTGCCGCCGGCCCCGAGGACTTCGCCCACGTGGTCGAGGTCAGGCACGGCGCGCTCGCCGAGGATGGTGGCTTCGGACGGCGTCACCGGGATGATCCGGTAGCCGAAGCCCTGCAGCGAGCGCGCGACCCGATGGCTCGGCCGCGATGCATCCGCCGACAGGCCGATGATCGCGATCGTTTTCGCCCGCCGCAGCAGCGCCTCGATCGCATCGGGGCCGGGATTCCTGAACATCCGTATAGTCTACGGCATGGCGTCGCACCGCGTTCGCTTCGAACCGCAGGGCCGCACCGTGCAGGTGGACGTGGGGCGCGCGATCCTCGACGCCGCGCTCGCCGCCGGCCTCAACCTGCCGCACAGTTGCAAGAGCGGCCACTGCGCATCGTGTCGCGCGCGTCTCGCATCGGGCACCGTGAGCTATCCGGCAGGCCGTCCGCCCGGGTTGATGGCGGAGGAGGAGGCCTCTGGCCTGATCCTGCTGTGCCAGGCACGCGCCACGAGCGCGCTGGTCGTCGAGGCCCGCGTGATCCGCCATGTCACGGACGTCGAGATCAAGACACTGCCGTGCCGGATCGATGCGCGCGAGTTCCTCGCACCGGATGTGTTGCGTCTGCGGCTGCGCCTGCCGGCGATCGAGAGCTTCGAGTTCCAGGCGGGCCAGTACCTCGATGTGCTGCTAGACAACGGCCGTCGCAGGAGCTTCTCGATCGCCTCGCCGCCGCACGATGCCGCGCGCCTCGAACTGCATGTCAGGCGCGTGCCGGGAGGCGGCTTCACCGAGGCGCTGTTCGCGCAGGTGGGTCCTGGCGGGTTGCTGCGCATCGAAGGGCCGATCGGCCAGTTCGTCTACACCGACGCGGCGACACCGGTGATCTTCGTCGCGGGCGGCACGGGTTATGCGCCGGTCAAGTCGATGCTGCGCCACGCGCTCGAGCGTGGCACCGCGCGCGATATCGCGTTCTTCTGGGGCGCGCGGCAGGCGATCGACCTGTACGAGGCGGCATTGGTGGGCGAATGGGCGGCCCGCCATCCGCGCTTCACGTTCACCGGCGTGCTGTCGGAGAGGGCCGATTCACGCCACGAGCGCGGCTTCGTGCACGAGGCGGTGCTCGCGCGGCATCCGGACCTGTCGGCGTTCGAGGTTTACGCGGCGGGACCACCGGCCATGATCGAAGCGATCCGCGCGAGCTTTCCCGCGCATGGCCTCGCGCCGGGCCGCCTGCACTTCGATTCGTTCGACTACGCGCCGCGCTGAGATTACGCGTAGCGGCGCGTGGCGGCGACGAGGCACGGCGTCGAGCGGCAGGCCGCCTGCAGCTGGCGGCGCCGCAGCGCGATGCTCGTCGTGTAGGACATCGCGACCGCATCGACGAGCAGCTGGCGCATGCCGAGCGCCTGGCGATGCAGGTACTCGGCAAGAGCCAGGGACATGCAGGTATGCCCCGGCACCCAGGCGTCGTCCGAGCCGTCACGCAGCGTGCCGAGGAGCGCACCGGCGAGCGCGAGGTCGAGCCCGAGCTGCTGCGCATCGGCCTGCAACCATTCGGTGGCGGTCTGCGGATTCGTCGCCGCGGCCAGCATGAAGCCGTATTCGCGTTCGACGATCTCTCCCATGTGCGTGCCGAGTTCGCCGCTGACACCGGGCTCTTCGGTGTATTCGCGCGAGGGGAAGAGTACTTCGAGCGGCGCCCACGCCTGGATCGTGTCCGCGACCCAGCGACGCGCGGCGGCGCAGGGCGAGGGGTGGCCGAGCACGGCCGCGACGCGGCCGAGCGCCTGGTTGCGCAGCTTCACGGTGGCCGGCTCGAACGTGCGGGCCCAGCCGCAGCGACCGTGATCGGCGAGCCAGTCGTCGAAAGTCTGCTCGGCCAGTCCGTACGCATTGCTCGCTGCGGAGTCCATTCCATCGCCTCCCGTATGTCGGCTGATCACACACCCGTGCGCGTTTTCGCGCGTTGATGCGCGTCACAGCCGGAAGCGATCGCGCAGGTCGCCCGCCATCCGGCGGCTCACGGCGAGCCTGTCCGGCATGTCCCGGAGCCGCACGAAATACTGACCGTCGGGGTCGCGCTCGATGCGCTCGAGATGCTGCACGCTGACGAGTGCACTGCGATGGATGCGCACGAAGCTCTCGGCAAACTCGTCCTCGAGGAGTCGCAGCGAGTCCTCGATCAGGTCGTCACCGCCTTCGTGGCGGACTGTCGTGTATTTCTGGTCCGCGACGAAACAACGGATCTCGCCCAACGGAATCAAGCGGATACCATCGCGGCGACGTACCGGGATATGGCTGCGATGTGGCGCCGGCGCCGCAGCGGCCGATTCCGCGCGCGCGAGTTGCGGGCGTGTCAGGCGACCGCACGCGGCGAGCGCCGCGGCGAGCTTGTCCTTGCGGATCGGCTTCACGAGGTAGCCGGCGGCCTGCGCCTCGAACGCAGGCAGCGCGTATTCGTCATAAGCTGTCGTGAATATGACAGCGGGCGGCTCGCTCATCGTCGCGATGCGACGCGCCGCTTCGAGGCCATCCATGTCGGGCATGCGCACGTCGAGCAGCACGACGTCCGGCGACAGATCCATCGTCAGCTCGAGCGCCTCCTGCCCGGTCGCGCCTTCACCGACCACCTGCACGTCGTCGATCTCCGCGAGCAGGCTCGCGAGGCGCGCACGCGCGGGCGGCTCGTCGTCAACGATGAGCGTCTTGAGCCGCATGCGGAAACCTCAGCGTCACGATGTATTGGTCGTCGAAGCGCCCGGCCTTGACCGCCGCGCGCGCGCCGTACATCAGCGTGAGCCGTTCGCGGATGTTGGCGAGCGCGATCCGGTTGCCATCGTGCGCCGCCTTGCCTTCAGGCACCGGATTGCGCACCACGATCGTCACGAGCCCGTTGGCGTATTCGCCGGTCACGGTGACCGTGCCGCCGCCGGCACGTGGCTCGATGCCGTGATAGATCGCATTCTCGAGCAGCGGCTGGATCATCAGGCCCGGTACGCGCGCCTGCTGCGGCACGCCGTTCATGCGCCAGTCGACGCCGAGCCGCCCGCCGAGTCGCAGGCGCTCGATGCGTTCGTAGGTTTTCGCGATGTCGATTTCCTCGGCGAGCGTGATCTCCGTGCGCTTCTCGGCGAGGCTCGCGCGAAAGAGGTCGGCGAGGTCCTGCACGGCCTCCTCGGCGCGCGCCGGGTTCGAGCGCGTCAGCGCGGCGATCGTGTTCATGCTGTTGAACAGGAAGTGCGGGCGGATGCGCGCCTGCAGCGCGTGCACGCGGGCACGCGACTGCATCTCGATGTTGCGCCGCCATTCGTGCGTCACGTAGAAGTAACGCAGCGCGAGCGCGGTGACGATGAACGCGATCGCCACGTTGCGGCCGATGAAGGCCACGTGCTCGCGCGGGAACAGCGCGACGATGTCGCCGGCGGCGAGCAGCGCGCTCGTGCCGAGCCGGTAGGCGATCTCCGAGACGATCGCGACGACGGCGCAGATGAGGCCGAGGACCGTCGCGGCGCCGGCCGCGACCGTGAGCGCCTCGAGCCGGCGGCGGGCGAGGCACAGTGCGGCCTGGCCCGCGAGCCCGATCCAGATGAGGAAGAGCGAGGTGCGCGCGAGGTCGGTCCAGAACGCCACCACGGAATTGTCGCGCGACAGCGTGACGATGAGCGCCGTCAGCTCCACGATCAGGACGATCGCGAGCACCATACGTGCCGCGCAGAAGTCCGGCAGGTAATCCGAGCGTCGCGACGGGGCGGTGTCGGTCATGGCCCGGGAAAGAGCGCCGCCTTCAGCCGGTAGTCGGCCGAAATGTCCTCATCGCCGTGGCCCTGCTCGATCAGCTGCGCGTACTCGGCGAGCATGCTCTCGACGACCGGGAGCGTCGCGCCTTTCTCCGCCGCCATCGCGCGGCAGATGCCGAGATCCTTCGCGTGCAGGCGCACGCGAAAGCCCGCCGGGAAGCTGCCGCGGATCATGTTCGGCGCGCGGTTGATGAAATACCAGCTCGAGCCCGCGCCCTTGCCGAGCGTTTCGACGAGCGCGTCGAGCGGCAGTTGCTGGGCGCGCGCGAAGGCCATCGCCTCGGCGACGGCGCGGATGATGCCCGCGCACATGATCTGGTTCGTGGCCTTGGCCGCCTGCCCCGCGCCGCTCGCGCCGAAGTGCGTCACCGTGCGGCCCATGGCGCGCAACAGCGGCAGCGCGCGCTCGAATGCGGCCGGCTCGCCGCCGCACATCACGGCGAGCGTCGCATCGCGCGCACCCTCGACGCCGCCGCTCACCGGGCAGTCGAGGAATGCGGCGCCGCATGCGGCGAGGGCGGCGGCGGCCTCCCGCGCGGTCGTGGCGCTCACGGTCGAGCAGTCGATCACGAGTGTGCCGGCGCGCACGGCCGGGGCGATCTGCCGGACGATCGCGAGTACGTCGTCGTCAGCCGAGACGCAGAGGACGATCGCATCGACGCCGGCCGCGAGTTCGGCCGGCGAGCCGGCGGCGCGCACACCCGTCTCCCGCGCGAACGCCTGTGCGGTGGCGGCGGTGCGGTTCCAGACGGACACGAGCAATTCCGCCTTGTGGAGGTTGCGCGCCATGTGTGCGCCCATGGCCCCGAGTCCGATGAATCCTGCCCGCATTGTGGCGACGCTCCGATCCGCTGCGGCCTGGCCGCGGAGCGCAACTTTAGCAGGCGGGGCGGTCAGCGCGCGGCGGGCGCCTTGCCGCAGGCCGCATCCATGGCCGCGCGATTGGCGACGCGGACCTTGTCAGCCTCGGCATCCGTGAGGTACTCGCGCTCGCCGTTCTCGAGCGTGCGGAAAATGCGGCGCGCCTGCAGCGACTTCTCGTAGCGGGCCTTCGAGTCGGCGCAATCCCTGCTGCGCTGGGCTGCGAGGTCCTTCGCGACCTCCTTCTCCGCTGCCCGGGTGGAGGCCGCCTCCGGCGACGCGGACGACGTCGGTGTCGCCGCCGTGGCAACGCGCGGTGACGCGCTCGTGGCGCCGGGCGGGCGTGGTGCCGTGGTGCGAATCAATTCGGCGCCTTCGATCGGCCGGTCGCTGTAGTGCTCCTCGCCGGTTGCATCGACCCAACGGTAGACGTCCGCATGCGCGACAAGCGACGCGAAGGCGAGTGCGAAGGAAATGGCAATCGTGAAGCGCATGGCACGGCTCCTCCGCGTAGAGTATCCCGAATTCGGGCCGCGCGGAATTTGAACCGGGTCACAGTTGGCGAGGAGATGGTGCCGGGCTTTCGGTTGTTCGGTTATTGGCGGCTCCGCGCCAATAACCGAACAACCGAAAGCCCGGCACCAATGCCCAGTGCCTAGTTCTGGTAGGCGCGCTCCCCGTGGTACGTGGTGTCGAGCCCCTCGCGCTCCTGTTCCTCGGAGACCCTGAGGCCCACGGCCAGGTCCGCGATCTTGTAGGCGACGAACGCGACGGTCGCGCTCCAGCCAATCGTGATCGAGACGCCGAGCGTCTGCACCCACACCTGGTGGCCCATGTGGTAGCCGTCGAGCCCGGTACCGCCGAAGGTCGGCGAGACGAGCACGCCCGTCAGGATCGCGCCCACGATGCCGCCCACCGCGTGCACGCCGAAAACGTCGAGCGAGTCGTCATAACCCGCCCAGACCTTGACCTTGGCGCAGGCCCACAGGCACACGAAGCCCGCGATGAGCCCGAGCAGGAGCGCGCCACCGATGCCGAGGAAGCCGCACGACGGCGTGATCGCGACGAGGCCCGCGACCGCGCCCGAGGCGGCGCCGAGCATCGTCGGCTGGCCGCGGAAGATCCACTCGCCCGCGATCCATGCCACGACCGCCGCGGCCGTCGCCACGAAGGTGTTGAGGAAGACGAGGCCGGTGAACGCGCTCGCCTCGAGGTTCGAGCCGACATTGAAGCCGAACCAGCCCACCCACAAGAGCGACGCGCCGATCATCACCATCGGCAGGTTGTGCGGCGGCATCGCGGTCGTGCCGTAGCCGATGCGCTTGCCGACGACCAGCGCGCCGACGAGACCCGCGATGCCCGCATTGATGTGCACCACCGTGCCACCCGCGAAGTCGAGCGCGCCCTGCTTGAACATGAAGCCTTCGCCGTACCAGACCATGCGCGCGATCGGCAGGTAGCAGAAGGTGAACCAGATGACCATGAATATCAGCACGGCGGAAAACCTCACGCGTTCCGCGAACGAGCCGACGATGAGGCAGGCGGTGATGGCGGCGAACGTCGCCTGGAAGGCGACGAAAACGAACTCCGGGATCACGACGCCATCGGTGAATGTCGCCGCGGTCGACTCCGGCGTGATTCCGGCGAGGAGCAGGTGGTCGAGGCCGCCGATCCACTGGCCGGTGCCGGTGAATGCGAGGCTGTAGCCGTACGCGACCCACAGCACCACGAGCAGCGAGAACACGACGAACACCTGCATCAGCACGGACAACATGTTTTTCGCCCGCACCATGCCGCCGTAGAAGAGCGCGAGCCCGGGTACTGCCATCAGGATCACGAGGAGGGTCGAGACCAGCATCCACACGGTGTCGGCCTTCCCGGGCACGGGCGGTGGGGTGGCTTGCGCGAACGCGACGACCGGCGCCGCAGCCAGCAGCAGTGCGGCAGTGATGAGGCCGGAGCGGGCGGCGGACAATGGGAAGCGCGCAGCGGATAGCGGACGGCGGACGGCCGGAGCCGCCGTCCTCACCGCATCACGAGTGCCGTGCGCGAACGCCTCTGGCTGCCCGCCGACCGCTGTCCGCTGTCCGCCCCTGGCCATCTGCTGTGCGCTGTCCACTGTTCGCCTCTCCTTTTCCATTCGCGTTTCCACTCGTTTCGGCTCGTTTTGCACGGCGACCCGGCGGGTCGGCGCGCGTATGCTTGCCATGCCCGGTGGATCAAATTGCAGCTTTCGTGCCAGCACTCCGGTGCGCGAATTTGCGCCGCCGGGGCCGCTGGCGGCGCGGTCGCTGCACCGTTTTGGCGCCGGCTCGGAACCACATGCGTCAATAGAGGGCAAGATGGATCGTATTTCGTTCGATGACCTCGTGAAGCGCCTGCTCCAGTCGCTGCCTGCGGGCGCGCGCACGCTGCAGCGTGATCTCGAGACCAATTTCCGCGCGGTCTTGCGCGCGAACCTCGCGCGCCTCGATCTCGTGACCCGCGATGAGTTCGACGCCCAGGCGCGCGTGCTCGAGCGCACGCGCGCGAAACTCGAAGCGCTCGAAGCGCAGGTGGCGGCGCTCGAAGGGCGTGCGCCCGGTGCCGGCGGCTGAAGAAGCCCGGATCGCGCGCGTCGCGAGCCGCGCACAAGTAGGTCTCGCCGCGCCGCTCGTCCAGGTCGAGGTGCACCTCGGGGCCGGGCTGCCGGGCTTCGCAATTGTCGGGCTGCCCGAGGCTGCCGTGCGCGAGAGCCGCGAGCGCGTGCGTGCGGCGCTCGCCTGCTGCGGTTTCGAGCTGCCCGCAGGACGCATCACGGTCAATCTGGCGCCCGCGGACTTGCCGAAGGAGGGTGGTCGCTACGACCTGCCGATCGCCGTCGGCATCCTGCTCGCTTCGGGCCAGGTGCGCGCGGCGCGCGATCTCGCGGATTGCGAACTCTATGGCGAACTCGGACTCGGCGGTGAACTGCGCGCCGTGCACGGGCTCCTTCCCGCCGCAGCGCACGCCGCCGCCGCGGGCCACGATCTCCTCGTGCCTGCCGTGAACGCGTGGGAGACCGCCATGGCGGCACCGCGCGTGGCGGGCGCCAAGCACTTGCGCGACGTATGCGCCTGGCTCGAAGGTGCGCGGACGACCGGGTCCCCGCAGGCTCCCGCGCCGATTCCCGCGACCGGTGCCTGCGCCGACCTCGACATGCGCGATGTGCGTGGCCAGGGCGCGGCCAAGCGTGCGCTCGCCATCGCGGCCGCAGGCGCGCACAGCGTGCTGTTGTGCGGCCCGCCCGGCGGCGGCAAGACGATGCTCGCGCAGCGCCTCGCCGGGCTCCTTCCGCCGCTCGATGCGGCGGAAGCGCTCGAGGTGGCGACCATCGCGTCGGTCGGCGGTCGCATCGTCGATCGCGCGAGCTGGGGGCGGCGGCCATTCCGGGCACCGCACCACACGGCATCCGCCCATTCGATCGTGGGCGGCGGTCCGCGGGCGCGACCGGGCGAGGTAACGCTCGCGCATCTCGGTGTGCTGTTCCTCGATGAGTTGCCCGAATTCGACCGGCGGGTGCTCGAAGCGCTGCGCGAACCGCTCGAGAACGGGCAGATCGCCATCGCGCGCGCCGCCGTCGAAGTGCAGTATCCGGCGCGCTTCCTGTTCGTCGCCGCAATGAATCCGTGCCCGTGCGGCTATCTCGGCGATGAATCGGGGCGTTGTCGCTGCCGCCCGGCCGCCATCGCGAAGTATCGCGCGCGACTGTCCGGACCGCTGCTCGACCGGCTCGACCTGCGCGTTGCGGTGCCGCGCGTGGCCGAATCGGTGTGCGATGCTCCGCCAAAGGAAGGGTCGGCGAGCGCGGAACTGGCACGCACCGTGGCGGCGGCGCGCAGTCGACAGCTACGCCGCGCTGGCCGCCTCAATGCCTACCTTGGAGTGCCGGGACTCGCGGCGCATTGCGCGCTCTCGCGCGAGTGCCATGGGCTGATGAATGCGAGCCGGCGGCGCCTCGCGCTATCGGCCCGCAGCCAGCATCGGATCGTACGCGTGGCGCGGACCATCGCCGACCTCGGCGAGTGCGAACGGATCGCGCCGGAGCACCTCGCCGAGGCGATTCAGCTGCGCCGCGGGTGGGAAGAGCCCGAGGCGCTCAGCGCGAATGCTCGACCATGTAATCCACGCCCTGCTTGACGAGGTCGTCGGACACATCCATGCGACCGCCCTTCGCCGGCATCACGCCGTGCTGGCCCGTGAAGCCTTCGATCGCGTGCTTGTAGAGCGTGGCGGTGCCCTGGGCGATACGCGGAGCCCATGCGGCCTTGTCACCGAACTTCGGTGCACCGGCGATGCCGGGGCCATGGCAGGTGTGGCAAGCCGCATCGTAGAGCGCGGCGCCATCCGCCGGCATCGGCAGGGCGGGTGCGGCGCTCGCCGCAGGCGCCGCGATCGCGAGCGCGGAGTTGTCGGCACCGGCCACCGCTTCGCGCACCGGCGGCGCGATGCGCGCGGCGACCGCCTTCACGTACAGGTCTTCCTGCTGCACTTCCTGCCGCTGCGTCGAATTGCCGACCGCGCGCGCGACCCCGAAGAGCACGATGGCGACCGTGACCAGTACGCCGAGGACGATGCCGAACACGTTGATGAAGTGCGAGTCTTGCTTGCTCACGATTTCGATCCGGGAATCAGGGCCGGGAAGGGCGCTGCATTATATACGACCCGCACGGCCCTATGGCGCCGCGGCGAGGAACGCCTGCAGCGCGGACCGCGCCTCAGGCTCCGAGAGCATCGGCGCGTGGCCCACGCGGGGCACTTCGGCGTAGTGCATGGCCGGCGCCGCGCGGCGCATCCGCGTGACGGTGGCGGGGGCGAGGATGTCGCTGCGCGCACCGCGCAGCAGCAGCAACGGGCGATCGCGGGCGAGGCGGCGAAAGGCGCCCCACGCAAGCCACTGCGCGATGCGCATCCTGATCGGGCCCACGGGCCGCAGGATTCCCGGATCGTAATTGAGCTCGGGTTGCCCGTCCGCGCCAGGGCGGAACATCCGCCGGGCCATCGCGTTCCAGTCCTCATCGGTGTTGTCCGGCAGCGCATCGCCGTTGATCAGCCTGGCGTAGGCGACGGCAGCTTCCCAACTCGTGATCGGCGGCGCCTTGCCAACGTAGCCCTTGATCCGCGCGGCGCCCGCGGGGTCGATCTCGGGGCCGATATCGTTCAGCACCGCGCCGGCGAGCAGGCGCGGATGGCGCACCGCGAACGCCATCGCGACGAGGCCGCCGAGCGAGGTGCCGAGGAGGATCGCCCGTGGCAGCGATAAATGCGCGAGCAACGCCGCGACGTCGTCGGCGTAGGTGGGCGGCTGGTAGTGGCGCGGGTCCGGGTCCCGATCGGATTCGCCCCGTCCGCGCAGGTCGACGGCGATCGCGCGGCGACCGAGCCCGGCGATCCACGGTGCCACGACATCGAAGTCGAGTGAGTTGCGCGTGAGCCCGGGTATGCAGACAACCGGTGCGCGCGGCGCGCCCGCTGCGGCGCCGGCGGCCGCCGGATAATCGCGTGCAAACAAGTTCAGGCCGTCGCGCGAGCGCCAGCGCAGTTCATCAGGCATGCAGGTCTCCGGCGGTTTTCGCCACCGTACCTGCCATGCCGCGGCGTTGGCAAATCCCCGCGGCGGGTTTCAGGTCGCGCCGGTCGCCAGCGGTGCCGTGGCGGGCAGCGGCCCGAGTTCGGCCTGGCCGCGCGCTTCGAGTGAATTCAGGAACCGCCACACGAAAAGCAGCGTCACGAGGAAGAGGCCCGGATAGCCGACCGAGGCCATCAGGTAGGGCAATGCGGCGTGCCCGTGCTGCACGAACGGCAGGTTGAAGCTGAGCAACCCGAGCGTGATGACCGCGCCCGCGATCCACATGCCGAGGAGCCAGAGCCCGGCTTCCCAACCTGTCAGGCGCCGTCCCCAGAGGCCGGGCGCACGTGCCGGCCGCGCGGCGGCCTCCTGCGCGAGCCGCTTCACCGCGACCGATCGCGCGAGGCCGAGCGTCAGCAGGTCGTACACGAGGAGGCACACGCCGATCGCGAAGACGAGTCCGAAGATCGGCACCATCAGCTTCGCGAACTGCATCGCCGGCGCGACATCGCCGCTGAACCAGCTGAGCCCGAGGGTGCGGTACACGAACACCTGGACGGTGCCACCGATCGCGAACGCGAAGCCGAGGCCGAGCATGCTCGTGAAGACGAGCCAGAAGGCGAGTTTCCCCGGTCGCTGGTCGAAGCCGGTGAGGCCGCGCATCAGCGGTACCGCGTAGTAGGCTGCAGCGAGGCCGAGCATGCCGAAGGTGCCGAACAGCGCGAGATGCGCGTGGCTCAGCGTGACCCAGGTGCCGTGCGACCAGACGTTCGTCAGCGCGAAGGTCATCGTGAAGCCGAGGATGCCCGCGCCCACCTGCTCGAGCACGACCGAGCCCAGCAGGAACGCGAAGGCCGGCATGTTGCGAACCGGCTTGCCGTCCTGGTGGGCATCGAGATAGACGTGCCAGAAACAGAAGATCAGCGGCAGCGGTTCGAGCGCGCTGAACAGCGATCCCCAGAACTGCCAGAACTCGGGGGTGCCGATCCAGAAGTAATGGTGCGCGTTGCCGAGCAGGCCCGACAGCCAGACGAGCGAGATGCCCCAGAACACCGCATAACCGACCGACTTGATGTCCGCCTTGAACATCAGCACGAGCAGGAAGCCGACCAGCGAGATGTGGATCACCTCCCACACGCCTTCGACCCAGTAATGCACCACGTACCAGCGGAAGTATTCCTGCAGGTCGAGGCGGGCGACGAAGAACATGCCGAATATCCACACGCCCGTGAGCGCGACCACGCCGATGCCGAGGCCCCAGTGGATCTCGTTCCATTGCGAGACCTTCGGGAAGGTGCGCAGCACGACGTAGCAGAGGATCGAGAATCCGACCAGGATCACGATATCGGCGATCCGGCCCGCTTCGAGATACTCGAGTCCTTCCTGCAGCAGCGGCTCGCCCTCCCACCATCCGGCCACCCCGGTCTGTGCCAGTACCTGCGTCGCGACGTTCCAGATCACGACGGCGAGCAAGGCCAGGAACAGGAACTTGATGAGGCCGGGCGCGGCCAGCTCGCGCTTCGACAGCAGCGGGCCGACGAACAGGATCGTGCCGATGAATCCCGAGAGGATCCACAGGATGCCGAGATTCGTGTGTTCGGCACGGATGACGTTGAAGTTCAGTTCACCGGCGAGCAGCGTCGGATCGATGTGCTGGGCCGAGAGCAGCAGCCCGAAGGCCACCTGGAACAGGAACAGCACCAGCATCAGCATGAAAAAGCGCAGGCTGAGGCGCTGCGTCGCGTATTCGATCCGGATCATTGCGCTTTCTCCCCGAGGCTGCGGATGTACGCGACGATGGCGTCGACCTGTTCCCTGTCGAGTATTTCCGCGTACGACACCATGGTTCCCGACGGGAAGCCCGCGACGGTCTTCGCGTTCGGCTGCACGATGGATTCGACGAGGTAGGCGTCATCGGCCTTCACGCTCGAGCCGTCGGTGAGCGCCACGGTCGAGCCGTAGAGCCCGCCCCAGCCCGGGCCGACGAGGCGTCGGGTGTCGCTCGCGTGGCACGCCACGCAGCCGTATTCGCGCGCGAGCGCTTCGCCTCGTGCGGCGGCGGGAGCGGCGGCAGCGCCTGCGGCTGCCGCTTGCGTGCCGGCCGATGCGGCGTCCGGTGATGTGGCGGCAGTCTGCTGCGCCACTGGCACCGACTTTGCCTGCCGCAGGCTCACGCCGTCGACGCGTGGCGCCGGCGGCCAGCCTTCCGTGTTCATCGACGAGGTGTACTTGAGCCAGGCGATCAGTCCGCGCACATCGTCCTTCGTCAGCGGCAGGTTCGGCATCGTCGAGGCGTGCGCGCTGCGCCGCTCGATGCGCTCGGCGGCGCCCGGGAACTTCGTGAGGTACTCCTCGACGCCCGTGACGCCGGCTTCGCCTGCGACGTCCGGGTCGGCGAGCTGCACCTGCACCGCGGCGCGTGTTGGCCATGCGCCGGCGGAAGGCAGGAACGCCTCGAGCCACGCCGGACCCACCTGGCCGTAGAGCTTCGTCAGGTCCGGCGCGAAATACGCGCCGTTGCCGACCATCGTGTGGCAGCCCATGCAGTTGAACGCCTGGAATACGCGTTTGCCGGCGATAGCATCATGGCCCGCGTAAGTCACCGTCCGCGGCACCGCCTGGCCGCGGGAATCGAGGAACGAGAAGGCCGACAGCGCCAGGAAAATGATCCCCATCAGTCCGAGCGCGAGCAACGCGCGCCGCCGCTTGCGTCCCTCGACGCAAGGTTCGCCTTCGACGCAGCTCACGGCTTGTCCTCCCGCTCTGCGCCGCGCTCGATCTCATCGTGCTCGAACAGCGTGCCGAGGCTGCCGAGGAACGCATGGAAGACGTAGACCGCGAGCAGGAAGCCCACCGCGAGATAGACGCGCCACAGGGCGTGCGATTCGGCCCAGTAGCCGAAATCGCGCCAGTAGGGCCAGGACAGCGCCAGGCTCAGGGCGCTCGCGAGGATCGCGATCGACAGCCGGATGATCCGTTTTGCGTTCATGCCCTCTCCTGCCGCAGCCACAGCGCAAATTGGTATTCTCGGTGTCGATTTATAGCCCCCGATATAGGTATTGTAAATACCAATTAAGGACCAGCCATGCGTCTCGCGGCGTTCACCGACTATGGACTGCGGGTATTGATGCGGCTCGCGAACGATCCCCGGGAGTCGTTCACGACCGCCGGGATCGCGGCGGAATTCGGGATTCCCTACAACCACCTGGCGAAAGTGGTGCAGGATCTCGGGGCCGGCGGCTTTGTCATCACGCGCCGTGGCGCGGGCGGCGGGCTTCGGCTCGCGCGCCCGGCCGAATCGATTTCGCTCGGTGAGGTGGTGCGCTTCCTCGAGCAGCGCTACCCGCTGGTCGAGTGTTTCCGGATGGATGGCGGCAACTGCGTGCTGACGCCGCGGTGTCGCCTGCGATCGCACCTCGCGGCCGCGTACGGCAAGTTCCTCGAGTCGCTCGAGGCGACTTCAGTGGCCGAGTGCGCCTTCCCGGGCCCGTCGCCGCGCGAAGCAGCGCAAGGCGGGAACCGCGCTAAGGCATCCAGCCATGGCTCCCGGCGACCGCGCCGAAAACCGTGATGACACTGAGCACGAGCAGCACCACATGCAGGGCGTGCACGAAGGCGAAGGCGCGCCCGGGATCGCGCTCGACCCACCGCGGCAGGAAACGGTGCAGGACGAACGGCTCGCCCACGAACAGCAGCAGCATGAACAGCGACCACACGCCGACCATGGCGTGCATCCACCAGTAGTGCAAGTCGCCGAAGCGCCACCACAGGTTGAAGCGCTCGAGCATGTAGAAGCCGGTGAGGCCGACGATGATCACGGCCGTGCGCGCCTGCCAGATGAAGCGGCCTTCGACGGCGTGGAAGGCCTGCAGCCGGTCGGCGCCGAACGCGCCGCGCCGGATCGCGGGCAGCGCCACGGTGGTGGCCATCGAGACGCCGCCGATCCAGATGACGACGCCGAGCACGTGCAGCGCGCGGGCGAGCGCGAGTTCCATCATCGCTCCGGTTGCGCGGCGGCGGCGGGCGCGAGTTTGCCATCCCGCACGACGACGACCTGCAGCAGCACGTCGCCATCCCGCGCGGCCGCCCAGTGCACGCCGCCGCTTGCCGGAATGACGATCACGCTGCCTGGACCGTAGCGGTGTTCGGCCGCTTCGCTGACCTGCCTGCCGTCGCCCCACGACAGCGTGCCCGTCACGACCGTGAGGATACGCAGCGGGCCCGCTCCCCCGTGCGGTGGAAGGAACTGCCCGTTCGCGATGCGCAGCAGGAACGTGACCGGGCGACCTTCGCCATCGACCGCCAGCACGGCGCGCCGGGCGACCTCGTGGACCGTGTCGTAGCGGAGTTGATCGAGGTCGAGTGGCGTCGCGTCGGCGAGCGCGATTCCCGTCACGGCGAGCGAAGCGATGGCGGCGAACAATGCGGCTCGGTGTTTCATGCAGGTTCCTTTCAGCAGACAGGTTCAGAACGCGAGGCGCACGCCGGCCCCGAGCGCCCGGCCGTCACCGGGCAGGAACGCCGCCTGGTCGGGGCGCGCCCGGTCGACGATCAGCGTCGATGAAGCATACGTCGCGTCGAAGAGATTGGTCACCTCGGCGAACACGGACAGTGCGCGGCCCATGCGGTGCTCGACGCGCAGGTCGACGGTCGCCCAGGCGTCGTTCCACAGCGTGCCGAAGTTGTCGACCGGCGTCCGCTCCGGCATCCAGCGCATCGCGACCTGCGCACTCCAGCGTGCGGCGGGGCGCCAGTCGAGCGACGCGTGGATCCAGTGGCGGGGCGCGCCGGCGAGCCGGTGGTTGCCGCGCAGCGGATCGTTCCGGAACCTGAAGTCCTGCCAGGTGTAGACCACGCGGCCGTCGAGGGTCGCCGAAAGCGGCACCTCGAGACCGAGTTCGGCGCCGAGGTGGCGTGTGCGCGATGCGTTGGCGGCCGCAAGTGCGACGCCCGATTCGTCGCGCAGGCTGAGCAGTTCGTTGCGGATCGAGGCGTGGTAGACGACCGCATCGATGGATACCGGCCCCGCCGCGCCGCGCCATCCGGCTTCGAGGGTCGTCGCACGTTGCGCCGCGAGTGCGGGCGTGACGAACACCGCCGCGGGCTGTGAGGGCGCTGCCGGGTTCGGCCTGCCGGCACTGCTGTTCGGGGTGCCGTTCAGGGTCGCGAGCAGGTCATCGTGCGTCGGGGGTTCGAAGCTGCGGCTCGCGGCAACGAACAGCGTCTGCCTGTCATCCGGCTGCCACGCGAGGCCGAGCGCGGGGCTCCACGCCTCGTACTTTCGCGCGTAGCTGTTCGGGACCGTGGGCACGGCGCCCGGTGGCAACGCCATTCCGGGAGACGCGGGGTTGTAGGCCGCCGTCGGGCGCGTCGGCAAATCGTACCGGTCATCGTTGTCGCGCGTCGCATGCGACCAGGACAATGAGGGCGAGAGCGTGAAGGACGTGCCGAGCGGAACGTGCAGTCCCGCATTGACCGAGAGCGTCGTGGCGTCGAGCCGGCTTTCGCCGAACAGGGCGCCGCGTCGGCCGGCGAGATTCAGGTAGTTTTCCCGGTCGGCCGCACCGGTCACGTACTGCGCCGTCGCCTCGAAAAGCGGCAATGTGCGCGCGGCATCCGGCTTGAACGCATAGCGCAGCACCGCCGTCGTGTCGTCGCCGCCCGTCACGCGAATGCCTGCGGAGACGGGGAAGCGGAAGCTGTCGTCGGTATGCGTGCGACCGAGGGCGAGATCGAGGATGTGCGCGCCGAACGCGTTCGTCGCTCGCACGCCGACCTGGAATTGCCGCGCCTCGCGATACGGCCGGTCGCGCACCACATTGGGACCGGGATTGATAGCGCCCATGGGCGTCACGGTCGGCCCGGCGAACACGGCGCGGGGATGCTGCCCGAGCAGCTCGCGGGTGATCGGCCCGGCGACATCGAAGCCGAGGTCGACCTGGCTCGCGAAGAAGCGCACCGCCAGCGAATCCCGGATGCGCACACCGATGTTGCCGCCGACGCTGTCCCGCCGCGATGCGTTGTAGGCGCGATAGCCGTCCCGCTCCGTGGTTCCCGCGTGCAGGAACCCGTCGAAACGCCCGGCGGAGTAGCCGAACTGCGCCGTGCCGCCCGCCTGGTCGAAGCTTCCGCCGACGGCTTCGAGCAGAGCGCCCGGCGCATCGCGCCCCGTGGGCGAGATCAGATTGACGGCGCCGCCGAGCACGGTCGCGCCGAGCCGGTTCGCCATGTAGCCCCGGTAGACCTCGATCGCCGACATTTCGCGCGGGTTGGCGAGGCCCACGATGTAGGAGCCGTCCGCCCGATTGAGCGGCAGGCCATTGCGCAGCATCAGCACGCCGCGCTCGACGGGGTTCTGCTGCAGGCCGGAGCCGCGGATCTGGATCCGCGGCTGGTCGTTGCCGCCAAAGAAGTCCTGCACCACAACGCCCGGTACCGAGGCCAGTGCGCGTGCAATCGTGAGGTTGGCGGTGGCCGGCAGATCCGCCGGGTCGACGATGGCGGTGCCGCCGGCGGCCGCATCGAGCCGTTGCCCGACAGGGCCGCGGACGGCGGACACGACGACCTCCTCGAGTTGCGTCCCGGGAGTGGCCGACTGCGAAAGCCCGATCGACGGCGCGAGACCGATCGACACCACAAGTGCCCGGCGCAGGGACCGGGAGGAGAAACGCGGGAGACGGGCGGCCGGCGCAGGCATGGGTTGCAGCTTTCAATTGCGAATGCGAGGCATTCTCATATACTGCGACGGTGCCCTGCCGGGTTTGCGCCCGCGCAAACTGCACCTGGAGCGTCGTATGAGTCATGGCAGCACCGCGCCGCGCGGCGCAGCGGCAGACAACCTCGAGGACCTCGAGCTCTTCCACGGGCTCGCCGCGCCGGGGCTCGCCGTGGTGCGCGCCGCGATGCACCTCGATCGCTACGCGAGGGATGCCGTCATTTTTTCGCAGGGCGAACGGGCAAGCCGGGCCTACGCACTCGCTGCCGGCAGTGTCCGCATCCGGCAGACCGGCAGCGACGGCGGGGAGGCCGTCGTGCGCTTCATCGGAGCGGGGGAAATGTTCGGGCTCGTTCCGCTGTTCACCGACCATCAGCTCCCGGCCGACGCCGTGGTCGCCGAGGATTCCAGCGTGCTCAGCTGGAGCGAGGCGGACCTGAAGCGCCTGATCGAGCGCTTTCCGCGCATCGCGGGAAACGTGATCGGGGTACTCGGGCGACGACTCGGCGTGCTTCAGGAGCGCACGCGGGAACTCACGACGCTGCACGCCGAGCAGCGCATCGCGTGCGCCGTGCTGCGGCTCTCGGCACAGGTCGGGCGCGATACGTTCGAGGGTCGGACGATCGGCTTCCCGCTGCGACGCAAGGATGTCGCCCAGTTGTCGGGAACCACGCTGCACACGGCGAGCCGCACGCTCGCGGCGTGGGAGACGGCGGGGTTGCTCACGAGCCGCAAGGGTTGCCTCACGATCCGCAATCTCGAGGCGCTGCGGCGTGTGGCCGCCGATGGGCGGGCGGCGCTGTCGGATGCGCGCCTGCGCGCATTCACGCCGGGGCCTTGTGTACGGTGATGTGCGCCGCGATGCACTGCCAGCGGCCGTCCGCGCGCTTCTGCCAGATGTCGGTGTAGCGGTTCACGCCGCGGCGCCGGTCCTTGCGCTCGTAGGCGTTCTCCGCGTGGATCAGCGCGATGTCGCCGAAGAGGCGAATGCGCACCTTGTCGACCGGAAAGGATTGCAGGTAGGTCGCGTACACGGGTTCGGCGAACTCGGCGAGCGCCCGCGCGCGATCGTGGAACGAGCCGTCACCGTTGACGACGACGTAGTCCGGCGCGAGATGCGCGTCGTACCAGGCGACGTCCGCTTCGCGAAAGGCGCGCACATACTGCGCATTGAGTTCCCGCAGCACCGCGAGATCATCGCCGACCGGATCCTTGCCTCGCCACGGCGCATGCGCGGGCGCCCGGCCCGGCTGCAACCGCGGCTCGACCCCGGCACGCAGCGGCGTGCGCTGCGCATTGACCCGCAGCCAGCGCGCGCCGCTCCACGCATACACTTCCGTGTAGCGCACGCGCTTCGGTCCGCTTTCGGTGCCGACGGATTCGAATACGCCGTGCACGAGCGCGACGGGACCGAACAGGCGCACTGCCACGTCGTCGTTGGCCGTGAACGCATCGACCGCGTGATGATTGAGCACGCGCAGCTGCGCCTCGGCGATGGCGGGTGCGGGTGCCGGCGCCGCCGGTGCGGCGGGCGCAACGAAGACAGGCAGTCCGGCGAGGAGCGGGGCCATGCGCAGGCGGGGCATCAGCGCCGCTCCTGCCACGCGGGCATGCTCGCAAGGAGCGCGTTCGCCATGCTGCGCGCCGCACGCAGGTCGATGCCCTGTTCGCGAACGAGATACTCGGCGTTGGCCTGCAGCACGACGTCGAAGGGCCTGAGCGCGCCGCTCGCATCGGCGCAAGTGCTGCAGTAGGCCGCGTCGGGGTCGCCGCCCGCGAAGTCGTCCGGATTTCGCATCGGAAAGCCGCAGGAACCGCAGGATCGACAGAGTTCCGTGCCCATGGTGATTCCTTGTCGTGGATGTGTGGGGTCAGGTCCGGACGAGGTCGAGAAACTGCGTCGCGAGCGCCGCGCCGCACTTCGTGATCACGCTGCCGCCCGGTGCGAAGAGATCGCGATTCATCAGGTAGTGATTGGTGAGTGCGATCCACATGTTGCCGAGCGCGACCGGGTCGAGGTCGCGCACCGCGCCGCGCGCCCGCTCGCGCGACCACGCCGCGCGCAGGCGAAAGGCGATGCCCGACTGCAGCGCGAGGACCTGTGCGCGCGCGGCCTGCGGCAGCGTCGACGCCTCCGCCAGCACGCGCGCGTACACGGCCTCGTGCGCCGCGAGCGCCGCGAGGTGCGCCTCGAGCACCGCCCCCAGGGAGGGTTCGCCGCTCGCGGCGGCGGCGAGCTGCGCGGACATCGTGCGGCCGACTTCGGCCACGAGTTCGGCGACCAGCGCGTCGCGCGTCGGGAAGTGGACGAACACCGTGCCGTGAGCCTTGCCGGTCGCGCGCGCGATCGCGGCGGTGCTGGCGCCCGCGAAACCCCCGTCGGCGACGACGCGCAGGCCGGCCTCGATCAGCCGGCGGCGGGTGGCTTCGCGTTGGCGGGTGCGCTGGGTTGGCAGGGGGCCGGGGAGTGCCATATGGATGAGCGATAACTCAGTGAGTGCGGGCTCAGTATATTGAAACCCATGATGGAGTCAAGCTGGCCAACGGCCAGAAGCGCTTCGAAAGATCGAAATCGCGACGATCGAGGCAGGCTGGCGCGGACGGGTCACGCGCTGACCTACCGTCTTCAATGCTTCGGGATGGGTCGCAGGTCGGGCCGGCTTCAATACGGTGATCCATCCTTGTGCCGGAACTGCCACTTGCCGTCCGCTCCCATGACGGCCTGCAGATCGTCGTCCGGATAGGATCCCGAATCACCGGGCAACCGGTCTCCGATCTCGAGATACACGACATCTTCCGTCGAGCGGTTCACGAGATGATGCCCGTCGGGAATTCCACCCTTGAATCCGACGCACATGCCGGGGTCGAGCGTCGTTGCCCCGGTGTCCGTGACCAGCGTCGGGTGGCCGGAAAGCACGTAAACGAACTCGTCCTGGACCGAATGCCAGTGACGCAACGCGGACATGGCCCCGGGCTTCAGCGTCGTGAGGTTCACGCCGAAGTTCTGCAGTCCGAAGAAATCCCCGAGCGCCTGCTTGCGCCGGCCGGCGACGCGCGAGGCGAAGGGCTCCGGGTAGTTGGATGGTTTGGTTCGCGGCGGAATACCGGATGCAGCCACCGGGCTTTTCCTGGTCACATATGCTCCTTGCGCGGATGCCCGGCGCCATTTCGCGTCATCAGGAACGCGAGCACGGCGGCGACGATCAGCAGTGCCGGGACATCGCCGTACAGATGCCCGCGATGTTCGGGGAAGGCAATGGATTGCGCGGCCATGATCCCGCCGTGCACCACGCTCGACCACACGACGAACCAGATCAGGCTGCGATGGGCCTGCGGGTCCCGCGACGCCATCATGAGGAAGACCCCGAGCGTGGCATAGACGCCGAGGATCATCTGCAGGTACATCGACGCCCCGCCGTGATGCCACGCCCAACCCGACGGCCAGAGAATGGTGAGTGGGTAGATTCCCGCGAGAAAGATCAGGCCGACGACGAACAGGGCGACACGCAGCAACTGATCGGGTGAGGTGTTCATGGCTCCTCCTTGGACGGGGTGCATTGTCCCGCTTCGGACCGATCGATGCTTGACCGGGAGTCCCCGCCGGCTTGCCGCTCCGCCGGTTTCGCAGTAAACGAGGCCCGGTGGGTGAGGACGTGCTGTCGAACGTGCTTCGGGGAACCCGGCTTCGGGGAGCCGTCTTTTTTCATGTGGGCTTCGATCGCGCCTGGGCGGCGGGCGCGCCGCCGGCGCGAGAAGTCGCCGATCTGGTCCTGCCCGGATCGGATCACGTGATGGAGTACCACGTCGTTACCCGCGGGACCGCCTGGGCGGCGATGCCGGGGAAGCCGCCGGTGCGGCTCGAGCGGGGCGACATGGTGATGTTCCCGCAAGGGGACCCGCACTTCGTGTCGAGCGCGCCGGGCCTTGAAGCCGAGTTCATCGATGCCGACTGGGTGGCGGCGCATCGACAGCACGAACGGCCGATTCCGGTGGGCGATCCCGGCGGCCAGCATGCCATGGGCCGCACCGGGCGAACCGCGGAGGGAATGACGAATGTGGTCTGCGGCTTCTGGGGTTGCGACGTGCGTCCGTTCAATCCCCTCCTTGCCCATCTTCCGTCCATGATGCATTTTCCCGCGAGCCCGGGTGGCGCCTGGGTCATCGACGCGTTGCGACAGGTGGTCGCCGAGAGTGGTGAACGGCGCTTCGGAAGCGAGGTCGTGCTCGAGAAGATCAGCGAAGTATTGTTCGTGGAGGCGGTGCGCAGGTACATCGCCGAGTCGCCGCAGCAGCAGGGATGGATCGCGGGCCTCCAGGACAGATTCGTCGGGCGTGCGCTCGCGCTGTTGCATCACGAACCGGCGGGCACGTGGACCCTCGATGAGCTGGGCCAGCAGATCGGCCTGTCGCGTTCGGCATTGCACGAGCGCTTCACGCAACTCATCGGCCAGCCGCCGATGCAGTATCTGGCGCACTGGAGAATGCAACTCGCTTCCACCCGGTTACGCGATACCAGCGACAGCGTCGCCACGATCGCGCGGGATGTCGGCTATGAGTCGGAAGCGGCGTTCTCGCGCGCCTTCAAGCGCCTCGTGGGAACGCCGCCGGTGCTCTGGCGCCGGCAGGCGCGCAACTCCGGGGGTGTGGGGCGCGTGGGTGCTCCCGGGCCTGCTTCATGAGGCGATCGATCGACCAGATGGCCTCCCGGCCCGCTCCTGCGCCACTACTTGTCTTGTTTCAAAGCGGTGACTTCGATCTCGATGCGCATCCGCGGGTCGAGCAGGCTCGCGGAAATCATCATCGCCGCGGGTCGCACCTCACCAAAATACTTGCGCAGCACGGGCCAGCACTGCGGGAACTCTTTCCCGTCGGGGAGCACGTAGGTCACGCGAACCACATCCGCGAGGCTCGAGCCGGCCTGGTGCAGCGCGGCCTCGATGTTCTTCAGGCATTGTTCCGTCTGCGCCTCGAGCCCTTCAGCGATCGTCATCGTCGAATAATCGAAGCCCGTCGTGCCCGAGACGAACACCCAGTCACCCTGGACCACTGCTCTCGAGTAGGCGATCTCGTGTTCGAAGGATGAGCCCGAGCTGATGAGCGTGCGCTGCATGTCAGTACCCATCTGTCCGGCAAGGACCCTTTGCAGATGGCGCGCCCGGCGGGATTCGAACCCACGACCCCTGCCTTCGGAGCAGCGGTACATGATTGCGCTCATGTACTACCAAACACGCCGGACTTGGTTTTTCAAAGACTTAGCGGATCGTAGACTACTCC
>JABAQN010000032.1 GCA_019187495.1 Steroidobacteraceae bacterium
AATGAGCGCGATCGTCGCGGGCACGCTGGCGCTGCTCGCGCTCGGTGTCGCGGTCGGCGTGCGGTGGGAACGCGCACGGGAAGCGGCCGCAACAGCCGCTGCGCCGCATGCCACGACGCCGCATGGCACCACGCCGGATGCCGGCACCACGCGCGGGCCGAAAGAGCCGCGGGTGCTCTACTGGTACGACCCGATGGTGCCGGACCAGCACTTCGACAAGCCGGGCAAGTCACCCTTCATGGACATGGAGCTCGTGCCGAAGTACGCGGAGGAGGGCGCGGAGGAGAACGGCATCCGGGTGACAGCGGCGCAGCAGCAGAGCCTCGGTGTTCGCACGACGCAGGTGAAACGCGGCCGGCTCGAAGCCAGGCTCGAAGTCGCGGGCACGATTGGCTGGGACCTGCGCAAGGAGCACGTGATCGATGCGCGCGTGCCCGTGATCGTCGAGCGGCTCCACGTGAAGACGCCGTTCGCCCCGGTGCGCGCGGGCCAGCCGCTCGCCCGACTGATCGCGCCTGAATGGAGCGCGGCCCTCGCCGAAGTGCACGCGCTCGACGCGGCGCGCGATCCCGATCTCTTCGCCGCGGCGCAGGCGCGCCTCGCGGCGCTCGGGTTGCCACCGGGCGCGCGCGCCGCGCGGGACGGGCGGATCGAAATCACCGCGCCGGTCACGGGTACGGTCAGCGAAATCGGCGTACGCGAAGGTGCGTCGGTCGCGGCGGGCACACGCCTGTTTCGCGTCAATGGGCTCGACACGGTGTGGTGTGAGGCCGCGCTGCCCGAGGCGCAGGCGCAAGGGGTCGACGCGGGCGCGACGGTCACGGTGTACGCGCACGGGGACGCCACGCCGATCACGGGCCGGATCGATGCGCTGTTGCCAGAGATCGATGGCGCGACGCGCACGCGGCGCGCACGCATCGTGCTCGACAATCGGGCGCAGCGCCTCACGCCCGGCGCCTACGTGCGCGTCGCGCTCGACGCGACCGATGCCGTGGAGCGGCCACTCGTTCCGACGGATGCCGTGATCGGCAGCGGCGAGGCCGCGCATGTGATCGTGCAGGCGGGTGACGGCAGTTTCCGGCCGGTACACGTGCGCACGGGGCGCAGCGCGCGCGGCGAGACGCAAATCATGGCCGGGCTCGAAGGCGGCGAGCGCGTCGTCGTGGCCGCGCAATTCCTGATCGACTCCGAGGCGAGCCTCACGGGCGCGCTCGAACGCCTCGGCGGCCCGGAGCCCGCGCCATGATCGCGCGCGTCATCCGTGCGGCGATCGACTGGCGCGGCTTCGTGATCGCGGCGACCCTCGGGCTCGCCGGCTGGGGCCTCTGGGCACTCGCCCACACGCCACTCGATGCGCTACCCGACCTGTCCGATCCGCAGGTGATCGTGCGCACGCCGTGGCCGGGACAGGCGCCGCGCATCGTCGAGGACCAGATCACCTATCCGCTGTCGACGACCCTGCTCTCGGTGCCGGGCGCCAAGGCGGTGCGCGGCGTGTCGATGTTCGGCGATTCGTTCGTCTACGTGCTGTTCGACGATGGCACGGATCCGTACTGGGCGCGGGCGCGCGTGCTCGAGTACCTGAGCCAGGTGCGCGACCGGCTGCCCGCGGGCGTGAGCCCGGCGCTCGGGCCCGATGCGACGGGCCTCGGCTGGGTGTACGAGTACGCACTGGTCGATCGCAGCGGCCGCCATGACATCGGTCAGCTGCGCGCGCTGCAGGACTGGTTCCTGCGCTATGAACTGAAGACGGTGCCGGGCGTCGCCGAAGTCGCGACGGTGGGGGGCCAGGTGCAGAGCTGGCAGATCGTGCCGGATCCGCTCGCGCTCGCGGCGCGCGGCGTGACGGCGGCCGCGCTCGTGCAGGCGATCCGCGACGGCAACGGCGCGACCGGCGGCTCCGTGATCGAGCAGGCGGAAGCGGAGATCATGGTGCGCAGCATCGGGTATCTGCATTCGCGCGAGGACTTCGAGCGCCTGCCGGTGGCGACGGATGCGCGCGGCGTGCCGGTGCTGCTGCGCGATGTCGCGCGCGTGCAGCGCGGGCCGGTGCTCCGGCGCGGCATCGCCGAACTCGACGGCGACGGCGAGGTCGTGGGCGGCGTCGTGGTGCTGCGCACCGGCCACAATGCCCTCGCGGCGATTGCGGCGGTCAAGGACCGGCTCGCGCAGCTGCGGGGCGGCCTGCCGGCGGGCGTCGAGGTCGTCCCGGTCTATGACCGCTCGCAGCTCATCCTCGAAGCCGTGCGCAATCTCGCGCGCAAGCTCGCCGAGGAGTTCCTGGTGGTGGCGCTCGTCTGCGCGCTCTTCCTGTGGCATGCGCGCTCGGCGCTGATCGCCGTCGTCACGCTCCCGGTCGGGGTGCTGACGGCGTTCATCGTGATGTACTACCAGGGCATCAGCGCGAACCTGCTGTCGCTCGGCGGCATCGCGATCGCGATCGGCGCGATGGTCGATGCGGCGGTCGTGATGATCGAGAACGCGCACCGGCACCTCGAACTCTTTCGCGAGCGGCAGGCACGTGATCCGGAGAACGGCGAGCGCGTCGCGCTGCTGCGCGATGCGGCGGCCGAGGTCGGGCCGGCACTCTTCGTGAGCCTGCTCGTCATCACGCTGTCATTCATCCCGGTGTTCGTGCTCGAGGCGCAGGAGGGGCGGCTCTTCGCACCCCTCGCCTATACCAAGACCTATGCGATGGCGGCGGCCGCGGCGCTCGCGGTCACGCTGATCCCGGTGTTGATGGTGCTGCTGATCCGCGGTCGCATCCGCCCCGAGCGCGACAATCCCGTCAATCGCTGGCTGATCGCGGCATATCGGCCGATCCTCGACCGTGTGCTGCATCATCCGAAGGCGACGCTGGTGCTCGCGGCGGGCCTGCTCGGCCTGAGCGCTTTGCCGATGCTGCGGCTCGGCAGCGAATTCATGCCGCCGCTCGACGAAGGCACGCTGCTCTACATGCCGACGGCATTGCCCGGCCTGTCCGCCGGCAAGGCGGCGCAGCTCCTGCAACAGACGGACCGGATGATCGCGACCGTGCCCGAGGTCGCGCACGTGTTCGGCAAGGCGGGCCGCGCCGAGACCGCGACCGATCCGGCGCCGCTCGAAATGTTCGAGACGACGGTCACGTTCAAACCGCGCCGCGAATGGCGACCCGGGCTCACGCCCGAGGCGCTGTACGCCGAGCTCGATCGCACGGTGCGCGTGCCGGGGCTGACGAACCTCTGGGTGCCGCCGATCAGGAACCGCATCGACATGCTCGCGACCGGCATCAAGAGCCCGATCGGCATCAAGCTCTCGGGGCCCGACCTCGCGACACTCGAGCGACTCGGCGAGGCCGTGCAGGACGTGGCGCGGGGCGTGGCGGGCGTGCACTCGGCGGTGGCCGAGCGTGCCCAGGGCGGGCGCTATCTCGATGTCACCGTGCGACCCGAGGCCGCGGCGCGCCATGGACTGACACCGGCCGCGGTGCGCGGGTTGATCGCGACGATCGTCGGCGGCGAGCCGGTGACCGAAACGATCGAGGGCCGTGAACGCTATCCGGTGGTGGTCCGCTATCCGCGCACGGACCGCGATTCGGTGGATGCGCTGCGGGCACTGCCGATCATCGGGCCGGGTGGAGTGCGGTTGACGCTCGCACAGGTCGCGGACCTGTCGCAGTCCGGAGGGCCGCCGATGATCAAGAGCGACAACGGCCGGCTCGCGAGCTACGTGTACGTGGATGTCGCGGGACGCGATCTCGGCTCGGTGGTGCGCGACCTGCAGCGCAAGGTCGCCGCCGAAGTGCCGCTGCCGGCCGGGTACTCGATCGGCTGGTCGGGCCAGTTCGAGTACCTCGAGCGCGCGAAGGCGAGCCTGCGCGTCGTCGTGCCGGCGACGCTCGCGATCATCTTCGCGCTGATCTGCGTCGTGTTTCGCCGCGCATCGGATGCCGCGATCATCATGCTGTCGCTGCCGCTCGCGCTGATCGGCGGCGTCTGGCTGATTTTCGCGCTCGGGCACAATGTCTCGGTCGCGACGCTGATCGGCTTCATCGCGCTCGCCGGCGTCGCGGCGGAGTTCGGCATCATCATGCTGCTCTACCTGCGGCACGCCTGGGAGCGGACACTCGCGGCCGATCCAGGCGCGGGCCTCGCCGCGCTCGACGCGGCGATCGAGGAGGGCGCCGTGCAGCGTGTGCGGCCGAAGGCGATGACGGTGGCGGTGATCCTCGCGGGCCTGCTGCCGATCCTGATCGGCAGCGGCGCGGGCTCCGAAGTGATGCAGCGGATCGCGGCGCCGATGGTCGGCGGCATGCTGAGCGCGCCGCTCCTGTCGATGATCGTGATTCCGGCCGCGTACCGGTTGCTGCGGCAGCGGGAAATCGCGCGGCGGCGCTAAGGACAGCTCGCAGCCGGGTCGGCCGGGCGAGCGTCGATTTCGCGGGCCGTGGCCTCGATGAGCGGCGCGAGCGGCGTGGCGCGGGCGTGAGACTTCGCGATCGCGATCTGCGCGAGCGCCGCGTCGCGGCAGCCACGTTGCGACAGCAGTTCCGCGAGGTTGTTGCGTGCGGCGGCATCCGCCGGCCGGCGCGCGAGGAGGTCCCGCAGCGCCTGCTCCGCGCCCGCACGGTCCCCCTGCGCCGAGAGGACGTTCGCAGTGCCGAGCCGCAGCAGAGGCTCATCGGGCCAGCGCGCCGACCCGGCCGCGTACGCACGCAACGCGCCTGGCCGGTCGTCCCGCTCGAAATCGGCGACGGCCGCCGCATAGGCGGCCGCGGTCGCGCCCGCCGGCACCGTCCCGGGCGTGAGCGCGATGAATCCCCAGTTTCCCGCCCGCGACCAGGCGCCGCGGAAGCGGCGCCACGAGAGCCGCGCACGCTCGGTTCGGCCGGAGCGGAGCAGGATCTTTTCGCCTTCGCGTTCATAGCCGATCACGACCGCGTAGTGCCAGATCGGCCACGAACGCACGCCGAGATTCAGCAGCACGACCACCGGCTCGCCTCCCGCGACGGCCCGTGCGAGCGCATCGAACGTGGGTTCGATCCGATAGGCGATACGACCGCGCCGCCGCGTGGTCGCGAGCATTTCGGCCTGCAGGCTGCCCTTGCGGGCGGGAACGTAGACCTCGCCGACGAGCTCGGCCGGCTGGACGCTGATGCCGCTCGCGCCAAGGGCCGTGGCGAGCGCGGCCGGCCCGCACTGATGGTCGTCCTGCGGGAAGAACGGCGTGCGGGTCAGTTCGATCCGGGGCGGCACATCGGCGGGCCACGGCGCGGAGGTCGCCCCGGGCCCGCTGTCCTCGCGGGGAAGATGGCCGCAGGCACCGACGAGCAGCGCGAGCATGGCTGCCGCCGCGGGGGCGACACGCTGCACGGTGGTGCCGTCCGCGTCAGACCTTCTTGAAGATGTCGATGACGCCGGTGAACTCGAGGATCATCAGCACGACGAACACGATGCCGATCACGGCGAGGATGTCGCCGCCGGCCGGCGCATTCTCGAGTTGCGTCGCAAAGTTCGCGAGTTCCGCGTCGGTCAGCGCGGCCGCGCGCTCGTGGGCCGATTGCGGCGAGACGCCGAGATCGGTCAGCCGCTGCGCGACTTCCGCGCGGGCGAGTACGCTGTCCACGCGCGCGAGGTTCGCCGCGCGCTGGGTTGCGGCCACGGCGGTGTTGGTGTCGATCAGCGCCGCCCTGGCGGGCGCCGGGACCACGGCGGTGACGAATGCGGCGAGGGTCAGGGCGACAACGCTGCCCCGAAAGGACATGATCATGGCGTCTCCTTGCAAGTGCGCGCACGACGCGCCGCGCAGTCTAGGCGGAACCCGCAGAGGCCCACAAGTCGGGTCGCGTCACGCAGCCTGCAGGACAACGGCGCGAGGGAGTGAGCCCGCATGAACGACATATCAGTGCTCGTGGAAATGTCGCCGGTGCGCGCCGCGCGCTGGCCGAGCGGCGTGGATCCGGACTTCGAGCCGGTGCCGATGCCGGCACTGCCCACGCGCGGCGTGGATCCGAAGGGCGCGGCGGGTGAAACGATCGTCGTGCGTGCAACGGTCGATCGGGCGGCGGTGCACGATCTTCGGGCGCATCGCGACGTCGTGGCCGTCTGGTCGGACCCTGAGATCGCACCCGTCGGCGAGGGGGAGGCACGGGCGCCGGCCATCGACTGCTCGCCGGAGAAGCCCGGCGGCGATGCGGCCGACGTGTCCCGCGCGCTCGGTGCGGACCGGGTGTGGCAGGCGATCGGTCATCGGGGTGACGGTGCCGTCATCGGCATCGTCGACGGCGGCATCGACGGGACGCGCTTCCCGGTGGCCGGCGGCTGGTCACCCGATCCCGAGGCGCCACCCGGCAGTCCACGCGTGGCCTGGGACGGCCACGGCAACATGTGCGCCTTCGACGCGCATATCGCGTGCCCGGCGGCCCGGTTCCTCGACTACTCGATCGGCAAGACCGCGCCGGGTGCCGGCGTCGGCGGCCTGCTGTCGAGCGCGCTGCAGTCCTTTCATCGTGCGCTCGTGCAATTCCGGATCGATGGCACGCCGCAGGTGCTGTCGAACAGCTGGGGGCTCTACCAGGAGGCCTGGGATCCGTTTCCGCCGGGCGATCCCTCGAACTACACCCGCAATCCGGACCATGTGTTCACCCGCAAGCTGCTGGAGTTGCTCGACGCCGGCGTGCTCGTCGCCTTCGCGGCCGGCAACTGCGGCGGCGCGTGCGCCGATCCGCGCTGCGGTGCGGACCAGGGGCCGGGCCGCGGCATCTGGGGCGCGGGCGGCCACGAGCGCTCGATCTGCGTGGGCGCCGTCAATCTGCGCCGCGAATGGATCGGCTACAGCTCGGAAGGCCCCGCGGCGCTGTCGCGCGAGAAGCCGGACCTCTGCGGCTACAGCCATTTCGCCGGCTGGTTCGCGAGCGACACGGGTACTTCCGCGGCCTGTCCGGTCGTGGCGGGCACGCTGGCGCTGCTCGCGCGCAGTCGTCCCGGGCTCGCGCAGGATCGCGCGCGGACGACACTGCGTGCCACCACCGGAGCGCGCGGCTGGAATCCGCGCACCGGAGCGGGCATCGTCGACGCGCACGCCGCATGGCAGGCGCTCGGATCGATCCTGTGATGCGGACGATACATCTCGAGTTTGCGGTCGAGCGTGGCGGGCCCACAGTGAATTCGCGCCTCGAGGCCGCGGGCGTTTCGGTGTTGCCGGGCTTCGAACCCGTGCCGATGCGTGGCGATGACGCGCGGCCGGATACGCTCGTCGTGACCGTGCTCGTGCCCGCCGGCGTCTCGATCGAGCAGCTGCGCGCCATCCCGGGGGTGCTGGGCGTCAGCGAGGATTCGCGGGTCGGACCCGTGTAGGCGGGACCGGGCGGGCGGCCCTGTATTTTCGCGCGACGAGGGCGTACAACAGGCGACGACTTCCCAACCAGAGGGAACTGCCATGCACACACTGACGAAAGCTGCCTGGGTCGCAGCAGGTCTGCTGGCGGTGGCGGGGTGCAAGCCATCCGCGCCGAACGTCGGTGACACCAAAGCGGATGAGGACGCGGTGCGCAGCGGCGCCGCGGCGTGGGCCGAGGCGTACTCGAAAGGCGACATCGATGCGATCCTCGCGCTCTACGCGGGCGATGCGGTGCTGATGCCGCCCGGCGCGCACGCTGCCGGCACGCCGGATGCGATGCGGGACTTCCTGACCACCGACATCGCGACTTCGGCCGGCACGACGCTCGACATGGGCGACAGCACCACGGGTGTTGCGGGCGATTTCGCCTGGCAGTCCGGCACTTATTCCGTGAAGAATTCGGCGGGCGCCACGGTCGATACCGGCAAGTATCTCGCCGTGTGGCACCGTGTGGACGGAAAGTGGTTGATCCTGCGGAACATGTGGAACCTGGACACGCCGCGCGCACCCCTCGAGATGCCGGCCGCGCCGGGGACCAACTGATCCGTCAGTGAGGCGCGGCGCCCGTACGGCGAGCGGGCGCCTGCGCCGTGTGCACATGCCGGAGGCGCCATGCGCCGGCGACGCGGCCGAGCACGGCCGTGCCCGTGCCGGTCATCGAGACACGATGCTCGCCGCCTTCGAACTGCGCACTGCGGATGGTGACGTCGAAAGTCCATGCGTATGTGGCGTAGGCCAGGTCGCCAGCGACATACGGACGGATGTCGGTGATGCGGTAGTCGGGGTGCTCGAACAGCGCCATTTCCGGCGCCAGATGGTCGTGGTAAGCCTGCCAGCCGCGATCGATGTGACTGCCTTCGAAACAGGTGAACGTGTCGGCATCGAGGATGAGCGGCCGGACCCTCTCGAGATCGTTCGCCGTGAGTGCGTCGGCATAGCGCTCGAGGGTGGCGGCCACCGCGAGCGCGTCTCCCGCGAGCGGCGCCGCGACCGGCGCGGCATGCGTTTCGCCTTCGTGCGCGCGCGTGGCGGCGGGGAGCAGCGACGACACGGCGATCAGGGCGGCGACGAGATGGATGTGCGTGGCTCTTGCTGGCATCGGGCGCTCCGGTCAGAAGGTGGCCGAGGGCTTCGGGTAGCTGAAGGGCTCGATCATGCGCCCGTCGCGCTTGGCGATCCGGCCGCTTTTCATCACGAAGTCGACATCGAGCAGCGTGCCGACATCGTCGAGCGGATTGCCGGCGAGGGCGATGAGGTCCGCGAGCTTGCCGGGCTCGAGCGTGCCGGCGTCGGCGCTGATGCCGAAGAGGTCGGCGGTGGCGACGGTCGCGCTGCGCAGCGCGTCCATCGGCGACATGCCGAAGCGCACCATCAGGCCGAATTCCTTCGCATTGTCGCCGTGCGTGAACGTGCCCGCATCGGTGCCGAACGCGATTTTCACGCCCGCCGCGTACGCACGCTCGAAGGCCTTGTGCTCGTTGCGGATGCGCACGGATTCCGGATCGGGGATCCTGAAAATCGGCGGTGGATAGCTCGCCGACAGTGTCGGCACGAGGTAAGTGCCCGCCTTTTTCATCAGCCCGAGGCCCTCGTCATCGACGAGGAAGCCGTGCTCGATCGAGTCGACGCCCGCCCGCACGGCCTGCCTGATGGCGATCGGCGAGTACGCGTGCGCCGCGGCCTTGAGGCCGAGCAGATGCGCGGTCGACACGATCGCTTCGATTTCGTCGGGGAAAAACTGCGGGTCGAGGCCGGTGTTCGACGCGAAGCCGCCGGTCGAAGTGAACTTGATGATGTCGGCGCCGAGCTTGTACTGGAAGCGCACCGCCTCGCGGCATTCGTAGGGCCCATCGCAAGTGCCATCCCGCAGGCGTGCCTGCGCATCGCCGGTGGCATCTATCGGCAGCGAGTCGCCGTGGCCACCGGTGACCGCGAGTGCCGAGCCGGCGACCAGGATGCGCGGGCCGATGATACGACCGTCATTGATCGCATTTCGCACCGCGAACACCGAGGTGTCGTCGGAGCCGAGATCCCGCAGCGTCGTGAACCCGGCGGCGAGGCTGCGCCGCGCGTGGATCAGCGCGTTGACCGCCAATTGCGCGCCGGTCGGTGGATTGCGGTCGCCCCGTTCGGTGCGATGGCGGCCGAACGTCGGTTCCATTGCGAGGTGCACGTGGGCATCCATCAGGCCGGGCAGCACGAAGCGGTCCCGCAGGTCGACCACTTCGACGGTCGCATCCGCGCTGCCGTGAAGGGTCGCCGGGTCCGTGTAGCCCTTGTCGACGCCCTGGATGCGGTCGTTCCTCACGACGATCGTCATCTGCCGTTCGACCGGTCGCCCCGGCACCGCAAGGAGCGTGCCGGCGTGGATCAGGACGTAGTGATCGGGTGACGCCTTGCCCGCTGCCAGGGCCGTCGATCCAGAGGCCGCGAGGCCGAGCGCCGCTGCCAGCGCGAAAGCGCCGATCCGGTGGTGTTTCATGCAGGTCCCCGAATTCCGAAGTTCACGCATCCGCCGCCACGCGCCGGATGGTGTCGAGCGCGAGCGCGAGCGGCTCGGTCTGCATCTTCGTCGCAAAGCACAGGTAGGCGGGTAACCGGAAGTCGGGCGCATCCGCCACGCGGTGCAACCGGCCGGCGAGTTCGAGCTCGTGCGTGAGGCGCGCCGGGAAGTAACCCGCACCGCCCGCGGCGAGCAGGTGCTGCAGTCCGAGCCAGCCGATGTTCACGCTGAGCGCCGAGCCCTGGTAGTCGGGAAATGCCTTGCTGTGGTGCGCGTGGAACTCCGGGCCCCAATCGACATACACATAGTCACGACCGGGTGCGGCGGGCGCGCCCTGGCGCGAGGAAACCATGACGAGTCGTTCGTCGAGGAGCGGTTCGATCGTGAACCCGGGGCGGGCCTGCGGCGTGTAGAGGAGGGCGACATCGATCCGGCCGTCGACGAGCGCCGCCATCAGCTCGTCCTCGAAACCCATGATCGCCCGCACGCCGATGTCCGGAGCGAGCGCGCGAAACGTCGCCAGCCAGCTGAGCAGCAGGCCCTCCCACAGGCCGAAGCGCGCGGCGATCATCAGCGTCGCGCGAAAGCCGGAGACGACGCCGATTTCGTGCCGCGCCAGTTCGACGGTGCGCGTCAGCAGCGAGGCGTGGCGCTGGAACTGGCGCCCGGCTGCGGTGAGCGTCGCGCCCGCCTTGTTGCGGATGAACAGCGCCGCGCCGAGGCCATCCTCGAGCCGCCGGATGCGGCTGCTGACAGTGGATTGCGTGACGTGGAGGCGCTCTGCTGCGTCGCCGAAGCTGCCGGTCGCAACGACCGCGAGGAACGTACGAGCGAGCTCAGTATCCATCGGCCTTGTCAATGAATATGGCGATTATTAATCATTTGTCAAATATCAAGTCCTTCGATAGGGTCAGCGTTCGTTGATTCAAGGAGCCTGCGATGTCCATCGAACTGCCTGCCTTGCCTTACGCCCTCGAGGCGCTCGAACCCCACATCTCGCGCCAGACGCTGTCGGTACACCACGGCAAGCACCACGCGGCGTATGTCGAGCGTGCGCGCGCCCTGGTGCAGAGAACCGAATACGAGACCGCGACCCTCGAAGAGGTCGTGCGCGCGCACGCTGATCGTCCCGGCGCGCTTTTCAACTCCGCGGCACAGGCGTGGAACCACGCCTTCCTGTGGCAAAGCATGAAGGCGGGCGGCGGTGGCGACGCGACCGGCGCGCTCGCAAAGCGCATCGAGAAGGACTTCGGCGGCCACAACGAGTTCCGGCAGCAGTTCGTCAAGGCGGCAACCGAACAGTTCGGCAGTGGCTGGGCGTGGCTGGTGCTCGACGGCGACAACCTCCGGATCGTCGCCACGTCGAATGCGGGAACCCCGCTGACCGGCAGC
The DNA here is from genome assembly GCA_019187495.1 of Steroidobacteraceae bacterium. Lineage (GTDB taxonomy): Bacteria > Pseudomonadota > Gammaproteobacteria > Steroidobacterales > Steroidobacteraceae > CADEFQ01. Next base: position 11,273 of record JABAQN010000032.1, read on the forward strand.
CAGGTGCCGCTGCTTACCCTCGATGTCTGGGAGCACGCCTACTACCTCGACTATCAGCAGCGGCGGCTCGATTACGTCACCGCGTTCCTCGCGCATCTCGCGAACTGGGATTTCGCGAACGCGAATCTCGCGAAGGCCCGACCGGGCGCGGAGACACAGCGCAAGAGGGCTTGAACGCCCGCGCCGGGGATCGCAACCGGCGAACGCGCCTCAGCGCGCGATGATCGCTTGCGACTCCTCGGCGACATGCGCCACGCAGTCGTCGATGCGGTCCTGGTGCGTGCGAAAGCTGAGCACGCACACCCGTGCGAGAAAACGTCCACCGGCGTGGCAGCCCGTGATGATGACCCTGCCACGCCGTGTGACGCGCTCGAGCAGTTCGCGGGTCGCCGCGTCCTCTTCGGCGCGCGTGGAGCCGGGCCACGCGAGATGGAACGCGAACAGCGACAGCTGCGGCGGCGCATCCATCACGACATTCGGCAGGGCGGCGATGCGTGCGGCGGCATCGAGCGCGAGGCGCCGCTTCTCCGCGAGCGCGGCTCGATAGCGCGCGGCGCCGTACAGCTTGAACGCTAGCCAGACGCGCAGTCCCTTGAAATCGCGTGACAGGTCGGGTCCGTACTGGTGCGGGTCGTAGAACTCCGCGCCCTCGCGGTTCGCCGGCATGTAGCTCGCCGTTTCGGAATGCGCCGCGCGCAGCGCCTCGCCGTCGCGCACGAGCAGCGCGCCGGTGCCGTACGGCAGGAAGAGTCCCTTGTGCGGATCGAGGGTCAGCGAATCGGCCTCGGGGAGCCCGGCGAGCAGCGGCCGCAGTTCAGGGCACAGGTGAAAGCTCGCTCCATACGCGCCGTCGACGTGGTGCCACAAGCCGCCGGTGCGGCACAGCGCGCCGATTTCCGCGAGCGGATCGACGGCGCCGGTGTTCGTCGTGCCGGCGGATGACACGACGAGAAACGGCAGCAGGCCCGCGGCACGGTCGGCCGCGATCGCGGCTTCGAGCGCATCGATGCCCATGCGAAACTGCGCATCGACGGCAATGGTGCGGATGCGATCCGGGAGAATGCCGGCGAGGCGCGCCGATTTCATCACCGAATGGTGCGTTTCCGTCGACAGGTACAGCGTTCCGCGCCGCAATTCGGTGCCGAGCAGGCGCTCGCGCGCGCTGACGATCGCCGCGAAGTTCGCGGTCGAACCGCCGGTCGTGAAGAGGCCGCGCGCCTGCACCGGGAACTGCATCCATGCACGCAGCCAGTCGAGCGCATTCGCCTCCAGTTGCACGAGTGCCGGTGCCGTGAGCCACACGCCGGTGTAGCGGTTCACGCCGGCTGCGATCAACTCGGCCAGCGCGCCGGGAAACACGCCGCCGCCCGGGATGTACGCGAGGTAACCCGGGCTCGCCGTGTTGTAACTGCGCGGAATCCACTCATCGAAGAGCGAATCGAGGAGTGGCGCGAGTTCGGTGCCGGCCTCGGGCGCGGCCTCGCGCATCGTGCGGCACAGGTCCGCGGCATCGACGTCGCCGCGCGGCGGTTGTTCGTTGATCGTCGCGAGGTGATCGACCACGCGCCGCACGACTTCTTCACCCATGCGGCGCATGGCATCCGGCGCGAATTCAAGGTCGGCAGGATTCGAATTCATGAGCACCCGTTTGCGTTATGTTGAATGGTATACGGTTGAATTCGTGCGAGGGCGGGAGTAGCTTCGTCGGCAGACAATTCCATAAGAACTCGGGGATACACAATGGGAACGGGAACCTTCGTTTCGCGATCGAAGATCGCGGTCATGTTGCTTTCCGGCGCGCTCGTCGCGCTGCCGGGCATCTCGGAAGGCGCCGGCGGCAAGCGCCGCACCATCGACGCCAGCCAGTCCGTCAACCTGCACGGCACGAAACTCTCCGCCGAGCAAGGTCGCGTGCAGGTGTTCGTGCGCCTCGACGAGCCCGCCGTGGCCGAACTCAATGCAGCGAGCCTTGCGAGCAGCGGCGCCTATGCATCGCCCGCCGCGCAGCGCGCGCAGGCCGCGCGCGTGTCGCAACAGCAGGCGCGTTTTCGCCCGGCGCTCGACGGCGTCGGCGCGCGAGTACTGTCGTCGCAGCGCGTCGGTGCGAACGGGTTTCGCATCAACGTGAGCCGCTCCGAGCTGTCGACGCTGCGGGCGATGCCCGGCGTGCGCTCGGTCGGCCGGGTGGAGCGGTACAGCCTCGACAACATCGACAGCGTTCCCTGGATCGGCGCGCCCGAAGTGTGGGCCACGGTCGGCAAGGGCGAGGGCGTGTCGATCGGCGTGATCGACACCGGCATCGATTACACGCATGCCGACTTCGGTGGCAGCGGCAATCCCGCCGACTATGCGGCCAACAACAAGGACATTGTCGAGCCCGGCACCTTCCCGACGGCGAAGGTCAAGGGCGGCTACGACTTCGCGGGCCCCACCTACGACGCGAACGTCGCGGGCTCCGTTCCGACCCCTGACCCGGATCCGCTCGACGGCAACGGCCACGGCACGCACGTGTCGGGTACCGCGGCGGGCATCGGTGTCGCCGGCAGCGTCGGCGCGGGTGTCGCGCCGGCGGCCAACCTCTATGCCCTGAAAGTCTTCAGCGATGCAGGTGGCAGCACGGATCTCGTCTCACTCGCGATCGAGTGGGCGATGGATCCGAATGCCGACGGCGACATGAGCGATCACCTCGACGTGATCAACATGAGCCTCGGGTCACCGTTCGGTGATCCGGCCGATCCGTCGGCCATTTCGGCGAACAACGCGGCGGCCGTCGGCATCATCGTCGCGGCGTCCGCCGGCAACGAAGGCGACGTCCCGTACATCACCGGTTCGCCCGCGGTGGCGAGTTCCGCCATATCCACGGCGGCCAACACGCCGGGCGGGCGGCTCTATTCGAAGTTCGATGTCACCGCACCGAGCGGCGTGGCGGGAACCTATCCCTCGCTCGAAGGCGCGGGGCCGGTGACCTTTGCGCAATCCGGGCCGATATCGGGCAGCCTCGTGCTGGCGAATCCGTTGATCGGTTGCGGTCCGCTGGCCAATGCCGCCGCCATCGCCGGCAATATCGCGTTCATCCGTCGCGGCACCTGCGGTTTCGTCGACAAGTACCTCAACGCGCAAGCGGCCGGCGCGCGCGCGATCGTCGTGTTCAACGACGGAGCGAATTCGACGCGCATCGATCCGATCGTGATGGGTGGCCTCGACAGCCGCGTCACGATTCCCGGCCTCATGATCTCGAGCACCGTCGGCAATGTGCTCGCGGCGACCGCCGGCGTGACCGTCACGCTGTCCACGGCGCCGGATGCGTCGAAAGACGATGAGATTGCGACCTTCTCCTCGCGCGGCCCCGGAAATGGCGGCTCGACCTTCAAGCCCGATCTCGCGGCTCCGGGCGTCGCGATCGTCTCGGCGGGAGTCGGCACCGGCACGGGATCGGCGAACTTCCAGGGTACGTCGATGGCATCGCCGCACGTGGCCGGCGCCGCCGCGTTGCTGCGCCAGAAGTTCCCCCACCTGAACCAGAGCGCGATCAAGGCGCTGATGCAGAACTCGAGTGTCAACGCGAGCGCCGCGGGTGACACCGACCTGATGCGCCAGGGCGTCGGTGCGTTGCGCGTCGATCGCGCCGTGGCGCTGCAAAGCTACGCATCGCCGGGCGGTGTTTCGTTCGGGCGGCTGAATCCGGTCGTGCCGATGTACGACAAGGTCGACGTGAAGGTGCAGGACCTGAGCGGCAAGCGGCGCAATTTCAGCGTGCAGCATGTGCCGAACCAGACCTATCCGGGCGTCGACGTGAACTGCCCGCGTGACGTGCGCGTCAATGCCAAGGGCAGCACGAAGATGCGCATTTCGCTGCGCTTCGATCCGCGTGCGGCGTGGGATGCCGGCGTCTACGACAACGCGATCGTGAGCCAGACGGAAGTGGACGGCTGGTGCATCCTGAGCGACGGCACCGACACGCTGCGTGTCGGCTATGTCGCGGTCGTCGATCCGGCATCGGGCGTCGTCGCGTTGCCCGACAATGGCTTCCAGGGAGCGAAGCTCGTGAACGTCGGCCCGACTGTCGGCTGGGCGGAAGGCTTCACGCTCGCGAAGTTCGGCGGCGAGTTGAAGAACGATACCTACGGTTCGATCGCCGCCGTCGGGTTCCGCCGTGCCAACCCGGACTTCTTCGCCGGGTACAGCGTGCTCGAGTTCGGCATCGCGACGGAGCGGCCGTTCGAGCACCTGTCGAACCTCGTGTTCACGCTCGAGATCGATGCGGATGGCGATGGCGTCACCGACTCGACGCTGGTCGGCGCGGATCTCTCGAACTTCCAGGATGTCGATCCGGGACAGTTCGTGACGGCGCAGTTCGACGCCACGGGTTCGGGTTTCCTCGACTGGCTCGCGAACTCGTGGGACTACAACGATCGCACGCTGATGCTGCCGTTCACGCTGGCTTCATCCGGCGGTTTCCTGCCGGACAAGTTCGACTACACGTTGACCGTCGAGGCCCGCGACGGCTCGATCGACGTGCAGCACGGCAGCGTGGACCTCGCAAGGGAAATCGTGCCGGACTTGAACAGCTTCGGCGTCGATCCGCGCGACAGCGTCTCGGTTGGCCTCAGCGGACCGACCGGTGCGACGCTGTGGCTGCTGCAGAACAACAGTGATCGCGCGCAACTCGCGCTCGGCTACCACATCGATGGCGGCTGGGGCGCGAGCAAGTCGCAGTTCAAGACCCATCGTCGCGGCCGCTAGCCGCAGGACAGGGTCGATTCAGAAAGGGCCGCCGCGAGGCGGCCCTTTTTTCATTCCGCTTCGATCGCGGGACAGGGGCGTACCGTCTTGCGGTCCGTGTGATAGGTGTACACGCGCCCCGAGTACCGGAGTGTCAACAGGAGACCATCGACCGGTCCGGGCGTCGGTGTTTCGCCCTCCTGCAGGCAGCCGAGGCTGCTGTCGGGCCATTGCTTCGCGGCGACGCCACCGAGCCGGATCTTCGCCGGATCGACGTGCAGGCGGCGCGCGAGGTCCTCGCGCGCGCGTTGCATCATGACGTCGATGCCGCGCGCGGCAGCGGCGGGTTCGCGTCGCAGCACGCCGGCCTCGCCGCACAGGACCGCATTGGCGCCGGACACGTGCACGATGTGCATGCGGCCCTTGACGATTGCCGTGATTGCATACCCTTCGGTCATCACCGTCGCGGCGACCGTGCCGGGCGCACCGCAACCCATGCTCGAATCGCTCCAGGTCCTCGCGACGACGTCCGATATCTCGACGTCGCCGGCCGCGACGTGCAGTTGGCGCGCGATCGTCTCGCGGGCGAGTTGCGCGGCCTGCGCGGCCGCCGGGTCAGCGGGTGGCTGTGGCGGCGCAGCCTGCGCACAACCACTCAGTGCAAGCAGGGCGAGGACGGCGGACCTGACCATGGATCACCTCAAAACGAGTAGCGGCCGTAGAGACCGACGTCCGTCTGGTCGTCCGAGAGCAGCACTTCGATGCCGGCGGCCCACGCCGGGTTGAAGTGGTAGCGGGCACCGAGCTTCGCGCCCGTGCTGTCGCCCGCTTCGTCGAAGTCGGTGTACTCAAGCGACGCTTCGAGTTCGAGTTGTGGCGCCGCGAGTGCGCGGATGCCGACGCTCAGGCCGTAGCCGTTGTCGTCAGCGGAACTGCCGAAAGGGCCGTCGGCGGAGACGTCGAGATAACTGATGCGGGCGACGCCATCGATCCGGTCCGAGAGCGGCATGTGGCCGCCGAGGCCGACGTCCACCAGGTCGACATCGACATCGAATCCGCCCGCGTCGAATGATACCTGCCGGTAGCCCGCCGCGGCGAACCAGCTGGTGCCGAAGCCCACCGAGCCGCGCAAGAAAAAGCCGTCGCCATTCTCGTCCACGCCGTCGACGTCCGCCCTTGCCCAGCCGGCATCGACCCATGAATAGCTGAAGTCGGCAGCCGTTGCGCTCGTCGTGACACCGAGTGCCAGCACTGCCAGCACGCCGCCCATGACCTTGTTCATCGCATCACTCCATCTTCGGGTGCAAGCGCTCGCGCGATCGCGAGCGGCGCGATACTAGCCGCCGGGATGCGGAACGCAATGCCTGTAGCCATAATGCGACAGACTTGACATAGGGTGTCCCATGCAGGTCGGCAACCATGATGCACGGGTCAGGGTCTGGTGCATGACTTGGTCAGCGCGGTGCGGTGTCGGTCGCGATGAGCGCTTCGTGCAGGTCGCTGAAGTATCGCGCCGGCGTCACGTGCTTGCCGACGAGCCCCGTCTTCGCGAGTTTGCGCAGCACGTTCGGCCGCGCTTCGCAGAAGAGCACCCGCACGCCGCGGCGCTCGAGGTTTTGCGTCGCCTCCTCGATCGCCTGCAGCCCGGTGACATCCATGAACGGGACGTGCCCCAGCCGGATCACGATCGAGCGCGGATCGGTGTGGGTGCGCCCCAGCACCCGCTCGAGGCTTTCCACCGCGCCGAAGAAGAACGGGCCCTCGATCGAGTAGACGAGCACGCCCGACGGCAGCGCCTCGCGTCCGGTGCCGCGCAGTTCCGCCTGCAGCGCGCGCTCATCGACACGCAGCACTTCGACCGCATTCGACATGCGTCGCAGGAACAGCAGCATGGCGAGGATCACGCCGACGTTCACGGCGACGACGAGATCGACCATCACCGTGAGCACGAACGTGATCAGCAGGATCGCGACATCGGCGCGCGGCGCCGTACGCACCATGCGCGCGAAGTGCCGCGCTTCACTCATGTTCCATGCGACCAGGAACAGGATCGCGGCGAGCGTGCAGAGCGGTACCTGGCCTGCGAGTGGCGCGAGGAGCAGCAGGATGGCGAGCAGTGTGACGGAATGCACGATGCCGGCGAGCGGGCTCGTCGCGCCATTGCGGAAGCTGGTCGCGGTGCGCGCGATGGCGCCGGTTGCGGCGAAGCCGCCGAGGAGCGGCGAGACGACGTTCGCGATTCCCTGGCCGATCAGTTCCTGGTTCGAGTCGTGACGCGTACCGGCCATGCCGTCGGCCACGGTCGCCGACAGCAGCGATTCGATCGCGCCGAGCATCGCGATCGTGAAGGCCGAGGGGACGAGCGAGACGAGGCGGTCGAGCGAAATGACCGGCAGCGCGAATCGCGGCAGTTCCTGCGGGATGCCGCCGAAGGCACTCGCGATGGTCGCGACATCCTCGAACCCGAACACGGCCTGCAGGGCCGTCGCGACCACCATGGCGACGAGCGGTCCGGGAACGCGCTGCAGGCCGGGGATGCGCGGCGCGTAGATCGCGAGTGCGAGACTCAGCACGGCGAGCGCAGTCGTGACCGGGTGCAGGCCGGGCAGGGACTGCAGCAGGTGCAGCAGCTTCTCGTGGAAGTGCGCGCCGGCCGGCGTGGGCAGGCCGAAGAAGTCCTTCCACTGGCTGACCCAGATCACGACGCCGATGCCGGCCGTGAAGCCAATGATCACGGGATCGGGGATATAGCGCAGCACGCCGCCGAACTTCGCCGCACCGAGCAGGATCAGGATCACGCCCGCCATCGCGGTGGCGAGCAGCAGGCCGTCGACGCCGTGCTGCGCGACGATTGCCGCGAGGATGACCACGAACGCGCCCGTGGGCCCCGCGACCTGGATGCGACTGCCGCCAAAGAGCGAGACGGTGAGGCCGGCGATGATCGAAGTGTAGAGGCCCTGTTCGGGCTTGACGCCGGATGCCATCGCAAAGGCCATCGCGAGCGGAAGCGCGACCACGCCGACGATGAGCCCCGCAACGATGTTGCGTCCCCAGAATTCGCGACGAAACAGTCCTGCCCGCGCCGCCTCGACGACCGCGATCACGCTCCGGCTCCTGTGTGGGTGATTCGGGAGGGAAGCCTGAATCGTAGCGGTGCGGGAACGCTCGTCGCAATGCCGGCATGACCGCAGGGGCTGCGGGCTCCACCAAGAAGGCAAAGGGCTGGTAGCGGGCACTGCCGCGGCCGTCTCTGGCTGGGGCTCTTTTTGAGGTCGCAAATTGCGACCTCAAAACGGCGGTCTCCTCGCGGGTGAGGCGGAACATGAAATCTTCCGGGAATCGGGCGGCGTTGCGCCTGACGGCTTCGTTCGGACGGATTTGTGGGCGCACGATGGACACGGAACCTGCGCGCGTCTCGACGGTTATCGCTGCGCTTCTACCCTCCGCATCGCCTCTGCCGCGCTGACGATCGGGATGTCCCGATAGGCATTGAATGTGAGCAGGTCGTTGTCTCCGGAGACGATCAGCGTGGCTTGTGAGGCGAGCGCGCAGGCGAGCACGTGATCATCGTCAGGATAGCGGCTGACGGCTGCCGGGAGCGGCCGCGCATCGGCGAGTTCGGCGAGCAGGAAGAGGCTGGTGTGCAGCGTGATGCGTTGCTCGCGCGCGGCATTGATGATCTGGCGCGGCGGACCCTGCCAAAGCAGCCCCGAGACGACGGTATTGGTATCAGCGACGATCCGCACGGGCGCGGCGCTCGGCGCGCACGACGTCGATCTCGGCTTGAATCTCCTCGCTGCTCATCGCCGCCTCATCGAGGGCATCGAGCCGCTCGAACGCCTCTCCGAGGCGCTGTGCGGCCACGGAGCGCACCTGGGCGTCGCGCTTTTCGAGGAAATCCACGAAGTCCTCGACCTCGGCCTGGCGCTCGGGCGGCAGGCGCTGGAGCTTGTCGATCAGGGTCCGGTTGTTGGCGTTCATGAAGCTCAGGTCGTCCTGGTGCGCATGCCGGTGAAGCCGGGCCGATGATGACGCGGCGGTTGGACTGTGGCCGTTGTCGGTGATTTCGTCAATGCTCCCCGGCCGTCACGTCGATCTCCGGCAAGTGTTGTTCGTGGTACGCCTTCGTCATCGCACCGAAGGTCAAAGGCGAAGGTTCGCGCCCTGTGCGAGGAGCGCGCGGGGGGCGCACGATCCGCTCGGGTATGCATTGCGTCGGGATTGGCTGGACGCTGGGCGATCAGCGCGAGATTTTGCCAATTGGCTCCCCGGGTTGGACTCGAACCAACGACCAACGGATTAACAGTCCGACGCTCTACCGCTGAGCTACCGGGGAACGGGAGGCGAGAAGGGCGCGAATTCTCAAGGACTTGCGCGGACCCGTCAAGGGACGGGCGGCCGAGGTCGTCGGGCGAGCCGCCAGAGTGTGCCGTAGGCCACGATGTTGAGGGCCGCGAGCGCTCCGCCGAGCGTCCACTGCAGGCCGCGCGTGAGGCCCGCGGGATAGATGATCGGGATGAGGTAACGCGCCATGAATCCACCCTCGTAGCCGAGCCCACCCGCCCGGTGGCGCAGCGCGTTCTCGAGGGGTGTCAGTGGGCAGATCGCCCCGCTTGCCAGGATCCAGAGTCCCCACGCCAGCGCGATGGCGTGGATCAGGGCGAGGCGCCGCCAGCGCCAGGCGAGGAACCCGCCCGCCGTGACGAACGCAATGAAAGCGAAGTGCAGCGCGACGACGAGATCGGCGAGAACCCGCCAGATCACGTGGTCAGGCGGTTTTCACCGCCGCTCCCGCGTTGAGCACCCGCGCCATGCGATCGACGGCCTTTTCCAGCGTCTCCATGCTGCACGCGAACGAGATGCGCATGTGACCCGGCGCGCCGAATCCCGAACCCGGGACGACCGCCACGCCGCCTTCGTTCAGCAGCAGTTCGGCGAAGGCGTTGTCGTCGCGGCAGCCGAGGCCCTGCATCGCGCCGCTCACGTCGGCGAACGCATAGAACGTGCCTGCGCCCGGCAGGCAGGAGATCCCGGGCAGCGAGTTCAGCCCCTCGACGATGTAGTCGTGGCGCCGCTTGAACTGCACGTTCATGTCGGCGACGCACTGCTGGTCGCCGTTCAGCGCGACGACCGCCGCGCGCTGCGTGATGCTCGAGGCGTTCGAGGTCGACTGGCCCTGGATCGTCGACATGGCGGTGACGATTTCCTTCGGTCCGCCGCAGTAGCCGAGGCGCCAGCCGGTCATCGCGTAGGCCTTGGAGCAACCGTTGATCGTGACGGTGCGGTCGTAGAGTTCCGGCACCGCGGTGAGCAGGCTGCAGAACGGCTCGCTCGCCCAGTAGATCTTCTCGTACATGTCGTCGGTGCCGATCACGATGCGCGGATGCGCGAGCAGCACTTCGCCGAGTGCGCGCAACTCGGCACGCGTGTAGGCCGCGCCCGTCGGGTTGCACGGGCTGTTCAGCAGCACGAGGCGCGACTTCGGCGTGATGGCGGCCTCGAGCTGGCGCGGCGTGATCTTGTAGCCCTGGCTCGCGCCCGCGAACGGCATCACCGGGAGCCCGTCGGCGAGCAGCACCATGTCGGGATACGAGACCCAGTAGGGCGCCGGAATGATCGCCTCGTCGCCCGGGTCGAGCACCGCCATGCAGAGGTTGTAGATCGTCTGTTTCGCGCCGCTCGAGACGATGACCTGCGATCGCTCGTATTCGATGCCGTTGTCACGACGGAATTTCGCGATGATCGCGTCCTTCAGCTCGTTGATGCCGTCGACATTGGTATAGCGCGTGAAGCCGCTCCGGATCGCATCGACGCCTGCCGCCGCGATATGCGCCGGCGTGTCGAAATCGGGTTCGCCGGCGCCGAGCGCCACGATGTCCTTGCCCTCGGCCTTCAGCTTTGCCGCCCGCGCGGTGACAGCGAGGGTGGGGGAGGGCTTGACGCGCTGGACGCGCCGGGAGACGGGTAGTGTCACGGATGGGCCTGCGGATGGGTTGGAGAGGCGGACCGCAGTATATTAACCGATCGTCCCGCCATTCCGCACAGTCGCCACATGGACAGCAGTACCGCCACCGCCCCGCTTTTTCAGTTGCGCGCGAACTACGCGCCCGCGGGCGATCAGCCGCAGGCCATCGCGAAGCTCGTCGAAGGGCTCGGCGACGGCCTCGCGCACCAGACGCTGCTCGGCGTCACCGGCTCGGGCAAGACATTCACGATCGCGAATGTCATCGCGCAAGTGCAACGGCCGACGCTCGTGATCGCGCACAACAAGACGCTCGCCGCGCAGCTCTATGGCGAGTTCCGCGAGTTCTTCCCGGAGAATTCCGTCGAGTACTTCGTCTCGTACTACGATTACTACCAGCCGGAAGCGTACGTCCCGTCGAGCGATACCTACATCGAGAAGGACGCCTCGATCAACGAGCACATCGAGCAGATGCGCCTGTCGGCCACCAAGGCGCTGCTCGAGCGGCGCGACGCGATCATCGTCGCGACCGTGTCCTCGATCTACGGCCTCGGCGATCCGGAAGCCTATTTCGCGATGGTGCTGCACCTGAAGCGCGGCGACCGCCTCGACCAGCGCCAGCTCCTGCGCCGCCTCGCCGACATGCAGTACACGCGCAACGAGCTCGACCTGCGCGCCGGCAGCTATCGCGTGCGCGGCGACGTGATCGACGTCTTTCCCGCCGAATCGGATCGCGCGGCCGTGCGCGTCGAACTGTTCGATGACACGATCGAATCGCTCGCGCTGTTCGACCCGCTCACAGGCGAGGTGACGCGCAAGGTGCCGCGCTATACGGTTTATCCGGGCTCGCATTACGTGACACCGCGCGAGCGGCTCATCGGCGCGGTCGACCTGATCCGCCAGGACCTGCGCGTGCGCCTCGCGGAGTTGCGCGAGGCCGGCAAGCTGCTCGAGGCGCAGCGGCTCGAGCAGCGCACGATGTTCGACATGGAGATGATGCAGGAAGTGGGCTACTGCGCGGGCATCGAGAACTACTCGCGCTACCTGTCGGGCCGCGCGCCCGGCGAGCCGCCGCCGTGCCTCTACGATTATCTGCCGGATGATGCGCTGCTCATCGTCGACGAAAGCCACCAGACCATCCCGCAGCTCGGCGCGATGTACCGGGGCGACCGGTCGCGCAAGGAAACGCTGGTCGAATACGGCTTCCGGCTGCCGTCGGCGCTCGACAACCGGCCGCTCAAGTTCGAGGAATGGGAGGCGGTCGCGCCGCAGATGATCTTCGTGTCCGCGACGCCGGGGCCGTACGAGCAGCGGCATGCGTCGCAGACGATCGAGCAGGTGGTGCGTCCCACCGGGCTCGTCGATCCGGAAGTCGAGGTTCGCCCGGTGCGGTCGCAGGTCGATGACGTGCTGTCCGAAATCCACCTGCGCGTGGAGCGCAACGAGCGCGTGCTGATCACGACGCTCACCAAGCGCATGGCGGAGGACCTCACGGAATACCTGCACGAGCACGACGTGCGGGTGCGCTACCTGCACGCCGACGTGGAGACCGTCGAACGCACCGAGATCATCCGCGACCTGCGCCTCGGCAAGTTCGACGTGCTGGTGGGCATCAACCTGCTGCGCGAAGGCCTCGACATGCCGGAGGTCTCGTTGGTCGCGATCCTCGATGCCGACAAGGAGGGCTTCCTGCGGTCCGACAATTCGCTGATCCAGACGATCGGCCGCGCGGCGCGCAACCTGCACGGGCGCGCGATCCTGTATGCCGACCAGGTGACCGGGTCGATGCGGCGCGCGATCGACGAAACCGGCCGGCGGCGCACGAAGCAGCAGGCGTTCAACGCCGAGCACGGCATCACGCCGCGCGGAATAGAAAAGAGTGTCGCGGACATCATGGAGGGAGCGCGCTCCGAGGCGCCGCGGCCACGTGGCCGGGCCGGCGCGGCCGGGGGCGCGGGTGCGCGCAC
>JABAQN010000048.1 GCA_019187495.1 Steroidobacteraceae bacterium
CGCCTCGACGCTGATCGGTGTCGAGGACCATCTCGACGACCAGCTGGTCGGCATGATCGTGCCGAAGGCGAAGGGCGAGGCGGAAGCGCCCGGCGACGACAGCGATTTCCACCAGGTGCAGGCCGCGGTGCTGCGCGAGTGCATGCTCAACCTCGCGCGCGTCAAGGAAGCGGTCGCGCAGAGTATCGGCGGCACGCTCGATACCGCGGGACTCGACAGCTGGAGCGAGCTGATGCGCGGCATCAAGGCCGGCCTCGTGATGCTCGGTCGCACGCGCGCGGTCGAAGTCGTCGACGGCATCGCGACCCACCTGAAGCGCGTGATGCGCCCCGGCGTGCCGGCGCTGCCGTCGCACCTGCTCGACCGGCTCGCCGATGCGATCGTCAGCGTCGAGTACTACATGGAAACGCTGCAGGCGCGGCGCAGCGAGCCCTTCTACATGCTCGACAACGCGCAGTCCTGCCTCGATGCGCTCGCCGCCGAGCCGGAGCCCGCGGTGCCGACGGTGCCGCCGCTGTCCGAAACGACGTTCGCGCGCACGCTGCGCATCGCGCCGCCGACAACCGCGAGCGGCGCGTATCGCGTCGTGCACGGCGTCGACCCCGAGACGGCGCGCGATCTCGCGGCGACCGATACCCCGGGCAATACGCCGCCGACACTCGCGCCGGTGCCGGCGAGCCCACCGCCCGCGGTGCTCGCCGATCCCGAACTCCTGAGCCTCTTCATCGAAGAGGCGGGCGAGGAGGTCGCGAAGATCGGCCGCGAATTCCCGCGCTGGGACGAGAATCCGCTCGAGGATACGGCGCTCGCGACCGTGCGGCGCTCGTTCCATACGCTCAAGGGCAGCGGCCGCATGGTCGGTGCGCGCGAGATGGCGGAGTTTTCCTGGTCGATCGAGAACCTGCTGAATCGCCTGATCGACAAGACGCTCACCCGCAGCCCCGAAATCCTCGTGACACTGCGCGACGGGGTGCGCGCCCTGCCGCAACTGCTCGAGGCGCTCGAGAAGGGCGCCGGCTGCGCGATCGATACCGCGCCGATCATCGCGCGCGCGCATGCCCTGGCCGCGAGGCAAGAGGGTGCGGCGCCAGGCGCGGAAGGCGGCGAGACCACGGCTGCGTTGCGGGTGTCCGCCACCGGGGTCGCACAGGCGAGGGTGCAGCCGGCCGCGGCCGAGCCACCCGATGCCGATCCGTCATTGCGGGAGATTTTCAGCAGGGAAACCGCCGCCCATATCGCGGCCGTGCGGGCATGGCTCGAAGGCGAGCGCGACCGCGCGGAACCGCACGTGCTCACGGAAGACGCGTATCGCGCCTGTCACACGCTGAGCGGGAGTTCCAAGGCCGCGGTGGCGCGACACGGCATCCGTCTCGCGGGCCCCCTCGATCACTGGCTGCGCAAGTCATTCGACAGCGGAGTCGGCCTCGGCAGGGAGGATCTCGCGCTCGTCGGCGATTGCATGCAGGCGATGGAGGGGGTCGCGGGGCATCTCGACGAGGCGACCGGATTTTTCCTCACCCACGATCAACTGCGTGCACGCATCGCGCGTGCCGAGGCGGCGCTCGATCACCGCATCGCCGAGGCGGCGGCGGCCGCCGCCCTGGCCGAACAGGCTGCGAGCCTGCCGCCGCAACCCGCGCCGCTCGCAGGCGCGCCGGTCGAGGTACCGCCGGCGGCACCGGCGCTCGCCGCCGACTATGACCCCGAAATCGCCGGCATTTTCGCGGAGGAAGCCGGCGAGCTGATCGAGAACGCCGAGCGCGCGCTGGCGGCCTTCGCCACCGATCGCGCCGACGGCGCGCATGTCGCGGCGCTGAAGCGCCCGTTGCACACGCTCAAGGGCGGCGCACGCATGGCGGGCGTGATCGCGATGGGCGATCTCGCGCACGAACTCGAGACGCTCGTCGGCCAGATCGAACTCGGCACGGTCAAGGCCGACGAGGCGGCGCACGCGGTGCTCGTCGCGAGCCTCGATGAGATCGCGCACATGCGCGATGCGATCATCGGCGGGCGCGGCGTCGCGCGTGCCGACGCGCTCATCGAGCGTATCCACGCACTCGATCCGGCGCGGGCGAAGATCGTCGCGGCGCCGGTCGACCCGCCGCCGGCGATCGAAGTCGTCATGCCGGAGGTCGCCGGGCCGGCGATCGCCGGGCCGGAAGAGATCGAAATTGTCCTGCCAACCTCGCTCGAGGGCGATGCAGAGCCGCCCGCGACGCCGGACCTGGCGGTGGAGGCACCTGCGCCGCCGGCCGTCGAGTTGCGCCCCGCGATGGCGCCGCCGCCGACATTCGGCCCGACTCCCCCGGTCGCGGCCTTCGTCGATACGCCCGCGCCGCCCGCGCCGGTCCCGCCGGGTCGCGAGCCGGGCGTGCAGGGTGAGCGCCAGGAGCTCGCGCGCGTCGACGCCGATCTCCTCGATCAGCTCCTCAACTACTCCGGTGAGGTGAGCATCGGGCGCGCACGGCTCGAGCAGCAGATCGCGTCGATCGATTTCAACCTCGCGGAACTGTCGCGCACCGTCACGCGCCTGAAAGAGCAACTGCGCAAGCTCGAGATCGAAACCGAATCGCAGATCCTGCACACGCACGAGGATGAGGCGGGGCATCGCGCCGAATTCGATCCGCTCGAGCTCGACCGCTATTCGACGATCCAGCAGTACTCGCGCGGCCTCGCCGAAACCGCGAGCGACGTCGCGAGCATCCAGCAGTTGCTCGAGACGCTGACCCAGGATACGCAGAACCTGCTGCAGCACCAGGCGCGCACGATCACCGAACTGCAGAACGGCCTGATGCGCACGCGTATGGTGCCGTTCCAGCGCCACGTGCAGCGCCTGGCGCGTATCGTGCGCCAGGCCGCGAGCGACACCGGCAAGCGCGCCGAGCTCATCGTCGAGGGCGCCGCGGGCGAGCTCGACAGGCAGGTGCTCGAGCGCATGCTGCCGCCGTTCGAGCACATCCTGCGCAACGCCGTCGCCCACGGCATCGAGGCGCCCGCCGAGCGCACGGCGCGCGACAAGCCCGAGACCGGGCGCGTCACGCTCGCGCTGCGCCGCGAAGGCGCGGAAGTCATCGTGCAGGTGAGCGACGATGGCGCGGGCATGAACCTCAAGGCGATCCGCGACAAGGGGCTCGCGATAGGCCTCATCCGCCCGGGCCAGGTGCTCGCGGATGACGACGTGATGCAGCTCGTGCTCGAGCCGGGCTTCTCGACCGCGGGCAATGTCACGCAGCATTCGGGCCGCGGCGTCGGCATGGATGTGGTCGCCGACAGCATCAAGAAGCTCGGCGGCGCGCTGCACATGGAATCGAAGGCGGGCGAGGGCACCTCGTTCACGATCCGCCTGCCCTTCACGCTCGCGATCAGCCACGCGCTCGTCGTGCGCACCGGTGACGAGTTCTATGCGTTGCCGCTCACGACCGTCGAAGGGGTCGTGCGGCTCACCAAGTCCGAAGTTACCGCGCACCTCGGCGCCGATGCGGCGCCGTTCGAGCACAATGGCCAGCGCTTCCGCTTCCAGCCGCTCGCGAGCTACGTGGGGCTCGAGCCCTCGCCGCTCCCGGAGCAGGACGTGACGATTCCGGTGATCCTCGTGCGCGCGGGCGACCATTCGACCGGGCTCATCGCGGACGAACTCGTCGGCAGCCGCGAGATCGTCGTCAAGTCGGTCGGCCCGCAGATCTCGGCGATCCGCGGCATCTCGGGCGCGACGATCCTGGGCGACGGCCGCATCGTCGTCATCCTCGACATCAATGCGCTGGTGCGCGCCGAATGGCGCGGCCGCGGCGAGGCGATCGTGCCGCGCGATCGCGCCGACAAGCGCCTGCTCGCGCTGGTCGTCGACGATTCGATCACGGTGCGGCGCGTGACCCAGCGCCTGCTCGAGCGCAACGGCATGCGCGTGCTCACCGCGCGCGACGGTGTCGATGCGATCGAGGTGCTGCAGGACCAGCAGCCGGACATCATCCTGCTCGACATCGAAATGCCGCGCATGGACGGCTACGAAGTGGCGGCGCACGTGCGCTCGGACGCGCGCTTGAAGGACATCCCGATCATCATGATCACCTCGCGCGTCGGCGACAAACACCGTGCGCGCGCGATCGAGATCGGCGTCGACGATTACCTCGGCAAGCCGTACCAGGAGGCGCAACTCCTCGAGGCGATCGAGCCGCTCGTCGCGCGGCGTCGTGAGCCCGCGGTCGCATCGGGCGGGGGCGGGAGGCGCTAGCGATGGCCGAACGCGTCAGCGAGATCTACAGCCTCCTCGTGCCGCTCGTCGACGGGCGGCTGATCGTGCCGCGCGCGTGCGTCGCCGAGGTGATCGGCTTCCAGCCGCCCGCCGAAATGGCCGGCGCGCCGCCGTGGTATCTCGGCACCGTGCCATGGAACGGCCGCACGATTCCGCTCGTCTCGTTCGAGGGGACCTGCAACCAGGGCATTCCGCCGGCGACGGGCAGGAGCCGCATCGTCGTGTTCCACTGCCTCGGTTCGCGCGTCGAGGGTGGCTATTTCGGGCTCGTGTCGCAGGGCTTCCCGCAGCTCGTGCGCGTCAGTTCCGACGTCGTGCGCCCGGACAACACGCGTTCCTTCCCCGAACGCCATCCGGTGATCTGCCAGGTGCGCATGATCAATGAAGTGCCGCTCGTCCCCGACATCGAGATGCTCGAGGAGATGATCGCGGAGGAGACTTCCGTCGCGGCATGAATGGTGCCGGGTTTTCGGTTGTTCGGTTATTGCGCCGCTCACGCGCAATAACCGAACAACCGAAAACCCGGCACCAGTTCTTACGCCAGCTCGCGGTCGAGTGCGGCGATGCGCTCGAGGATGTCGCCGAAGCGCCGGCCGAGTGGTGTCAGGCGATACTCGACGTGCGGCGGCACTTCGGCAAACACTTCACGCTCGATCAGCCCGAAGCGCAGGAGCTTGCGCAGCCGTTCGTTCAGCACCTTCGCGGTGAGGCCCGGTACGCCGCGCTGCATCGCGCCCGGCCGCGCCACACCGCGCGCCACGAGGTCGAGCACGATCAGCGACCACTTGCAGCCGACGATGTCCTCCACCATGCGCGCCGCCGACGGCACACGCTGGGCGACTTTCTTTTTCCTCTGTGTTGCCATCAATTTGCACCGAAAAGTAAGCAATGCACCGTGAGGTGCAGACTTCTGCCGGGGCACGGCCGCGCCTAGATTGTCGCGCGCACGGCCATTGGGGCCAACACCCAGGGGAGAATTTCAATGAACATGCGTCATCTCGCGGCCGGTGCCGCACTCGCCGCGGCTGCGGTGGCCGGCGCCGCCCTCAGTGCCGACAGCGCCGCGGTTCCCTATCCGGAAGGCTATCGCGCCTGGCAGCACGTGAAGAGCATGGTGATCGAGCCCGGCCACGCGCTCTATGGCGCCTTCGGCGGCATCCATCATCTCTACGCGAACGACAAGGCGATGAAGGGTTATGCGAGCGGGCACTTTCCCGACGGTGCGGTCATCGTGTTCGACCTGCTCGAGGCGATGCCGGCCGACCATGCGGTCACGGAAGGCAAGCGCAAGGTGGTCGGCGTGATGCACCGGGATGCGAAAAAGTACGCGCAGACGGGCGGCTGGGGCTTCGAGGGCTTTGCCGGCGACAGCAAGACCGAGCGCGCCGTTGGCGACAAGGCGGCGAGCGCCTGTTTCAGCTGCCACGCACCGCAGAAGGACCGCGAATACGTCTTCAGCCGCTACCGGGAGTAGCTGCACACGGTGATTGCCCAGCGCCCACTTGAGTGCTACGTTTGCGCTACGAGACGTATTCCCTTGACGTTGGAGGGCTGGCATGAGCGAAACCACGACGATCCGCTTGCCGCCGAAGCTGCGGGCGCGGGTCCGCGCGCTCGCCGAGAAGTCGGGCCGTTCTGCGCACAGCTTCATTCTCGAGGCAGTCGAGCGTCACGCTGCCTATGAAGAGGAAATGCGTAACCTCGTGAAGGAAGCGCTGGCCGCCGACGCCGACATCGAGCGAACCGGTGAGGTGTATCGTGCGGACGACGTGCACGCCTGGGTCGACCGGCTGGCGAAGGGCGCCGCGCCACGGCCCAAGCCGTGGCATCGGTAGTCTATTCGGCGCGTTCCATTGCGCATATCGAACGCGCGTTCGAATTCCTGCGGGGGAAGAACCCTGCCGCAGCGGCTACCGCGATCCGCACGGCCGTGGAGACGCTCGCGCTGCACCCGCTGATCGGGCGCCGCATCGAAGGCGACCTGCGCGAGCTCGTCATCTCCTACGGCGATTGCGGTTACATCGCCGTCTACCGATTCCTCGTGGGGAGCGATGAGGTGAGGGTGCTGGCGATCCGCCGTCAACGGGAGATCGGCTACGTGCCCTGAAGGCGCAGCCTGCGTGGCTGCATGGTGCCGGGGTTTCGGTTATTCGGTTATTGAGGGCGCGGAGCGCCCCAATAACCGAATAACCGAAACCCCGGCACCAATCAGATCCCCCGCCAGGACCTGCAGCGCGGTGAGCGCGGCAATGGCCGCGGTCTCGGTCCGCAGCACCCGCGGGCCGAACTGCACGGTCCGGAAGCCGTGACGAACGGCCGCTGCCACTTCGGGTTCCTCGAATCCGCCTTCGGGGCCGATCAGCAGTGCGACGTTCGCCGCCGACGCGGCCGTCGCGAGCGAACCCTCGCCCTGCGGCGAGAGCAACAGGCGCACGTCGGCGGACGTCTCCGCAACCGCCAGCGCCGCAGGCAAGTCCATCGGCGCATCGATGGCGGGCAGGCGGTTGCGGCCGCACTGCTCGCAGGCCGCCGCGGCGACGGCGTGCCAGTGCGCGACCTTTCGTCCGCCGCGCTCGCCCGGTTCGATGCGCATCACGCTGCGCGCGGTGGCGACCGGAATGATGCGCGCGATACCGAGCTCGGTGGCCTTCTGCACGATCCAGTCCATCTTCTCGCCGCGCACGAGACCCTGCAGCAGCGTGATCGATAGCGGCGACTCGCGCTCGATGTCGATCCGATCCTCCGTCACGACCGCGACGCCCTGTTTTCCGGCGCGCACGATCCGTGCCGGATACTCACCTCCCCGGCCGTCGAACAGCGTGAGCGCATCGCCCGCGCGCAGGCGCAGGACCCGCAGCACGTGCCCGGATGCGGCAGGTGACAAGGCGGATTCGCGCCGCGGCGCGAGGGGTTCGTCGCTGAACACACGGATCGGGCGCATGCGCCGATTGTGGCATGATCGATCCATGCCGCTCGACATCGATGCCGCGACCGGATTGCTGAAAAACGTGCGGCAAGTCCTCTCGCCCCACTTCGACCCGCGCCCCGCGGGCATGGTGCCCGAGCTGATCGTCGTGCACGGCATCAGCCTGCCGCCCGGCGAGTTCGGCGGACCGTGGATCGACGCACTGTTCACCGGTGGCCTGCCGCCCGATCGCCATCCGTACTTCGAAGCGATCCGGTCGCTTCGCGTGTCGTCGCACGCGCTGATCCGGCGCGACGGTTCGATCTCGCAGTTCGTGCCGTTCGGCGAGCGCGCCTGGCACGCCGGTGCCTCGGAATACGGTGGGCGCACCGCCTGCAACGATTTCTCGATCGGCATCGAACTCGAAGGCACGGACGACAGCCCGTATGAGCCCGCGCAGTACCAGTCGCTCGCGCAACTCGTTCGCGTGCTGCTCGCGACCTATCCGTCACTGTCGAGTGAGCGGCTCGTCGGCCACAGCGACATCGCATCCGGTCGCAAGACCGATCCCGGCCCCGCGTTCGACTGGCCGCGACTGCGCGCGCTCCTGTCGTGAACGTTCGTCGCGCCTATTGCGACACGACCGCGGGACAGGTGCACTACCGCAGCTGCGGGGACGGTACGCCGCTCGTGCTGCTGCACTGGGCGCCGGCGTCCGGGCGCATGTACGAGCACCTGCTGCCGGTGTTCGCCGCGCGCGGCTATCGCGCGATCGCGCCCGATCTTGCGGGTTACGGCCGCTCGGACAAGCGCGATGCGGACTGGTCGATCGCGGATTACGCGCGCAATCTGGGCGAGGTGCTGCGCGCCGTCGATGCCTGGCCCGCAGCCGTGGTCGGCGGACACATTTCCGCGGCGATCGCGACCGAGCTCACGATCGCGGAGCCCGCGGGTGTCACGCGCCTCGTGCTCGACGGCTCGCCCGCCTGGACTGCCGCGCAGAAGGCGACGCTGCTCGGCCATTTCACAGGCCTTTCACCGACCTTCTCCGCCGCGGGTAGCCATCGAACCTACGCCTGGGACATGGTCGAGCGCTTGCTCGCGCAGTGGGACGATCGCTTCCAGGTCAGTGCCGATACGCTGCCCGTGATGTACGCCTACCTGTGCGACTATCTCGAAACGGGCCTCGCGCCGAAGCGTGCGCTCGGCGCCTACGGGATGCTCGAGCGGCTCGCGCTGATCGCGCGGCCCGTGCTCGCACTCTCGGCGGATACGGAAGCGCTCAGGTGCACGCATGCCGCGGTCATGGGCGGTGTGCGGGATGTGCGCGAGCACGTGTTCCCCGGCGCGCATCCGCTGCTCGATCCGGCGCGCGCGGAGGAATATGCGGGCGTGATCGATCGCTATTTGCGCTCGTGACGCCAGAGCACTTCGCTGCCTGATTCGTGGCGCGCGAGCACGCGGGCGACCACGAACAGCAGGTCCGAGAGCCGGTTGAGGTAACGCGGCACTTCGAGTGCGACGTGATCGCCATCGACGAGCGTCCACACGACCCGCTCGGCGCGACGGCACACGGCGCGGGCCACATGGCAGGCCGCGGCCGCCGGCCCGCCGCCCGGCAGGATGAATTCCTTGAGCCGCGGCAGATCGGCGTTCAACGCATCGAGCTCGTTCTCGAGCAGCGTCGTGTGGTCGGCGGTGATCACGCGCGAACCCGGAATGCACAACTCCCCGCCGAGATCGAACAGCGTGTGCTGCACTTCGGTCAGGCAGTGGCGGATCCGCTCCGGTACACCGGCATGCGCGAGCACGACGCCGATCGCGCTGTTGGTCTCATCGACCGTGCCATAGGCCTCGACGCGGGCGTCGTCCTTCGGGACGCGCGTGCCGTCACCGAGGCCGGTGGTGCCGTCATCGCCGGTGCGGGTGTAGATCTTCGAAAGGCGGTTTCCCATCCCCCCGAAATTACTGGAACGCGAAGCGCGTGGCTATCAGCAGGCTCCTACCCGGCGTGTTGTAGCCATGGACGAGCGTGTAACGCTCGTCGAATGCATTGTCGAGCCGCGCCTGGATCGACCAGCGGGGTGTCAACTCGAGCCGGGCCGTCGCGTTGACGAGCGCGTACCCGCCGAGCCGGACATTGGCGGGAAACGCGACGTCGAGGCGGCTCGCGGCGTAGGTGATGTCGGCGCCAAAGGCCAGGCGTCCGGCGTCGTGTTCGACGGCGAGCACATAGTTCTCGCGCGCGCGGCGCAGCAGCGGCTCCCCGGTGGTCCGGTTGCGGGGATCCTGCAGTGTCGCCTCGAGCCGCGCGTGCCAGCGCGCGGTGCGCAGCGCATAGCCGAATTCGACGCCCTCGATTCGCGCGCGACCCACGTTCTCGTTGTGGCCATTGAAGGTCACCGGGTCGAACACGAACTCGACGAGATCGTCGACGTCGTTGCGCCACGCATTCGCATAGAACGTGTGGTGCGTGCCGATCGACTGGCGCAGCCCCACTTCCACCTGCCGCGAGACTTCGGGCGCGAGATCGGGATTGCCGCCGTAACCGTAGCGGTCCGTGCTGTCGGGCGCACGGAACGCGCGCCCGGCGGCGAGCGTGATGCGGGTCGCGGTCGGGAAGGTGAGGCCGTACTCGGCATTCCAGGTCAACTCGTCGCCGAAAGTCTCGTGATCGACGAGACCGAGCGCCGCGACCAGGCTGTGGCGCCCGCTCGTGTGGCGGTCCTCGATGAAGAACTGGTCGACGCGGGTGCGCTCGGCGTAGCGCGTGCCGTACGACAGCGACGCGGTGTCCTCGCGCGTCAGCAGGGCGCCGAGCGTGAGCTCGTTCGACTCGTGCAGCCGCAGGTCCGTCTGCAGCTCGAGCCCGTTGCGCTCCGTGCGCAGGAAATCGTAGGGCGGGACCGCGAGCGCATTGTTGTCCTGGTTCTGGTCGATGCGGTCTTCGATGCGCGTCAGTGCCGCGCGCACGCCGACCCTCTCATGCGGCTGCCAGCGGCTCTCGAGCGCATAACTCGCGTTGAGGAAGTCCTGGTCGACCGGTGCCAGGCGCGACGCGAAAGTCACGGGATCGAACACGGTCGTCGAGTATTCGACGTTGCCGCCCGCGCGCCACGCGCGCGCGCGCAATTCGAGATCGTCGGCGGGCAGGTACTCCGCGGCGAGATTGAGGGTCAGGTTCTCGTAGCCGCGATCCTCGGTCGCGCCGGTGCGCGTGGGAAAGCCCGCGGTTTCGCGCCAGTCGACGCCGAAGCCGAAGCCGCCCGCGTCGCCGAAACGCCAGCCGCCGTCGAGGCCGCCGCTGTAGCTGTCGTAGCGGGCGCCGCTGGCGTAGGCCGCAAGTCCGCGCGCGGCGGCCGCGTTCGTGATCACGTTGACGACGCCGCCGATCGCGTCCGACCCGTAGAGCGTCGAGCGCGGCCCCTTGATCACCTCGATGCGGCGTACCGTTTCGGGCGCGATGTTCTGCAGCGCCGGGCTGCCGATGGTGCCCGGATTCACGCGCACGCCGTCGATCAGCACGACCGTGTGATTGCTGTCGGTGCCGCGCATGAAGAGCGAAGTCGGCTGGCCGGGCCCGCCGGAACGCGCGAGCTCGATGCCCGCATGGGTACGCAGCAGCTCGCCCACATCCGGCGCGAGCGAGCGCTCGATCGTTTCGCGATCGATCACGAAATACGGCGCGATCAGTTCCTCGAGCGGCACCTGGGTGCGGGTCGCGGTGACGACCGCTTCGTCGAGCGGCGACTGCGCGAGGACGGTGAAAGACAGTGACGCAAGTACGGCGGCGCGCGCCGCACCGGTGACGGTGAACATTGGATCAGCCCTTTCCCCATGCACGCCCGCATGGTTGGTTGTGACGACGAGACCTGCTGACAGGCCGGTCTCCGGACTCGCAGGAGAGGCGCCATTCGACGCCTCGTCGCATCGCCTTCCCGCGCCTGCGCGCAGTGGCGTCCCCGATGGGGACAGATGCGATCGTTGCCTGCTTACCGTTGCGGGGGCAGTGCCGGAATGGCGCGATGCGCTTCACCGGCTTCCCGTACGCCTGGGCAGCGCGCGAACTGTATCACATATACTGCCCGCCCGATGTCCCTCGATGCCGAACTCGCCGCCGCGCTCGAAGCCGCACGCGCCGCCGCCACTGTCGTGAACGCGCTGTACCGGCGCAATCTCGCGGTGACCCTGAAGGCCGATCGCTCGCCGGTCACCGACGCCGACGTGCGCTCCGAGGAAGCGATTCGCGAAGTGTTGTCGCGCCACTTTCCCGCCTACGGTTTCTACGGCGAGGAAACCGGCCGCAGCGCGATGGACGCCGAGAGCATCTGGCTCGTCGATCCGATCGACGGGACGAAATCCTTCGTGCGCGACTGCCCGTTCTTCTCCACGCAGATCGCGCTGCTGCGCGCCGGCGAGCTGGTGCTCGGCGTGTCGAGCGCATCGGCCTACGGCGAGCTCGCGTGGGCCGCGCGGGGCGAAGGCGCCTTCCTCGACGGCAAGCCGATCCGCGTGGGCGCGACGAACGCCCTCGCGGATGCGATCGTCTCGACCGGCAACCTGAAGACACTGGCCCGCTCGTCCCGGGGCTGGGCGGCGTACGCCGATCTCGTCGGGCGGGTGAGCCGCATTCGCGGCTACGGCGACTTCGTGCACTACCACCTGCTCGCGCGCGGTGCGCTCGACGTCGTGATCGAGTCCGACGTGAACATCCTCGACATCGCGGCGCTCACCGTGATCGTGCGCGAGGCGGGCGGCGTGTTCACCGGTCTCGACGGCGCGCCGGTCGGGCTCGCGACGACTTCCGTGCTCGCGGCGAACGCGCCGCTGCACGCGCTCGTCGCGCCGATGTTTGCGCCGTAACGGCTCAGGCCGCGACGAACACGCGCCGACCCTCGACCTCCGCCACGACGATGCGCACGAGATAAAGCGCCGACAGATGCTCGGGCGTGAGCACCTCATCGACCGGGCCCGCGAGCCAGCGGCCATCGCCGAAGAGCAGCACCGCGCGGTCCGCATAACGCGCGGCGAGCGATGGATCGTGCAATGTCGCGACCACCGCGTGGCCGCCGTGCGTTTGTTCGCGGAACAGATCGAGCACCGCGAGCTGGTGGTGCGGATCGAGGTGATTGGTCGGCTCGTCGAGGAGATACACCGCCGGCTGCTGCGCGAGCAGCGTCGCCATCGCGACGCGCCGCTGCTCGCCGCCCGACAGTGAGCCGGTGCGCCGCGCACCGCAGTCGCCGAGCCCGACGCGCGTCAGCATCGAGCGGGCGAGCCGGCGATCTTCGTCGCGCTCCCATTGCCACGGGGCGAGATGCGGATGGCGACCCACGAGCACCGTTTCGAGCGCCGTCTCGGAGTGGCCGGACTCCGGGTCCTGCAGCAGCAGGCCGATCCGCTGCGCGATGGCGCGACGCGGCAGCCCGTCGAGCGCGCGTCCATCGAGCGAAATCGTGCCCGCGCCCGCACGCTCGAGCCCGGCGAGCGCGTGCAGCGTGAGACTCTTGCCCGCGCCATTCCTGCCGAGGAGCGCGACGCATTCGCCGCAGCGGACATCGAGATCGAAGTCGCGCACCAGTATGCGATCACCGGCGTGTATGCCGAGCCCGCGCACGGCGAGGATCGTGCGGCTCACGGCGCTGCCCATGCGATTTCAGTTGCGGTTGCCGTACCCACCACGACTTGCCCGAGCGAATCCGGCATCTCGGCGCGAGCGGCGCTCAGCGCGCGCCGGCCCGCCATGATTTCGGTGAGCGGCTGCGGATAGCGCGGCTCCCGGCCGGGCTCCGCAAACCCTTCAGGGAAGCGCGGCATCAGGGTCGCCGGGTCGTATTTGTCGGTCGCGCCGAGCGTGTGCAGCAGCTCGTGGGCGATCACGACCGCGTTTGCGCCTTCGTGATCACGATCGGCATAGGCGTGCACGACGCCGATCAGGCCCTTGGAAAGCCCGAGCGAATGCGGCAGCACGCTGGTGCGGGCGGGCGCGTGGTAGATCACGAAAATGCGGATGCTGGGCGGCGCGCCTCCCGCCTGCGCGACGGCACGCGAGGCGTACCAGCGCATCGAGAGGCTCCACGTCGCGGTGCGCAGCCAGCCCGCTCCCGCCGGCAGTTCGGGCGGCGATGTCTTCACGCGCGGATACAGTTCGATGTGCACCGGTTGCGCGGGCACCGCGTAACCACGGCCCTCGCGCGCGAAGAACGCTTCGATCGACGCGAACGACGCGCGGTCGAGGCGCGCGACGTGCTCCCGCGTCACGGGATCATCGTCGCCTCGCACCGGATAGAGGCCCACCCACAGCGGCTCCCGCCAGTCGCGACTGCCCCTGCGATCGAGCCACGCCGTCGCGGCGACGACGAACAACACGAGCAGCAGCAGCGTGATCCGCAGGAAGCGCCACACGCTCGCGCGCCGTCAGGGCTGCAGCCGTGTCGCGCGCCAGGCGCCGGCATCGAACGCCGTGCCGGCCGGCTCGAGACGGCGTTCCCATCGCACGCGGTCATGGATGCGCGATTCGCCCTCGACCCACAGCTCGACCGCGCTCGCCCACAGGTGGTAGCCGCCCCAATGCGGCGGCCGCGGGATCGCGAGCCCCGCGGGCTCCGGGTCGTCTTCCGGCCCCGGCACGGGGGCATGGAAGCGCGCTGCCGTTTCGGCCACGGCGCTGAGCAGCGCCGCGCGCGAAGCGACGGGTTCGCTCTGTGCGCTCGCCCATGCGCCGATCCGCCGCTGCCACGGGCGCGAGGCAAAGTACGCATCGCTCTCGGCCGCTGGCGCCGCGACGACCCGGCCCTCGATGCGCACCTGCCGGTGCAGGTGGTCCCAGTGCATCACGAGCGCCGCGCGCGGATGGGTCGCGAGTTCCTGCCCCTTGCGGGACCGGTAGTTCGTGTAGAAGCACACATAGCCGGGCGCCGCGACGATTTCCTTGCACAACACCACGCGGGCCGAGGGTGCCCCGCCGTCGCCGACGGTTGCGAGCACCATGGCGTTCGGGTTCGGCTGCTCGGCGCGGCGCGTGGCCTCGGCCAGCCAGTCGGCGGCGAGCGACAGCGGTTCGCGGGGCAGCGGATCGGGCAGGAATGCGGCGGGAATCATGGGGTCGCATGGTACCGCACGGTTCAGCACCGGTTCATTGACCGGCGTACAGACTCACAGCCGTGATCGGACTCCCATCGTGGGCGTCCCGGAGGAACCAGCCATGCTTCGCTCGGCCCTGCTTGCCCTTGTCCTTGCCTCGGTAGGCACCGCCGCGTTCGCCCATGACCACGACCGTGACTGGGACGGCGACCGCGGCGGCAAGCACTACCGTACCTACGATCGCGACCACCACGACTACCGCCGCGACCATCGCTATCGCGAGGGCCGGTACTACCCGGCGCCACGCTACTACGCGCCGCCGCGCGTGTACTACCCGCCACCGCGGGTCTACTACCCGCGACCGCGCGTGTACTACCCGCCGCCGCGTTACTACCCGGCGCCCGTGTACGGCTACGGTGGCCAGCCGTCCCTCGGCATACAGCTCTACATTCCGCTGAAGTGACGGCCTGAAGCGACAGGTCGGCGCAGCGTGGGGACGCCTCCCGTCCCCACGCTTGCCGCCGGGCCGACCCGACCGGTACAAAGGGGGCCGGCAACCCGCACCAGGCCCCGCATGACCCTCGAAGAGCTTCGCCAGCACCTCAACGATCTCGACGCCCAACTCCTGGAACTCGTCGCCGACCGCCAGCACACCAGTCGCGAGATCGCGCGCGTCAAGCGCGCGACGGGATACGCGACGCGCGACTACGAGCGTGAGCGCGAAGTCATCATGGGTGCGCGCGGGCAGGCCGCGAAGCTCGGCGTGTCCGGGGACCTGGCGGAAACGTTCATGCGGCTCCTGATCCGCTCGTCGCTGACCACCCAGGAACGCGCGAGCGTCGCGGCGCACGGCGCCGGCACCGGCCAGCGCGCACTCGTGATCGGCGGCGCGGGCAAGATGGGTCGCTGGTTCGCCGAATTCCTGCAATCGCAGGGCTACGCGGTCGAGATCGCCGATCCCTCGGCCGCGGCGCTCGCGGGCACGCCGCTCGAGCGCGCGCCGCGCGTCGATTGGCACACGAGCGATCTCGCGCACGATTTCCTGGTGGTCGCGACCCCGCTCGGCGCGACCGACGCGGTGCTGCGCGAGCTCGCGATGCGCCGCCCGCGCGGCGTCGTGTTCGATCTCGGCTCGCTGAAGTCGCCGCTGCGCGGCGGCTTGATGGCGCTGCGCTCGCACGGCGTCAAGGTGACATCGCTGCATCCGATGTTCGGCCCCGATACGGAACTGCTGTCGGGGCGCCACGTGATCTTCGTCGACCTCGGCGTGCCGGAGGCGCTCGAGCGCGCGCGCGAACTCTTCGCCCCGACGATGGTCGAGCGGGTGGTGATGAGCCTCGATGACCACGACCGCCTGATCGCCTACGTGCTCGGGCTTTCGCATGCGCTCAACATCGCCTTCTACAACGCGCTCGCCGACAGCGGCGAGGCGGCGCCGCGGCTCGCGCGGCTCTCGAGCACGACGTTCGACGCGCAACTCGACGTCGCGAGCAAGGTCGCGCAGGAGAGCCCCGACCTCTATTTCGAGATCCAGGCGCTGAACGACTACGGCGCCGAGTCGCTCGAGGCGCTGGCGAAGTCGGTCGAGCGGTTGCGTGCGGCGGTGCTCGCCCAGGACCGGGCCGCATTCACGGCGCTGATGCTGCGCGGCAAGGACTACTTCGAGGACCGGCGCAGCGTCACGGAGAAGCGTGCCTGATCGCAGGCGCCCGACGCCGATGGAGCCGCGCAAACCGCCCCGTCGCAGTGACCCGCCGCCGCCCGACGCGTCGGAAGGCGAGAACCGGCTGCTGCGCGCCCGGCTCGTCGAACTCGCGGCCGCGGCGGCCCGCAACGAGGCGCTGCTCGCCAAGACGCAGGAGCGCGAACTCGACCTGCTGCGTGCCGGCTCGCTCGCCGAACTCCTGGGGCGCCTGATCGACGGATTGCGCGAGGCCTACCAGCTCGATCGTGTAATGGTGCTGCTGAAGGACCCGCAGCACGAAGTGCGCCATCTCGCGACCGGCGAGAACGTCGGCCACGAGCTCCTCGCCCACGTGCGGCACGAGGACCGGCTCGACGCGATGGCGCTCGCGCTCGGCGGGCTCGCGAAACCCTGGCTCGGCAGCCGCCTGCCGGCCGAGGCGGTGCGGGCGCTGCGCTCGACCGCGGTCGGCGGCAGCTACGCCTTCCTGCCCCTGCCACGCGCGGACCTGCGGCTTGGCGTGCTGGTGTTCGAGAGCCGCGATCCGGGGCGCTTCACCGCCGACCTCGCGAGCGACTTCCTCGCGCACCTCGGCGTGGTGGCGGCGATCTGTCTCGAGAACGCGATCAATCGCGCGCGCCTCACGCGCACCGGTGTCACGGACTTCCTCACGGGCTTTCACAACCGGCGCTACCTCAATGCGCGCCTGCGCGAGGAACTCGCGCGCGCGCAGCGGACCGGCGCCTCGGTCGGCCTCCTGATGATCGACGTCGATCACTTCAAGCAGATCAACGACAGCCACGGACACCTGGCCGGCGACATCGTGCTGAAGGAAATCGCGCGGCGCATCGCCTCGCAGATCCGTTCGAGCGACACCGGCGCACGGTTCGGCGGCGATGAATTCGCGGTGCTGCTCGGCGGCGCCCGCGCGGCCGACCTCGAGCGCCTCGCGCAGCGCCTGACGGCCGCGATGAATGCGACGCCGGTGCCGACGGGCGGCGAGGGCGGCGAGCGCGTCACGCTGTCGATCGGCGGGGCGCTCGCGGAACCGGCGCCCGATGAACGCGACTACCGCGCGCTCGCCGAGCGGCTCATGGCCGAGGCCGACGCGGCGCTCTATCGCGCCAAGAGCGCCGGTCGCGATCGCTTCGTCATCGCGGAGCGCGCGGTGCGTTGACGGTCGAGCGCAGCAGCACGAGAAAGAGTGGTGCCCCGATCAGCGCGAGGATCGCGCCGACGGGCAGTTGCCGCGGGGCGGCGATCGTGCGCGCGACGTAGTCGGCCGCCGTGACGAAGCCGCCCCCGAGCAGTGCCGCCGCAGGTGCGACGATCCGGTGATCGCCGGTGCGAAACGCGAGACGCACGGCATGCGGTGTCACGAGTCCGACGAAGCCGACGGTGCCCGCCGTGATCACCGCCGTCGAGGTGAGCGCCGCGGCGGCGAGAAAGATCGCCCAGCGGGCGATCGTCGCGTCGAGTCCGACCGCCTGTGCGCGCCGCTCGCCCGCCGCGAGCACGTTGAGCGGACGGGCGAAGGCGAGCGCGAGCACGAGCGCGGCGAGTGCGGCGAATGTGCTCGTCCAGGGGTCCTCCGACCAGCCGAGGTCGCCCGCGAGCCAGAACACCATGCCGCGCAGCTGGCCGCTGTCGGCGAGCGCGAGCAGCACTGCGACGCCCGCTCCGCAGGCGCTCGCGACGACCACACCGGTCAGCAGCAGCCGTGTCACGCCGCCTCCGCGGCCCGTGACGGCGACGATCGCGATGGTCGCCATCGCGCCGGCGAAGGCGCCGCTGCGCGTCGCGACCGCACCCGCGCCGGCGATCAGTGCCGCGAGCGCGCCGACCGCGGCGCCGCCCGATACGCCGAGCACGTAAGGGTCCGCGAGCGGATTGCGAAAGAGCGCCTGCAGCAGCACGCCTGCGAGGGCGAGCACGCTGCCGACGCCGACCGCGGCGAGCGTGCGTGGCAGGCGCACCTCGAGCACGATGCTGCGTGACAGCTCGTCGCCGCCGCCCGCGAGCGCGGCGAGGGCCTCGCGCAGGCCGATGCCGGAACTGCCATGGAGCAGCGACGCCGCGATCGCGACGAGCACGAGTGCGGTGAGCAGCGCGAAGCGCAGGACTGTTCCGGCGGATGTCACGGGATGCAAGCGTAACAGCCCCGCGCCTTGTCCCATGCGCACCCCACGGGTTAAAAAGCGCTCATGACCGACGTGATCGACGCGGACGGGTTTCGGGCCAATGTCGGCATCGTGCTGATGCGCGCCGACGGCCGCGTGTTCCTCGGGCGGCGTGTCGGCGGCCGCGGCTGGCAGTTCCCGCAGGGCGGCATGCGCGTCGGCGAGGCGCCCGAAGCGGCGCTGCTGCGCGAACTGCGCGAGGAAGTCGGCCTGGGGCCTGACGATGTGCATGTCGCCGGCAGCACCGCGCGCTGGCTTCGCTACCGCCTGCCGGCGAAGTTCGTGCGGCGCCATCAGCACCCGGTCTGCATCGGCCAGAAGCAGCGCTGGTTCCTGCTGACACTCGCGAATGACGATGTCCAGTTCCGCTTCGACGGCACGAACGAGCCTGAATTCGACGAATGGCGGTGGGCGGAGTTCTGGGAGCCCGTGCGCGAAGTCATCGCCTTCAAGCGCCCGGTGTATCGGCGTGCGCTGCACGAGCTCGGCGCCATCGCGTTTCCCGCGGGGCTGCCTGCCTATCCCGACTGGTGGAAGGGCGTCGCGTGACCGAGACCGTGCCGAAGCTCGTCGTGCGGACGTATGCGCCGGCGCGCGGGCGCTGGCTCATCGCCGTGCTCGCGCTGCTCGGCGTGTTCGCGTTCTACGTGACCTACGAATACGGCCGCTTCGACGGCGGCTATGACCGGCTGACGGTGTCGCAACGCGCCGCCGAGTACCGGGTCAACCTCGAGCGCCTCGAGCAGGCCAATCGCGAAATGCGCGTCAAGCTCGCCGAGTTCGAGTCCACGCAGGTGGGCCAGGGCCGCGAGCGCGCCGAGGTCGCGAAGACGATCGGCGAGCTGCAGGCGCAGGTGGCGCAACAATCGCAGGAAATCGCGTTCTACAAGGGCGTGGTCGAGCAGGGCGGCAATGCCCCGGAAGTGAAAATCCAGCAGCTGCGCATCACGGCGGGCGCCGCGCCGCGGCAGTTTCGGCTGCGCATCACGCTCGTGCAGCCGGTGCGATCGGACCGCAGTGTCGACGGCGCCGTCACGATCCGGGTCGAGGGCGAGCGCGATGGCGGGCCACTGACGCTCGACCTCGGCGCGCTCGCCGCCGACAAGCGCAGCGAACTGCCGTTCTCCTTCCGCTACTTCGAGAACTTCGATCCCGAGATCACACTTCCTGAAGGTTTCAGTCCCACGAGCGTGACGGTCGAGGTACGCTC
This sequence comes from Steroidobacteraceae bacterium, assembly GCA_019187495.1. Classification (GTDB taxonomy): domain Bacteria; phylum Pseudomonadota; class Gammaproteobacteria; order Steroidobacterales; family Steroidobacteraceae; genus CADEFQ01. The sequence goes on from JABAQN010000048.1 coordinate 19,312, forward strand.
GGCGAGGAAGGGAGTGACGCCGGTCACCCAGTCGCTGCCGTGGAGCGTGGAATAGATGTTCGGCAAGGACAAGGCGCTGAAGCTCAGGGTCGATACGCTGATCGGCAAGGGTTCGCGCATCGACGGCGATCTCGCCTTCGAGGGCGGCCTGCACCTCGACGGGCGCGTGACGGGCAATGTCCGCGGCGAAGGCTCGACGCCCGCGACGTTGTCGGTGAGCGAGCAGGGCCAGATCGATGGTTCGGTGGCCGCCCAGAACGTGGTGCTGAACGGTACGGTGAACGGCGACATTCATGCTGCAGTGCGAGTCGTGCTCGGGGCCCGGGCGCGGGTCGAGGGCAGCGTCCATTACGGCCAGATCGAAATGGCGCTCGGAGCCGAGATCCGGGGCCGCCTGGTGCCGATCGGGGCCGATGCCGCCCCGAGGCTGGTCGAGGATAGCGGGGCCGTCACGGGCCGCTATACGGTCACGGAGGCGGCCGGGTGAGGGCCCGGGGGCGCGCGTCCCGGTGTTTTTGACCGGAGGGGCAGTCGACGCATAAACTATTGTCAAGTCAGCCTTTTTTCAGAGCCATGAGCACCGATACCACGCCCCTTGTCTTCACCGATGCCGCCGCCCGCAAGGTCAGCGACCTGATCCGCGGGGAAGGCAATCCGAAGCTGATGCTCCGCGTGTTCGTGCAGGGCGGTGGCTGCTCGGGCCTGTCCTACGGCTTCGAATTCGACGAGGAATTGCAGGACGGCGACACCTGTGTCGAGAACCAGGGCGTCAAGCTGCTGGTCGACCCGATGAGCGCGCAGTACCTGACCGGCGCCGAAATCGATTATCGCGAAGGGCTGGATGGCGCCCAGTTCGTGATCCGCAATCCCCAAGCGACCACCACCTGCGGCTGCGGTTCGTCGTTTTCCGCCTGACCGATTACTTCGCGCGCGCGAGCGCCGGCGTCGGCGCCCGACCGGGCACCGTGTCGCGATCGAGCCCGGCCAGCAGCAGCGCAGTCTGGGCGCGAAAGTCCGCGAGCAGCGCCTCGGGCAACGGATCGGCGTTCGGCAACTTCACTTTCTGCGGATCCTTGTACACGCCGTTCACGCGGTATTCGTAATGCAGGTGCGGCCCGGTCGCGAGGCCGCTCTGCCCGACATAGCCGATCACCTGGCCCTGCGTGACACGCTCGCCGGTGCGCAGGCTGCGCGCGAAGCGGGACATGTGCCCGTAGACCGTCACGACGCCGTTCGTGTGCGACAGCTCGACGACGTTGCCGTAGCCGCCCTTCACGCCGCGGAATCGCACGCGACCGTCGCCGGCGGCACGCACCGGCGTGCCGGTCGGGGCGGCGTAATCGACGCCACGATGCGCGCGGATCCGGTTCAGGACCGGATGCCGGCGGTTCGGATTGAAGCGCGAGGAGACGCGCGTGAACTCGAGCGGCGCGCGCAGGAACGCCTTCTTCAGGCTGCGACCCTCGGGCGTGAAATAGCGCGCGTCGCCCTCGGGGTCGACATAGCGCACGGCGCGATACTCGCGCCCCTGGTTGACGAACTTGACCGCGAGCAGCGCGCCGTCGCGCAGGTACTCGCCATCCTGTGACAGGCGCTCGTACGTGACGACGAAGTGGTCGCCGCTGCGCACGTCGAGCACGAAGTCGATGTCCCACGCGAAGACATCCGCGATCGCGATCGCGGTCTGGTCGGAAATGCCCGCCGCCTGCGCGGCCTCGAACAGCGACGACGTGATGGTCGCGCCGGTCGTGCGCACTTCGCGCTCGAGCGGATTGTCGATGATGTGAGCGGTGAACCGGTCGTCGGCACGGTCGATCCGCAGGCGTTCGCTTTCCGAGAGTTGCCGTTCGAGTCCGAGGAGGCGGCCGGCGCCGTCACGGATGAAGGTGAGCGCCTCGCCCGGGTAGAGGCGATCGAGTGCCGTGCGCAGATCGGGCAGGTCGCGCAGCGCCGCGAGATCGGCGAGGTTCAGTTCGAGGCTGCGAAAAATCCGGTCGAGCGTGTCGTTGCGGCGGACGATCACTTCGATGGCGCTGCCGGCGAGGCTGGCGGCGCCGATCGGCGCGGATTCGGCGACCTTCGACTCGTCGGGCAGCAAGGCGCGGGCGATCGAGAACTCGGTGATCTCGGGCGCGCCCGCGGCGGGTTCGAACTGCGCCCAGGCGAGCGCGAGCAGCGCGCAGCAGCCCACCTTGAGCGCGACCGCGCCGGAAACGTGGAAGCTGCGCCATTTGCGGCCGCGGTCGAAACGCATGGAAGCCATTGATCCGGAAAGGTGACGCGACCGTACCCGACCGCGCCCTGCCGGGTCAATGCGCCGCCGCGCGATCCTGGTATCGGGCGCCGTGACGCCGTGCGCGGATCGAGCAGCGCACGCGCCGGGCTGCTAGAGTTTCGCGCCCACGGAGTGAAGCGACGATGACCGTTGATGTGACCGCCCAGCTCGCCGAGATCCGGCGCGGCGCCCAGGATCTGCTGATCGAAGCGGAGCTCGCGAAGAAGCTCGCCCGCGGCAAGCCGCTGCGCGTCAAGGCCGGCTTCGACCCGACCGCGCCCGACCTGCATCTCGGTCACACGGTGCTGATCAACAAGATGCGCCAGTTCCAGCAGTTCGGCCACGAAGTCATTTTCCTGATCGGTGATTTCACCGGCCTGATCGGTGATCCGACAGGCCGCAATGCGACCCGACCGCGCCTGACGCCCGAGGAAGTGCAGGCGAATGCGCACACTTACGAGCAGCAGATCTTTCGCATCCTCGATCCGGCGCGCACCACGATCGAATTCAATTCGAAGTGGCTGAGCGCGATGCCGCTGCCGAAGTTCGTCGAGGTCGCTGCGAAATACACCGTGGCGCGCATGCTCGAGCGCGACGATTTCGCGAAGCGCTATCGCAGCGGCCAGCCGATCTCGGTGCACGAGTTCTTCTACCCGCTTGCGCAGGGCTACGATTCGGTGGCGCTCGCCGCGGATGTCGAACTCGGTGGCACCGACCAGAAATTCAACCTGCTCGTGGGACGCCAGCTGCAGGAGGGCTACGGCCAGGAGCCGCAGATCGTGCTGACGATGCCGCTGCTCGAGGGGCTCGACGGCGTGCAGAAGATGTCGAAATCGCTCGGCAACTACATCGGCATCGCGGAGCCCGCCGGCGAGATGTTCGGCAAGCTGATGCGTATCTCGGACGAGCTGATGTGGCGCTATTTCGAGCTGTTGTCGTTTCGACCGCTCTCCGAAATCGAGGCGCTGCGCGCGGCCGTTGCCGCGGGCCGCAATCCGCGCGACGTGAAATTCGAACTCGGCCGCGAGATCGTCGCACGCTTCCATGACGCCGCCGCGGCGGAGCGCGCGCAGGCGGAATTCATTGCGCGTTTCAGCGACCGGACGCTGCCGACCGACCTGCCCGAGATCGCCGTGGTCGCCGATGCGAAGAGCGGCGATATCGCCCTGGCGGCGGCGCTGTCGGCGGGCACCGGGCTGGTCGCGAGCGGATCCGAAGCGCGGCGCAAGATCGCCGAGGGGGCGGTGCGGATCGACGGGGAAAAGGTCGCCGATCCGCAGCGGCGCCTGCCGGTCGGTGCGTGCCACATCCTGCAGGTCGGCCCGCGGCGCTTCGCGCGAGTCAAAGTGGTCGCAAAGGCTTGATTTGGTGCCGGGTTTCCGGTTGTTCGGTTATTGCGCGGCTGCGCCGCAATAACCGAACAACCGGAAACCCGGCACCACGCCTGACGATGCGTTGACAGGCAGTCTGGCGCCGCTATACTGCGCGCCCTTCCCACGGCAAGCGCCCCGCGGAAACGCGGCAGGGAGCTTGTTGTCGGAAGGAAGTTGACGGAATCGGGGCGGTCGTTATACTTCCGCCCCCCGCCTGCGCCCCGCGCGCCGGCATGCTCTTTAAAAGTTCGGCAGGTAATTTGTGTGGGGACTCGCGTCGATGCGTCCTTTGGATGCAAAAACCGAGTGACCAGAAGTCCAGCAATGTACTTTTGAGCCATTCATTTCGAGTGTTCAAAATCTTCAAGTGAAGAGTTTGATCCTGGCTCAGATTGAACGCTGGCGGCGTGCTTAACACATGCAAGTCGAGCGGCAGCGCGGGAGCAATCCTGGCGGCGAGCGGCGAACGGG
>JABAQN010000045.1 GCA_019187495.1 Steroidobacteraceae bacterium
CGATCGAGGCCTGCCCGCGCGCCGTGCTCGAGCGTCGCGCGCTCGCCGCACCCGCGCCACCCGCGCTCGCATTGTCGGCGCACGGCTTCGACATCATCGCGGAAATGAAGCTGCGCTCACCGGCGGTGGGTGCGCTCGCGACGGCCGCTCGCGAAGACATCGCCGCACGCGTGCAGTCCTATGCGACCGCCGGGGCGGCGGCCGTGTCCGTCCTCACCGAGCCGAGCCGCTTCGATGGCTCGCTCGACCATCTCGCGCAGGCGACCGCGGCGCTCGCGCCGGCGCGGGTACCGGCGATGCGCAAGGATTTCCTCGTCGATCCGTACCAGGTGCTCGAAGCCCGCGCGGCCGGGGCGGGCGGTGTGCTCGTGATCCTCCGCATGCTGTCGCGTGCGCAGAATGCGGCGTTGATCGACGCTGCTGCGGGACTCGGTCTTTTCGTGCTGCTCGAGGCATTCGACGAGGCGGATCTCGATCTCGCCGGCGAACTCGCCGCGGGCACGAGCGCCCGGGTCCTGGTCGGCCTCAATTGCCGCGATCTCGCGACCCTCGAGGTGGTGCCGGGGAGGCTCGAGGCGCTCGCGCCGCGCCTGCCGCGGAAGTGGCCGCGCGTCGCGGAGAGCGGCCTCGACGATGTCGCGGACGCGGCGCGCATCGCGGCGGCGGGCTATGACCTGGCGTTGATCGGCAGCGCGCTGATGAAGCACGCATCGCCGGGCGCTTTGCTGCGCGACATGCTCGCCGCCGGGCGCGGCGCGCAGGGGCAGCGGCATTCCCATGCGTGAGCGGGCGCTGTGGGTCAAGATCTGCGGTGCGACGACGCCCGAGGCGGTTGCGGCCGCGATCGACGCGGGCGCGGATGCGGTGGGATTCGTGTTCGCCGCATCGGTACGGCGCGTCGAACCGGCGCACGCCGCGCGACTCGCGGCGCCGGCGCGTGGCCGGTTGCGCTGTGTCGCCGTGATGCGCCATCCGGAGCCGGCGGAAGTCGCGGCCGTGCTCGAGGAATTCCGGCCCGATATCCTGCAGGCCGACGCCGACGATTTCGGCGCGCTCGCGTTGCCGGGCACGCTCGAGCGGCTGCCCGTGCTGCGCGCGGGACGGACGCTCGAAGGCACGTTGCCGGCACGGGCGCTGTTCGAGGGTCCCGTGAGTGGCGCGGGCAGCGTGGCGGACTGGCGGGAAGCGGCGGCGCTGCGCGCGCGCGGCGTCGAACTCGTGCTCGCGGGTGGATTGACGGAGGGCAATGTGGACGACGCGGTCCGCGCCGTCCGGCCCTGGGGCGTGGATGTTTCGAGCGGCGTCGAAAGTGCGCCGGGTATCAAGAGTGCGGAAAAGATCGCACGATTCGTGGCGGCGGCGCGGGTCGCCTGCCGGGAGAGTTGAACGATGTCATCGCTGGGCGAGGCCGATCGCAAGCGGCTGCTGGCCGATTCGATCGCCGGAAAATTTCCCGATGCGCGCGGGCGCTTCGGGCCCTTTGGCGGGCGCTATGTGCCCGAGACGCTGATTCCGGCCATCGAGCGCCTCGAGGCCGGGCTGCGCACGCATCTGCATGCGAGCGATTTCCAGCGCGAGCTCGCCGATGAACTGCAGGGCTGGGTCGGCCGCCCGACGGCGCTCACCCATGCAAAGCGGCTCGGCGCACGCTGGGGCGCCGACGTGTGGCTCAAGCGCGAAGACCTCGCGCACACGGGCGCGCACAAGATCAACAACGCGATCGGCCAGGCGCTGCTCGCGCGGCGTCTCGGCGCGCGGCGTGTCGTGGCCGAAACCGGCGCGGGCCAGCACGGTGTCGCGAGCGCCGCGGCGTGCGCGCGCGTCGGCCTGCCGTGCACGGTCTACATGGGCGAGATCGACATGGAGCGCCAGGCGCCGAATGTCGGGCGCATGCGGCTCCTCGGCGCCGAAGTCGTGCCGGTGACCGAGGGTGATCGCACATTGCGCGCGGCGGTCGACGAGGCGCTGCGCGACTGGGTCGCCGATCCGCTCGGTACCTACTACCTCCTCGGCTCGGCGATCGGGCCGCATCCCTATCCGTACCTCGTGCGTGAACTGCAGACGATCATCGGCCGCGAGGCGCGCGCGCAGCTTCTCGAGCGGACGGGCGAGCTGCCGGACGCACTGTTCGCCTGTGTCGGCGGCGGCTCGAACTCCATCGGCCTCTTTCACCCGTTCGTCGCGGATGCGTCGGTCGAGATCGTCGGCATCGAGGCGGGCGGGCGAGGGCCCGCGCTCGGCGAGAATTCCGCATCGCTCGCGCTCGGTCGCCCGGGCGTGCTGCAGGGCGCGTACTCGCTGCTGCTGCAGGATCCGCACGGCCAGATCCAGGAAACACATTCGATTTCGGCGGGCCTCGATTATCCGGGCGTGGGCCCCGAGCACGCGCTGCTGCAGGCGGCGGGGCGGGTGCGCTACGAGGCGGCGAGCGATGACGAGGCGCTCGCGGCGGTGCTGGAATGCTGCCAGAGCGAGGGGATCCTGCCGGCGCTCGAGAGCGCGCATGCGCTCGCCGGCGCGCGGCGCTGGGCCGCCACGCATCCGGGCAAACGGATCCTGATCGGGCTTTCGGGTCGCGGCGACAAGGACATGCCGACATTGCAGCGCACGCTCATCGCGCAACTCGAAGCGGCCGGCAGGCGGGGGGCGGCATGAACGCACCGGCCGCACCGGCGCCGCACGAGCGCATCACCGCGGCCATTCGTGCGGCCGCGCAGCGCGGGCCCGCACTCGTCGCGTTCATGACCGCGGGCTTCCCGCGGCGCGACACATTCCGCGCGCAGCTCACGGCCGTCGCCGCGGCGGCCGACGTCGTCGAGATCGGCGTGCCCTTCACCGATCCGATGGCGGATGGCGTGACGATCCAGCGCTCGAGCCGTGCAGCGCTCGCGCAGGGCGTCACGCTGCGATGGATCCTCGAGGAGCTGGCCGCGATGCCGGCCGTGAAGGCGCCGCTGCTGCTGATGAGCTATCTCAATCCGCTGCTGGCCTTCGGCTACGACGAACTCGCCGCCGCCGCGGAGCGCGCACGAGTCGCGGGCTTCATCGTGCCCGACCTGCCGTTCGACGAAGGCGGTGACCTGCGGCGCGCGCTCGAGGCGCGCGGCATCGCGCTCGTGCAGATGGCGACACCGGTGACCACGCCCGCGCGTCTCGCGAAAGTGTGCGGCGCGTGTCGCGGCTTCGTGTATGCCGTCACGATGACGGGCACCACCGGCAGGCACGTCGCGGTGCCCGACGAGGTGATCGCGTATCTCGACCGCGTGCGCGCGGTGTCGGCCGTGCCGGTGTGCGCGGGCTTCGGGATCCGCTCGCGCGAACAGGTCGCGCGCCTCGCCGGTCACGTCGACGGCGTCGTCGTGGGTTCCGCGCTGGTGGAGGTGCTCGAGCGGGGAGAGGATCCGGCGGCGTGGCTGGGTTCGCTGCGTCCCGATCCCGCATGACGCATCACCCGGATCCCCGGCCGTCGCTCGGCCTCGCGGCGCTGCTCGCGTTCGTGTCGATGCTGAGCCCGTTCTCGATCGACACCTTCTTTCCGTCGTTTCCGGCGATCGCGCAGGAGTTCGATCTCTCGGCGTGGCAGCTGCAGCAGACGCTCACCGCGTACCTCGTGCCCTATGCGCTGACGATGCTGCTGCACGGCCCGCTGTCGGATGCGTATGGCCGCCGACGCGTCGTACTCGCGGGCCTCACGCTCTACACGCTCGCGTCGCTCGCCTGCACGCTGGCGCCGGACTTCGGCCTGCTGCTCGCCTTTCGCGCGCTGCAGGGCGCGACGGCCGGCGCGGGCATGGTGGTCGCGCGCGCCGTGGTGCGGGATCTCTATGCCGGGCACGAGGCGCAGCGCCTGATGTCGCTGATCACGATGCTGTTCGGGTTCGCGCCGGCCGTCGCGCCGGTGATCGGCGGCTGGGTACATGTCGCGTTCGGCTGGCGGGCCGTATTCCTGTTCCTCGTGCTGCTCGGCGCCGCCATGGTGGCCATCAGCTGGTGGCGCCTGCCCGAGACGCATCCGCCGGAGCGGCGCTTCGCCTTCCAGTTCGGCACGCTGCTGTCGCTCTGCTGGCGCATCGTCTCGCGGCGCGAATTCCTGCTGCTGTCGCTCGCGGCGGGATTGCATTTCGGCTCGGTGATCGCCTACGTCGGCGCCGCGCCCGCGATCGTGCTCGAGCGCTGGCATTTCGGCGAGACCCGGTTCGCGATGCTTTTCATCCCGGTGATCGGCGGATTCGTCGCGGGCGCATTCACTTCGGGGCGCATGGCCGGGCGGGTCGATCCGGGGGTCCAGTGCCAGGCGGGGTACGCGATATCCGTCATCGGCGGCCTCGTTTCGAGCGTGGCACTCGCGCTCAGTCCGTCGGTGCCCGTCATCGTGCAGCAGTTGCTCATTTTCACCGTTGCGTTCGGCGTGCAGGTCGTGGCGCCGGTCATCACGCTGCGGCTGCTCGATCTCTTCCCGGACACGCGCGGCGCCGTGTCGTCCGTCCAGGCCTTCGTCGCCGTCATGATCGTGGCGGCGACGATGGGAGCGGTGGTGCCGGCGCTGCATGGCTCGCTGCTGCTGCTCGCGCTGGGCTCGCTGGCGGGGGCGCTGTCGGGCTGGGGGCTGTGGCGAATGGCATGGGCGGCCCCGGCGCGGTAGATTCCGCCACCGGGGGTGCCCCGGGCGGGCAAGGCGACCTATGAACGACCTCGACGTCATCACCGTCGCGAATCGCTTTCGCGGTCCCGACACATCCGCAAACGGCGGCTACTTTGCCGGGCTCGTGTCGGCGCGCGCGCCAGGCCCCGTGACGGTGCGCCTCCTCGCGCCGCCGCCGCTCGATGAAGCACTGGTCGTGCGGCGCGACGGTGCGGCGCTGCGGATCTCGCATGACGACAGCGCGATCGCCGAGGCGCGCCCGATGGAAAGCGGCCTGCCCACCGCACCGGCGCCGCCGTCGTACGACATCGCCCTCGAAGCGTCGCGTAACTTCGCGGGTTTCCACCGGCACGACTTCCCCGGCTGCTTCGTCTGCGGCACGCAGCGTGAGCGCGGTGACGGACTCAGGATATTCGCCGGTCCGTGGGGCGAGGGCGTGGTGGCGGCCCCGTGGGTCCCCGATGCTTCGCTCGCGGGTGACGACGGCAAGGTGGCCGCCGAGTTCATGTGCGCGGCGCTCGATTGCCCAGGCTATTACGCCACGCGGGTGGAACGCCGGATGCTGCTCGGCGAGTTCACCGTGCACGTCGATCGCCGCGTGCACATCGACGAACCCTGCGTCGTGATCGGCTGGCATCTCGGATCGAGCGGCCGCAAGCACGTCGTCGGCACGGCGCTGTATGACGAAGACGGCGAACTGTGCGCCCGCGCGCTCGGGTTGTGGATCGAGGCGCGGTTGTGACCCGTCGCGCGCGCGTGACAAGACGCGCCCAGGAGCCGGCGCTGCGCGCGGCTTGCGGGCCGGTGTGCCGACATCCGGCGCCGGATGTCGGCACACCGGCCCGCAAGCCGGGCACGGGCGGCGGGTCAGGCGCGGCGGGTCAAGAGCGGCGGGTCGCGAGCGCTGCGCAGGCGGCAGCAATCGCGAGCGCCCAGCCTGGCCAGGCGGGGTTGCGATCGACCGCCAGCCACACGATGCCGCCGAGGAGCGCGGCGGCCGCGAGCAGGGTGATGCCGTGGCGACGCTGCGCGTCGCGCAGTGCCTGCCGCAGGGCCGCCGCGTTCTCCGCCTCGGCCTGCAGCCTCGCGTTGCGCTCCTGCGCGCGCTGCACGGTGCCACCGACCAGGGTCGGCAGGTCGCGCAGCGTCCCGACGAGTTCAGGCAATCGACCGCGCAGATCGCCGAGCAGCCGCCGCACGCTCACGCGCTCGCGCATCCACGCACGAAGGATCGGGCTCGCGGTCGCGAACACGTCGAGGTCCGGGTAGAGCTCGCGGCCGAGTCCCTCGATGTTGAGCAGGGTTTTCTGCAGCAGGATCAGCTGCGGCTGGATGCGCATGTCAAAGCGGCGCGAGATCTCGAAGAGGCGCAAGAGCACCGTCCCGAACGAAATGTCCTTCAGCGGCTTCTGGAAGATCGGCTCGCACACCGTGCGCACCGCTGACTCCATCTCGTCGACGCGCGTGTCGGCGGGCACCCAGCCGGACTCGAGGTGCAACTCGGCGACCCGCCGGTAATTGCGGTCGAACACCGCGAGGAAATTCTCGGCAAGGTAGTGCTGGTCGCGCGGATCGAGGGTGCCGACGATGCCGAAGTCGATCGCGGCGTAGCGCGGATGCGCGGGATCGTCGGCGAGCACGAAGATATTGCCCGGGTGCATGTCGGCATGGAAGAAATTGTGCCGGAACACCTGCGTGAAGAAGATCTCGACGCCGTTCTCGGCGAGCACGCGGATATTGGTGCCTTTCGCGCGCAGCTGCGCCATGTCGCTGATCTGGATGCCGTGGATGCGCTCCATCACCATCACGTCGGTGCGGCACAGGTCCCAGTGCACTTGCGGGACATAGAGCAGATCCGAGCCCTCGAAATTGCGCTTCAGCTGCGAGGCGTTGCCCGCTTCGCGCATCAGGTCGAGCTCATCGAGGATCGTCTTGCGGTATTCCTGCACGACCTCGACCGGCCGCAGCCGCCGGCTGTCCGGCATCCAGCGCGCGGCGAGCGCCGCGAGCGCATCGAGCACTTCGAGATCGCGCTCGATCACCTGGCGCATGCCGGGTCGCAGCACTTTCACCACGACTTCGCGCCCGTCGGGCAGGCGCGCGACGTGCACCTGGGCGATGGAGGCGGCGGCGAGCGGCGTCTCGTCGAACGCGCTGAATGCCGCCGTGATCGGCTTGCCGTACGCCTCTTCGACCGATGCGCGCGCGATGGCGCCGGGGAACGGCGGTACGCGGTCCTGCAGTTTCGCGAGTTCATCGGCGATATCGACCGGCAGCAGGTCGCGGCGCGTCGAAACGGCCTGGCCGAACTTGACGAAAATCGGCCCGAGTTCCTCGAGCGCGAGCCGCAGCCGCTCGCCGCGCGAGGCCTTCTCCCGCCTCGCGAACCAGGTCCAGGGCGAGGCGAGCGCGAGATAGCGCAGCGGCCGGTAGAGATGCGTCGCGCGTATGAAATCGTCGAGTCCGTGCCGCACGAGCACGCGCTGGATCCCGATCAGGCGCGCGAGCACACGCAGCTTCAAGGCGACTCCGGGGGACCGAGCCGGCCGATGCGAGCGGCGAGGCGATCCACGTCCTCGCGCGCGCGGTCGACGTCGGCGAAGAACGCGTCCGCCTCGGCGCGCGGCACGAGGTCGGCCCGCTCGTGCGCGAAGTATTCGGCGACATTGCGCGTGCCGGTGGTCACGAGCCGACGACCGAATTCGAGCATGCCCGCCGCCGAGCGCCCGAGACGATGCGCGGCGGCGTCGCCGAGGAGCTGCGCCATCTCCTCCTCGACGTCAGGCCGCAGCAGGTGCAGAAGCTCGCGGAACTGTTGCGCGACCTGGGCGTCGCCATCGACGCGCACGTCCCCGCGGCGGATCACGCCTTCGGCGTCCGGTCCCGCGAGCGCGAGCAGGTTGATCGGTGAGCCATGGAATTCGGCGTCGGCCTGCCCGGCGCCGTCCCGCGCGAGCGCGAGGCGCTCGCCGTCGCTGCTCAGCAGGAAACGTATCGCGAGCCCCTGGACAGTGATCGCGAAGCCCTTGCCGGCGAGCTCCGCGCACAGCGCGCGGGCCCGGGGTGAGCGGGGCAGGTTGCGATTGAGCAATCGTTCGGCGGCCTCGGTGAACATCGAGCGCCTCAGTATCGGTAGCCGCGGTGGATCGCGACGATGCCGCCGGTGAGGTTGTGGTAGCGGCAGCCCTCGAGCCCGGCATCGCGCATCATCGCGAGGAGCGTTTCCTGGTCCGGATGCATGCGGATCGATTCCGCGAGGTAGCGGTAGCTCGCTTCGTCTTTCGCGACGACGCGGCCGAGGAGCGGCAGCAGCTGGAACGAATACGCGTCGTAGAGCGGTCGCAGGGCGTCGAGCGGCCGCGAGAATTCCAGCACGATCAGCTGGCCACCCGGTTTCAGGACGCGCCGCATCGAGGCGAGCGCGCGGGGCTTGTCCGTGACGTTGCGCAACCCGAATGCGATCGTCACGCAGTGGAAGCTGCCGTCCGCGAATGGCAATTGCTCCGCGTTCGCCTGCACGCATTCGATGCCGCGCAAATGTCCTGCATCGATCAGGCGATCGCGGCCGTGCGCGAGCATGGCGGCATTGATATCGGTCAATACGACGAGCCCGCCCGCGCCGACCTGCCGCGCGAGGCCGCGCGAGATGTCGCCGGTACCGCCGGCCACATCGAGCGCGACCTGGCCGGGCCGCAGCCCGGTGAGCGACAGCGCAAAGCGCTTCCACAGCCGGTGCACCCCGCCCGACATCAGGTCGTTCATCAGGTCGTAGTTGTCGGCGACCGAATCGAACACGCCACGCACGCGCCGTGCCTTGTCCTCGCGGCGCACGCGCTCGAAGCCGAAATCGGTGGTCGGGTCGGCGGAAGACTGGCTCAAGGGGACCTCGTGTGAAGGGTCATTCTAGCGCGCCACTGCACGGACGGCCGCCGCGAAGCAAAAATTCCGGCTTTACAACTTCGCGGAAGTTCGCTGACAATCCGCGCCACGTTCGAGCCCGCAAGGGCAGTCGATACGGGGGTCGTGAGGCCGGGCATCGCAAGGCGCCCGGCCTTTTTAATGCGGCTTTTCCCCGTGCCGCGAAGACTCGAGCTGTCGGCCGAGCTCGTGCAGGTACTTCCAGGAATAGAGCCCGGTGTTGTGGCCGTCGTCGAACACGAGCCGCACGGCGTAATGGCCCACCGGTTCCACGGCATCGATCACGACATTCTCCTTGCCGGTCACGGTGACGCGCTGTCCGGGGCCGTGGCCGCGGACCTCCGCCGACGGTGAATTGACACGCAGGAACTCGAACGGCAGGTCGAACGTGCGGCCGTCGTCGAAGCTGACGGTGAGCAGCCGGGAGACTTTGCGCAGGCGGATCAGGGTGCAGGTTGGGCTGGTGGCCATGTCATGGGCATTATCGCGCAATGCCGGGCCGCCAGCAGCGGGCAGCTTGCGGCGGACGGCCGGAGGCGCGACTCTGGCGGCGAGCCGCCCGCCGCCCGCCGCCCGCTGTCCGCCTTCCGGCCAACCGCTGCTCGCTTCCTGCGGTTCGCATATACTCTTCCAATCCCCCCGCCGCTCGTGGCGCCGCGCTTCCACCTTGCCGAAATGCCTCCCACCGACACGTCCCATCCCGATTACTTCCATCGGGTCGTCGATTGCCAGTGGGCTTGTCCGGCCCACACGGACGTTCCCGAGTACATCCGCCTGATCGCACAGGGTCGCTTCACCGATGCCTACATGGTGAATCGCGAGGCGAACGTCTTTCCGGGAATCCTCGGACGCGTTTGCGATCGCCCGTGCGAGCCCGCCTGCCGGCGCAGCCGCGTCGAGAACAAGCCCGTCGCGATCTGCCGCCTGAAGCGCGTCGCCGCGGACCACAAGGACGAGTACGCGAGCCGGCTGCCGAAGATCCCGGCGGTGAAGAACGGCAAGCACGTCGCCTGCATCGGTGCGGGCCCCGCGAGCCTCACCGTCGCGAACGACCTGCTGCCGCTCGGCTACCGGGTGACGATTTTCGAGCAGCTCGCCGAACCGGGCGGCCTGATGCGCTCGAACATCCCGTCGTTCCGGTTGCCGCAGGCGATCCTCGACGAGGAAATCGGCGCGATCATCGGCATGGGGGCCGAATTGAAGCTCGGCCATCCGGTGAAGAGCATGAAGGAGTTGCTCGATCGCGGCGGATTCGACGCCGTGTTCGTGGGCTCCGGCGCGCCGAAGGGCAAGGACCTGAAGCTCCCCGGCCGCGCAGAGGCCGCGCCGAACATCCACATCGGCATCGACTGGCTCGAGTCGGTCGCGTTCGAGCACGTCAAGGCGATCGGCCGCGAGGTACTGATCATCGGGGTGGGCAATACCGCGATGGACTGCTGCCGCACGTCGCTGCGCCTCGGAGCGCAGCACGTGAACGTGATGGCCCGCAAGCCGCGCCAGTTCTTCAAGGCGTCCGACTGGGAACTCGAGGACGCCGAGGAAGAGAACGTGCGCATCATCGTCAATCGCGCGCCGAAGCGTTTCGTGGTCGAGGACGGCAGGCTCAAGGGCATGCTGTTCGACGTCATGGAGTACGACCTCGATGCGCGCGGCGCGATCACCGCGGAGCGCATCACCGGCGAGGAGTTCTTCGCGGCCAGCGACGTGATCCTCGCGATCGGCCAGGAAAACGCGTTCCCGTGGATCGAACGCGACCTCGGCATCGAGTTCGACAAGTGGAGCGTGCCGAAGGTGGACCCGGTCACCTTCCAGTCGACGCGCCCCGGCGTGTTCTTCGGCGGCGATGCCGCGTTCGGGCCGAAGAACATCATCTGGTCGGTCGAACACGGCCACCAGGCCGCGATCTCGGTGCATCGCCACTGCCAGGGCGAGGCCGTGACCGACCGGCTCGCACCGGGGATCAACCTGCAGAGCCGCAAGATGGGCATGCACGAGTGGTCCTACTCGAACGACTACAACCCCGCCGAACGCCGGCTCGTGCCGCATGTGTCGCTGAAGGAACGCTTCAAGAAGCTGAACATCGAGGTCGAACTCGGTTTCACCGCCGAGCAGGCGGCCGCCGAAGTGCAGCGCTGCCTCAACTGCGACATCCAGACCGTGTTCGAGGCGAAGCTGTGCATCGAGTGCGATGCCTGCATCGACATCTGCCCGACCGACTGCCTGACCATCACGGCGGATGGCGAGGAGGCCGAGCTGCGCACGCGCCTGCGCGCGCCCGCGAAGAACCTCGAGCAGCCGCTCTACGTGTCGGCGCCGCTGAAGCAGACGGGCCGCGTCATGGTCAAGGACGAGGACATGTGCGTGCACTGCGGCCTCTGCGCCGAGCGTTGCCCGACCGCCGCGTGGGACATGCAGAAGTCGTTCGTGAAGTGGCCACACGCCGAGGACCAGCCGCCAACATGCCAGCCCTCCCTGCCCAAGATCGCGTAAACGACTTCGCCATCAAGATCGCCACGGTGAACGGCACGGGCTCGGCCAGTGCCAACACCCTGCTGATGAAGGCGATCTTCCGCAGCGGCATTCCCGTGATGGGAAAGAATTACTTTCCGTCGAACATCCAGGGCCTGCCCACCTGGTACGAGATCCGCGTGTCGCGTGACGGCCATGTCGCGCGCTCCGGCCGCGTCGACCTGATGGTGGCGATGAACGCGGAGACCTACGGCAAGGACGTGCGCGAGGTCGCGACCGGCGGCTACCTCGTCTACGACTCGACCTGGCCGCGCCCCGCGCTGTTCACGCGCGAAGACATCACGGTGATCGGCGTGCCGCTCGCGAAGCTCTGCAACGAGGCCTTCAAGGGCGTGCGCACGCGCATCCTGATGAAGAACATCTGCTACGCCGGCGTGCTCGCGGCGCTGCTCGACCTCGACCTCGCGCGCATGCGCGAACTGCTCGCCGAGACCTACGCGAAAAAGCCGCAGCTCGTCGACAGCAACATGCAGGCGATCCAGCTCGGCTACGACTACGCGAGGGCGCACTTCAGCTGCCCGCTGCCGCTGCGCTGCGCGCCGATGGACAGGACCGGCGGCCACATCCTGATCGACGGCAACACGGCCGCCGGCCTCGGCGCGATGTTCGCCGGCGCGACCGTCGCCGCGTGGTATCCGATCACGCCGTCGACCTCGGTGATGGACGCATTCAAGAGCTTCTGCGAGAAGTGGCGCGTCGATCCGGCAACCGGCCGGAAGAACTTCGCCTTCATCCAGGCCGAGGACGAACTCGCCGCGATCGGCATGGTGCTCGGGGCCTCGTGGAACGGCGCGCGCGCGTTCACCGCGACCTCGGGCCCCGGCATTTCGCTGATGAACGAGTTCTTCGGCCTCGCCTACTACGCCGAGATCCCGGCGGTGATCTTCGACGTGCAGCGTGTCGGCCCCTCGACGGGCATGCCGACCCGTACGCAGCAGTGCGACTTCCTGAGCTGCGCCTACGCGTCGCATGGCGACACGAAGCACGTGTGCCTCTATCCCGCGAATCCGGAGGAATGCTTCTATTTCGCGGTGGCCGCGTTCGATCTCGCCGAGCGCCTGCAGACACCCGTGATGGTGCTGTCGGATCTCGACATCGGCATGAACGACTGGATGTGCCGCGACCTGAAATGGGACGAGGGCCGGAAGGCGGACCGGGGCAAGGTGTTGCCGCTCGAGGAGATCGTCAAGCTCGAGAAGTTCCACCGCTTCCTCGACAAGGACGACGACGGCATCCCGTACCGCACGCTGCCGGGCGTGCATCCGAAGGCGGCGTACTTCACGCGCGGTTCGGGCCACAACCAGTACGGTGCCTACACCGAGGATTCCGCGGAGTACCAGGTCGTCGTCGATCGGCTGACACGCAAATTCCACACGGCGCGCAGCCACGTGCCGCGGCCGGTGATCGAGGCGGCCGCGGGTCGCACCGATGTCGGCATCGTCGCGGCGGGCAGCAGCGACGGTGCGGTGCGCGAGGCACTCGCGGTGCTCGCCGGCATGGGCGTGCCGGCGGATTACATGCGCGTGCGCGGCTTCCCGTTCAACGACGAGGTCGACCGCTTCCTCGAAAGCCACCGGCTCGTGTTCGTCGTCGAGCAGAACCGCGACGCCCAGTTGCGCTCGCTGCTCACGCTCGAGACGCCGGTCGAGAAGTCGAAGCTGCGCTCGCTGCTGCACTACAGCGGGCTGCCGATCTCCTCGAGCTTCATCATCGAAGGGGTGCTCGCCGAAGTGGCGCCGAAGCCGCTGCGCTCGGTCGGCCCCGCCCATGGCGCCTGAGCGCCACGGAGTCAACGCATGACCTACATACCGAAGCCGAAAGTCCGCCATCCCTCGCTGCCGCGCAACGCGCTCGGCCTGACGCGGCGAGACTACGAGGGTGCACTGTCGACGCTGTGCGCCGGCTGCGGCCACGATTCGATCACCGCGGCGCTGACGGAGGCGATCTGGGGCCTGTCGCTCGAGCCGCAGAACATCGCCAAGCTTTCGGGCATCGGCTGCTCGTCGAAGACGACCGCCTACTTCGTCAGTGGCGGGCACGGCTTCAACTCGGTGCACGGGCGCATGCCGTCGATCGCGATGGGTGCGAACGCGGCGAACCGCAACCTGCACTACATCGGCGTCTCCGGCGACGGCGACACGCTGTCGATCGGCCTCGGGCAGTTCGCGCACGCGATCCGGCGCAACCTGAACATGCTCTACGTGATCGAGAACAACGGCGTCTATGGCCTCACCAAGGGCCAGTTCTCGGCCTCGGCGGATATCGGCTCGAAGGCGAAGAAGGGCGACGTGAACCAGCAGCCGCCGATCGATCCGGTGCTGCTCGCGCTGAGCCTCGGCGCCTCGTTCGTCGCGCGCAGCTTCTCGGGCGACAAGGCGCAACTCGTGCCGCTGCTGCAGGCGGGGCTGCGCCACCGCGGCTTCGCGCTGATCGACGTGATCTCGCCCTGCGTCACCTTCAACGACCACGAGGGTTCGACCAAGAGCTATGCCTACACGCGCGAACACTACGAGCCGGCGGTGAATGCGGGCTTCGTGCCGTTCGAGCGCGAAATCGTCGTGGACTACGCGGAGGGCGAATGCCTCCCCGTGGTGATGCATGACGGCAGCCGCATCGTGCTGCACAAGCTCGCGAAGGACTACGATCCGACCGACCGGGTCGCCGCGAGCGCCTACATCCAGGCGCGGGCGAAGCAGGGCGAGTTCCTGACCGGGCTCCTGTATGTCGACGAGACGCAGAAGGAATTCCACGAGCTGAACGGCACACCCGACGTGCCGCTCAACAGCCTCTCGCCCGAGCTGTTGTCACCGGGCGCGAAGGGCCTCGACCGGATCCTCGCGCGTTTCCGGTGAACGGCGCGCGGCGGGCTGCTAGACTCGCGCCCCTTCCAGCACAACCGGAGTGACAAATGGGCAAGGGTGACGGCCGCAGCCGCCGCGGCAAGATCTACAAGGGTTCGTTCGGCAAGACGCGCCCGAAGAAGCCGGCCGCGAAGAAGAAGGCCGCCGCGAAATCCGCGAAGCGCTGACTAGCCGCTGACCGGGTCCGCGGCGCGCGTGACCTTGCGCGCCGCGACCTCATGGATCAGTTGCACCGCCGTGCGGTCGCACGGCGGCAGCTCGATGTCGGTCGTGTCGAGCGGGGTCACGCGATCGCCCCAGCGCACGAGGTGCGCGCAGAAGGTGAGGCCGCCTCCAAAAGCCGGCAGCAGCAGCCAGGAGTGCTTCGCGACGCGGCCTTCCTCGATCGCCTCGCACAGGCCGACCGGCACCGTCGCGGACGACATGTTGCCGTAGCGCTGCACGTTCGTGAACACGCGCTCCATCGGGATCCCCGCGCGCTTGGCGACCGCCTCGATGATCCTGAGGTTCGCCTGGTGCGGCACGACGAGATCGATATCGTCGGCCGTCAGGCCGCGCTTCGCGAGCGCCGCGGCGCTCGCCTCGCTCATGCCGAGCACCGCGCGCTTGAAGATCTCCTGGCCCTCGAATTGCCACGACGTGATGCCGTACAGGCGCCCCTGGTTCGCGTAGGTGCCGCCCATGCCGTGGATGCGCAGGATCTCGCGCGCATCGCCGAAGCAGCCGAGCTTCTCCGCCAGCAGCCCCTGCTCGTCACCGGTCGATTGCAGCACGACGGCCGCGGCGCCGTCGCCGAACAGCACGGCGACATTGCGATCCGACCAGTCCATGTACGGCGAGATGATCTCGGCGCCCACCACGAGCGCATTGCGCACCACTGCGCCGCGGATCAGCGCCGTGGCCGTCGACAGGCCGTACAGGAAGCTGGTGCACGCGGTGTTGACGTCCATCGCCGCGCAGCCCGTCGCCCCGATGCGCTGCTGCAGCCCCGAGGCCATGTTGGGCACCTGGTCCTCGAAGCTGCAGGTGCCGAACACGATGAGTTCGATGTCGCGGCCCGAGAGCCCGGCGCACGCGAGTGCCCGTGCGGCGGCGACATGCGCCATGTCGGCCATCGGTACATGGGACACGCGCCGTTCGCGGATGCCCGTGCGGCTCGTGATCCATTCGTCGCTCGTCTCGAGCATGCCCGCGAGGTCCTGGTTCGAGAGAACGGCCGGGGGCAGGCATTTGCCCCAGCCCGTGATGGCGGCATGGGTCGTCATGGCATGGCAGCATACGACGCCCCCGCCCGTTGCGCACGCATGGATCCCGCGCACTTCGGCGTCACGCGGCCGCCGGCGCCTGTTAGCATCCTCCCCGTGGGAACGCGCTGTGGAGTCGGCGTTGGTTGACGAGCATGGATTGCCGTGGCGGCCGTATCGCAGTGTCCGTCTCGACTTCTGGGACGGGCTGCGGCTCCTGCCGGGCTCGATCTGGTTGCCGATCGTCGCGATTTCGCTGCTCGGCCTCGCGGTCTATCTCGTCAACGAATGGTCGGTGAGCCGCATCCGCATCGCCGCCGAGAGCGTCAATCGCACCCTCGGCATGCAGAACGAGGTGATCGCGATGCGCTCGCAGCTCGTCGACCTCGAGAGCGCGCAGCGGGGTTTCCTGCTGACGACCAACAGACGCTACCTCGCACCCTACCAGCGCGCCCTGCCGGACCTGCAGGTGATCAGCTCACGCCTGCGCACGCTCGCCGCGAATGATTCCGAGGTGCTCGAGCACGTGACGAAGCTCGAGGAACTGCGCGGCCTCAAGATCGCCGAGGTCACCGCGTCGATCTCGCTGACGCAGCGCGGCGATCGCGCCAACGCAATGGCGATCCTGCGCACGGGCGAGGGTCGCAAGGTCATGGACCAGTTCCGTGCCGGCGCCGACGGGCTGATCGGGCTGCTCGACAAGCGGCTCACGTCGCTGCGCGAGGAGCAGGCGAAGAGCCTCGTGCTGTCGCGCTATGCGTTCGCCGCGCTCGCGCTGCTGACGCTCGCGCTGATCGTGCTGGTCGTGCGCCTGTTCGTCTCCGATACGCTGCGCCGCGAGGAGCAGCGCTACGAGCAGGAGCACGAGCGGCGGCGCCTCGAGGTGATCATCGAGGATCGCACGCGCGAGCTGTCGCAGCTGTCGACCCACCTGCAGAGCGCCTCCGAGCAGGAGAAGGCGGACCTCGCCCGCGACCTGCACGATGAACTCGGCGGCCTGCTGACCGCCGCCAACATGGACCTCGCGTGGCTGCTGGGTCGCTCCGTCACGATGGAACAGGAGGTGCGCGACAAACTCGGCGTGCTGGTGCGCACCGTCACGGAGGCGATGAACCTCAAGCGGCGCGTCGTCGAGAACCTGCGGCCCGCGCTGCTCGACCACTTCGGCCTGCCGACCGCGCTCGAGGCCTATTTCCACGAGACCTGCCAGCGCGCGGGCCTCGAGTGCAGCATCTCGATTCCGGAGGAAACGGAGCCGATCCCGCAATCGCTCGCGATCGCGCTGTTCCGGGTTGGCCAGGAATCGCTCACCAACATCATCCGCCATGCGCGCGCGCGCCACGTCGGGATGGTCTTCGAGGTCGGCGCGGCCGGCTATCGCCTCGTCGTCAGCGACGACGGCATCGGCATGGACCCGGAAAAAGTCCGCAGCTCGCACGGGCTCGCGGGCATGCGCCACCGGATCGTGACGCTGAACGGCACGTTCGAGATCCGGAGCACGCCGGGCACGGGGTCGCGGCTCGAAGTCCTCGTGCCGTTCGCGAACAGCAGCGCGGCGTAGCCCGTCGCGCGTCAGTTGCGCCCCTGGCTGCGGCGCCGCTCGAGGAGCGGGCGCACTTCGGCGAACTGCTGCATCTTGTCGAGGAAATGGTCGGCGCCGGCGTTCATGCAGCGCTGCTCCACGGTCGGCAGCGAATAGTTGGTCAGCACGATGATGAGCGGCTGGCCGCGCGTCGCGAATGCCTTGCGTGCGTGGCGTATCGCCGCGATGCCGCTGCCCTGGCGCAGCTCGACGTCGACGACCAGCGCGTCGTAGTCGTTCGTGTCGAGCAGCGCGATCGCCTCCTGCTCGGTTTCGGCGGTGCCGGTCACCTGCAGCACGCCCGGCACGGTCAGCATGCCGATCAGGCGATCACGCAACAGGCGCGAATCCTCGATCAGCAGGATGCGCAGGCCGCCGCCCTGCGCCGCGCGCGGTTCCCCCGGCGCTTTGCTGCTGCGGCCCGAGGCACGGTTTTCGGTCGGCATGATCACTGCAGCAGGCTGTTCTTGATCGCGTAATAGGTGATGTCGGCGTTGGTCTTCATCCCCATCTTCTCGAGGATGCGCGACCGGTAGGTGCTCACCGTCTTCACGCTGAGGAAGAGCTTGCCGGCGATCTCGGTCACGGTCTTGCCCTCGGCGAGCTTGACGAAAATCTGAAACTCGCGCTCCGACAGGACACCGTGGCGCGGCTGATCGCCGGTGCCGTCGATGCCCGCGAGCAGCAGCTCGGCGAGCTCGGGCCCGACGTAACGCCCGCCGCGGGCAACGATACGCACGGCGCGCAGCAGTTCGGTGTCGTCGGCTCCCTTGCTGATGAAGCCGTTCGCGCCGGCTCGCAGCACATTGAGCCCGAACTGCTTCTCCGGATAACCGCTCAGCACGAGCACGGCGATGCCCTCGTGGTGCGAACGCACGTACTTGAGCACGTCGAGCCCCGACATGTCGGGCAGCGACAGGTCGAGCAGCAGCACGTTGCACGCGCCGGACTTGAGTGCGGTGATCACGTCGTTGCCGGTGCGGCATTCGGCGACGACGCGCAGGTCGGGCTGCGAGGACATGATCTGCCTCAGGCCGGCACGAACCACCTGATGATCATCACCGATGATGACGCTGACCTGCGGCATGCCCCTGTGCCTGTCTGTCGTAGAGCAACTCGATCATGGCGCGACGCGCCCGCTCCCAGGTGGCGGTCGTGACGGCGGCCGCCCGCTGGATTTCACCCCGTGCCGCCGCGATGTGCCAGCGCGCGAGGCCCGAGAGGCGTTCCATGGGCGAGTCTGCGCGATCCTGCGCCCGCGGGCCGCCCATTGTATTGCAGGAACTCTCCGACACCGCCATCGCGGCTCTCCAGCATCGCCGTCCACCGGATACGTTACCGCCCGGCAGGGCGTCCTCCCAGAGCGACAGGCGACGGCAGCGCGTAGGATGTGACTGACAGGGCCGAACGACGGCGCGGGCAGGCGGGAGAGCAGGGCGATGGTCGACAGGACCGAAGCGACGAAGGGTGGGCCGGTGCGCTTTCGCGCGGACGGCCCGCTCGAAATGATCCCGGTCGAGAACGGGCCGCTGCACCTGAAGGGAGACCTCGAGATCCTGGCGGCCTCGGGTGAACTCCTCGAGCGCGTGGCCGAGTGCTGGCTCTGCCGCTGTGGCCAGTCGGGGAAGAAGCCCTTCTGCGATGGCACGCATCGCAAGGTCGGCTTCGTCGCGCCGGGACGCGCGCCGGTGTGGAAGTGAACCGTCCCCGGGATTACAGGCGCGCCGCGAGCCAGGCGGCGATGTCGCCGATCTGCGCCCCGCACACCTCGTGTTGCATCGGGTACGGCTTCCACTCGACGGCGTAGCCGAGCGAGACGAGGAAATCGCGTGCCATTTCGCCGAAGGCGAGCGGCAACACGGGATCGTGCACCCCGTGGCACATGAGGATCGGGATGCCGCGGTTCGCCGCGCTCGCCTCTGCCGCGACGCTCTCGTGCAGCGGCAGATAGGTCGACAGCGCGAGGAGGCCGCCGAGCCGCTCGGGATGGCGCAACGCGACATGCAGCGCGACGGCGCCGCCCTGCGAGAAGCCCGCGATGATGATCCGTGACGCGGCCACGCCGCGCGCCACTTCGCGCGCGATCAGTGCGTCGATGCGTGCGGCCGATGCGCGCGTCCCCGCATCGTCCTGTCGACCGTTCGCCGACAGCTCGCGGATGTCATACCACGCACGCATCGGCAGGCCGCCGTTCAGCGTGACGGGCCGCACGGGCGCGTGCGGGAAAACGAACCGCAGTTCGCCGCGCGGCGCGAGCCGCAACTCCGGCACGATCGGCACGAAGTCGTGGCCGTCGGCGCCGAGGCCGTGCAGCCAGATCACGCTCGCGGGCAGCGCGGCGCCGGTGGTGGCCCGAATCGAGCCAGGCGACTTCGCGGGCGCGAGTGTGACGATGACCTCGTCGTGCGCTTCCTCGATCTTCATTGCAGCGGTCGGTGCGTCGTTCATTTCCGTGTGCGCCATTCGTCACGCGTCTGGCCCCAGATTGCGACCGGCACGTCGCCGAGCGGCGGGGGCAGCCGCCCCGGGCCGCGCAGGCGCGACCCGAGTTTCGCGGCGACGGCCTCCGAAGCGCCATTGCCGGGCGAAATCGAGTGGATCACTTCGGTCCAGCCGAGCGCGTCGAATGCCCAGTCGATCGACGCGACGGCGGCCTCGGTCGCATAACCCCTGCCCTGGCACTCGCGCACGATCCCCCAGCCGACTTCCGGGCCCGGCCAGCCCTCCGGCATCCAGGGCCCCACGCGCCCGACCCAGCGACCGGTCGCCTTCTCGATCAGCGAAAACATCGACACACCCTGCAGGTGCCACGCGCCCGCCATCAGCATCAGCGTGCGCCACGCCACCTCGCGCGGCTGCACCCCGCCGAGAAATCGCATCGACCCGGGCTCCGCGTGAAACGCGGCAAACGCCTCGAAATCCTGCAGTTCGAGCGGCCGAAGAATCAACCGCGAAGTCTCGATCCGAACATCCCTCGCGTGCATGCCCGATCATAGCGTGCCGGCTCTAATTGCCACAGCGTCGAAACGGCGCGAGGTCCGGGAAGTCGACGGCCCCTTTCGGGACCGTGCGCGCCATGGATGGCGCGCGCGGAGCCTACAGGGATGTATTCACGGCGTTCCCGAAAGGGGCCGTCGACTTCCCGGACCTCGCGCCGCCGCGCCGCCGCTCAATGGCACGGTCGCCGCGCGGCACTCACAGGATGTACCGCGACAGATCCTCATCCTTCGAAAGCTCACCCAGCTGCGCATCGACATACGCCGCGTCGATCGATAGCCCGCTGCCGTGCCGGTCGGAGGCATCGTACGAGACGTGCTCGAGCAGCCGCTCCATCACCGTGTGCAGCCGCCGCGCGCCGATGTTCTCGGTGGTTTCGTTCACATGCGCCGCGATTTCCGCGATCCGCCGCACACCCTCGGGCGTGAAGGTGACGCGCACGCCCTCCGTCTCCATCAGCGCCGTGTACTGGGTGGTGAGTGCGGCGTCGGGCTCGGTCAGGATGCGCACGAAGTCGTCGACCCCGAGCGAGCTCAGTTCCACGCGGATCGGCAGGCGTCCCTGCAGCTCCGGGATCAGGTCCGACGGCTTCGAGAGGTGGAACGCGCCCGAGGCGATGAACAGCACGTGGTCGGTCTTGACCGGCCCGTACTTCGTCGAGACCGTCGAGCCCTCGACCAGCGGCAGCAGGTCGCGCTGCACGCCCTCGCGCGACACGTCGGCGCCGAGCGTCTCCTGCCGGCGCGTGACCTTGTCGATCTCGTCGATGAACACGATGCCGTTCTGCTCCGCGTTCGTGATCGCGCGCGCCTTCATTTCCTCCTCGTTGACGAGCTTGGCGGCCTCCTCGTCGGTGAGGAGCTTGAGCGCCTCCTTCACCTTCACCTTGCGGGTGTGGGTGCGGTGGCCGCCGAGGTTCTGGAACATCGACGACAGCTGCTGCTGCATTTCCTCCATGCCGGGCGGCGCCATGATCTCGACGCCCATCGGCAGCGCGCGCAGCTCGATTTCGATCTCGCGATCGTCGAGCGCGTGTTCGCGCAGCATCTTGCGGAATTTCTGCCGGGTGTCGGCATCGCGCGGCGCGGGCGGCTCGTCGGTCGAGAAGCCCATCACGCGCGGCTTCGGCAGCAGCGCATCGAGCACGCGCTCCTCGGCGGCATCGAGCGCGCGCTCGCGCACCTTCGCGACTTCCTGCTCGCGCGCCATCTTGACCGCAACGTCCGCGAGTTCCTTGACGATCGAGTCGACGTCGCGGCCGACATAGCCGACCTCGGTGAACTTGGTCGCCTCGACCTTGACGAACGGCGCGTTGGCGAGCTTCGCGAGCCGGCGCGCGATCTCGGTCTTGCCGCAGCCGGTCGGCCCGATCATCAGGATGTTCTTCGGCGTGATCTCGGCGCGCAGTCCCTCCTCGACCTGCATGCGCCGCCAGCGGTTGCGCAGCGCGATGGCGACCGCGCGCTTCGCCGCGCCCTGGCCGACGATGTGCTTGTCGAGTTCGCGGACGATTTCCTGCGGCGTGAGCGCCGCGGCGCCGGCGGGTGGGGTCTTCACTTCGATGTCCATCACGCGAGCTCCTCGATCACGAGGTTGCGGTTGGTGTAGATGCAGATGTCGGCGGCGATGCCGAGCGCACGTTCGACGATCGTGCGTGCATCGAGTTGCGTGTTCTCGACGAGCGCCCGTGCCGCGGCCTGCGCGAACGGGCCGCCCGAGCCGATCGCGACGAGGTCGTGCTCGGGCTCGATCACGTCGCCGTTGCCGGAGATGACGAACAGCTTCTCGCGATCGCCGACCAGCAGCAGCGCCTCGAGGCGCCGCAGGTAGCGGTCGGAACGCCAGTCCTTCGCGATCTCGATCGCGGCGCGCGTCAGATTTCCGTGCTTCTCGAGCTTGCCCTCGAAGCGCTCGAACAGCGTGAAGGCATCCGCCGTGCCGCCGGCGAAGCCGGCGAGCACCTTGCCGCCGCCGAGCGTGCGCACCTTGCGGGCGTTGCCCTTCATCACGGTGTTGCCGAGCGTGACCTGCCCGTCGCCGCCGACGGCGACGACGCCATTCCTGCGCACCCCGAGGATCGTGGTGCCGTGGGGATTCCAGACTTCATTCATGCCAACCTACTTCTTGCGTGCGCGCGGGTGTGCAGCGTCGTAAATGCGGGCGAGATGCTGGAAATCAAGGTGCGTGTACACCTGCGTCGTTGAGATGTCGGCGTGGCCGAGAAGTTCCTGCACGCCGCGAAGATCCCGACTGGATT
>JABAQN010000043.1 GCA_019187495.1 Steroidobacteraceae bacterium
GGGCGGCGCGGAGACGGGTGGTGGCGGCGGCGGCGCCGAACCGTCCGCAGGCGCGGCAATGGCCGGCGGCGGCTCGAGCGCGGTGATGCCCTCGACCACACCCGGCGGCAACTCCGTCTTGCCGAAGCGGCCGGGATTGAGCTGCGCGAGCGCCGTGTAGCTCGCCTTGACGCCATCGTTGTAGACGCCCTCCTTCGCGCGCGCGGCGTTCGCCTCGTGCGCCGAGATCGCCTGCTCCTCGAACGGGAACGCCTGCTCTTCCAGCAGCAGGTTGTATTGTTCGAGCGCATCGCCCGCGAGGTTCTTCGGCCGCTCCGAATCCATCAGGTCGCGTGCCAGCGTGCGGTAGAGCTCGGCCATTTCGAAAGTCGCCATCGTCGTGACATCCGCCACCTGGTAGTCGGCGGCGGTCTTGTACGCCGCGAGTGCCACCTCGAGGGACTTGCTCTTCTGCGCGAGGCTCTTCTTCAGCGGCGTCGTGAGACGCACGCCACGGAAGGCGTCACGCATCGGTGTCGCGAGGGCGAGTTGGGCGTTGGCCGCGAGAAAACGCGTACGGTCGGTGCGCGCGGCCCCTGCCGCGCCATCGGCGCGGATGATCTCGCGCTGCCAGAACTGCTGCCTCACCGGATCGCCGCGCTTGCCCGCCGCGTCCGCGAGGCGCTGGCGCACCTCGATCGCCTCGGGCACCGGGGAAGGGTAGTCGGCGACGAACTTTTCGAGCATGGCGACCGATCGATCCGCACGACCCGCCTTCTCGTAAAGGTCGGCGGCCTGCATCGTCGCCTCGCGGCGCAGCGCCGGCTCCTCGCCGGGGGAGGCGGCGATGCGCTCGAACTCGGTCGCGGCCTCGCCGGCGCGCCCCGTTTCCGCGTAGGCCACCGCGAGGCTGCGCGTCACCTCCGGCTGCAGCTTGTCCTCGGGAAAATCACGCCGGAACGATTCGAGCACGGGGATCGCGCGATCCCAGGCCTTTTGCGTGACGAGAAGCGCCGCGGCATCGTAGGTGGCGGTCGAACGGATCTTCGAATCAGGCGCCACCGTTGCGACACGCAGGAAGGCATCCACCGCACCGGTCGCATCGCCCGCGGCACGCTTCGCCTCGGCCTGCTTGTAGACCGAAGCCGCGAGGCGCTCGGTCAGGTCGGCACGTTCCGGATCGCCGGGCGGCGTGAGTGCGCGCGCGTTGACGAACGCGACCTCTGCCTTGTCGAAATACAGCAGGTCGAAATTCGACCGGCCGATGATCGTCCAGCCGATGCGCTGCCTCGCCGGATCGACCGGCGGCTGGCGCGCCAGCAGGGTCTCGGCCACTGCAATCGCGCGCGGCAGGTCCCGGGCCGCGAAAATATCCTCCGCCGCGCGCGTCAGCACGCCGGCGCTGTCCGGATGCTCGGGGAACGTGGTCGCAAACTTCACGCCCGCATCGACCGCCCGCTGGTGGATGGCGGGCCGCCCGGCCGCAGGCAGGCTCTCCTCATGCCGCTGCAGCGCCACGAGTCCCGCGTAACCGGCGGTGGCCGACTGCGCGTTCTTCGGGTAATCGTAGGCCGTGCGCTGGTATTCCGTCGCCGCATCGAGGTACTGGCGGCTCTCGAACAGCGCTTCCGCGAGCAGATAGTTGGTGCCCGCCGAATCCGGGTCATCCGGGAAGGACTGCAGGTAGTCACGGTACCAGCGCGCGGCCTGCTGGTAGTCCTCGATTTTCTTCGAGGCCTGCGCACTCGCGTGGTAGTACTGCGCCACATCCTTGAGATTCGCCTTCAGCTCGGTGACGACCCCGGGATAGTTCGCACGCTCGCGACCGACCCAGAAGCTGCCGGCGAACCGGTAGCGCTCGACGAATTCGCGCTTGCCGTCGAGCACCAGATCCGTGAACCCGCCCTTCTTGTATGCCTCGATCGCCTGCATCGAAAGGCCGGGGGCGTATTCATTGTCCGGATCGCGGTTGACGAACGCCCGATAGGTCGTCGCGGCGTCCTGGTAGCGCTGCTTGTCGACATAGAGATCGCCGAGCCGCGAGTACAGCAGGTGCGCGTAGGGCGGCGTGCCGTGCTGTGCGACATAGGCATCGAGCGATGCGGCGCCGTCGAGATACGAGAACGTGATCGCCATGACCCGCAGGGTATCGTCGACGAGTTCGCGGTCCGCGCGCGCGAGCGCATCGAAGCGCTTTTCCTTCGCGGCGGCACCCGGCTCGCGCAGCATCGCATCGAGCACGCCACCGAAGGACTCGAGGCTCTCCTCGTTGCGCGACTGCTTGAACAGCGACCAGCCGTGCTTGTAGAGGCTCTGTTCGTGGAACGCGGATCGCGCGCCGAACTTCATCGCCTGCGCATAGGCCGCCTCGGCATCGCCGTAGCGCTTCGCGGAAAAGAGCATTTCGCCGCGCCGGAACTGGACCTCGTCGAGGTGCGGGGTCGAGGGATAGCGGCGCACGACTTCGTCGAGCGTGGCGAGCGCCTTCTCGGGCTGGCCGGTCGTTTCGTAGGCGCGCGCGAGCTGGTAGAGCACCTGGTCGTTGCGCGGGTAGTTCGGGTAGGCCTTGAGCAGGGTCGTATACAGCGAAATCGCTTCCGCACCGGCGAGATCGATCGCCGTGACCTCGTTCTGCATGCGTTCGAGTTCACCGGCCTCGAGGTTCAGGTCGCCGAGCCGGCGCAACGCCTCCGCCCGCAGCGCCGGGTCGGTATTCTGCAGTTCGAGGAATCGCCGGTAGTTCTCCATTGCGCGCGGCGCACTCGCCGGCACGGCGGCGCTTTGCTGCACGTCGATCGGCCGCGCACGCAGGTCCTTGATCGTCGGCGCCGGCGCGGATTTCTTCGCGCCGGCTGCCGCGGCGACCATCGGCATGGCGCCCGCCGCGCACAGCGCGAGCAGGCAGCCGGCCACGGCATGGCCCGGGCGGCTCATCGCGACGACTCCGTGCCCGGCGGTGGCGCCCCCGGCGGCACCGGAGCCGGCGTCGGCACCTGCGCGGGAGCGGGGGCCGAGGGCGCATTGGCCGCGCGATCGTAGATCGTGGCGAGCGCAAACCGCGCCTGCACGCGATACGCGGCGAGCCGGGCCTGCTGCGATTCGAGCTCGTGCACCGCCGCTGCTTCGAGGTAGTCGTTCTGCCGGTCGCGCGCGGCGCCGAGGCGAGCCTGCAGCGCGGCGAGACGCGCGCTCAGTGCCTCGATGCGCACCTCGAACTCGCCGGTGTTGGTCGGCACGCTCTTGCGCGCCTTTTCGACCCGGACCCAGCGACGTTGCGCTTCGCGCAGCGCCGCATCGAGATCCCTGATCTCGCGACGCTGCTGGTACACGCGCGCCCGCATCGCCTCATCGAGCCGCCAGGACAGCACGCCCTTCACGAGTCGCAGCCGGTCCTTCATCGCATCGAGATCCGCGCCATCGGCGCCCGCCTCACCATTGGCGATCGCCTGCTCGAGGCGCTGGATGCGATCCCATTGCTCCCGCTCCTCGGTCGTACCCAGCGCGGCGGCATCGTGCGTGCGCTCGATCGAGTCGAGCCTCGACTCGAGTTCGCCGCGCTCGCGCTCGATCCGCTCGGGCGCGGCGGTCGCGAGCAGCGCATCCGCCCGCGGCACGCGCGCGGCATACGCCTTCTGGCGCGCCTCGACCATGTCGTCGAATGCCGCCATGCTCCCGGACCACGTGGCGAGCCGCTGGTTCATGAACTCGAGATCGCGGTAATTCTTGAGGCCTTCCTGGAAGTCGTGGCCGGCGAGCACGGCGTAGAGATAGCGCGACTGCGGGGCATCGGGGAGCTTCTTCAGCTGCCAGAACCATCCCTGTCGCCCGTCACCCTCGTTTGCGAGCAGGTCATCGAGCAGCCGGCTCGAGCGCAGGCCGTCGATCGCCTTCCCGAGCGACACGTCTTCCTTGTCGAATTCGCGCATCGCGGTTTCGTAGTACTCCGCCGCCTGCGCGTTGGCGCCGAGCTTGCCGTATGCGTACGGCACGGCGAGCCATGCTTCCTGCACGGCGGCGTCGAGCAGGTTGCGGTCACGCAGCTCGAGCCAGGGCGCGAGCGCGCCCCTGAAATCCCCGAGCGCGGCGTTCGCCCAGCCGGCGCCGAGCAACGCCTTGTTCGACAGCGGCCCGTCGAGGCGCACGCGTTCGAGCACGACCTTCGCGTTGGCGGGCTGGTCGGCCTGCAGGTAGGCAAAGCCGAGCGCGAGGTTCGCCTTGTCCTTCAGCGCGAGCAGTTCGGGCGTATCGGCCGCCATCTCGCCGACGCTCGTGAGGTAGCGGTCGGCATCGGCCAGCTGGCCCTTGCGAACGAGCGCGACCCCGAGATTGAAGCGCGCGTAGGCCACCCAGTCGGCGCGCCCGCGGAAACCGTCGAGCAACTGCACGGCCTCGTCATAGCGGCCGCCGTGCATCAGCACGTTGGCGAGCAGATGGGTTTTCTCGGCCTCGAGTTCGGGCGGCAGCAGCCCCGTGACGCTGCGCAGGGCGTGCTCGGCCTTGTCGTCGTAGCCGCGCGCATACCAGACCTTGCCGAGGTAGAACCAGGCGCGATTGCGCACCCCGGGCGGCGTCGTCGGAGTCAGCAGGCGCGAGAACCGCTCGCCCGCCTCGTTGTGCATGCCGAGCGACAGGTACAGCCCGCCCGCGAGCAGCTCCGCCTCGGCGTGATGGTGCGGCAGGCGACCCCATCGGTCGTAGGCCAGCAGCCGGGTGAGCGCCTCGAAATTGTCGTCCTGGTAGAAATGGAAGAGCACATCGCCGTAATGCAGGTCCTGCACCCGGGTGAGCGGCAGCTTGTCGGGCGCCGTCGCGGCGTGCGCGCCACCCGCGGCCGCGATCGCGCCGCCACAGGCCGCCACGAGCGCAATGAGGCCGCCGCGCATCTACTCCCAGTCCTTGATCTCGAATTCCGGCTGCGCCTTGCGCTGCCGATCGCTGATGCGCAGCTCGAGGTACTTCGCGCCCACGCTCTTCTCGAAGCGCAGCGACGCGCCCCGCCGGTAGTCGCGCGCGTTCGGCCCCTTGCCGGCGAAAAAGGCGACGAGTTCGTGGGAGCCGGTCTTCAGGTTGCCCACATAGAGGCGCTGCACGCCGCCCTTCAGCAGCGCCTCGGCCTCGCGCGGCGTGTACAGATAGTTCGACACTTCCTTGTCGTCGATCTTCAGCTGCACCGAATCGAGCGCGAAGAACTCACCGACATCCATCGAGACGAACACCGCGACCTGCGTGTTCGCGGGAAAGAGCAACTCCTCCTCGAGGATGAACAGTTCCTTGTTCAGATCGACGACGTCCTTCTTCAGGTCCTGGACTTCGCTGTCGAGCGCGCGGTTTTCGGCAGGCGGCGCCGCCGCCGCCGCAACCTCTGCGGCGGGCGCTTCCTGCGCGCCGGCGGTGCCGCACGCGAGCCACGCGAGCAGCAGGCACGGCAGCAGTCGTGACAGGGAAGCGATGCGTGCGGGAACAATGGACATGGTGGTCTCGCTGGTGTCTCGGGCGCTCATTCGTCGAGGAGGCGGCGAAGCTCGCCGACATAGGGCGGCTCGCCACGTGATCCGGGATCGCGATGCACGTATCTGACCTTGCCTTCCCGATCGACGATCACGAGGGTGGGCAGGCGATCGACCGCGTACGCCCGCCCGACCGCCTTGGCCGGATCGGCGAGCATCGGGAAGCCGACGCCGAGGCTCGCCGCGAAGC
The DNA here is from genome assembly GCA_019187495.1 of Steroidobacteraceae bacterium. Taxonomy (GTDB): domain Bacteria; phylum Pseudomonadota; class Gammaproteobacteria; order Steroidobacterales; family Steroidobacteraceae; genus CADEFQ01. Next base: position 5,677 of record JABAQN010000043.1, read on the forward strand.
GCCGCGCGGCTTCGGTGTCGTCGTCGATGCTGACACCGTAGATGGCGAGCCCCGCCGGCGCATAGGTGCGATACAGGCTGTCGAGTGCGGCGAGGTGGCTCCGGCAGGTGTTGCAACGGCTGCCGTAAAAGCTCAGCACGACGACCTGGCCGCGGGCTTCGGAGAGCCGCACGTTGTCGCCCGCCGTGGCGCGAAGCGCAAAGTCGGGCGCCTCGTGGCCGATCAAGGGCGAGTCGGCCGCCCACACGGCGAGCGACGCGCACAGCGACAGCAATGCGGGAACGGCACGATCGATCAAGAAACGGGTCCTCATGGCAGCACGCGCGGCAAGCGAAAACAGGCGCGTCCTGCGCCTCTGACCGTCGCATGCGCACTTGACAATGTCAACGGAGCGCAGCGGCAATTCCGCGTGCCGTCCCTTGAACCGCCGCACAATTTGCGCGCCGGTCCCGGAACGTCGGCAAAGCGCGACAGGCGCGTCAGATCGGGTTCGTGATCACGGCGTCGACGATCGGCGCGAACACCGCCAGGCTGTCGAGCTGTGCACCCGCGCCGAGGCCGTGATTCGGAAACGTCGTCGCGAACTGCCCGATCTGCTGGTGCAGGGCGAGGTAGTTCAGCAGCACCGTGTTCACGAGCAGGTTGACGGCGTTCGCCGCCGGGCTCGAGTTGTTCGCGACCGACCCGTCGCTCGTGTAGTAACCGATCTGGTTGCCGGAGCGCACCGCACTCGCGCTCGTCGTCACGACCGGCCGGCCGCGCGGGTTGTAGACGAGGAAGAACGACGAGGCGGTGGACTGGTTGTCGCTCACCCACATGAACTTGCCACGGCCGTTCGGCGAGTTGTCGACCTGGTTGTCCGAAGATAGAGAGCCGTCGCTGAACACGTAGATCATCAGCGGCTTGCCCGCGCGGTGCGCGAACTCGAGGCAGGCGCCGATGCACTGGCCGGCGCGGAAGTTGCGCACCTCGCCCGTGGCACGGCCCTGGCCGTGGTAGTCGTAGCCGCCCATCGTGATCGTGCCGGCGCCCGCGTAACCCTCGATCACCATCTTCATCACCGCGGCGGTCTTCTCGAACTCGCCGTCCGAATCGAACTCGGCGTCGGTGAAGATGCCCGTCGCGCCCTTGATGCGCGTGTCGAGTTCGGGATTCAGGTTCGCGGGCTGGCCGAAGCGGTCCGCGAGATAGGCAGTCTTCGTGTAACCGCACTCGACCATCGTCTTGATCGCCGCGTCGCGGCTCACGTTGGTATTGACGCGGCCGAGCTTGTCACCCGAGAGGCGCACCATCGACTCGAGCACCGCGACGGCATCATTCTGCGCCATCAGTTCGGCGAGCTTGCCGGTGTCGACGAGGCCGGTTACGTCGCTCGTGCGATCGACTTTCGTCGGACGGTACGCGAGGTCGTAGGGCATCGGCGCCATCGAGTTGCCGCCCGAGTCCGAGGCGCGCGAGCCGATCAGGGTCAGCAGCTGTCCGTCCGCACCGCAGCGCTGGATGCCGTACATCGGGTTATGCGGGTTGTTCGCCGTGTCGTTCTCGGAACGCGCCGCGATGACCGCGCCGTTGGTGTTCGCCTGCGCGAGCACGCTCGCCTTGGAGAGAATGCCGCGCAGCATGCCGCCATCGGCGTGCCACGCGAGGCCGAGCGAGGTATCGACGAACGTGGTCGGTCCGGCCGAGTTCGGCACCATGTCGCCCGGCAGGCCGAGCTTGCCGTAGCCCGCGGTCGACAGGAAGTCGAGCTGGCCGCCCGGACCGCCGATCAGCACCTCGGATCCGGAAAGGTTCGCGCCGCCCGCCAGGTCGAACGCGATGAACGGGATCTTGCCCGCGCCGTCGGTGATGCCGCAGGCCTGCTTCAACGCCTCGATGTCGGGCGACAGCGTGGCCTGCGCCGAACGCGGCGCGAGCAGGCCGAGTACCGAAGGGACGGCCACGACGGCGGCACCGGTGCGAAAGCCGCGCGAAATCAGCTCGCGGCGCGTCACGGGTGCGGCGTGGTCCGGGTGCCGCAGCGGCTCGTTCAGGCCGAGTTCGCGGGGGGGCTTGTGGCGGATCAGCATGGGCGTTCTCCCTCGAACCTATTGCAGCAGCATCGCGGCGCTGCCGATGGCGGCGGCGCAGGATGCCTTGGCGATCGTGGCGGTACGTGTCGCGTTGCAGCTGCCGCCGCAGGACGTCGCGAGCCGGTTCACGAGGCTGTTCAGCTCCGTGCGCACTTCGGCGTCATTCGGCTGCGTCGCAAGGTTCGTGCCGACCGCCTTGGTGACGATGCTCGAGATCATGGCGTCGCGCCCTGTCTGTGTATTCACGTCGACCGCGCCGCCGAAGAACGCGCTGCGCAGCGCCGTGTCCTCGACCATCGCGTCGCAGTAGGAAATCGCGAGCTGTGCGACACCCATCTGCTGCGAGGAGCCGAAGGTGTCGATCGACTCGACCGACGGCAGCGCCTGCTTCACGAGATCATAGGTGCCGGCGACGGCCGCCGTCGTGATCGGCACGCCGGTGATGTTCGACATCGTCTGGTTGATCTCGTCGAACGTGCGCAGGCCGAGTTCCGGGTTCGAGCTGTCGGCGAGCACCGGCGGGACCGGCATCGGCGGCTCGGGATAGGTGCGCGTCTCCGTGCCGAGCTGTTCGAAGGTCAGGAAGAACAGGTCGCTTTCGGGACCCTTCTCGAGGCCGATCACGGTGCCGATGTTCGACAGCAGCTGGCCACTGCCCGGCGTGTAGTTCGAACCGCCGATCGTCACATCGAGCGGCACGTAGGCCTGGCCGACGCGTGCCTCCTGGCCGTTCAGGCCGATGCGCATGCCCTTCAGCGGGATGCCGCTCGGCGCGACGGACGAATCGAGGCTGATGAAGGTCGGCTTCGTGAACAGGTAGCTGTGGCTGTCGTACTGGCTCGCCTCGAGCATCACGTAGCTCTTCGGCAGGTTGAGCAGCTGGCTCACGTTGAACAGCATGAAATAGCGCTCGCCGACACCGGCCGCGAAGTTCTGCTGTATCTGTGGCAGCGTCAGCGCGCGATTGTGGATCGCGACGAGCCGCAGCGTGCCCTTCCACTGTCGCTGGCCCGACGGATCGTTGCCGAGCACCAGCGCGAAGCTGTCGTCCCAGTCGGACAGCGAGCCGCCCTGCCCGTCCGTGTCGCCGGTGTATTCGCCGTTGACGTAGATCCGCTGGCCGTTGACGGGGTCATAGGTGAGCACGACGTGCTGCAGCGATGCCTGCGCATCCTCGTCCTCGGCGCGCGTCAGCAGCGCCGGCGCGCCGTTGGCATCGGTATCACTGCTGCGGGTCATCGCCTGGTACTGGTAGGCCATCTGCGACAGCGTCGCGTTGTTCGCCATCGTGCCGCCCGAGTAGCTGACGATGTAGGCGTCCTCCTGGACCACGTTGCCCGGCGCGACCCAGGCCTCGATCGAATACTCGCCGCTCGCCTTGATCATGTCGGCGAGCTTCTTGCTGCCGCTGGTCGTGCCCTGGGCCTTGCCGCCATCCTTGACGTTGAGGCCCCAGCCTCCGACCCACTCGATCGAGCCGGACATCGTGAGATTGGCGGCCGGCTCGACACCACTCGTGTCGTAGACCGTCGTGCCCATGCCGGTCTTGAACTCGTAGAGCGCGATCTGCGCGGTCTCGTAGCGGTTGCCGCCGGCCGCGACCGTGCCGTCGTACAGCGTGATCGCCTTCGAGAGCTTCAGCGTCGGATCGACCGCCGTCGGCTGGATGCCGTTCGCAAAGGCGCGCACGGCGGCCTCCATCGTGTTGGCGTCGTTCGCGCAGCTCGAGGTCCAGCAGTTGTGCGATTCCTCGCGCAGGCGTACCACGAACCGGGAGAGCTCGGGCGAATCGAGGTTGATCTTCGGGCGCGCGGCCGCATAGGCCGCATCGACGTCGGACGCCGCAAAGTACGGCGATTGCGCCGTCGCCGAAGCGGGCGAGTGGCAGCGCACGCAGTTGCCCTGGCCCCGCACGAGCGGCCAGATCGTCGAGCCATAGAGGCTCGAGCTGTCCGGGAAGGTCTTGCTCGCGCCGACATCCTTGACCGGCGGCTCCTGCAGCTGGATCGTCTTGCCGCCACCGGCGACCGAGCCGGCCCAGTTCCTGATCCACACCGTCATCGTGTCGCCGCAGGCCGAGGCCGAGGCGAGCCAGCAGTTGTGGCCGCCCGCCACTTTCGTGACGAGCCGCGATTGATCCGGCTGAGTCAGGTCGACGAGCGCGATCGCGGCCTGGTAGGCGAGATTGACATCGTCGTTGCGGGCGAAGTTCGGTGTCTGGCCGCCCGCGTTGTGGCAACCACCGCAGCGGTTGCTCGCCTTGATGTTCTCCCAGAGATTGATGCGAAACGCCTGCACGTCGGCGTTGGCGGGCGCGGGGCCCGTGTAATCGGCCACCGGCGGTGGCGTCGTGACCGGATTGACTTCGGTCGGTGCGCCGCCGCCGCTGCACGCGGCGAGCGCGGCGAGCGCGGCGAGCGCGAGCGCGCCGCGGATGTGAGTCGTCATGAGCTCGATGCGGTTCACGGCACTCACCTCACTGTCCCATGCAGTACGCAGCCGTCTCGGCGAAGACCGTCTTCATCCGATAGTTGTTGCTGCGAAAATCCTGGGCGATCGCCGCCACCTTCGAGCGGTCGGCGCTGTTCTGCGGCGCGCGGAAGCACACCGCCTTGAATACCTTCTGCACCTGGCAGGTCGCGAACGCCTCGCTGTTGGCGAGTTCCTCGCCCATGCTCTTTGCGCCCATGCCGGAGCCCGACGTGGCCGTCGTACCCCAGCCCCAGCCGAGAATCCGGTTGTGGCCCTTGCGCCAGTAGTTGTCCCAGTGGTCGTCCGGCGTGATGTATCCCGGCTTGAAGTTGTCGGCGTTGACGAAGTACTTGGCGTTCGGCGTGCCCGGCGTATAGACGAGCCGCTGCTGCGTCTCGTCGAAGTCGTAGTACGCGAAAGCCTGCGCCATCGGCTCGAGACCCGTGTGGCAGCCGATGCAGTTGTTGAGGTAAACGCGGCTGTCGCCGCCGGGGCTGCGGCTCACGTCCTGGCGGATGCGATCCGGCGGCAGGGTCGGGTCCTGCAGTTGCTCGAGGTCGTGGCAAAGGTGATTCATCATCGTGAAGCGGAACATCGCCCGGTTCGTGCCGTTGATGAAGAACGCCTCCGAAGAGGCACGCGTCGTGATCAGGCCCGCGGTCGCCGCGGCCGGGATGCCGAGCAGCGCCGACTGCTGGCGCTGCACCAGCGTCGCCTTCAGGTCGACGCCGCGCGACTCCGCCTGCGCATAGTGGTCGTTGTTGACGGCGGAGTACGCCGGCAGGCCCGGCGCATTGCTCACGTATACCAGATCAGCGGACAGCGCCGTGTTGAAAGGCACATCGTCGCGCACCATGCCGATCACGGTCGCGGTGTAGTCGTTCAGCGGCGCGAACACGGTCTGGTCGCGATTGCTCCACGGCGTCGCGAAGTTCTTCAGCGTGACATCGTAGAAGGCGCGATTCGCCATCGCCTTCTCGGCCGCGGCCTCCGGGTTGCCGCCCGCGATGTCGTTCGCCATGGATTGCAGCACGGCCTCGGTCGGCGGCACGCCGGCGAGACGGTCGTGCATGCGCTTCGCCTGTTCGCGCGGCCCGGCCATGGCGCCCGCCGCGGCGAGACACAGCAGCAGTCCGGCAATTCCCGTTTTGCGCTCGTTCATGTCGACTCCCTCATTGCGGCTGCGACTATACGCAGCGCGCGAAGGCCCCCGGAATGTCTCATCGCAACGACGTCGCCGCGTGACGACATCCCGCTCCGTGACGTCGCGCGGGTATGCTTGCCGCGGTCTTTTGCGACGATCGTCACACCGCGCACGGCCGCAACCGCCTATCCAGTGGGCCGTTGCGCGGCGCGCACAGCAGACCCTGTAAGGCCGCGGCGCGCTGTGATCGCCTCGGCAGATTGACGCGACGGTGTGCGGGCATGATTACGTCACATGAGGGAGCCGGCATGAGCGAGCAACGGGACAGTGCAGTCGGTCACACGGCGCGCAGCGCGCTGCGCGGCTGCGTCGCCGCGATCGCGCTCGGCCTCGCGGCGGCCTGCAGCCCGGGCGGCAACGTCGACATCGGCAGCGGCCAGGATCGCGACCCGGTCGCCGCCGACTTCCCGATGGCGTACATCAAGCGCACGCAACCGCCGCCGATGACTCCGGACGACCTCACCGAACTGCGCGACGTGCTGCCGGACGCGGCAGTGGGCGTATACGTCCGTGACCGCGCCGACCCGACGGCGCCCGAGCGCAACATCACGCAACGCGTGACGGGCACCGACCTCTACGACATGCGCGACATCGACGCCTCCTTCGACGGCAAGTCGATCGTGTTCGCGATGCGCGGCCCGCTCGATGCGAACCAGGACGAGGAAGACCCGCCGACCTGGAACATCTGGGAGTATACCTTCGCGACCGACACGCTGCGCCGCGTGATCGCCTCGGACATCATCGCGGAGGAAGGCCAGGACATCGCGCCGCACTACCTGCCGGACGGCCGCATCCTCTTCTCCTCGACGCGCCAGCGCGGATCGAAGGCGGTCCTGATCGATGAAGGCAAGCCGCAGTTCGAGGCGCAGACCACCTCGCGCAACGAGCCGGCGTTCGTGCTGCACGTGATGAACGCCGATGGCACGAGCATCCACCAGGTCTCCTACAACACCGACCACGACATCGACCCCACGGTGCTTCGCAGCGGCAAGATCATGTGGAGCCGCTGGGACAACGCGCCGGGCGGTCCCGATGGCATCCATCTCTACCAGTCGAATCCCGACGGCACCGGCATCGAGCTGCTGTACGGCGCGCAGAGCCACGACACGGGCACGAACGACTCGACCATCGAGTTCGTCAGGGCGCGCGAGATGCCGAACGGCAACATCCTCGCGCTCGTGCGGCCGCGCACCGACGCTGACTTCGGCGGCAACCTGTACCTGATCGATGTCGGCACCTACGTCGAGAACACGCAGCCGACGCTCGCGAACCTCGGCCTCACCGGCCCCGCGCAGCGGCCCGCCACCGGCAATGACGTGCGCACGATCCCGGGCATCTCCCCGGGCGGGCGCTTCCACGACGCCTTCCCCCTGTGGGACGGCACGAACCGCATCATCGTGAGCTGGGCGCAGTGCCGCGCGACACTGAACGGCGAGGACCGGCCCTGCACCGACGAGGTGGTGAACGATCCGGCGGCGCTGCCCGCGCCGTCGCAGTACAGCATCTGGATCTATGACCTGTCGGCGCAGGCCTTCCTGCCGCTGATGACGCCGGAAGCGGGCCGCATGATCACCGACGTGGTGATCGCGCAGCCGCGCACGCCGCCGGCCGTGATCCTCGACAAGTCGCCGGGCGTCGACGCCGACCCCGATCTTTTCGCCGAGGGCGCCGGCATCCTCGACATCAAAAGCGTCTACGACTTCGACGGCGTCGATCGCGCGGCGCCGCCGGGCGGTGGCGGCATTCGCGGCATGGCCGATCCCGCCGCGACGACTGCCGCGGAGCGCCTCGCGCGCTTCATCCGCATCGAGAAGATGGTGTCGATTCCCGACGACGACGTCCTCGACATCGACAACGCCGCGTTCGGCGCGAGCAATTTCATGCGCGAAATCCTCGCGTATGCGCCGATCGAGCCGGATGGCTCGGTGCGCATCAAGGTGCCCGCGAACGTCGCCTTCCAGATGTCGATCCTCGACGTGAACGGCCGGCGCCTGCCCGGCTTCCCGCGGCATGCGAACTGGCTGCAGCTGCGCCCCGGCGAAGTGCGCAGTTGCGGCGGCTGCCACATCCGCAATGCGCAAACCCCGACCTCGCACGGCCGCGAGGGTCTCTTTGGCAGCGCCTACAGCGGCGCGCAGACGACCGGCACGCCGTTCCCGAACACCGTCGCCACGTTCCTGCCGCAGGCGGGCGAGACGATGGCCGAGACGCGCGCGCGCGTGACCTCGGCCTGCACCACGGGCGTCAATTGCGAATCGATCAATCCATCCGTCAATGTCGTCTACCAGGACGTGTGGACGGATCCGGCCGTGCGCGCGCCCGACCCGGACGTCGCGTACAACTACGCGGCGCTGCTGACGCCCCCGCCCACGACGGTCGACTGCCAGACGCGCTGGACGGCGACCTGCCGCATCGTGATCAACTACGAGCAGCACATCCATCCGCTCTGGTCGCTGCCGCGGCAGGTCATCGACCCCGTGACATCGGCCGTGATCGCGGACCACACCTGCGCCCAGGCGGGTTGCCACAACACGACGAGCGCGGCCGCGGCACCCATGGTCCCGGCCGGTCAGCTCGACCTGCAGGATGGCGCCTCGCAGGCCGAACCACTGCAGTTCGCCGCCTATCGCGAGCTCCTCTTCACGAGCAACCAGCAGTGTCTCGATCCGGCGACGGGTGCGGTGATCGACTGCCAGCAGCAGATCGGCGTCGACCCGATTTCGGGGCTGCCGATCTTCGCGCCGATACCGTATGCTCCGCCGCTGAGCGCCGGCAATGCGCGGGGGTCCACTCGCTTCTTCAGTCGCTTTGCGGCGGGCGGTACCCACGCGGGCTACCTGTCACCGGCCGAGCTACGCCTGATCTCGGAATGGGTCGATATTGGAGCGCAGTATTACAACAATCCGTTCGATCCTGGCGTGCCGGTCAATTAAACCTGCGGCCCTCCTTGGCGGATTTCTCGCTTTGTTCGTCGTGGCTCCTGCGGCGCATGCCGCGAAGGAGCTGCTGCAGGTGTTCGTGGCCGAGCCGTACCTCGAACTGCGCACGGGCCCGGGGCGCGGTTATCCCGTCACGCAGGTCGTCGGCCGCGGCGAGTCGGTCGAGATCGTCAAGCGGCGCACCGACTGGCTGAAAGTGCGCACGGAACGAGGCATCGAGGGCTGGGCCGCGCAGCGCGACATGGTGAAGACGCTGCTCGCGGACGGCACGCACCTTTCGATCGATCTCGGCGATCGCTCGGGGTTCACCTCGCATCGCTGGGAAGCGGGCGGCATGGTCGGCGATTTCGACGGCGCGAACCTCGTCTCCGGCTATCTCTCGTTCTCGCTGAACGATCACCTGAAGATCGACCTGTCGCCGTCGCAGTTCCTGGGTGTCACCAGCAACGCCGCGCCGGCCGACCGCAGCGGCTATACGCTCGACATCGGGCTGAACCACGTGTTCGTGCCGGAGTGGCGCTTCTCGCCGTTCGTGACGCTCGGGGGCGGCCTCTTCAACGTGAACCAGGACCCGCAGAATCCGCAGGCGGTGGACCGGCACGACCAGTCGGCCTATTACGGCGCGGGATTTCGCTTTTATCTCACACGGCGCTTCTTCGTCCGCGGCGAATACAAGAACCGCGTGGTGTTCACGAGCCGCAACGACAACGAGGAACTCGAGGAATGGAAAGTCGGACTCGCCTTCTTCTTCTGACGCTCGCCGCGACGACCGTCGTGCTGCCGGGCTGCGCGTCGTTTCGCTGGCCGTGGCGGGACGCGCCACCGCCCGCCGCCGAGCCCGCGCCGGACGAAGCCGACAACGCGCCGCCGCCGCGGGTCATCGAGCCCGAGGTCGAACGGCGCAAGATCAAGGTCGCGAAGATCGACCAGGAGAACATCGAGGTCGGCGGCTTCTATGGCGTCATGAGCGTCGACGATTTCGGCTCGAATCCCGTCTACGGCGCGACGCTCGCCTACCACGTGACCGAGGACTTCTTCTTCCGCGCCGAAGCCGGCGAGACCAAGCTCGGACTGACGAGCTTCGAGATCCTGAACCCCGGCTCCGATCCGCTGAACCTCGGGACTGATAGGCGCCTCACATACTACGGCCTGTCGCTCGGCTATAACTTCCTGCCGGGCGAGGTGTTCCTTGGTCGCAACCTCGCCATGAACAGCGCCTTCTACGTGTTGGGCGGCGTCGGCAGCACGAAGTTCGCGAATGACGAGCGTTTCACGCTGAACTTCGGCGGCGGCTATCGGGTCCTCCCGACCGACTGGCTCGCGGTGAGCATCGAAGTGCAGGACCGCGTGTACGAGTCGGACATCTTCGGGAAGAACGAGCTGGTCAACAACCTCGAGGCGTTCCTGGGTGTGACCATATTCTTCTGAGGAACACACGATGCGCGCACTCCTGATTGCACTCCTCCTCGCCGTTCCCGCCGCGGCGTCGAACTCCATGGGGCCCGCCCCGGATTTCGCGCTGCCTGCGCGCGGCGGCAAGCAGGTCTCGCTCGACGCCTTCAAGGGCCAGGTCGTGATGATCAACTTCTGGGCGACCTGGTGCGGCCCGTGCCGGCAGGAAATGCCGCTGCTCGAGGGCATCTACAGGAAGTACAAGCCGATGGGCTTCACGATGATCGGCGTGAACGTCGAGCCCGACCCGAAGGCGGCCGAGGCCTGGCTCGCGAAGCAGACGCCGGTCAGCTTCCCCGTGGCGTTCGACACCGACAGCAAAGTGAGCAAGCTCTACAAGGTGAACGGCATGCCGAACAGCGTGATCATCGACCGCAAGGGCAACGTGCGCCTGCTGCACCGCGGCTACAAGCCGGGCGACGAGAACACTTACCTCGACCAGATCCGCCTGCTCGTGAGGGAATGACGCAATGCCCGCACGCGCCCTGATCCGCTCGACCTGCACGGCACTCGCGCTGGCCGCCGCACTGTCGGCCTGCGCGCCGCTCGAGCCGTGGGTGAAGCCCTACGAACGCGAGAACCTCGCCGACCCGATCATGGCGTTCGACCGCTACCCCGTCTCGACCGCCTACCTCGACCACGTGTACGAGGCGCGCGAGGGAGCGCGCGGGGCGACGGGGAATGCGGGTGGCGGGTGCGGGTGTAATTGATGAAGAAGCGGACAGCGGGCGGCGAACAGCTTGCAGCCAGAGGCGCGCGCTCCGCGCGCCATCCCCTCTGGCTGCGCGCTGCCAGCTGTGCGCTGTTCGCAGTCGGCGCGTCTGCGGCATTCGCGGGCGTACTGCCCGAGGACCGCGCCGACCTCCTCTACCACCGCTATGACGGCGGCGGCATCGTGATCGACGGGCCGTCGGTGCTCGTGCGCAAGAAGTTCGCGGACAAGGTGTCGATCGCGGCGAACTACTACGTCGACATGGTGTCGAGCGCCTCGATCGACGTCGTGTCGACCGCGAGCCCGTACAAGGAAGAACGCACGCAGTACAGCCTCGCCGCCGATTACCTGCGCGGCAAATCGACCTACAGCGCGGGATATATCAGCAGCTCCGAGAGCGACTACGACGCGAAAACCTGGTACGCCGGCGTGAGCCAGGACATGTTCGGCGACCTGACGACGATCTCGTTCAGCTTCAAGCGCGGCAACAACGACATCTTCCGCAACATCGGCGGCAGCAAGGATCCCACCTTCCGGCGCGCCTCGGACCAGCGCAGCTACGCGGTCGGCATCACGCAGGTGCTGACCCGCAGCCTGATCGGCGTCGCGAATTTCGAAGTCATCAGCGACGAGGGCTATCTCAACAGCCCCTACCGCTCGGTGCGCTACTTCGATCCGACATCGCCGAACGGTTATTCATACCAGGGCGAGGTCTATCCGAACACGCGCACCAGCAACGCCGCGTCGGTGAAGCTGAGCTACTTCATGCCCTGGCGCGCCTCGCTCACCGGCTGGTACCGCTTCTACACCGACTCCTGGGGCATCAACGCGCACACCGGCGAGTTCACCTACACGCACCCGATGTGGGACCGGTGGACCTTCTCCGGTTCGGTGCGCTACTACCGGCAGGACGCGGCCGATTTCTACGCCGACCTCTTCCCGCGCCGCGACTACGCCAATTTCCTCGCGCGCGACAAGGAGTTGTCGACGTTCACGGCCCTCACCTTCGGGCTGGGCGCGAGCTACGACTTTCGCATCGCGCGGCTTCCCTGGGTCGAGAAGGCCCAGGCGAACGTCCGCTACGATTTCATGACGATCGACTACGACGACTTCCACGACGTGCGCGCGAGTGTCGCCGTGCCCGGCACCGAGCCGCTCTACAAGCTCGACGCCAGCATCTACCAGCTCTTCATCTCGATCTGGTTCTGAACGGTCGGCCGCCGCGGCGGTCGAAGCTTCAGTTCTCATTCATCCCGGGTGGGTTAAGCTTGCCGCCGCGGCAATTGCGGCCCGGCGAGGAGGATCGATCGATGCAAACGTCCCGTCACCATTTCTGGCCTGCCCTCGCGGTCGTGGCCGCGTGCCTCGGCGCACCGGCGCTGCATGCGCAGAGCCGCGGCGAGGCGAAACTGATCACCGCGACGGCGGTGATGACCGAACTGCGCGACAGCCGCGACCAGCAGATCCCGCAATGGCTGCTCGACCGGGCCTACGGGATCGTCGTCGTGCCGGACGTCGTCAAGGTGGGCTTCTGGCCGGGAGGTCGCCACGGCAAGGGCGTGATGGTCGTGCGCAACGACGCCGGGAAGTTCTCGGAACCCGTGTTCGTCAACCTGAGCGGTGGCAGCTTCGGCCCGCAGATCGGCGCGCAGTCGACCGATGTGGTGCTCGTCTTCACGACCCGCCGTGGCATCGACGGAATTGCCGACGGCAAGGTCACGCTCGGCGCCGACGCCTCGGTCGCGGCCGGCCCGGTGGGCCGGCAGGCGACGGCGGCCACCGATGCGGCCTTCAAGGCCGAGGTGTATTCGTATTCGCGCAGCAAGGGGCTGTTCGCCGGCGTGGCGCTCGATGGCAGCGCGATCACGATCGACGACAAGGCGAATCGCGAATTTTACGGCCGCAAGGTCGGCGCCGGTGACATCCTGAAGGGTGCGGTCACCACGAACTCGAACGCGGCGCAACGCTTTCTCGCGGCCATCGCGTCGAGCACCGTGCCCGTGTCGACGGCCGCGCCGGCGTCGGCGGGCGAGCCGGCAACGACGCCCGCGGCGCCATCCGCCGTCAAGACCTACCCGCTGGAGGAGCCGGCGAAATAATCGGGCGGCGGCCCGGCGACCACGAGATTCAGCAGGCCCGGCAGATCGTCGGGCGGCCAGGGCCCCGGTTGCGGGTCCTTCGTCGTCTCGTAGTACAGCGAAACGGGACCGGGCGGGTAAGCCGCACACGAGGCGCGCACGAAGACCCGCGAGATCTCGCCCACTCCCGCCACCTCCGCGACCGTGATCCGGCCACGATCCCATGGCCGGCGATGCTCGAGCGAGGCGCGGCGCGCATGGACCTCGAGATCGAGCACCACACCGTCCGGCCGCGCGAACAGCCGCCGGGCCTCATCCTTCCAGCCGGCGCGCGCAGGTGCCCACGTCACTTCCGCGACGCGCGCATCCCAGTCGGCCAGTGCCGCTTCCTCGAGCGACACGGGCTCCCGGCACGCCGTGACGGCCGCCTCGAGCAGGTAGCCGCTCGTCCGGGGCTGGGGCAATGCGTACCAGAGCGTGCCGAGCACGAGCGTCGCGGCGAGTGCGCCTCGCAAACGGCGTTGCGCGGCCTCGGACACCGGCAGGATCGCGAACGCGAGGCCGGCCACCAGCCCCGCGAGCGCGCCGCCCGGGCCGGTGATCAGGATGCCGAGCAGCGGTCCCTGGTTCGCGGACGGGTCGAGGACCATCGGACCGAAGAAGCCGCCCGCAAAGCCTGCGAGGCCGAGCACCCACACCCAGCGCAGCACCTCTTTCACGGGCCGGCTGCGCGATACGGGACGCCGCACCCGCCGATGCCGCAATAACCCTGCGGGTTCTTCGCGAGGTATTGCTGGTGGTAGTCCTCGGCGTAATAGAACGGTGGCGCCGCGCGCACTTCCGTCGTGATCGCGCCGTGCCCCGCGGCGAAGAGGCGCTCCTGGTACGCGCGTTTCGAGTCTTCCGCCGCGAGCCGTTGCGCCTCGCTCGTCGTGTAGATCGCCGAGCGGTACTGCGTGCCGAGATCGTTCCCCTGGCGCATGCCCTGCGTCGGGTCATGCGACTCCCAGAACACCCTGAGCAGCGCCTCGAAACTCGTGGCCCGCGGATCGTAGATCACGCGCACGACTTCGGCGTGGCCGGTGCGTCCCGTACACACCTCTTCGTAGGTGGGATTCGGCGTGTACCCGCCGGCATACCCCGCGGCGGTCGTGAAGACGCCGGGCAGCTGCCAGAAGAGGCGCTCGGCGCCCCAGAAGCAGCCGAGCCCGAAGACGGCTTCCTCGAGCGGCGCGGCAAACGGCGGCCGCAACGGGTTGCCGCTGACGAAGTGCTCATGCGGCACCGGGAGCGGCGCGCTGCGACCCGGGAGCGCCGCGTCGGCGGCGGGGAGCGTCGCGGACTTGCGGAAAAGTGCCATGGCATTGTCCTCGGAAGGCTTCGAGTGTGGGGGCGCACCGCGGGCAACTCAAGGGCGCTGCTAGAATCCGCGCCGCCATGACCCGCTCCGCCAGTACCCCGCGGCTGCGTTTGACGCTGCTCTTCTATCTGGCGCTCGTCGGGGCGGCAGCCTTCTGCGCGCCCCGGGCCGCCGGCGCGCTGTGGTCGGGCGCGACGCAGTGCGCCGCGCTGCTGCTCGTCGCATTCGCGTGCCTCGGGCGCATCTGGTGTTCGGTTTTCATCGCGGGCCGCAAGGACATGGGCATCGTGACCGAAGGCCCGTACGCCGTCTCGCGCCACCCGCTCTATTCGCTCTCGTTCGTCGGCGGCCTGGGCCTCGCGCTCACGACGGGTTCGGTCACGCTCGTCGCGCTCACCGCGATCGTCCTCGCGGCGCTCGTCAGCGGCGCGGCGCGGCGCGAAGAGCGCTGGCTCGGCACGCATCATCGCGAGGCGTGGGCGCGCTACGCGCAGGCGACGCCCCGCTGGTGGCCGGATTGGTCGCGATGGTCATTGCCCCCCGCGACGGTCGTTCACCCGGCGATCCTGTGGAAGGCTTTCGTCGATGCCGGCGCGTTCTTTCTCCTGTACGCGCTGCTTCTCGCGGCGGTCTGGCTGCGCGAGGCCGCCGTGCTGCCGACGCTCGCGACGCTGCCGTGACGGATTCGGCCTCGACGGAACTCGAACTGAAGCGCGACCACTTCGGCGCCGTGTTCCTGGTGCTCGATTCGGCCGGCCGGCCACAGCATGTCTGCCGCGACACGCGCTGCGCGCGCCGCTGGGCGGCGCCGCTCGCACGCCG
>JABAQN010000057.1 GCA_019187495.1 Steroidobacteraceae bacterium
CTATCCAGCTGAGCTACGGGCGCAGCGCGCCGGGCCCGAGTGGTCGGGGCAGCAGGATTCGAACCTGCGACCCTCTGCTCCCAAAGCAGATGCGCTACCAGACTGCGCCATGCCCCGCTGCCGGCCACCGCGTCGGTGAACCGACATTCTACGCACAATCCCGTAAAATGCGCGCCCTCTTCCCGACTGGAGGGCCGATGGCCGCACGCATCATCGACGGCAAGCGCATCGCCGGCGAGGTCAAGGCCGAAGTGCGCGTCGAGATCGACGCGGCGCTCGCGCGCGGGCTGCGCCGGCCGGGACTCGCGGTCGTGATGGTGGGCGACAGCGCGGCTTCCGCCATCTATGTGCGCAACAAGCGCAAGGCCTGCGAGGACGCGGGCGTGCTGTCGTTCGCGCACGACCTGCCGCAATCCACTTCGGAGCGTGAACTGCTCACGCTGATCGACGAGTTGAACGGCGATCCGCGCATCGACGGCATCCTCGTGCAGCTGCCGCTGCCCGACCAGATCCGCCAGAGCGCGATCATCGACCGGATCGACCCGGCGAAGGATGTCGACGGCTTCCATCCCTACAACCTCGGGCGACTCGCGCAGCGCAATCCGCTGATCCGCCCGTGCACGCCGTACGGCGTGATCCGGATGCTCGACGCCGAGGGGCTGTCGGTGCGCGGCCTCGATGCGGTCGTCGTCGGCGCGTCGAACATCGTCGGGCGGCCGATGTCGCTCGAACTGCTGCTGATGGGCTCGACCACCACCGTTTGCCATCGCTTCACCCGCGACCTTGCGGCACAGGTGCGGCGTGCCGAATTGCTCGTCGTCGCGGTCGGCAAGCCGGGCCTCATCCGCGGCGAGTGGATCCGCGACGGCGCGATCGTCGTCGACGTCGGCATGAATCGTCTCGAAAACGGACATCTGGTCGGCGATGTGGAGTTCGCCGCCGCCTGCGAACGGGCCGGCTGGATCACGCCGGTCCCGGGCGGCGTCGGCCCGATGACGGTGGCCATGCTGATGCGTAACACGCTGGAAGCGTCGCTGCGCCGCCAGGGGGCGTGAACGATGGCGGAGCCGATCGCGCTCGAGCGCCTGCTCCCGTGGCATGAACTGCGCGCGTCGGCACTCTACCTCGACGTCGACGGCACGCTGCTCGATATCGCGCCGACGCCGGACGCGGTGGTCGTGCCGGCCGGACTGATCGCGGCCCTCGGGCGGATCGGCGCGCACCTGGGCGGCGCGCTCGCGCTGGTGAGTGGCCGGCCTGTCGGCGCGCTCGACCGGTTGTTTCGGCCGCTGCGGCTCGCGGCGGTCGGCATCCACGGCGCGGAAGTGCGCACGGCCGGTGATCCGCCGCGCACCGCCGATTACCTCGCACGCCAGCTCGACGGCATCCGCGACGCGCTCGCCACGCGCATCGCGGAATGGCCCGGCGCCTTCGTCGAGGACAAGGGCCTCGCGCTCGCGCTCCACCATCGCGCCTCGCCGGTCGATGAGCGCGTGATCGGGCGGGCGATGGCCGCGCTCGCCGACCTCGCCGGACCCGAATTCGTCCTGCTGCACGGCAAGGCCGTTTTCGAGTTGAAGCCCGCCGCGCTGTCGAAGGCGACGGGCATCGCGACGCTGCACGGCACGGCAAAATTCGCGGGACGCAGGCCCGTTTGCATCGGCGATGACCTCACCGACGAGAGTGCCTTCGAATATGCCGGCGAAATGCAGGGCATCTCGGTGCGGGTAGGCGACGCGGGGCCCACCATGGCGCAGTATCGGGTGAACACGCCGGGCGAGGTGCGCGCGTGGCTCGCGCACCTCGCCGCGACCGCGGAAGGGGCCCCATGACCGACCAGCCCGCAAGCCTCGATCTCGCCGTGATCGGCAACTGTTCGATCGCCTCGCTCATCGATCAGCGCGGCCGGCACGTGTTCACCTGCCTGCCACGACTCGACGGGGACCCGGTGTTCTGCAGCCTGCTCGATGGCGGGGACCGGGGCTTCTACGAGGTCGAGCTCGAGGGCTGTGCCACGAGTTCGCAGCGCTACCTGCGCAACACGGCCGTCGTCGAGACGCGCCTCGAAGCGGCCGATGGCTCGGCGGTGCGCATCGTCGATTTCTGCCCGCGATTCCGCCAGTTCGACCGCAACTTCCGCCCGACCATGCTGGTACGCATCGTCGAAGTCGCAGCCGGCCGGCCGCGGGTGCGCGTGCGGCTGCGGCCACGGCTGAAGTATGGCGCCGCCGACTTCACGGTACGGCGCGGCAGCCATCACCTGCGTTACGTCGGTGATGCGCTCGATCTGCGTCTCACCACCAACGCGAGCCTCGACTACATCGTCGAGGAACGCTGGTTCACGTTCGAACGTCCGCTCACACTGGTGCTCGGCCCCGACGAATCGATCGTCGAATCGGTCGGCGGCCTCGGCACGCGTTTCCTCGCGAGCACGACCGACTATTGGCGCGACTGGGTGCGCACGCTCGCCGTGCCTTTCGAGTGGCAGGAACCGGTGATTCGCGCGGCGATCACGCTGAAGCTCTGCAGCTACGAGGACACCGGCTCGATCGTCGCGGCGCTCACGACCTCGATCCCCGAGGCGCCGGGCAGTGCGCGCAACTGGGATTACCGCTTCTGCTGGCTGCGCGACAGTCTCTTCACGGTGAAGGCGCTCAATCGCCTCGGCGCGACCCGCACGATGGAGTCGTACCTGCGCTTCATCCTCAACATCGCGGCAGGCGCGAAGGATCACGCCCTGCAGCCGCTGTATGGCATCAGCGGCGAGTCGATGGTCGTGGAACAGGTCGCGCATTCGATGAGCGGCTATCGGGGCATGGGGCCGGTGCGCATCGGCAATGCGGCCTGGGAGCAGCGGCAGAACGACGCGTACGGCGCCGTGGTGCTGTCCGCGATGCAGGCATTCTTCGACGAGCGGCTGCGCGAGAAGGCCGGCATCGACGCCCTGCACCAGCTGACGGTGCTCGGCGAGCATGCGTGGGCATTGCACGACGTGCCGGATGCCGGCCTCTGGGAGTTCCGCACGCGCAGCGAAGTGCACACCTTCTCGGCCGCCATGTGCTGGGCGGCGCTCGACCGCATCGCACAGCTGCATGCCCTCTTCGGCGAGCCCACGGCGAAGCTCTGGCGATCGCGCGCCGACACCGTGCGCGCGAAGGTGCTCGAGCGCGGCTGGAACGAGGCCCTCGACAGCTTCGTCGACGTGTTCGGCGGCAGCGGCGCCGATGCGAGCCTGTTGCTGCTGCCGGAAATCGGACTCGTGGCGCACGACGACCCCCGTTTTCGCAGTACGCTCGAATTCCTCGAGCGGCGGCTGCGCCGCGGCGATTTCCTTTCCCGTTACGACCGGGCCGACGATTTCGGCGCACCGACCGTCGCCTTCAATCTCTGCACGTTCTGGTACATCAACGCGCTCGCCGGCGTCGGGCGCCAGGAGGAAGCGCGGCGGCTCTTCGAGTCGATGCTCGCGCGCTGCAACCATGTCGGCCTCCTCTCGGAGGACATCGATCCCGCGAGCGGCGAGCTGTGGGGCAATTTCCCGCAGACCTACAGCATGGTCGGCATCATCAACGCCGCGATGCGGCTGTCGCGGCCGTGGGAGTCGGCCTTGTGAGCCGACTCGTGTGCGTGTCGAACCGCATCACGCTGCCGCGTCGCGCAGTGGTGCCCGGCGGACTCGCGGTCGGCGTGCTCGCGGCGATGCAGAACACCGGTGGCCTCTGGTTCGGCTGGAGCGGCGAACTCGAGGCGCATCCGGCCGCCACTCCGGAGAGCCTCACGCGCGGCGCGATCACCTACGCCACGATGTCCCTGACCCAGACCGAGTACGACCGCTACTATCGCGGCTTCTGCAACACGACGCTCTGGCCGCTCTTCCACTACCTGACCGACCGGTTCCGTTACGACCATGAGTGGCATGTCGGCTATCGCGCGGTCAATCGGCGCTTCGCGGAGCAGCTCGCGCCGCTGCTGCGCCCGGACGATCGCATCTGGGTGCACGACTATCACCTGATACCGCTCGCACGCGAACTGCGCGCGCTCGGCGTCACGCAACCGATCGGCTTCTTCCTGCACATCCCGTTCCCGCACCTCGAGGTGCTGCGCCTCCTGCCGCCGTATGCCGAACTCGTCCGTGACCTCACGCAGTTCGATCTCGTCGGCTTCCAGACGGCAGCCGACGAGCAGTCGTTCCACGCCTGCCTCGCGGGCGTTTTTCCGGAAGGCCCGCCGCGCACGAGGACCGGCGCGTTTCCGATCGGCATCGATGTCGACACGATCATCGGCGAGGCGGCTGCCGCCATGGGTACCGAGCCGGTGAAGCGCATGATCACCGGGCTCATCGGCCGGCGCCTGATGATCGGGGTCGATCGCCTCGACTACAGCAAGGGGCTCGTCGAGCGCTTCAGCGCCTACCAGCGGTTCCTCGAACGCCACAGCCGCCATCGCGGTCGCCTGATCTACCTGCAGATCGCGCCGCTCAGCCGCGACGACATCCAGGCCTACGCCACGATCCGCGAGGCGCTCGAGCAGGCGACCGGTCGCACCAACGGCCGCTTCGCCGACACCGACTGGACGCCGCTGCGCTACCTCAACCGCAATTTTCCGCATCCCACGCTCATGGGTTTCATGCGCGCCGCACAGGTGGGTCTCGTGACACCACTGCGCGACGGCATGAATCTCGTCGCGAAGGAATTCGTCGCCGCGCAGGACCCCGAGGACCCTGGCGCGCTGGTGCTGTCCTCGCTCGCCGGCGCCGCCTGCGAGCTCGAAGGCGCGGTGATCGTCAATCCGTACGACCTGCGCGGCGTCTCGCAGGCGATCGAGGCGGCGCTCACGATGCCGCTCGCGGAACGCCAGGCGCGCCACGCGGCGATGCTCGCCGCGCTGCGCAACCACGACCTGCGGGCGTGGCACACGGGGTTTCTCGCGGCGCTCGGCTGAGGGCGTGTCGTGCCGCACGGCGCACGGGGCGTGAGGCCCGGCTCCTCGCGGGTCGAGCGCAGCGCCTGCGGCGCTGTGCCCTCACGGCGGCGGCGCTCGGCGCATGGTGTCGGCGGTAGCAGAACCGCCGGCGTTCGCCTCGCTGCATCCGCCGCCGTTCGGCGCTCTCCACGCTCGTCGCCGGGCCTCGCCGCACCGAGGGTACGCCGCCGCAGGCGGCGCGCTCGACCCGCGAGGCACCGAATCTACCGCCGACCGTGCCACGCGCACCGATTGCGGCAGACGAAGTCGCGCTCTCCGCGCGTGCCGCCTCAGCGTCTCCGCCACACGGTGACGCCGCCCGGCTTGTCCTCCAGCACGATGCCGGCCGCGGCCAGCTGATCGCGGATCCGGTCGGATTCGGCCCAGTTCTTCGCGGTGCGCGCCGCGAGGCGTGTCGCGATCAACGCATCGATCGCGGCATCGTCGAGCGCCGCCTGCCCTTGCGCGCCCTGCGCACCGAGCCGGAACCATTGCGCCGGCTCGACCATGAGGACGCCGAGCAACCGCCCCAGCGCGAGGAGTTCCTGCGCATGCCACGAGGCCGTGACGCTGTCGCCCGCCGCGCGCGCCGCATTGATGTCGCGCGCGAGCCCCTGCAGCACCGCCAGCGCCTGCGGCGTGTTGAAGTCGTCGTTCATGGCCGCCGCGAACTCTTCGTACGCCGCCGTATGCCTGCGCGTCGCGGACGCGGGCTCGAGATCGCGCAGCGCCGTGTAGAGGCGTGTCAACGCCGCGTCCGCCTGCGCAAGCTGCGCGGGCGAATAATTGATCGGGCCCCGGTAATGGCTCATCAGGAGGAAGAAGCGCAGCACCTCCGGATGGCGCAGCTTCGGCAGCACTTCCCGTACCGTGAAGAAGTTGCCGAGCGATTTCGACATCTTCTCGTCATCGACGTTGACGAAGCCGTTGTGCAGCCAGAAGTCGGCGAAGTGATCGCCGGTCGCGGCGCAGGATTGCGCGATCTCGTTTTCATGGTGCGGGAACTTGAGGTCCATCCCGCCACCGTGGATGTCGAAATGCGTGCCGAGGAGTTCCGTCGACATCGCCGAGCACTCGATGTGCCAGCCCGGCCGGCCCGCACCCCACGGCGAATCCCATGCGGGCTCTCCGGGCTTGGAGGTCTTCCACAGCACGAAGTCGAGCGGATTGCGCTTGGCCGCGCCCACTTCGACCCGTGCGCCGGCCTCGAGGTCCTCGAGCTTCTTGCCGGACAGGCGCCCGTAATCCACGAACCGCTCGACCGCGTAGAGCACGTCGCCGTCCGATGCGACATAGGCGTAGCCCTTGTCGAGCAGTGCCTCGATCATCGCGATGATGGCGGGCACGTAATCCGTCGCGCGGGGTTCGTGGTCCGGACGCTCGATGCCGAGCGCCGCGAAGTCCTCATCCATCGCCGCGATGTAGCGCGCGGTCAGCGCCTCGACCGGTTCACCGTTCTCCGCCGCGCGGCGGATGATCTTGTCGTCGATATCCGTGATGTTGCGCACGTAGGTGACGCGCAGCCCTGTCTCGCGCAGCCAGCGGCGCACGATGTCGAACGCGACCTGCGAACGCGCATGCCCGATGTGGCAGTAGTCATAGACCGTGATGCCGCACACGTACATCCGCGCCTCACCCGGCACGATCGGCTGGAACTCTTCCTTGCGGCCCGTCAGCGAATTGTGGATGCGCAGCATGTTCACCGTGCGTAGCGGATGAGCCGGTCGTGCGGCGCGTCGTGCGGCATCGCGCGCAGCAGCGGCGCGAGCTCCGGACCATGGTCGAGGCCTGTCAGCGCGAGGCGCAGCGGCTTGTAGAGCGCGGGGCCCTTGCGGCCCGTCGCCTCGCGAGCCGCGGCGGCGATGGTCGCGAGATCGTTGTCGCTCGCGGCGGCGGCCGCGGCAGCCGCGTCGAAAAACGCGCCACCGGCATCGCGCACGACCGCTTCGGCCGCGTCGGACAGCGGCGGCGGCGCACCGAACACCACCTCGGCCCACGCGCGCACTTCGTCCGGGAACACGACGTTCGGCCGCACGGCAGCGATGAACGCGGCGCGCTCGGCGGCGCCGCGATTCGCCGGCAGCGCCGCACCGGCCCAGGCTTCGAACGCGTCGTCGGAGAGCGCGTGCACGGCCTCGCGCTGCCACACGTCGAGTTGCGCGATATCGAAACGGCTCGGTGATCGCCCGAGATGACGCCGATCGAAGGCCGCCGCCATGGCATCGGGCGCGAGCAGCCCCCGGGCGGACGTCGAGTGACCGAGCCGGAACAGCAGATTGCGGACCGCCGTTGCGAGGTAGCCGCGCGCCCGCAATTCCGCGACGCTCATGGCGCCGTGGCGTTTCGAGAGCGGCGTGCCGTCATCGCCGACGATCAACGACACGTGCCCATACGCGGGCACGGGCAGGCCGAGCGATCCGAGCACCAGGATCTGCCGCGGCGTGTTCGTCAGGTGATCCTCGCCCCTCAATACGTGCGTGACGCCCATCAGCGCGTCATCGACGGCATTGCAGAAGAAGAAGGCGGCCGATCCGTCCGCGCGCCGCACGATGAAATCGCCGATGTCGTCGGTGGCGAAGCGTTGCGCGCCGAAGACGAAATCGTCGAATGCGACGGTGGCACCCGGCTGGACACGAAAGCGCAGTGTCGGCGCGAGCCCGCGTGCTTCGCGGTCGCGCCGCTGTGCGGCCGTCAGTTCCCGGCAGGTGCCCGCGTAGCGCGGCGGCTTGCCGGCCGAAAGCATCGCCTTGCGCGACAACTCGAGTTCGGCGGGTGTGCAATAGCACGGGTAGGCCGCGCCCGTGACGCGCAGGCGTTCCTCGAAATCCGCATACAGCGCCGTGCGCTCGGACTGGCGGTAGGGCGCGGCGGGGCCACCGACATCGGGACCTTCCTGCCAGTCGAGCCCGAGCCAGCGCAGGTCGTCGACGAGCGCGTCGAGGTAGCTTTCGGTCGATCGCCCGGCGTCCGTGTCTTCGATCCGCAGCAGGAATCGCCCGCCCGCCTGCCGCGCGTAGAGCCAGCTGAAGAGCGCCGTGCGCGCATTGCCGAGGTGCAGCGCACCCGTGGGGCTCGGCGCGAAGCGGGTGACGGGAACGGGATCGGGCATGAACGATATCTTAAGGGATTGCTAGAATGCACGGATGATCAAGCTCATGGCCCGCCGCCTCGTTGCCTGCGCCGCCCTCGCGGGCGCACTCCTCGCCGCCGCTGCCGCGCACGCGGACGATGCGCCGCGCGTGCGCGTCACGACCACGCTCGGCGCGTTCGTGATCGAGCTGAACCCGGAGCGCGCGCCGCTCACCGTCGCGAATTTCCTCCGCTACGTGAAGGAGGGGCATTACACGAACACGCTCTTCCATCGCGTGATCGCGAACTTCGTGATCCAGGGCGGCGGCGTGACGCCCGAGTACACGCTGAAGCCGACGCACGAGCCGATCCCGAATGAATCGGGCAACGGCCTCGAGAACGTGCGCGGCGCCGTCGGGCTCGCACGCGCCGCGTCACCGCATTCGGGCGATGCGCAGTTCTTCGTCGACGTCGGCAACAACGCCGACCTCGATCCGTTGCCGACCCGCTGGGGCTATGCCGTGTTCGGCAAGGTCGTCGAGGGCATGGATGTCGTCGATCGCATTTCCGTGCAGCCGACCGGTGCCGTATCGACGTTGAAGTCCGACGCGCCTCTCAAGCCCGTCGTGATCGAGAGCATCGTGCTGATCGACGACAAGCCGAAGTCCGGGGCACCGGCGGTCGCTCCACCCGCGCAGCCCTCCCCGCCCCCACAACCTGCGGCGGCCGCGCCTCCGCCCGGGCAGTGACCCATCTCTTCGTCTCGGACCTGCACCTCGATGGGGCCGCGCCCGAGGCGAGCGACCAGTTCATCGCCTTCCTGCGCGGCGAGGCGCTGGGGGCCGGTGCGCTCTACATCCTCGGCGACCTGTTCGAATCATGGGTCGGCGACGATGACGATGATGCCGAGCGCCTGCGGGTCTGTGCGGCGCTGCGCGACTACACCGCCGCCGGCACGCCGTGCTTCGTCATGCACGGCAACCGCGACTTCCTGCTCGGCGAGGGTTTTGCCGCGCGCACGGGCTGTCACCTGGTCGCCGACCCGGTCGTCACCGACATCGAGGGCGTGCGCACCCTGCTCGCGCACGGCGACCTCTTCTGCACGGACGACGTGAAATACCAGCAACTGCGCACGATCGTGCGCGATCCGGCGTGGCAGGCTCGCCTGCTGGCGCTGCCGATCGATACCCGCAAGCTGATCGCCGAAGAGGCGCGGGCCGGCAGCCGCGCCCACACGCGCCGCGTGATTCCGGAAATCATGGATGCCAACCCGCGCGCGATCGAAGTGGCGGTGCGCGCGTGCGCCGTCGATGTCGTGATCCACGGCCATACCCACCGGCCGGGCGTGCACGAGTTCGTGGTCGATGGCCGGCCGCGCACCCGCATCGTGCTCGGCGCCTGGTACGAGCAGGGCAGCGTGCTCGAGTGGAGCGCGACGGGCCGCCGCCTGCGGACGCTCGCGAGATAAGCCGGGTGCCGGGCTTTCGGTTGTTCGGTTATTTGCCCGAAGCGCAAATAACCGAACAACCGAAAGCCCGGCACCATTCATGCCTCCCCGAGCTCCTCGAGCGCGAGTTCGAGGATCGCCGCGGCTTCCGCCGCATTCGCAAAGCGCGCGTCGCGATCCTTCGCCAGCAACCGGTCGATGACCGGTTGCGCGCGCGCGAACTGTGGCGGCAGGCGCGGCACCGGGGCCTTCGCATGCAGATAGATGATCGCCATCGGGTTGTCGGCATCGTAGGGCTTCGACCGCGTCAACATCTCGTAGAGGATGACGCCGAGGCTGTACAGGTCGCTGCGCTCATCGGTCGGCTGGCCGTGGCCCTGCTCCGGGCTCATGTAATGCGGCGTACCGAAAATCATCCCGGAGTCGGTGATCTCGAACGCGAGCGCCTCGTGCTTCGCGAGCCCGAAGTCGATCAGCGCGAGGCTGCCGTCGTCGCGCACCATGACATTGCCGGGCTTCAGGTCGCGATGGCGGACTCCGGCGTCGTGCACCGCCGCGAGCGCGCGCGCGATCTCGAGCGTGTACCCGAGCGCATCCCGCAACGACAGTGGCGCGCGCATGCGACGGCGCAGGTCGCCACCGGCAAAGTACTCCATCACGATGAACGCGAATTCGTCCATCACGCCGAGGTCGTGGATGCGCACCACGTTCGGGTGGCGCAAGCGGCGCACGATCTCGTATTCCTGCAGGAAACGGTCGAACGACTGGTCGACGCCGTTCGCCTTGCGCAGCGCATGGGTCACCTTCAGCACGACGAGGGCGCCGGCCGCCTCGCTCTCGGCGAGGTAGAGATCGGAGACCGAGCCGCGCGCGAGTTCGCGGATGCGCCGATAGCCCGGCAGCCGTGCCGCGCCGAACTGCTGCGCATCGCGCCCCGCTTCGCTGCCGCGCCAGGCCGAAAGCGCCTGAAGTTGCAGGCCCGCCGCACGCTCGAGCGCATCGAGCAGGCGGGCATTGTCGATCGCATCGCGGTCGAAGGTATCGAATGCGCCCGCTTCGATGACCCGCTCGCGCGTCGCCAGCGCATCATCGGGCGCGAGGAAAATCACCGGTGCGAACCCCGGACGCGCCGCGACCTCTTCCAGCCAGCCGAACCCCGCGCCCTGCGGCGAGCTGTGATCGAGCAGCACGGCATCGAAGCCCTGCGCGAGGAACTCCGGCGCGAGCGGACCGCGCCGCACCGGGTTGTAGGTGACGACATCGGCATCCGGCCAGCGGCACGTCACGTGGTGGCGGATGAGCGCCCGGTAGCGCGGATCGTGGTCGACCAGTAACAGCCGCATCGCCACGATTACACCATGTGCGCGAGGCCGATGACGAGATCGCCGACATTGGTGCCGGTCGCGCCCGTATGCAGCAGATCCCCGGCGGCCTCGAGCGCCGCACCCGAATCGGCGCGCGCGAGACAGGCCTGCGCGTCGAGGCCGGCATCGAGGATACGCTGCCAGGTGCCGCCATCGACCAGCGCGCCGGCATCGCCGGTCGGGCCATCGGTGCCGTCGGTGCCCGCCGCGAGCAGCGTGAGTCCCCGCGTGCCGTGCAGTGCCCGCGCGGCGGCGAGCGCGAGGTGCTGGTTGCGGCCACCGCGGCCGGCGGCCTCGGGCAATCGCACCGTCGATTCGCCGCCGTACACGAATACATCGGTGTCGCGCGCGGCAAGCTCCGCGGCGAGGCGCGCGCCGAGTGTCGCCGCATCGCCCGTGAAGCGCTCCGCACCGACTCGCACCCGCAATCCCGACCTGACCGCCTCCTCCCGCACCGCCTCGACCGCAACTTCGACGTTCGCCACGACGCGCCGCGTGATGCGGTCAACGCCCTCCGGCGCGGGACCCGCAAGCCCCGAGCCGATGACGGCGGGATCATCGCCCGGGACATCCGACAGGAACAGCGCGAGTCCCCCGCGGCCGCGAAGACGCCCGATGAGCGCGCCGCCCTTGATGCGCGAGAGCTCGCGCCGCCTGGCATTGACGGCCTCGATCGCCTCGCCCCCCGCGAGCAGCGAGCGATTGCGGGCGGCGAGTTCCGCGAGCGTCACCCCCTCGCGCAGCACTTCGACGAGGCTCGAGGCACCGCCCGAAACGAGGAACAGCGGCCACTCGTGCGGCGCGAGCGTATCGACCCAGTCGAGCAGCTGCGCGCCCGCCGCGAGACTGCGCGCATCGGGCAGCGGATGCGCGGACTCGATGATCGTGACGCGCGGCCGATCGCGCAGCGCGGCATCGACAGACCCGGCCTTCGTGATGACGAGCGCGCGATCGATGCGCGGACCGAGCGCCTCGCAGGCGCCGAGGGTCATGCGGCTTGCCGCCTTGCCGACGGCCAGCACGACGGCCGCGCCGTCGGCGACAATCGGCGCGGTGGCGAGCGCCGCACGCACGCACGAGCGCCCGTCGACGGCGCGCAGTGCCGCAACGAACCAGTCGAGGAGCAGCGCGCGCGGATGCCGCCGCGAAGGACTCACCCGCCGTGCACGACCTTGAGGTCGGGCCCGCGTTCACCGCCGCGGCGGCGCGCCTTGGCGGCATCGGAGCGCTCGATGCGCAGCCGCTCGAGGTATTCCGGCGTCACGTCGCCGGTGACATACTCGCCGGAGAAGCACGAGGTGTCGAACTCGTTGATCCGCGCGTTGTCGTGCTGGCAGGCGAGCACCAGATCATCGAGCGACTGGTAGACCAGCCAGTCGGCGCCGATCGCCTGCCGGACTTCCTCCACGGTGCGACCGCTCGCGACGAGCTCGCTGGCGGCCGGCATGTCGATGCCATACACGTTCGGGAAGCGCACCGGCGGCGCCGCCGAGGCGAAATAGACCTTGCGCGCACCCGCCTCGCGCGCCAGCTCGATGATCTGCGCCGAAGTCGTGCCGCGCACGATCGAATCGTCGACCAGCAACACCACTTTGCCGCGGAATTCGAAGTCGATCGCGTTCAGCTTGCGGCGCACCGACCTCTCGCGCAGTTCCTGCCCCGGCATGATGAACGTGCGGCCGATGTAGCGGTTCTTGTTGAAGCCTTCGCGGTACTTCAGGCCGAGGATCTGCGCGACCTGCAGCGCGGCCGTGCGCGAGGTGTCGGGGATCGGGATCACGACCTCGATGTCGTGGTCCGGGCGTTCGCTGCGGATGCGCTCGGCGAGCTTTTCCCCCATGCGCATGCGCGCACGATAGACCGACACGTTGTCGATGATCGAATCGGGCCGGGCGAAATACACGTACTCGAAAATGCACGGCGTGTGGTGCACGGTCGCGACCAGCTGCTGCGCGTGCAGGCGCCCCTGCTCGTCGATGAACACGGCCTCGCCGGGGCCGACATCACGGACGAAACGAAACCCCAGCCCGGTCAGTGCGACGCTTTCCGATGCCAGCATCCATTCCGCGCCCTTCGGCGTCTCGCGCGTGCCGAGCACGAGCGGCCGGATGCCATTCGGGTCGCGAAAGCCGACGATCCCGTGCCCGATCACCATGGCGATCGCCGCATAACCGCCGCGACAGCGCCGGTAGACCGCGGCGAGCGCGGCGAAGATGTCGGCGGGCGTGATGCGCGGCGTGCCCACGCGCTGCAGTTCGGAGGCGAACACATTCAGCAGCACTTCGGAATCGGACGACGTGTTGAGGTGTCGCCGGTCCTCGCGCGTCAGCACCTCGGCGAGCTCCGCGGCATTGGTCAGGTTGCCGTTGTGCCCGAGGCAGATGCCGTAAGGCGCATTGACGTAGAAGGGCTGCGCCTCCGCGGCGCCTTCGCAGCCCGCGGTCGGGTAGCGCACGTGCGCGATGCCGACATTGCCGCGCAATTCGAGCATGTGGTGCTGCTGGAACACGTCGCGCACGAGTCCGGCGCCCTTGCGCACGCACAGCTCGCCTTCGCTCGAGGTGACGATGCCGGCGGCATCCTGCCCCCGATGCTGCAGGATCGTCAGCCCATCGTAGAGTCGCTGATTGACCGGACCCGTGCCGACGATACCGACGATGCCGCACATGGGTTACGAGCCTCCGCCCGGGGAGAGAAGCAGCGATTCGGCGCGCTCGAGCGGACGATCGCCGACCACGGTCCGCAGCGCGCCGGCCGTGCTTTCGGCGAAGCCCCGCAGCTTCGCGTCCTTCCACCATGCGTCGTGGTCGAGTTCGAGGGTCTGGCCGAGGATCACGAGCGCCGCGATGACGACTACGCCGCGCAGCAGCCCGAACAGGAACCCGCACATGCGATCGACGCTCATCACGAGCGATATCCGCGTGAAGTAGCCCATGAGCCACGCGAGCAGCGTGCCCGCGAGCAGCACGACGAAGAAAATGATGGCGCGCGCCGCCCAGGGCCGCACGTCGGGCGATGCGAGCAGGCCGCCGAGCTTCGGCTCGAGGTCCGGGCCGTAGTGCCAGGCGAACCACAGCGCCAGGATCCAGGTCGCGAGCGCGATCGCTTCGCGCACGAGCCCGCGAAACAGCCCGACGATCGCGGAGACTGCCACGATGCCGATCAACACGTAGTCCGTTGGCGTCATGATCCTCGGGCTTTCGAAGCGCCCAGCGGGAGTGCGCGCAAATTGTACAAGATGGGGCCGCTGCCCGGAAAAGCCGCGATCACGGATGTGTGACGACTTTCCCGGCCTGGCCCGCCGCCGCCAGCCGCGCGGCGAGGGTCTCGGCAGCGTCACGCTCGGCGACCGGGCCCACCCGCACGCGGTACAACTTGCGGCCACTCTCCGGCGGCAGCATGAATGCTGCATAGCCGCCCGCTTTCAGCCGCGCGACCAGCCGCTCGGCATTGGTGCGATTCGCGAAACTGCCGATCTGCACCGCATAGCCCTGCGTATCCGGCACCGGTTGCGCTTCGGGCGGCGCGGACGGGGATGCGGACGCAGCCGAGGGTGCGGATGCGGATGCGGATGCGGATGAATCCTCGCCGGGCTCGGGCGCGGGAGGCGCTGCGACGGCAGGCGGTGGCGATGTCGAGGCCGCGCTCGACGGCAAGGCGCTCGCCGGGTCGGTGAGGTCGATCGTGTAGGTCCGGATCGGCGGTCCTTCGCCGCCCGCGGTCGCCTGCGGCGCGACCGGGCGCTGCGGTCCCGACAGCAGCGCGGGCACGACGATCACGATGAAGACGACGAGGATCACGGCTCCGGTGAGCCGCTCTTTGAACTCTTTGTTCACGCCGGTTTCAGTATAGCCGAAGCCATTCGAGCGCCGGCCCCACCGTAAGGAACGAGCCGAACACGACGATGGTATCGCCCGGGCGTGCAAGTGCGCGCGCCGCGTCGCAGGCCTCGCGCACGGTGTCACACAGTTGCGGCGCGGCCTGCGCGATCGCGAGCCGCTCGACGACCTGCCGGGCATCGAGACCGCGTGGCGGCGGCAGCGTGGCAATCACCCACCGGTCCACCTGCGCACGCAGAGCGAGACCGATCGCCCCGACGTCCTTGTCGCCGAGGAATCCCGCGACCGCGATCGTGCGGCCGCGCGCCGGGCGCGACGCAAGGTTGCGCGCGAGCACTTCCGCGGCCGGGGCATTGTGGGCGACATCGAGGATCCACTCGACCTCCCCGGGGACGACCTGGAAGCGACCCGCGAGGCGCACGTCGGCGAGCCCCTGCATCACCGCCTCGCGCGACACGCAGATCGGGCCCGCCTCGAGCGTGGCGATCGCGGTCGCGGCATTCGCGAACTGGGCGTCGCCCGCGAGCGCGGGACGCGGCAGGTCGGCGAGCGTTCGCTGCGCCGAGCGCCAGCACCAGCGATCACCGTCCACAGACCAGTCGAAATCGCGCTGCGCGACCCGGGGCAGCGCACCGATCCGCGCGATTTCCCCGAACACGCTCGCGGGCATCGCGGGCGTTCCGAGCACCGCCGGACGGGCGCGCCGGAAAATGCCGGCCTTCTCGCGGCCGATGTCCTCGAGGGTCGGGCCGAGCCACTCGTGGTGATCCGCGCCGATGGAACACAGCGCCGCGACATCGGCGTCGACGAGGTTGGTCGCATCGAGACGGCCGCCGAGCCCCACCTCGAGCACTTGCGCACCGACCCCGTGTTCGCGAAAAAGATGCAGCGCCGCGAGCGTGCTCCATTCGAAATAGGTGAGCGTCGTGTCGCCGCGCGCACGCTCGATCGCCTCGAAGGCCGCGACGAGCGCCGCATCCGCAGCCTCCGCCCCGCCGATGCGTATCCGCTCGTTGTAGCGCACGAGGTGCGGCGACGTGAACGCTCCCGTGGCACAGCCCGCCGCGCGCAGCAGCGCCTCGAGCAGTGCCACGGTCGATCCCTTGCCGTTCGTGCCTCCGACGAGGAAAGTCGGCATCCGCGGCCGATCGACGCCGAGCGAACGCGCCACACGGCTCACGCGCGCAAGGCCGAGATCGATGCTGCGGGGATGGTCGCGCTGCTGCTGCAGGAGCCAGTCGGCGAGCCCGCGCGGGGCGGCGGTCACGGGAGCGCGGTCAGGCGACGGTCGCCGCCGGCGGCAGCTTCAGCAGCAGGCGTATCACCGCGCCCAGGCGCTCACGCATGTCGCGCCGGTCGACGATCATGTCGAGCGCACCGTGTTCGAGCAGGAATTCGCTCCTCTGGAAACCCTCCGGCAGGGTCTCGCGAACGGTCTGCTGGATGACGCGCGGGCCGGCGAAGCCGATCAGCGCGCGGGGCTCGGCGACGTTCAGGTCGCCGAGCATCGCGAGGCTCGCCGACACCCCGCCGGTCGTGGGATCGGTCATCACGGAAATGAACGGCAGGTGCTCGCGCGCGAGGCGCGCGAGCGCCGCACTCGTCTTCGCCATCTGCAGCAGCGAATAGAGCGCCTCCTGCATGCGCGCGCCGCCGCTCGCCGAAAAGCAGATGAGCGCCGCCCGGTGCTCGATGCAGTAATCGACCGAGCGCCGGAAGCGCTCGCCGACCACCGAGCCCATCGAGCCGCCGAGGAAGCGGAATTCGAACGCGCACGCGACCACGTCGACGCCGAGCAGCTTGCCGGCGACCGCGACCAGCGCGTCGTGTTCACCGGTGTTTTTCTGCGCGGAAGCGAGCCGGTCCCGGTAGCGCTTGCTGTCCTTGAACCGCAGCGGATCCTCCGGCATCACCTGCGCGCCGATCTCGAGCACCTCGCCCTCGTCGAGGAACATCGCGAGTCGCTCGCGGGCGCCGATGCGCATGTGGTGGCTGCATTTCGGGCAGACATTCAGGTTGCGCTCGAGTTCGGCGCGATACAGCACGGCGTCGCACGACGGGCACTTGATCCACAGGCCCTCGGGCACCGAGCGCGTGCGGCGCTCGGTCTTGATGCGCGAGGGCATGATCTTTTCGAACCAGGACATATCAGGCGGGGATGATAGCGGAAACGGGTTGCGGCACGCCGAACCTGTCGGGATAGGTCACGGCCGTGAAATACAGCCCGTCCGGAGGCGCGGTGGCGGCATTTCGCGTGCGATCGCGCCCGGCGAGGACTTCGGCGGCGAAGCCGGGCGGCGCATCGCCGCGCCCGATCGCGATCAGGAGGCCCGCGATATTGCGGACCATGTGGTGCAGGAACGCATTCGCGGTCACGGTGATCGTCACGAGATCGCCACTGCGTTCGACGGTGAGTGCGGTCACGCGCCGCATCGGCGTTTTCGACTGGCACTCCGCCGCGCGGAATGCGCTGAAGTCGCGCTCACCGGGAAGGTGCGCGGCCGCCTCGCTCATGCGCCCGACATCGAGCGGCCGGTGTACCCACGCGACCCGCCCCGCGGCGAGCGCCGGGCGTTCGCTGCGATTCACGATGTGATAGCGATAGGTACGCGCGAGCGCGCTGTAGCGCGCGTGGAAATCGGCCGGCATCGGGCGCGCCCAGGTGAGGGCGATATCCGGCGGCAGGCGGGTATTGGCGCCGAGCACCCATGCCCGCGGCACACGTTCGGCCTCCGTGTCGAAATGCGCCACCTGGCCGAGCGCATGCACGCCGGCATCGGTGCGGCCCGCACAGGTCACGCCGACCGGCGCGGCGGCGACCGCCGCGAGGGCCGCCTCGACCTCGCCTTGCACGGACCGCTGCCCCGCCTGCCTCTGCCAGCCGATATAGGCCGTGCCGAGGTATTCGACGCCGACCGCGATGCGCGGCATGGCGGGAAGCCCGTCGCGGACTCAGCCCGGCAGCGTGTCGATGAGCCGCTGCGCTTCCTGCTTCTGCGACACGGAGCCTTCCTGCAGCACTTCCTTCAGGATGCTGCGGGCGCCGTCGGGATCGCCCATGTCCATGTAGGCCCGCGCGAGGTCGAGCTTCGTGCCGACTTCGCTCATCGTCACCGGCTCGAGATCCGGCAGCGCGAGGTCTTCCGGGCCGATCTTCTGGGTCGCGGCGAATGCGCTCTCATTGTCCGCCGGTCCACCGACATCGAGGTCCACGGCACTGCCCGTGCCGAACGCGTCGGTCGCGCTGAAGTCGACGTCCACGCCCGATTTCAACGCCTTGAGCCGCGAGGTCTCCCCGGCGATATCCGGCGGCAGCGCCTTGAGCGAGGCCGTGGCATTCACATCGGCGAGCGACGGATTCGTGCCCGTCTGGTCGGTGCTGTCGACCGTATACCAGCTGCCCGTGGTCGCGGCTTCCTCGCCCTCGCCGCTCGCGCGGCGCTCGGCCTCTTCGATGATTTCACGCGAACGCGCATCGAGCCCCGCGACCATGGTCGGCGCATCGCTCGCGCCATTCGACGACTCCGGCCCCCCGACATCGAGCCCGAGGTCGTCGATCGCGAGCTCGGCGGTGTGATCGGCACTGCCCGACTGGCGCAACGCCATGTCGACCTTCTGGCGCAGCGTGTGGTCCCCGCCGATGCGCAGCGTCGGCTGCTCCACGGTCGGTGCATCGAGCGCATCCGGCATCATGGCCGTGTGCTCGACGGTCGGCTCGTTCGGCATCTGCGCGGTCATTTCGCGCGTC
Source organism: Steroidobacteraceae bacterium (assembly GCA_019187495.1). GTDB lineage: Bacteria > Pseudomonadota > Gammaproteobacteria > Steroidobacterales > Steroidobacteraceae > CADEFQ01. The sequence continues at coordinate 18,430 of JABAQN010000057.1, forward strand.
GTGTTGCCGCTGCGATCCTCGGCGCCGCGCGCCGGATCGTCGAGCACGAAATCGAGATCGCCGCCCACCTGTGCGGTTTCGAGCGCCCCGGCCTCGCCCGTCGGATCCTTGTCGCCGAGCGCATCGTTGCCGAGCGCCGTGTTGAAATCGAGATCGACGCCTGCCGTCGCGTCGTGCGGCGCTTCGCCGCCCGGCTCGCCGAGCAGGTCGTAATCGACCCGGTTCTGGCCGCCCTCGAGATCGAGATCGATGCCGCCGGCGATGGCGCCGCCGGGCACGGCCGCCTGCTGGAACAGCTCGTCCTCGGGCGCGAGCTGCTTGCCCATGATGACGATCTTTTCCCACTCGCCGGCGGGGGCCTCGGCGCGCGATGAGGCGAGCTCGCGCGCGGTGGCGAGGAACTGCTCCTTGTTGCCCCACACGAAAAACACTTCGAGCAGCTTCAGCTTGAGGTCGCGGCGCGCGGGTTCGCGCTGGATCGCGATGCGCACGAGATCGGCGGCCTGGTCGTAGAGACCATAGGCCATGTGGAAATCGGCCTCGGCGAGCGGATCGCCCTGGTCGAGATTGATCGCCGTCTCGCCGCTGATCGTCTGGTCGGCGGGCATCGACACGACGGCGGGCGGCTGGCGGAAGCGGCCGGATTCCTCGATGCGCGGCCGCTCGTGCGGCCCGGATTCCTCGACGAGGAACGATTCGTCCTCCTGGCTGCCGACTGGCTTGCGCAGGCGTGCCGTGTCCGTGAGGCCGGTACGGCGCTCCGCGATCTCGGCACCGGCTTCGGCGAGGCGGCCGAGCGATGTGTCGAAATCGGTCTGCTCGCGCGCCTTCCACTTGCGCACGCCGAAGAACACGAGGAGCGCGGCAATCAGCAGCGCAGGGATGTACCAGAAGACCTTCAGCGTGTCGAAGAACGAGGGCCCTTCTTCGACCGGTGCGGTGGCGGCGGGTCGTCTCACCGGCGCTTCGACGGGCTTTTCCGGCTCGGCGGGGGTCGGCTCGACGGTGGGCGTTTCCGTGGGCGCCGTCTCCGTGGGAGGCGGTGCCGTCTCGGCTGTCGGCGGCGCGGTTTCCGCGGTCGGGGGCGGCGCCGCGGGTTCGGTCGTGGCCGCGGGCGCCTGTCCGCCCTGCGCAGCGGCAAGCCGGGCCTGCAGGTCCGCGAGCTGGCGATTGCGAAGCTCGATCTGGCCCTTCGCGTCCTTCAGCTGGCCCTCGAGTTCCTGGACCCGGGCATTCAGCGCATCCACTTGCGCGCTGGCGCCGGCAGGGGCACCTGCACCCGCGCCCGCTTCTCCCGGCGGGACGAGCCGCAGGCGTTCGCCTCCGGATGCGGCAGCACCGGTCCGTTCGCGCCACGCGGCGTATTGCCGGCGCACCTCGGCCGATGCATCACCCGTCGCGATGGCACCGAGCGCCGCCGAATCCGGCACGCGCAGGATGGCGCCCGAATGCAGGTCGCTCATGTTGTTGCCGAACGCCGCGGGATTCTCCCGATAGAGGCCCACCATCATG
>JABAQN010000060.1 GCA_019187495.1 Steroidobacteraceae bacterium
GGCTGTTCCTCATCTCGCACGCCAAGGAGATCGAGGTGGAGACGCGGACCGGCAAGTACACCCGCATCGTACCGACGTTGCCCGACAAGGCGCGCAAGATCGTGCTGGGCATGGTGGACATGGTCCTCTTCTGTGACCTTGAGGTGGCCACCGGGGAAGACGGGGCCCAGAGTGTACGCCGCGTGATCCGCACTAAGCCCAGCCTGTACTACGAGGCCGGCGATCGCACGGGGCGGCTCCCCGAGACCATCGACCTCGATTTCCGCAAGTTCCTGGACGCCTTCAACACCGCCGTGGCCCCACTGAAACCAGCGGCCGCAGCGAAGGCGCCCGCGGCGGCCAAGTGAGTTCCCGACAGGAGACAACATCATGAGCAAACATTCAATTGATCTTGCGCAGTTCGATGAGGGGTTCCGCAGCGAGGCACCCGAGGAGCGCAGCGACTTCGAGAGCGTGCCCGACGGCAAGTACCAGGTCAATGTCGAGAAGGTCGAGTTGACCGAGGCGCAGTCGACCGGAAACCCGATGATCAAGTGGACGCTCCGCGTCATCGCGCCGAAGTTCATCAACCGCCTGATGTGGCGGAACAGCGTGATCACCCACAACACGCTGAAGTACGTCAAAACCGACCTGCACTTGTGCGGGCTTGACCTGGAACGGATCTCTGAATTGCCCAAACAGTTGAGCAAGCTGCTGGACGTCAAGCTCGAGGTCACCAAACGCACCAAGGGCGACAACGAGAATATCTTTTTCAACCGCCGCATCGACACTAGCCGCGAGCCGGGCAAATTTCGCCAGGACGCCGGGGATGCCCTTGTCCCGTTCTGAGGGATCAACGGCCACCATCGTCATCGACACCCGCGAACAGGAGCCATATTCGTTCGATACCCGGCTGGCGGCTGCCGTGCGGCGAGCACTACCAGCCGGGGACTACTCCATCGAGGGCTTCGAAGGTGAGGTCACTGTTGAGCGCAAGTCTCTCGACGATTTTGTCGGGACGGTAGTCCGTGCCCGGGCTCGATTCCGCCGGGAATTGCGTGTGCTGGCCGGTTACCGGGCGGCCTGTGTGGTGGTGGAGGCTGGTATCGCCGACGTGCTCCAGCAGCGCTATCGAGGCGACGCCCACCCGAATGCTGTCCTTGGCAGCGCCCTGTCGATCATCCTCGACTACCGCATCCCGGTGTTCTTCTGCGGCAATCGCCAGGCCGCTTGCCAGTTCACGCAGGCATACCTGCTTGCGGCGCGAAGGAGGTGGGATCGATGACAGCAGATCGCACATGCATCCGCGGCACCGTGGAGACGGTGTTCTATTCGGGGCCGACGTTCAGCGCCGGGCGGCTTCGCACTTCTGAAGGCGAGGATGTGAAATTCGCGGGGCGGGTATTCGTGCGAACGAGCGATGCCGTCCGGCTAGAGGGACGGTGGGTGAACCATCCGAAGTATGGCCGCCAGTTCGAGGCGGACTGTATGGGGCACGACCTGGAGATGGACCCCGAGGGGCTGGCCAACTTCCTCGCCAATCACCCCGACGTCAAGGGCATCGGACCCGCGAAGGCGCGGCTCATCGCGGACCGATTCGGACGCGAGTTCGACCAAGCAATCCGCAACCGGCCAGAGGAGATTGCCGCCATCGCGAAGGTTCCAGCCGAGACCGCCATGGAGTTGCAGCGGATCTGGATCGCCAACAGCGAATTCAACACCGCGATGGCGTACCTCGCGGCCTTCGGACTGACCCACCACCAGGTCACGACGCTGGTCGGGAAGTTCGGCAGCCAAGTGGTCCCGATTTTGGAGAGTGATCCGTACGTTCTGGTGCGCGAGATTGTTGGGTTCGGGTTCAAGCGGGTCGACAAGATCGCGCGGAAGCTCGGAACGCCGAAAGACCTCCCTTCCCGCATCCACGCGGGGCTGCACTATTGCGTCCTCGAGGCTCTGGACAACGGCGACTGCTGGGTCGAATACGAGGATCTTCTTGACCGTGCCAACACTCTGCTGGTGATGGACACCCTCGACAGCCGTGAGGTGATCGAGACCCACCTGGAAGCTCTGATCACGAAAGGGCGCCTGATCTCTCATGCCTTTGAGCGGCTCGTGGTTGCCGATCCGGAGATCCATCGCATGGAAGCGGAACTCGCCACTATCTTGAGGGCGGGTGCGGCAAGCAGTCCACACTCGGTTGCCGAGGTCGATCGATTGCTCGATGCCGAGGGCGGCGAGCTCAATGCGGAGCAGCGTCAGGCTGTGAGGAATGCACTGACTTACTCCCTCTCGTTGATGACAGGCGGCGCGGGCAGCGGAAAGACCTACGCCGTTTCGACGATCGCCTCTATCGCCGAGCGGCTGGAACGGAAGGTTGTCCTTGCGGCTCCGACGGGCAAGGCGGCCAAGCGGCTGGAAGAGGTAGTGGGCATCGAGGCGAGCACGATCCACCGGCTCTTGGGCTTCAACGGCCACACCTATGCGCGCGATGCGCTCAACCCCGTCGAGGCCGACATCCTCGTCATCGACGAGGTTTCCATGGTGGATGTTCCGCTCGCCTGGCGGCTGTTCCAAGCGATCGACCGCTCGCGGACAGCGGTCGTGCTGGTTGGCGACCATAACCAACTGCCGCCCGTAGGTCCGGGGAATTTGCTCCGGGATCTGGTTCGTTCGGCGGCGATTCCAACAACCATCCTGACCCGAATCATCCGCCAGGCGGGGGTATTGAAGGCGAACTCCACCGCGATCCTCGCTGGTGAGGTCCGGCCGACGTCGGATGTGCAGGTGGGCGCGCGCCGCCCTTGGTATGTCATCGACAAGTTCTCCGATCGGGAAGACGTCCGCAGAATGCTGCTCCTGTTGTTCGACGAGGTGTTGAGCAATCGGCTCGGGTACGACCTGATCCGCGATGTCCAAGTGCTAACGCCAACGCACAAGGGTCCGCTCGGCACGGCGGAGTTGAACGTCGCCCTGCAACAGCTTCTGCAGAAGCAGCTGTACGGGCTCAGCGTTCCGCCGGTCGATCCCAACCGTAGGCTGCCGCTCTACGCCGGCGACAAGGTCATTCAGACGAAGAACGACTACGAGTTGGGCGTAATGAATGGCGCGATGGGTGTTGTGCTTGAGGTCCGATCGGATGGTTCGCTGTCGATCGACTTCGATGGCAAGCCGGTGGAGATCGATGCCGGGTCCGATGCCATCGGAAACATCCACCTGGCTTACGCGACGTCGATCCACAAAGTGCAAGGCTCGGAGTTCCCGTGTGCAGTCGTGATCGTCCACAAATCGCACTCCTTCATGCACCATCGCAACCTGCTGTACACGGCAGTGACGCGTGCGAAGGAGTCGGTGATCATCCTGGGCGACCGGTGGGGCATCGACAATTGCGCGAACAAGCGACAGGTGGATCGGCGGAACACCTTCCTTTCTTTCCTGCTCGAGGGGGATCGTGGCCAATGAGTGCGCCTATGGAGGTGCAAGAGTATTACCGGCGGCTGACCGATGTCGATATCGGCGAACTGGCGCGTGAACTGCTCGGCGGCCGGATCATGCAGGAGTCTGACCGGACGCTTTTCTGCGACTGCCCGAACCACCGCAGCCAATCACAGCGTTCACTGCACGTCATGCTCGACAGGCAGGGCTGGTATTGTTTCGGCTGCGGTGTGGGCGGCGACGTACTCCAACTTGTCGAGTTCGTCCGGTTCGGTGTCGCCACGCGCGGCCGATCGGGAGCGATGTCCGAATCGCACCGGCAGGCCCGCGACTTCCTCGCCGAACGCGTCGGGCTTCCCGCCCTGTCTCGTATCGGGGGCAACGCTGAGCAGATCTCCGAGGTCGAGGAGGAACATCGCCTCAGCCTTCGGGTGCGGGAAGCGCTGACGGCACTGGCCGACGTGTATCACCAACGGTTGATCGGGAACACAGAAGTACTCGGATGGTTTCAGGCGAAGTACGGCATTGGATCCGAGACCATTGCAAGGCTGAAGATCGGTTTCGCGGACAACGCGGAACCCAGTGCTGCGCGCGTACTTCAAGAAGTGCCCGGTGCTTTCAGCCTGCGGGAACTGACCGCCACTTCGGCATTCCGGCCAACCGCACAGGACGGTGTCGTTCCTTTCTTTGATAGCCGTATTGTTTTTCCGTATTGGAGCCGCGGGCATGTCGTCTTCATGATTGGGCGCCGGACTCCGTGGACACCGGAGTTCGAGTGGGAGAAGTCGAAGTACAAGAAGCTGGCCGTTCGCAATGACCGAAACAACAGCCATGTGGCGCCCTGCATCCGGAACGATGTTCTGTACAACGAGGACGTGCTGGTCACGCGCCCGGAGCGGGTCGTGATCACCGAGGGGGTGACCGACTGCATTTCGCTCATGGAGAAGGGCTTCCCTGCGGTATCGCCCGTCACCGTGCAAATCCGCGACGCTGACTGGGATCGACTCCTCCCGAAGCTCGCCGGCGTTAAGACCGTGTTCATCTGCCAGGACAACGAGGTCTCGCAGGCCGGTACACAAGGCGCGCTGAAGACGGCGCGCATCCTTGCCGAACACGGTATCGCAACGCGCGTGGCCATCTTGCCGTTGGGGGACAAGCAACTCGCCGCACGCCAGGCATTGGCATCGGCGCCAGCTGACAGCTCAGAAACGCAGCGGCTACTGGCGGAGGCGAAGATCGACGTCAACGAGTACTTTGCTTCTGGAAGGTCCGCATCGGATTTCGAGCAGATTCTTGCCGCCGCGCAGACGCCCCTCGAGTCGGCCATCTCCAAACTCTCTCCCGAAACACCGGACGCGGAACTGGCAAAGACGCTGGGCCCCGTTCTTGTCGAGGTGAAGCAACTGGATCCCATCGAACAGCCGCGCCACCTCAAGCTCATTCAAGAGAAGTGCGGGAAGGACCGTGTTCCGATTTCGGCATTGCGGCAGCAGATGAAGGTGGTCCGGATCGACGGTCCGCGAGGGAGCCGATCGCGGCAGCAAGCCGCTGCAGCCACCAAGCCGGGCGTGCAGTCATGGCGAGACGCCCTTCTGCTGAACCTGAACGGGACCGTGAAACCGGTGCTGGCTAACGCGATCACGGCGCTTCGCGGCGCGCCCGAGTGGTCGGGCGTCCTCGCCTACAATGAGTTCGCCCACTTCACCGTCATTCAGAAGCCTGCGCCATGGATGACGCCGGATACCAGTTTGCCGGTGGATTGGTGCCCGAATGACGACATTCTGGCGACCGATTGGCTTCACCACCAAGGCATCTACGTGTCGGTGGAAAGTGCGGCGCAGGCGGTGGAGTCCGTCGCGCGAGAGCGGCTCTTCCATCCGGTCCGAGAATACCTCAAGAGCTTGGTTTGGGATGGAACACCGAGGCTTCATCTCTGGCTGTCGGATTATCTGGGCGTTCCCGCTTCACCCTACGCTTCAGCGGTCGGATCCAGGTGGATGATCTCAGCGGTGGCTCGCGTGTTCGAGCCGGGCTGCAAGGCCGACTGCTGCTTGATCCTCGAAGGCGAACAGGGCATCCGGAAGTCCACCGCCCTGCGCATCCTCGCCCAGCCGTGGTTCACCGACGAGATCGCCGACATCGGCTCGAAGGATGCCGCGCTGCAGACCCGCGGTGTCTGGGTGATCGAGATTGCGGAGTTGGACTCGTTGTCCCGGTCCGACATCGGCAAGATCAAGGCGTTTATGAGTCGCGGCGCCGATCGCTTCCGCCCTCCCTACGGGAAGCGGCCCATCGAGTCACCGCGCCAGTGTGTTTTCGCCGGCAGCGTGAATCATGCGGCCTACCTGCGGGACGAGACCGGTGGGCGTCGCTTCTGGCCGGTCGAATGCAAAGCGCCGGTGATCGACGTCGAGTCGCTGGCCGAGAACCGGGACCAACTGTGGGCTGAGGCAACATCGCTGTACTTCGACGGGAAGCCCTGGTGGCTCGATTCGGTGGCTCTCAACCGCGAGGCGGCTCAGGAGCAGGCCGAGCGGTACGAAGGCGACCCATGGGACGAGTTGATCCTCGAGTGGGCGGCCGAGCGGGAGTCGGTGTCGATCGCGGATGTTCTCAGCATGTGCTTGGAAAAGAAGAAGGATGCCTGGACGCAGTGGGACCGAAACCGGGTCGCGCGCTGCCTGCGGGCGAACGGGTGGACACGCTTCAATGCCGGTTCGCGAGGCGCAAGAGAGTGGCGTTACCGGCGGCCAACATTCGGGGAGTGAAGGCGTGTTCCAGTCTCACCCCGTGTTCCAGTCGGTGTTCCAGTCTCGTGTTCCAGTCTAAGTGCCTTGTTTTCAAGGCGGTGTTCCAGTGTTCCAGTCATTCATCGCGCGCGCACGCGAGAGAGGAATTGAAATGCATAGCTCGACTACCAGGGTCGACGCACACACTTCAGATTTTTATGGAAAGAGTACAGAACCCGCGTGCGCGACCGGAACACTGGAACACGGGCCACAAAGTCTATTGCCATCAGAGACTTCCGGTGTTCCAGTAAAGTCCGGCGCGGATTCTGAGAGTGGAACACTGGAACACCAATCGCGGGTTGAGATGTTCGTATCGACCTGCCTGCGGACTTGGACCACCGACCGGCCGCACATCTTTGCGCGTGATGTTCAGATCAACGACACTGCCTACCGACGCCTCGACCCCGAATACTTCGCCTGGCTCCGCTCGCGGATGACCATGGCGAAGCTGGCAGCCAATGCCGGGCAGATCAGCCGCGAGGAGTTCGATGGGCTTCGCGAGAAGTTCAACACCCTTCAGGATTGGGCCATCCGTCGATTCAGTGAGCCCGCATTGCTGGGAGCCGTCCGCGATCTCGACACCCGAACCTACGAGCCGCCTGTCGCCGAACCGGATTCTCCTCCGCAGCCGAGCCGACCCGCAGAGGCAGTGAAGGACACCGTCCTGGCGAAGGTCGATGCGATTCGAGAGCGAGCAGTGAGTCTGGGATGGACCACGGACCAACTCTACGCCACAGGCCCGTCCGGCAGGTTTGGCGTCTCTCACGACCGGGGCTTGGTTTGCTACCTGAAACCTCAAGACGAGATTGGTGAGGTTACGCGCCAGTCGATCGAGATCATCCTGCCCAATGGTGTGCGGCAGCGGTTCTACAACATGCTCGTCGAGCAGCCATGGATTACACGCCTCCGTTGATTCCTGAGTAGACAGTTTGCCGATCGCGTGAGTATCTATTGTCAGGGGCTCGGTTCGACAGGCCGGCGCAAAGCGCACCCTCCGGAAAATTCTCCTACAACGGATACCGAGAGACGGGACTCTCGCCAATCTCCTTCCCTGTGCTGTCGTACCCGAAGTGTGCCTCGATGAAGCCTGACCAGAAGATCCCCTACTATGCGCCGGATGGACGATCGCTTGGTTTCCGAACCGCCGAAGCCGCCAAGCGGTTGATCGACGGTGGATTTGTGAAGCCGTCCTACGGGCGCAAGGGACACCTGAAGGCCATCTGGCTGCGGCGCGAGGACGGCACGAGTCCGGTTGAGGCACGCGTGAAGCTCGGAACACGCTACAGCTTTATCGAGACGCTGGAGAACGGCCGCTGCTGGAGGCTTCGGAAGCTCCGGTTGCGCGACGAGGATGGCGTCGAGTTCAATCTCGAGCCGGCGTTCTTCTCGGTGGTGCAGGGATGCGTTGCCCGATGACGGGCCGCAAACCCAAACAAGGTGGACGCTTCATTGCCTGGATGCGCGGTGCCTTCACCAGCCGGTCAGCGAGTCGGCCCAAGCGGCGGCCGCGCCGTAAGGCACGTTGAGGTCCATTGGGTCCTCGGAAGAGGTTCTGGGCGGCGGGTGTTCCGATTGCACGCTAAGGCTAGCGTCTGGACTGAATTTCAGGTTGACAGGTTGACACTCCGGTTGACGTAGTGATGACAGCGTTGGCGCAGCGAATCGAGGTCTGGCCGGTGGAGCGGCTCGTGCCGTACGCCCGAAACCCGCGGACTCACAGCGAGCAGCAGTTGGCGCAGATTGCCGCGTCGATCATGGAATTTGGCTTCAACAATCCGATCCTGGTGGATTCCCATGCCGGCGTGATTGCGGGCCATGGACGGTTGCTCGCGGCGCGGAAGCTGGGCATGGGGAGCGTGCCCGTGATCGTGCTGGACCACCTCGACGAGAACCAGCGGCGTGCGTACCTGGTCGCGGATAACCGGCTGTCGGAGCTTGCGGGTTGGGATTCGGAGTTGCTGGCGCAGGAACTGAAGGAGCTTTCGGAAGCAGGGTTCGACGCGACGCTCGCGGGATTCGACGCCAAGGAGATCGACGACTTCATCGCCTCGCTGGAACGCGGAAGCGAAGTCGCCGAGGCACAGCAGGCTGAGGCGTCCATCCCGGACGTGCCCGAAGAGCCGGTTACGCACCCCGGTGACCTGTGGCTGATCGGCCCTCATCGGCTGATCTGCGGCGACTGCCGGGATGTCGCGACGGTAGAGCGGCTATTTGAAGGGCGAAAGGCCAACCTGGTGGTCACCTCGCCTCCCTACGCCACGCAGCGGCAATATGACCCATCGAGCGGCTTTGAGCCTGTGCCGCCGGAGAAGTACTCCGCCTGGTACCGGGCCGTTGCGTCAGCGATCGATTCCGTGTTGGCTCCCGACGGTTCGTACTTCCTGAACATCAAGGCGCATGCCGAGGACGGCGAACGGCACACCTACGTGATGGATTTGGTGCTGGCCCATAAGCGGCAGTGGGGCTGGCGGTTTGTCGATGAGTTCTGCTGGCGCAAGACGGACGACGGTGTGCCAGGCGGCTGGAACAACCGCTTCAAAAACGCCTGGGAGCCGATCTTCCACTTTTCGCGCGGCCGCACGATCAAGTTCAACCCGCGAGCGGTTGGGCACTGGTCCGATGATTGCTTCGACTACTCAGCGGACAATCCCAGGTCGACGTCCGGAAGTGGACTCCTGGGAACCGGCCCGCGCGGCGCAGCGGCGGACAAAGGCAAGAACCAAGCCGCGTGGTTAACAACGCGCCGCAGCGACATGGAAGGCCGGCGCGGTGGCGTCGCCCGGCCATCCAACGTAATCGAGGCCAAAACCGAATCGAGCCAGGGATCGCACTCGGCGCCGTTCCCGCGAGCCATCCCGGAGTTCTTCATCAAAGCATTCTCCGATCCCGGTGATTTGGTCTTCGACCCGTTTACCGGGAGCGGTACCACCCTCGTCGCTGCCGCGCAACTTGACCGCGTGGGCCACGGCGTCGAGATCAGCCCGGCCTACTGCGACGTGATTTTGCGGCGGCTGCAGGAAGCGCTTGACCTTACGCCTGTCCACGCCGCGACTGGCCAACGTTTCTCAACTCAAACCCCTTCGAAGGAGTAATCACACATGCCCGAAGTAGCTACCCCGAACCAGGCCGAGCGGGAGTTCGAAACCGCCTCGGACGAGTTCTTCAAGAACCAGAGCCAGGTCAACGCCGGTTACGGCAATGTCCTGTTCGCCAACATCAAGCGGACGTACGACGAGTACCAGCAGGAATCGCTGGAGTCGATCAAGCGCAACCGCACCATCGTGGACAAGCTGGTCTCCGACGCGCAGCAGTTCGACAACCAGCGTCAGGTGATCGCCAACCAGGCGCTGCAGAACGCGGTCGAGACCTCCAACATGGTGGCCAAGCAGGCCGTGCGCCACTCGGACATCGCCATCGACAACCAGTGGAACCCGGTCCAGCAGGGCGCGGCCGACACGATGCTCGCACGCACTATGACCATCGATGACGCGAGCCTCAAGGCGATCGGCTCCGTGGTCGCCGCGGCTGTGGCCGAAGCGCTGTCCACTCGCAAGTAGTCCTCTCCCCCACCGCCAGAGAGGGGCGGTCCTGATTCCTCCGCAGGGCCGTCCCTCGCCCCTTCTGAGATTCACCCATGGCAGACAACACCCGCTTTGCCGTCGAAGCCCGCTCGCTCGGGAAGGTTGCCGTTGCTGTGCCGGGTTCGCCGGTGCGCGTCACGGTCGACGAGAACCTACGCGCCGTGCGGATGCGGTTCGCGCCACTGATCGGCGAGACGGGGCGCATGTTCCTCGGTGTGGCCGGGATGAACAAGGGTACGGGCGCGGGCGTGATCAAGGAGTTCTGGCCTACCGGCGTCGGTGGTGGAGTGGCCGATGAGTTGGTCCTCGAAGCCGCACACGGGCTCCGGCCCGCCGACTACTGGATCGACGCCAACGTCGCCGGCGAGGGGTTGCTCGTCGCCTACTGGGTCCCGACGCCCTACTGGGCACCGTAATCCCATGCTGCGCGAACTGCGGATCTGGCTGCGGCTGCGGCCGATCATGAACAAGTTTCAGGAGTTGACCAAGATGAAGTTTTCCGTGAATGTTCTCATCCAGATGCTCGCCCTTGCGGCGCAGGGTTTGAACGCGACCGTGGAACTGCTGCCCGGGCGCGGCAAGTTCTGGGCGATGGTCGGATTGTCCGCCGTCCAAGGTGTGACGGCCGTGCTCGCCCATTTCGCCAATCCCGACGGCACGCCGGCGCAGGTTGCCTACGACAGGAAGTGAAGACCGATCTCCAAATCGAGCGCTGGTCCGTCGATCGGCTGATTCCGTATGCCCGCAATGCGCGTACGCACAGCCCGGAGCAGGTGGCGCAGATTGCGGCGTCGATCGCGGAGTTCGGCTGGACGAATCCCATCCTCGTCGGTGCCGATGGCGTCGTGATCGCTGGCCACGCCCGTCTGCTGGCGGCGCGGAAGCTCGGAATCTCCGATGTTCCGGTCATCGTTCTCGATCATCTCAGTGATTCGCAACGACGCGCGCTGGTCATTGCTGACAACCGCCTCGCGTTGAACGCTGGCTGGGACGAGGACATGCTACGCGTCGAACTCGAAGCGCTGCGCGAGGACGAGTTCAACCTGGATCTGCTGGGCTTTGGCGTCGACGAGATGGATGCACTGCTCGCGGAACCGGAAGCCGAAGTCGCCGGCAATACGGATGACGATGCGGTCCCAGAGACGCCCGAAACAGCGGTTACGGTGCCTGGCGATGTCTGGCTGCTGGGCGATCACAGGCTACTGTGCGGTGACGCCACGCAGATCGATGCCGTGGAAAAAGTGCTGGCCGGTGGACTCGCGGACATGGTCTTCACCGATCCGCCCTACAACGTGAACTACGGGGCGACGATGAAGGACAAACTCCGCGGCAAGAAGCGGAAGATCGCCAATGACAACCTCGGCGACGGCTTCGAACAGTTCCTCCGCGATGCGTGCACGAACATTCTGACGGTCACCAAGGGCGCGGTCTACATCTGCATGTCCTCGTCGGAACTGCACACTCTGCAAAAGGCATTCCGCGAGGCGGGCGGCCACTGGTCGACCTTTGTCATCTGGGCCAAGAACACTTTCACCATGGGCCGCTCCGATTACCAGCGGCAGTATGAGCCGATTCTCTACGGTTGGAAGGAAGGCTCGGACCACTTCTGGTGTGGCGCCCGCGACCAGGGCGATGTCTGGTTTGTGAAGAAGCCGGTATCCAACGACCTCCATCCGACGATGAAGCCCGTAGAACTCGTGGAGCGGGCGATCCGGAACAGTAGCAAGAGCCGGGATACGGTGCTCGATCCGTTTGGCGGGTCGGGCTCGACGCTCATCGCCTGCGAGAAGGCGGGACGTCAGGCGCGGCTGATCGAACTGGAGCCGAAGTACTGTGACGTCATCGTCCGGCGCTATCAGGAGTTCAGCGGGAAAGAAGCCACGCACGAAGCGGATGGGCGGCGATTCGGGGATCTGGCCGCAGAGCGCCTGGGAGTGGCGGCATGAATCGACCGTTGCCGCCGCGAGATCGCGGCCATCGAGGCGGAGATCCGGGCCGGGAATCCGGATCTGCAGGGCCTGTGCTTGGGGCTGTCAGATTGGTCGGCTGAACTGCGTATCTTGGAACGTCTACCGTGGAAAACCACATTCTTCTTCAAGTCGTGATTCCGGCCATCGGGCTTGTCTCCGGGCTAATCGCGACTTATGTCAGCCTGCAGAACCGGGCCTTGCTGGCCGAGGTGCGCAAGGAACTGGCCGAGTTGGAAAACAGGATCATCTTGCGGATCAATGGGACATATGTGAGGGCCTCCGAATGCCGCCTTCGCGAGGATCTGGTCCACGCACGGCTCAACACATTCGTAGAGGAGATCCGGAACAGAGAAACCGCCGACCGTGAGATCGGCGGTGTGTGAGGAAGGATGTTGCTGTTACGCCTTGATCCGGTAGGCGCGGGCGCCCTCGGGCGTCTTGAGGGACTCGACGGCCAGCCCCATCTTCTTGGTGAGCGCGCCGGAGATGAAACCCCGGACGCTGTGGGCCTGCCAGCCAGTGGCCGTCATGATGTCGGCGAGCGTGGCGCCTTCCGGGCGGCGGAGCATGTCGAGGACGATGGCCTTCTTGCTGCCCTCGCGCGCGGGTTTCGCGCCGTCGGTCGGGGTCGTGTCCTTGGCCGCGTTTGCCTTCTTCGGCGCGGCTTCGGCGGCGTGTTGCGCGGGAGTCGGCGTCAGGGCCTGGATAGCGCGCCAGATCCGCCCAACCGCCGTCTTGCGGTCCGTGAACTTCTTGACCGGCTTCAGGTCGCCGAAGGGCGGGACGCCGGCAAAGCTGTTCCAGGTATCGACGAACCGGCCGATCGGCCACTGGCTGGTGAGTTTGGCGAGTTCCTTCTCGGTGGCGAAGGTGCCTTCCGTGGATCCGACGCGGTAGTTCAGCGCGTCCTCGAGGGCGGCAAACGCCGTGATGTTGTTGTCGGTGTCCATTACGAACGTGGTCATGGGTGAGTCTCCTGTCTATCGAGTCATGCCGGCGATCTTGTCGTCCGGGGTGATGCTGAGGCTTTTCAGATAGCCGCTGGCGAGGCGTGCCCAGCCAAACGGCGTCGAAATTTCGTGGCGAGCGGCAATGCGGCTCAACTTGATGCGGTGCGTGCCGTTGTCGAACTCCTTCTTGAGGTGGCCCCAGCGGTCGAGCTTCCAGCCGTTCCGCGTGGCCCAGGTGATCAGTTCGTCGCGGGTCATCGCTTGTTCTCCTTGGCTCAGTACTCCAGTCCTTTGGCGTCGACCGCGCTGCGATCGCCCAGGTCGGCGAGGACGTAGGCGAGCTGCTCGGTGATCCGACCGAGATCGCCGGGGTAACCCCAGTTGGCGGGCTCGGCGGCCTGCTCCTTCTGGTGAGCAGCCAGGCGGCTGGCGATGCGCTTCAGCAGGTCCTGCGCTTCCGCGTGGCGTTCGGCGTAGCAGGCTGCGGCGGTCTGTTTGTTGGCTTGTGATTTGGTGTTCCTCATCGCGAACCCATTCATCACTTCGTTCGGTAGAACAAGCAAGCAGAATCGAACAACTGAATCTCTCGACGTTTCAAACAGATCGGGGCATAAATGTCGGATCGGCTGATGACACAGGCGGAGTACGCGCGGCACCGGGGCAAGAGCCGCCAGTACATCAGCCGCCTGGCCAAGGCCGGCGTCCTGGTGATGCGGGCCGGCAAGGTGGATGTCGCCTCATCCGACGCGGTATTGGATGATCGCCCGGAGCCGGTTTCGGAGCGCGTAACCTCCAGCCCGACCGAGGTTGCGCCAGCGGGGACGACGTTCGCCCAAGCCAAGACAGCAGATATGGTGTTCAAGGCCAAGCTGCGGAAGATGGAATACGACGTCCGGATGGGCAAGCTGGTCGAAGCGGAGCTCGTCAAGCAACGCTGGTCGGCGGTTTTGCGGCTGATTGTGGACCGCATCCTGGCCTGGCCGAACCGGCTGGCGCCCGAAGTCGCCGCACTGACGGATGAACGCCAGGTGCGCGAGGCGATTCTGCGCGAGGCGCGCGCCCTGATCAACGATCTGCGGTCGGAAGTGCAGTATGCGCGTTGAGGAGATCCAGATTCTCGCGGCTGAGGTGCTGGCGCCGCCGCCAGATCTGACGGTATCGGAGTGGGCGGACCAGAACCGGCGGCTGTCATCGGAATCCGCGGCTGAGAAGGGGGAATGGCGGACTGATCGCGCGCCTTATCAGCGCGCGGTCATGGACGCGATGGGCCCGAACAGCCCCTTCGAGACGATCGTGATGATGTGGGCGGCGCAGTCAGGCAAGAGTTCGCTGCTCGAAAACTTTCTCGGCTACGTGATCGAGTTGGATCCGGGCCCGGTACTACTCGTCGAACCGCGCGAGGTGGATGCCGAGGCGTTTTCGAAGGACCGCTTGGCTCCGATGCTCCGCGATACGCCATCGTTGGGCGGCAAGGTGGCGGATGCGCGGTCGCGGGATTCGAACAATACGATCCTGCACAAGAAGTTTCTGGGCGGCAGCATCACGCTCGCGGCGGCCAACTCGCCGGCGGGCTTGGCCATGCGGTCGATTCGCTACTGCCTGCTCGACGAAGTGGACCGCTATCCGGCGAGCGCTGGCAGTGAAGGCGATCCGGTCAACCTCGCCATCACACGCACGGCGAACTTTTGGAATCGAAAAGTGGTGCTGTGCTCGACGCCTACCACCAAGGGCGCGTCGCGTATTGAACACGCCTGGCTGAACTCGAACCAACAGAGTTACTGGGTGCCGTGTCCGCACTGCGGTAACTTCCAGGTGCTGCGTTGGGAGAACCTGATCTGGCAGAAGGGCGATCCCGAACGGGCGCACTACCGTTGCGAGCATTGCTCGGGCGAGATCCACGACTGGCAGAAGCACCAGATGCTGAAGGCTGGCGAGTGGCGCGCCGCGCGGCCGGAAGTCACCGATGTCGCGGGCTTCTGGATCAACGGGCTGTACTCACCGTGGCGCAAGTGGGGCGCATTGGCAAAGAAGTTCCTGGTCGACAAGCAGTCGATCGAGACGTTGCGGGAGTTCGTCAACACCGTGTTGGCCGAGCCGTGGGACGACGCCGCGGAGACGTCGGTTGATCAGGCCACCGTCATGGCGCGCCGTGAGCATTACCGCGCGGCAGTGCCGTTCGGCGCAGTGGTGCTGACGGTAGGCGTCGACGTCCAGAAGGACCGCCTCGAGATGGAACTCGTCGGCTGGGGCCGAGGTGAGGAGAGTTGGTCGATCGAATATCGAGTGCTGCCGGGTGATCCTTCCGGCGCGTTGGTCTGGCAGGAGCTGGATACTTACCTCGAACGTAGGTGGCCGCATGAGACGGGGATCTCGTTGCCCGTTGCGGCATGTGCGATCGACGCAGGGTACGAGTCGCAGGCCGTCTATGAGTTCTGCCGGACGCGCTATCACCGGCGGATCTTCGCCGTGAAAGGCAAGGGTGGACCGCTGCCCGTTTGGCAACGAAAGCCGACGTCGAAGAACATCCGCGGCGAGAAGCCGTGGATCGTCGGCACCGATACGGCAAAGGAGACGGTCTATGGCCGCCTGAAGAACCCGACCCCGGGCACGCCGGGATACTCGCACTTTCCCGCTGAGCGCACGGAGACGTACTTCGAGCAGCTTCTTGGCGAAGTGCTGGTCACGACTTACGCGAAAGGCCAGCCGAAACGGGAATGGCGGCCGAAGCCGGGCGTTCGGCAGGAAGCGCTGGACGCCCGTGTCTACGCGTACGCCGCACTGCGGGCCCTTATCTCGATGGGCTTGTCACTCGACAACGAGGCCGATCGAATTCTGGCTACCGGGCGTCCGCAGCCGGTGCCGGATGATGATCCGGACCGCGTGCGGTGGCTCGGGGACCGGAGAAAGAACTGGTTGTCGCGATGAAAGTACGCAGTCAAACGCAGGCTCAGGTGGGCGCCTGGGAATACCTCGTCGTCACAGGCGACGCGGAATCGACGGAGATGCTCGCCGAGCATGGCGCCCAAGGCTGGGAGCTCGTCTCTGTCGTTCGGGAGTTCGGTACCCGCGCGACGTTCTACTTCAAGCGGAGGCGGATGTAGGTGGCTTGGACGCAGCAGCAACTTGACGCCATCGAAGCCGCGATCGCCAGCGGTGAGTTGACCGTCCGCTTCGGCGATCGCACGGTCACCTACCGTTCCATGGATGAGCTGCTGCAGGCCCGCGCCGTGATCAAGGAGAGCATCAGCGCTTCCGCCGGCACAAGCACCGACCGCTTCAGCTTCGCTCAGACCTCAAAAGGATGAACTGGCTCGACCAAGCGATCACCTGGGTTTCGCCGGAGGCGGGACTGCGCCGTTTGCGCGCGCGCCGGGCCGCGGATCTGGTGCGGCTGGCCTATGAAGGAGCGCGCAATGACCGGCGTACCGGCGGCTGGGTGACGGCAGGCAACTCGGCAAACGCGGAAATCGGCATCGCGCTGTCGAAGTTGCGGGAGCGCTCGCGGGATCTGGTCCGGAACAACGCGTACGCGGCACGGGCGGTGGCAGAGATTGTTGGCAATGCGATCGGCACCGGCATCACGGTGCAAGCACGCAGCGGGAAGCCGGAACAAGATCGGCAAATCAACGAAGCCTGGTCCATGTGGGCGGAACAATGCGATGCGGATGGGCAACTCGACTTCTCGGGCATCCAGGCGCTCGTGGCAAGGACCGTATTCGAGAGCGGTGAGTGCCTTGTTCGCTTCCGGCAACGCCGCGCAGGAGACGGATTGGCGATCCCGCTGCAGTTGCAGGTGCTGGAGCCGGACTTCCTCGACCAAACGAAGACCCAGAAGACGGCCTCCGGCTACATCATCCAAGGCGTCGAGTTCGATTTGGTGGGGCGGCGCGTTTACTACTGGCTGTTCGGGCAGCACCCGGGGGACATCGTGCAGACAGGTGTCCGTGGTGGGGCCGGGTTGCAGTCCGTTCGTGTGCCGGCCTCCGAGGTTCTCCACATCTACCGCAAGGACCGGCCTGGTCAGGTCCGCGGCGTTCCATGGCTCGCGCCCGTCATCGTGACGCTCCGGGATCTCGACGAGTACGAGGAAGCAGAACTGGTCCGGAAGAAAATCGAGGCGTGCTTTGCGGCTTTCGTCACGCAGCCTCAGGGACCGGAAGGTCCAACCATCGCGCCGGCGACGCCGGATCCGGCAACGGGGAAGCGGGTCGAAAGCTTCGAGCCCGGCATGATCGAGTACCTGAAGCCCGGCGAAGAGATTTCGTTCGCTGCCCCTTCGGCTTCGGCTGGCTACCGCGACTTCATCGCCGCAAAGCAGGCTCAAATCGCGACGGGCCTGCAACTGACTTACGAGCAACTCACGGGCGACCTCTCACGCGTGAACTATTCGAGCTATCGCGCCGGGCTGCTCAGCTTCCGCAATGGCATTGAAGGGTTCCGCTGGCTGACCTTCATCCCGATGTTTTGCACTCCGGTGTGGCAGCGGTTCGCACAGATTGCGAGTGTCGCCGGCGTCATTAATGATCCAGACCCCGTCCCCGCTGAGTGGACGCCACCTGGATTCGGCAGTGTCGACCCCTACAAGGACTCGGTCGCGACACTCAACCGTCTGCGCACAGGAACGCTCACCCTGCGCCAGGCGATCGCAGAACAGGGCTATGACCCCGATGCGCAGCTCGACCAGATCGCCGAGATCAACCGGGTCCTCGATGAGCGCGGCATCATCCTTGACTGCGATCCGCGGCGAGTGACCCAGACCGGCACGCAACAGAAGGAACTGAACCAATGACAGAACAGATCACCCGCGAACGGCTGGCGGCCGAGTTCGAAGCGCTGTCGCCAGCCGGGCGCGAAGACCGCACTGCGACGCTCACCTGGTATACCGGCGCTTCCGTGCGCCGCTTCGATGGGCGTGGCGCCTTCGAGATGCGCTTCTCCATGGAGCCGCAGTCCATCCGCATGGGCCGAATGGCGAGCGGATCGGCGCCGCTGCTGAACTCCCACCGCGACTTCACCGTTGACGACGTGATCGGCGTGATCACCAAGGCTTGGGTCGAGAACGGTCAAGGGAAAGCGACGATCCGCTTCTCAAAGCGCGCCGACGTGGATCCGATTTGGCAAGACGTGCAGGACGGCATTCTGCGTAATGCCTCCATGGGCGTGGCCATTCATGCCGTCGAGGATGTGACGCCGAAAGGCGCCAGTTTGCGCCAGATGCTCGTCACCGATTGGGAGCCGGAGGAGATCTCTCTGGTGCCCATCGGTGCCGACCCGGGCGCTGGATTTCGATTTGGACGGGCCGAAAGCCCAAAGGAGCAGACGATGGACGAAACCACTGTCATCGACACGGGCGAACAGGCCCGCGCCGAGATCAATGTGGATGCCGAGCGCC
>JABAQN010000070.1 GCA_019187495.1 Steroidobacteraceae bacterium
CGTCGAGCGTGCGCAGCTGCGTGCTGATCGTCGGGATCGACAGGTTCAGTTCCGCGCTCGCCCGCGCGAGGCTGCCGCAGCGCACGACCGTCCAGAAGTAATGGAGATGCTGGTAGTTCAGCCGCTTCGGTGAGCGCATGAGTTTGATCAAACAAAACTGACGATAATAATAATTCTAATTGATCTAACTGATGGAGTCAGCTAAACATGCATCCATACCTTGGGAGCAGAACGTGAGAGAGAACCCGATCGTTGTCAGCGAGTCGGACGCCGATCGCCTGCGCGCGCTACTCGGAGCGCAGGACGATTCCGCGCACGACCAGGCCCACCTGCACGAGCTGAAGGCCGAGCTCGAGCGCGCGATCGTGCGCCTCGCGGACGAGGTGCCGGCCGACGTGATCACGATGCAGGCGCGCGTGCGCGTGCGCGACCTCGCCACCGGTCGCGAAGACGAGTACACGCTCGTGTTGCCCGCCGAGGCGGACCTCGCTGCGCGCCGCATTTCCGTGCTCGCGCCGCTCGGCACGGCGCTCCTCGGCTATCGCGAGGGCGACGAGGTCGAATGGCGCATGCCCGGCGGGCTGCGGCGCCTGCTCGTCGTCAAGGTCACGCGCGAGCTCAGCGATCGAGCGGCAGCGGCACCTGGCGTACCACATGGCGCAGGACGAAGCTCGACTCCACGCGCGCCACGCCCGGCAGTTTCGTGAGCACCGTGCTGTGCAGCCGCTCGAGATCGGCTGCGTCGTGGGCGATCGCGATCAGTTCGTAGTCCCACTGGCCGGTGGTGAGAAAGCAGTCGACGACATTCGGCACCGCCTGCACGGCGCGCTCGAAGGCGCTGAAGTCGCGATCGGTCTGGCTCTTCAGCGTGATCCGCACGAGCACCCGCACCGTGTAGCCCACCGCGCCGGCGTCGATGCGCGCGCCGTAGCCGCGAATCACGCCGGATTCCTCGAGGCGGCGCATGCGGCGCAGGCAGGCCGATTCGGAGAGGCCCACGTGGGCCGCGAGCGCGGCGTTCGTCGCACGGCCGTCGCGCTGCAGCAACGCAAGAAGTCGTCTGTCCGCACTGTCCATGCGCAGAATTATTGCGCAGTTACGCATGTCCTGTCCCGAAAATGGCAGCGTCTGTCGTGCTCCCGGATCCAGAATGCGGTCCCGGAGCCACGGAGCCTGACCATGCAGATCGGTGTGCCGCGCGAGATCAAGAACCACGAGTACCGCGTCGGGCTCGTTCCGGACGCCGTGCGGGGGCTCACGGCAGCCGGACACGCCGTGACGGTCGAGACCGGCGCGGGTGCGGGGATCGGGTTCAGCGATGAGGACTACGCCGCGGCCGGTGCGAAGATTGCGCCGGATGCCGCCGCGACCTTCCGCGCCGCGGAACTGATCGTCAAGGTGAAGGAGCCCCAGCCCGAAGAGTGCCGCCGCCTGACGCGCGACCAGGTGCTGTTCACCTATCTGCATCTCGCGGCCGATCGCGCGCAGGCCGAGGCGTTGATGGCCTCGGGCTGCACGGCGATCGCATACGAGACCGTGCTGGCGCGCGACGGCTCGCTGCCGCTGCTCACCCCGATGAGCGAAGTGGCCGGGCGCATGGCGATCCAGATCGGTGCGCAGTACGGCACCAAGGCGTTCGGCGGGCGGGGCGTGTTGCTCGGTGGCGTGCCGGGCGTTGCGCCGGCACGCGTCGTCGTGATCGGTGGCGGCGTCTCGGGCGGGCACGCCGCGGAAATCGCGGTGGGCATGCGCGCCGAGGTGACGATCCTCGACCGGTCCGTGCCGCGACTGCGGGAACTCGACGAACAGTTCGGCGGTCGCGCGCGCGTCCTTTTCTCGACGCCGCAGGCGGTCGAAACGGCACTCTCGGGCGCCGACCTGCTGATCGGCGCGGTGCTGATCCCGGGCGCCGCGGCGCCGCGCGTCGTCAGCCGCGCGATGTTGCGCCGGATGGGTGCGGGCGCCGTCGCGGTCGACATCGCGATCGACCAGGGCGGCTGCCTCGAGACGAGCCGGCCGACTTCGCACGCGGAACCGACCTACGTGGAAGAGGGCGTGATCCACTATTGCGTGACGAACATGCCGGGCGCGGTGCCGCGCACCTCGACATTCGCGCTCAACAACGTGACCGTGCCGTACGTGCATGAACTCGCCGCGCGGGGCTGGAAGGAAGCCACGGCGCGCGACCCGGGCCTGCACGCGGGGCTCAATGTCGTCGCCGGTCGCATCGTGCATCCGGCGGTGGAGAATGCCCTGCAATGAGGAAGCTGCTGTGCGCGACCGACCTCTCGACCCGCGCGGAGCGCGCGGTGCGTCGGGCGGCGCTCCTCGCACGGCAGTACAGCGCGGAGTTGCTGCTGCTGCACGTGGTCGACGACGACCAGCCGAAGCACTTCGTCGAGACGCGGCTCGCCGAGGCCCGCGCGCACCTCGAGGCCGATGCGGCGCGCGCACCGGGTGGTCCCGAAGCCGTCGCGGCGATCGAGGTCGTGGCCGGCCACGCGTCGGAAACGATTGCGCGCTACGCGCATGAATGGAACGCGGATCTGCTGGTCATGGGCGTGCACCGGCGCCGGGTGCTGCTCGATGTGTTCATCGGCACGACCCTCGAGCGCGTGCTGCGCGTGGACAGGCGTCCCGTGCTCGTGGTGTCCGCGGACGATGTGCGGCCCTACCGGCGCGTACTGCTCGCGCTCGACACTTCGCAAGCCTCGGCGTGTGCGGTGCGTGCGGCCGGCGAGTTCGCGCTGCTCGATGGCGAGCTCGCGATCGTGCACGCCTGGGAGCCGACCTACTCGGGGCAGCTCGAGACCGCCGGTGCGGTGCCGGATACGGCGGCGGCCTACGCGGAGAACTGGAGCCGCGAGGCGCAGGCACGCCTGCAGGGATTCCTGCGTGAGGTCGGTCTCGCAACGCTGCCGATCGAGCAACAGATCGAACGTGGCCCGCCGTTCGATGCGATACGGAATGCGGTCGAGAAGCGCGCGCCACAGTTGCTCGTGATCGGCACGCGCGGACTGAGCGGCCTTGCGCGAGTGTTCCTCGGCAGCGTTGCGGAACGGGTGCTGCGGGATGTCGACTGCGACATCCTCGTCGTGCCGCGACCGAAGGAGGGCAAGTGATCCACATCAAACGCGTCTACGATCCGCACGAGAAGGGCGACGGCCAACGCTTCCTCGTCGAGCGACTCTGGCCGCGCGGTGTGCGCAAGGAAGCGCTGGCCGATGCGAATTGGCTCAAGGAGGTGGCACCGAGCGCCGCGCTGCGCACCTGGTACGGCCATCGCGTCGAGCGCTGGCCGGAGTTCCTGCGCCGCTACCGCGCGGAACTTGCGGCGGCGCCCGCGAACTGGGCGCCTCTCAGGGCCGCCGCGAAGCGTGGTTCCGTGACGCTGCTCTACAGCGCGCGCGACGTCGAACACAACAGCGCGGTCGTGCTGCGGGATTTCCTTGACGCGAAACGCTGATCGCAATTCGCTGCGGCTCGCGACGCCCGCGCCGTTCAATCTCGAGGCGACGGTGCGCGTGTTGCAGCGTCGCCCGGCCAATCGCGTCGATGTATGGCGGGACGACGCCTACTCGCGCGTGTTCGACACGCCACGCGGGCTCGTGCTCGCGACCGTGCGCGAACTCGGGCGCGTCGGGGCGCCGGACCTGCGTGCCAGCCTGCAATCCGCGAGCGGTCGACTCGATGCGGCAACGCGCGAGGAGATCGGGCAGCGCCTGCGACGCATCCTCGGCCTCGACGTCGAGCCCAGCGCGCTCGCCGGGCGCGCCGAGGCCGAGCCGGCCATGGCCGAAACGGCGCGGGCGCTGCGTGGCTTGCGTCCGCCGCGTTTTTCGGAGCTCTTCGAGGCCTTCGCGAGCGTCGTGCCGTTCCAGCAGGTGAGCCTCGACGCAGGCATCGCCGTGGTGGGGCGCCTGGTCGATCGTTTCGGCGTCGCGTTCGACGGTGAAGGGCAGCGGCGGGCCTTTCCGGCCGCCGCCGCGATCGCGGCCGCGCGTTCGGCGGCGCTGCGCGCGTGCGGTTTGTCGGCGCAGAAGGCGCGCACCCTGCAGGACGTGGCGCAGCTGATCGCGAGCGGCGAGTTGCGCGCCGCGGAACTCGAGGCGCTCACGACGCCCGCCGCGCTCGATCGACTCACGACGCTGCGCGGCATCGGGCCATGGACGGCGGGACTCGTGTTGCTGCGCGGCTTCGGGCGGCTCGACGTGTTTCCGCCTGGCGATGTCGGCGCGCAGCGCAACCTGCAACAGCTCCTCGGCACGCGCGATGCGCGCAAGCTGCGCGCCACGATCGAGCGTTTCGGCGACCTGCGCGGCTATCTCTATTTCTGCGGGCTCGGCGCGCGGCTCCTCGGAGCGCGACCCCCGTCCTGACCACGCGACGACGCGGTGCCTGTGCAAGAATGCGCCGGATGCGGAGTCGCGCGTGTCCCTCGTACTGATCGTATTGCTGCCGTTCCTCGGCAGCCTGTGCGCCGCGTTCCTGCCGTCGAATGCGCGCAATGCCGAGGCGTGGCTCGCGCTCGGCTGCGCGCTCGCCTGCACGCTGCTCACCGTGCAGCTCTACCCGACCATCGCGGCCGGGGGTGTCGTCGACATCGTGCTGCCGTGGCTCGCGCAGGCGGGTCTCGACTTCCACCTGCGCATGGATGGCTTCGCGTGGCTGTTCACGCTGCTCGTGTCGCTGATGGGCGCGCTGGTCGTGATCTATGCGCGCTATTACCTGTCGCCGGCGGATCCGGTGCCGCGCTTCTTCTCGTTCCTGCTCGCCTTCATGGGATCGATGCTCGGCATCGTGCTGTCGGGCAACCTGATCCAGCTCGTGGTGTTCTGGGAACTGACCAGCTTCAGCTCGTTCATGCTGATCGCCTACTGGTACCACCGCGTCGATGCGCGGCACGGTGCGCGCATGGCGCTCACGATGACCGCGGCGGGCGGCTTCTGCCTGCTCGCGGGCGTCATCATGCTCGGCACGATGGCCGGCAGCTACGATCTCGAGCGGGTGCTCGCGGCGGGCGACATCGTGCGCGCGCACCCGTGGTATCCGGCGATGCTCGGCCTCCTCCTGCTCGGAGCGTTGACGAAAAGCGCGCAGTTTCCGTTCCATTTCTGGCTGCCGCACGCGATGGCCGCGCCGACGCCGGTTTCCGCGTACCTGCATTCCGCGACCATGGTCAAGGCCGGTGTCTTCCTGCTCGCGCGGCTCTGGCCGGTGCTCGCCGGCACCGACCTGTGGTTCGCGCTCGTCTGCGGCGCGGGGCTCGCGTCGCTGCTGATCGGCGCGGCCGCGGCGCTCTTCCAGCGCGACATGAAAGGAGTGCTCGCGTACTCGACGGTGAGCCACCTCGGGCTCATCACGCTGCTGCTCGGGATGAACAGCCGCCTCGCGCTCGTCGCCGCGGTCTTCCACATGCTGAACCACGCGACGTTCAAGGCGACGCTGTTCATGGCCGCCGGCATCGTCGACCACGAGACGGGAACCCGCGACCTGAGACCCCTGAGCGGGCTGGCGCGCGCGATGCCGATCACCGCGACGGTGGCGACCGTGGCCGCCGCGGCGATGGCGGGCGTGCCGCTGCTCAACGGCTTCCTGTCGAAGGAGATGTTCTTCGCCGAGACCATGTTCGCGGGCGAAGGTCCGCTGCTGCGCCTCGGGCTGCCCGCGATCGCGACGCTCGCCGGCGCATTCAGCGTCGCGTATTCGCTGCGACTCATCCACCAGGTGTTCTTCGGTCCTCCGGCCGGGCACCTGCCGCGTACCCCCCACGAGCCGACGCGCTGGATGCTGCTGCCGAGCCTGCTGCTCGTGGCCGCGTGCCTGCTGGTCGGCATCTTTCCGGCGCGCACCATCGGTCCGCTGCTGGCGCTCGGGGTGCAGGCGATCCTCGGCGTCGCCACGCCCGCCTACAGTCTCGTCGTCTGGCACGGCTTCACCGTGCCCTTCGTGATGAGCCTGCTGGCGTTTGCCGGCGGAATCAGCCTCTATCTGCTGCGCTACTTCCTCGGGCAGCGCGCCACCGGCCAGGCGCCGCTGCGCGCGCCGCTCGACGGGCGGCGCGCATTCGACATCGCGATCGTCGCCTTGCACCGCATCGCCGAGCGCATGGTGCGTTTCGCCTCGTCTCGTCGCCTTCAGCCGCAGCTCTTCACGATCGTGTGCGTGGCCTTCGCGGTCGGCGCGATCCCGATCGTCGCGCGAGGCCTCACGCGGGGCGCCGCGCCACCCACGCCTGTGGATCCCGCGTACGTGCTCATCTGGTTCGTCGGTTGCGCGTGCGCGATCGGCGCCGCGGTGCAGGCGAAGTTCCACCGGCTCGCGGCGCTGATCCTGCTGGGCGGCGCCGGGCTCTACACCGCCTTCAC
Source organism: Steroidobacteraceae bacterium (assembly GCA_019187495.1). Classification (GTDB taxonomy): domain Bacteria; phylum Pseudomonadota; class Gammaproteobacteria; order Steroidobacterales; family Steroidobacteraceae; genus CADEFQ01. The sequence continues at coordinate 6,369 of JABAQN010000070.1, forward strand.
GTTCGCCTGGTTTTCCGCCCCCGATCTCGCGCTTACCCAGATCGCGGTGGAAGTCGTGACGCTCGTGCTGCTGCTCCTCGGGTTGCGCTGGCTGCCGAGGCGTGTGGAGATCGACGATCCGGACCGGCGCACGCGCGTGGCGCGTATCCGCCGCGCGCGTGATCTCGTCGTCGCGGTAGTCATCGGCGCCGGCCTCGCGGCGCTGTCGTTCGCGATGCTGACACGATCCCCGGTGCCGGGCATCGCGCGGTTCTTCCTCGAACATGCATTGCCGGATGGCGGCGGCCACAATGTCGTCAACGTGATCCTGGTCGACTTTCGCGGCTTCGACACGCTCGGCGAGATCACGGTCGTCAGTATCGTCGCCGTGACCGTATACGCGCTGCTGCGCCGGTTCCGGCCGGCGCCGGAGAGCATGGCGCTGCCGCGTGCGCAGCGCGAAGCAGCAGCGGCCACCGAGCTGCGCGACTTCGACCCGCAGGCGCCATTGCCCCGCGGTGACCTGATGGTCCCCGCGGTGCTGGTGCGGCTGCTGCTGCCGATGGCCGGGCTCGTCGCCGTCTACCTGCTGCTGCGGGGCCACGACGCGCCCGGGGGCGGATTCGTCGGCGGTCTCGTGATGGCGACGGCACTCATCACGCAGTACATGGTGGGTGGCGCGATGTGGGTCGAGTGGCGCATGCGCGTGCATCCCCAGTACTGGGTGGCGCTCGGCCTCACGGCGGCCGGCGGCGCCGGCATGCTCGCGTGGGTCGCCGGGCGGCCGTTCCTGACGAGCCTCGGCGCGGACATCACGTTGCCGATGATCGGCTCCGTGCACGCCGCGAGCGTGCTGCTCTTCGACGTCGGCGTGTACCTCGTGGTGATCGGGGCGACCTCGCTGATGCTCATCGCGCTTGCGCACCAGTCCTTCCGCACCCCGCGCGAGCCGTTCGCGCGCGACAGGGCGGAGGGCTGATCGTGGAGGTCCTGTTCGCGCTCGCCATCGGTGTCCTCGCGGGATCGGGCGTGTGGCTCCTGCTGCGGCCGCGCACATTCCAGGTGATCGTCGGGCTCGGGCTGCTCTCCTACGCCGTGAATCTCTTCATTTTCGGCATGGGGCGGCTCACGATCGGTCGCGCGCCGATCGTCGTTGCGGAACAGGGTATCGATGCCGCACTCCATGCCGACCCGGTTCCGCAGGCGCTGGTGCTCACCGCGATCGTGATCGGCTTTGCGACCACCGCGCTGCTGCTCGTCGTGCTGCTCGCCGCGCGCGGGCTCACCGGCACCGATCACGTCGACGGACGGGAGTCCCGGTGAGCCCCGGGTTTGCGCACCTGCCGGTCGTGCCGATCGTCGTGCCGCTGCTCGCTGCGGCGGTGCTCCTCTTCCTGGCGGAGCGTGCGCGCGCGCTGCGCGTCGCGGTCGCCTCGTTGTCGATCGTCGCGCAGCTCGTCACGGCCGCTGTGCTGCTCGCGCTCACGACCGAGGCGTTTCCCGACATCTGGTCGCAAGGCGTCGGCGTCTACGCGATCGGCGGGTGGCGCGCACCGTTCGGCATCGTGCTCGTGATCGACCGGTTGACGGGGCTGATGCTGCTGCTGACCGCGGTCGTCGCGCTCGCGGCGTTCCTGAATTCGCTCGCCTACTGGGACCGGGTCGGGCCGCATTTCCATGCGCTGCTGCAGCTGCTGCTGATGGGTGTCAACGGCGCATTCCTGACGGGCGACCTGTTCAACCTGTTCGTGTTCATCGAGGTGCTGCTCGCGGCGTCCTATGGCCTCCTGCTGCACGGGTCGAACACCCAGCGCGTGCGGATCGGACTGCATTACATCGTCGTGAACCTCGCCGGCTCATTGCTGCTGCTGGTCGGCGTGTCGATGATCTATGGCATCACCGGCACGCTCAACATGGCGGACCTTCCGGCCCGCGCCGCCGCGCTGCCGGCCGGGGACCGCACGCTGTTCGACGCCGCGGCGGCGATCCTCGGCGTCGCGTTCCTGGTCAAGGCGGGCGCCTGGCCGCTCAACTTCTGGCTGCCCGGCACCTATGCGGCCGCGAGCGCGCCGGTCGCCGCCGTGTTCGCGATCCTCACCAAGGTGGGCGTGTACGCGCTGCTGCGCCTCGGCTCGCTGGTCGGCAGTGCCGACGCACTCGCGCATGTCGAGGGCACGGCGCTGCTGCGGCCCGAACTCTTCCGCGGCGGTCTCTACTACATCGGCATCGCGACGATGGGCTTCGGCATCTTCGGTACGCTCGCCGCGCAGCAGTTGTCGCGCCTCGTCGGCTACTCGGTGATCGTCTCCTCGGGGCTGCTCCTCACCGTGATGGGACTCGACCACGCGCCACTGCTCGCGCCCGCGCTCTTCTACCTCGTGGGATCGGTGCTCGCGACGAGCGCGTTTTTCATGTTGACCGGCATGACGGGGCGCGCATGGCGCACGCCGTCGAGGCCGCTCGCCGGCACCGGCGAACCGGCCCCGCTGCCGACCGCAGGCTACGTGCCGTTCGGCGTGCGCCAAAGCCCCGCGGTGCCTGAAGAGGATGCGGTCGTCGGCGTCGCAATCCCGGCCGCGATGGCGTTCATGGGCCTGATGTTCGCGTTCTGCGTGCTGCTCGTGACGGGTTCGCCGCCGCTGTCCGGCTTCATCGCCAAGTTCGCGATCCTCTCCGTGGCGATCCATGCGGCGCAGTCCGCGCCCTGGGCGGCGGCCGGCTGGCTGCTCGTGGCGGTGACGCTCGCCGCGGGACTCGCGAGCCTGATTGCGTTCACCCGCATCGGCATGCGTCTTTTCTGGTCGGCGACCGGGCGCAATACACCGCGCCTGCGATTGCTCGAGGCGGGTCCCGTCGCGGTGCTCGTTCTCCTGTGCATCGGGATGACGATTGCCGCGGGCCCCGTGATGGCTTTCTTCGACGCGACCGCGCAGTCGCTGCGCGCGCCGCGCATCTACATCGACACCGTGCTCGCCGAAGGGGCCACGCGATGAGTCGGGCCGTGCCGCCGGTGCTGGCCGTGGTGCTCGTCGCGATGTGGCTCGTGCTGAACGACACGATGGCGCCGGCGCAGGTGGTGGCGGCTGTCGTTCTCGCGGCGGCGCTCGCCTGGTGGGGGTCGAAGCTGCGGCCGCTGCGACCACGCCTGCATCGGCCGTGGCTTGCGCCGGCGCTGCTCGCCACCGTGTTCGTCGACATCGTCCGCTCGAACATCGCGGTCGGCCGCATCATTCTCGGCCTCGTGCGCGACCGGGACATCCGCTCGGGACTCCTCGAGATTCCGCTCGATCTCACCGATCCGCACGGCCTCGCGGTGCTCGCGACGATCATCACATCGACGCCCGGCACCGTGTGGGTCGGCCTGTCGCCGGATCGCCGCCGGCTCACGCTGCATGTGCTCGACCTGCGGGACGAGGCTGCGTGGATCCGGACGATCAAGGAGCGCTACGAACGTCCGCTGATCGGGATATTCGAACCATGAGCATGGGTAACCTGGTCGGATACGCAGCCTGGTTTGCCGGCGTTTGCCTCGGTGTCGCGATGCTGCTGGCGGGATGGCGCATGATCCGCGGGCCGGCGGCGGAGGATCGCGTCCTCGGTCTCGACGCGCTCTATGTCAACGGCCTCGCGATCCTGCTCGTGTTCGGCATCCGCGTGGCGTCGGGCGCGTGGTTCGAAGTGGCGTTGCTGATCGCGCTGTTCGGCTTCACGGGTTCGGTCGCGCTCGCGAAGTTCCTGCTGCGCGGCGAGGTGATCGAGCCATGACGGGAATCGAATCGCCGTGGATCGCGGTGCCGGTCGCGCTGCTGCTCGTCGCGGGCGGGCTGCTCACGCTCGTCGGTGCGCTCGGCCTCGTGCGCCTGCGAAATTTCCAGGCACGCATGCACGGCGCGTCGATGGGCAGCACGCTCGGGCTCGGCTGCCTGGTCGTCGCGTGCGTCATCGTCGGCTCGGCGATGGCGCATCGGCTCGCCCTGCACGCGCTGCTCGTCACCGTGTTCGTCGTGATCACGTCGCCGGCGACGGCCACGCTGCTGATGCGGGCGAGCCTCTACCGGGGGCGCGCGAGATCCGCTTCAGCCGACCCGGAGGTGATCGAGCGGTAGCGCGGTCGTGTGCTTGATCGCGCCCATCGCGAAGCTCGCGCTGATGTCGAGGAACTCGCAGCCCGCGATCAGTTTCTTGTACACGACGCCGTAGCCTTCGATATCGGGCACGACGATGCGCAGCAGATAGTCGACGTCGCCACTCATGCGATAGATCTCGACGACCTCCGGGATCGCCTCGAGCGTGTGCAGGAAGCGCTTGTACCAGGCCTCGCTGTGATTCGACGTCTTGATCGTGACGAACACGGTCGTGCCGACATTCAGCTTCTTCGGATCGAGCAGCGTCACGGTGCGGCGGATGACGCCGTCTTCCTGCAGGCGGCGGATGCGCCGCCAGCAGGGCGCTTTCGACAACCCCACGCGCTCGGCGATTTCGGCAACCCCGAGGGTCGCGTCCCGCTGCAGCAGGTCCAGAATTCCGCGATCTATCCTGTCCACGAAACGAAGTTGCCCATATCCACTGCAATGCGCAACAGTGTCCTGCAAACAGCGGGATTAGTCCAGAATTACGCACCCAATTTGCGCGCCGGCGGCGGTACGGTTCGCCGGATGAACCTCCTGAATGCCTTCACCGCGCATCCGCGCTCGGTCGGTGAAACGTACACGCAGCACATGGGTGTGGCGTCGCGCTGCGGGCTCTCCATGATCATGGCGGGGTTCGCGTGCCTCGTGCATGCGCTGCTGCCGTTCCTGTTCGAGCGTACCGCGAGCAATTGCCTGACGCGGCTCTACCAGCGCATGGTCACGCAGCGCGCGCGGCAGGCCGCCACGCCCGCCGCCGTGATCGGGCTGCCGACCCCGCGCTGAATGGCGCTGCCGGGAACAATCGCCGCGCGCGCCTGGCGCGCGCCGCTGCGCGGCATTGCGCTCGCTCTCGTGCTCGCGCTGCTCGCGCGGTTCGGATCGCTCGAGATCGGGCGACTCCTCGTCGAAGGCCACGCCTCGCCCGTGAGTCCCGTGCTGCTCGGCATCGTGCTCGGTGTCCTGTGGCGGCATTTCATCGGCGTCGGTGCGCGCACCGAAGTCGGTGTGCGCTGGATCCTCGGCACGCTGCTCGGCATCGGCATCGCACTCGTCGGCCTGCGCCTCACATTGCCCGGTCTCGCCGGAGTGGGCGTGATCGCGTTGCCGGTCGTGATCGCATGCATCGGCGTCGCGATCGCCGTGAGCTTCTCGGTCGGGCGCCTGCTCGGCCTGCCGCACGGCCTCTCGAGCCTGCTCGCGGTCGGCTCGGCGGTCTGTGGCTGTACGGCGATCGTCGCGACGGCGCCCGCGATCCGCTCGCGCGACATCGACACCGGCACGGCGCTCGCGTGTGTCGTGCTGATCGGCAGCACCGGCATGCTGGTCTATCCCTGGCTCGCCTCGGCGATCTTCGGCACGCAGGCGTTGCCGTCCGGCGTGTTCCTCGGCTCGGCGATCCACGACACCTCGCAGGTGATCGGTGCGTCGCTGATCTACGCGCAGCAGTTCCATGCGCCGGATGCCGTGGCGGTTGCGAGTGCGACGAAGCTGCTGCGCAACCTGTCGATCATCGTGCTGATACCGGCGTTCGCATGGGCCGCGCAAGCGCGCGCGGTGCAGGCGCCTCAGGCCGCCGGCGCGCAGACCGCGCGTCGTCGCGCCGTCGTGCCCGGATTCGTGGTCGCATTCGTGCTGCTCGTGATCGCGCGCGCGATTGGCGACCGGCTGGTCGTGGGTGACGCGGCCCTGGCCGGCACCTGGGCGACGCTCCTGGACGCTGCGCAGTCGACGTCCGAACTCCTCCTCATCTGCGGCATGACGGCCGTGGGGCTCAATCTCTCGCTGACCCAGCTCGGGCAGGTCGGGGTTCGACCGCTGTTCGCCGCCGTGGCCATCGCGGTGGCGACCGCCTGCTGCAGCCTCGGCCTGACGTATATGCTCACGACCTGGGTCGCCTGAGGAGGAGCCGATCGTGCAGGACCGGCTGCGCGCGCTGCTTCAGGCGCGGGCGCGCGAGGGGCGCTTCGCGACCTACAAGGAGCTGGCTGACGCCCTCGGCCTCGAGCCGCCGCACACCATCCATCGCCTCACCCGCGCGCTCGAGGCGCTGATGCGGGACGATGTGGCCGCGCATCGGCCGCTGCTCGCGGCGCTGTGCGTCAGCCGCCAGGGCCACGGCTTGCCGGCGCGGGGTTTCTTCGAGGTGGCACGCGCGTTGGGCGCGTTCACGGGCGATGCCGAAGGACCCGAGGCCCGCGAGTTCCACGCGCGGGAATCGCGCCGCGCCATGGATTTCCACGGTCGACGGGCCGACGGATCCGGCGCGCCGTGAGGCGGGAGTCTGCGTCCCGCGCGACCTACGCGCCGCTGCCCTGGTGCCGCGCGGCGAATGCCAGGCACGCGCGCCTTGCGGCGTCGCCGTCCTGGCGGCCGTGCAACGCCGCCGTGAGCTCGATGAGCAGTGCGAGCTCGAGCGACCGGCCGAGCCCGAGGATGAGTCGCCGCGCGCCGGCCTGCCGCTCGCCCGGGTCCTGCGTTTTCGAATGCCAGGCGAGCCAGTGGTCGATCGAGCGGATCGCCGTGTCCGCAGCCTGCCGCAACGCGGGATCAACGGCCGCGCCGCACGCCGCGACGGCGCGCGCGCGCAGCGCCGCGGCGCCCTGTGCGAAGTCCGCACGCAACAGCGCATCGAGCGACAGCACGTTGGTCGTGCCTTCCCAGATCGGCAGCACCTGCGCATCGCGCAGCAGGACCGGCAGCATCGTGTCTTCGAGGTAGCCCGCGCCGCCGAATGCCTCGAGTGTCTCGCTGGCCGCCGCGACCGCCTGCTTGCCCGTCACGGCCTTGACGAGCGGCGTCAGGAGCCGCAGCAGGGCCGCACCCTCCGTATCGATCTCGCGGCTCTCGTGGCGCCCGAGCAGCCCGAGCAACTCGTAGGTGATCAACATCGCGCCGGCGCACTCGGCATCGAGGTCGGCGAGCAGTTGCGCATGCAGCGGCAGGTCCGCGAGCCGTGCCCCGAACGCGCGCCGCCTCGCGGCGAAATCGCAGGCGAGCAGGTAGCCGTGGCGCATGAATGCGACCGCGCACACGCTGTTCCATGCGCGCGTGATGCCGAGCATCGGTTCGATGGCGCGGGTCCCGTGCGCCGTGCCGGCGACCAGCCGCGCGCGTGCGCCATCGAGAGTGAGCTCCGCCGTCGGCACCTTGCGCGTGCCGAGCTTGTCCTTCAGCCGATCGATGCGGATGCCGTTCAGGCGGCCGTCGGCGTCGCGGGTCTCGAGATAGAACATCGCGAGCCCGCTGCCGCCCGGCCCGCCACCTTCCGGTCGCGCGAGCGTCAGGGCCATCTGTGACGTGGCGGCGGACGTGAACCACTTCCTGCCGTAAAGCCGCCAGCCGCCGTCGGCATCGCGCGCCGCGATACTCTCCGAAGCGCCGACATCCGAGCCGCCGATCGACTCGGTCATCCATTGCCCACTGGTCCAGAAGCCTTGCGGGTCGCGGCTCGTCAGGTGCGGGAGTGCGCGTTCGATCAACGCCTCGTTGCCCGCATCGAGCAAGGCCCGTGCGGCGCCGTCGGTCATCGCGAGCGGGCAGGTGTACATGTCCGAAACCGGATGGAAAAGCTGCACCAGCGCGAACTGATGCAGGCGCGACCAGCGGCCGAGCCGGCGCTCGTACGGAATCGCGACGAGGCCGAAGCGCGCGGCGAGCGGCTCCGCCTCGCGCCACAGTGGCGTGAGCTCGATGCGATCGACGCGGTTGCCCCACGCGTCCCAGTGCGTCAGCGCCGGTTCGCGTTCGCGGTCATCGGCCTGCAACTGCGCGAGCCTTCCCGCGGCGAGCGCTTCCATGTCGGCGAGTTCGGGTTCGATGCTGCGCAGGGCGTCCTCCGGCAGGCGATGCGCGAGTACGCCGCGCAGCAGCCAGTCGCCGGTCCATGCGCGCGGCGGCGCGGGAGGCGTCTGCACGAACGGCGCGACGCGTGCCATCAGCGCACCGGCTGATAGCCGCCCGGGACGCCATGCGGCGAGAACACGATCTGCCACAGCTGGTTGCGGCGGGCGCGGAACGACGCGGCGGAGGAGAGCAGCCAGAAGCGCCACATGCGCTGGAAGCGCTCGCCGTAGCGGGCGGCGATTTCCGTCCAGTGCGCTTCGAAGTTCGCGTGCCAGGCGAGCAGCGTGCGATCGTAGTGCGGCCCGAAGCCATGCCAGTCCTCGACCACCCAAAGCGACTCGGCCGCGCGCGCGATCTGCGCGATCGACGGCAGCATCGAGTTCGGAAAGATGTATTTTTCGATCCACGGGTCGGTCGTGCGCACCGAGACATTCGAGCCGATGCAGTGGAGCAGGAAGAAGCCCTGCGGATCGAGCAGCGCGCGCGCTTTCTTCATGTAGGTGCGGTAATTGCGCACGCCGACATGCTCGAACATGCCGAGCGACCAGATGCGGTCGAAGCGCCCCTCGAGCCGCCGGTAGTCCTCGAGGCGGATCTCGACGGGCAGGCCCTTGCAGCGCTCCGCGGCGGCGGCGGCCTGGTGCTTCGAGACCGTGACGCCGGTGACGCTGACGCCGTAGCGCTCGGCAGCGAACTGCGCGGCGCCGCCCCAGCCGCAGCCGATGTCGAGCACGCGCATGCCGCGCTCGAGCCCGAGCTTGCGGCACACGAGATCGAGCTTGTCCTCCTGCGCGGTCGCGAGATCGCCGGCATGCTTCCACCAGGCGCAGCTGTAGATCATGCGCGGATCGAGCATGCGCTGGAACAGGTCGTCGCCGACATCGTAGTGCTTCTCGCCGACGATGAAGGCGCGGCGCCGGCTCTGCGGATTGCGCAGCTTCGCGAGCAGCGCCGTACCGAGCACGCCGGCGGAATGCAGGCGCTGGTCGAGGGCCGAGCGCAGCACGCGGGTCAGCATCTCGTCGAGTTGCCCGCAATCCCACCAGCCGTCCATGTACGACTCGCCCGCGCCGAGCGAACCCTCGGCGAGAACACGCGCGGGCATGCGTGGATCGTGCACGACGATGTCCCAAGGCCGCGCGCCATCGAGCGCGACATCGGCCGGTGCGAGCAATTCCGCGAGCGCGCGATATTCCCGCGAGGGATGCGCAGCCCCGGGGGAGGGCATTGCGGTCGCCATGCGCCAAAGCTACGACTCGTGCGCCGCAATGGCAAATTTGCGGTCAATGCGTGTGGGTGCTCGCTGCGCAGTCGAATGGCAGCCACTGCGCGATCCCCGGCGCGTAGTGCGCGATCCACGGGCCCGCGAAGGTGAGTGCGGCGGCTGCGAGCAACACCGTGCCGGCGAGGCGCCGGCCGGCAGGATGCGCCGTGAGGCCGGCGTAGCGCTGCGCGCCGATCGCGGCCGCGAACATCGCGGGCGCCGTGCCGAGACCGAACGCGGCCATGGTCGTGGCCGAGCGCGCGGCATCGAGTTGCAGGCCGGCGATCATCAGCATCGTGTACACGATGCCGCACGGCATCCAGCCCCATACCATGCCGAAGCCGAGTGCACGGGGGAGACTCGTCACCGGCAACAGGTGCCGACCGAGCGGCGCGAGCTTCGGCCAAAGGCGCCGGCCGAGGCCGTTGCCCGGATCGCGAACGCTGCCGAATGCGACGAGCGCGCCCAGCACGAGCGCGAGGCCCGCGAGCACCCGCAGCGTGCGTCGCACGGCCTCGATGTCGAGCCAGTCGACGACCGCGCCGAGCACGCTGCCGAAGATGAGCCCTGCGATGGTGTACGAGAGGATGCGGCCCGCCTGGTAGCCTGCCAGCAGTCGCCACTGCGGCCCGCCGTCGGCGCGTTTCGCCGTCGCGATTCCGAGCGCGGCCGTGATGCCGCCACACATCAGGATGCAGTGACCACTCGCGACGAGCCCGAGCAACAGTGCGGCGCCGGCCGTGATCGGGTCGCTCAAGGCGGCGGCGCCTCGCTGTCTTCGGAAGGAGCCGATGTGGCCTCCGGCGTTGCCGCGGTCTCCGGGCGGTCGAGCAGCGGCAGCAGGCGCGGCGTGTCGAGGTCGTCGAACTGGTCGTGGTCGACCGCCCAGAAGAAGGCGAGACCTGCGCCGATCAGGAACAGGATCGACAGCGGAATCATCACGAGCAGGATGTTCATGCCGCGGCCCCGGCTTGCGTGAGCGGCGGGGCCGGCGCGCGTGCGCCCCGCTGGCCGATGCGCATCGCATTCAGCACGACGAGCAGCGAACTCGTCGACATGCCGATCGCCGCGAGCCACGGCGGCACGAAGCCGAGCGCGCCGAGTGGCACGACGGAGAGGTTGTAGATCATCGCCCAGCGCTGGTTCTGCCGCAGGATCGCGAGCGTGCGGCGCGCGATCGCGCGCGCGTCCGCGAGCGCGCCGAGTCGCTCGCCGGAGAGCGCGATATCGCTGGTCGCCTGCGCGAGTTCGGTGCCGCTCGCGAGCGCGACCGAGACATCGGCGCCCGCGAGCACCGGCGCGTCGTTGATGCCATCTCCCACGACGATGACGCGCGCGCCCGCCGCGCGCAGTGTCGCGAGGCGCGCGAGCTTGTCGGCGGGCCGCTGGCGGGCGTGCCACTCGCCGATGCCGAGCCGTGCCGCGGCAGTGGCCACCTTGCGGGTCGAATCACCGCTCACGATTTCCGGGGTGAGGCCATCGGCCACGAGCGCCTCGATCGCCGGGCGGGCGTCAGCCCGGAGGCGTTCGGACAGATGGAATGCCGCGATGACACCGGTTTCATCGGCCAGGATGACTGCATCGTCGAATTCGGGCGCAATCTCCTCGCGGCGCAGCGCGAAATCCGCCCGGCCGAGCCGCAACTGTCGCCCGTCGATCGTGCCCTCGAGCCCGCCACCCGATTCGGTGCGCAGCGCATCGGCGGCGGGCAGGGCCGTATCGGTGGCGACGGCCATCGCGATCGCCTGCGCCGCGGGATGCCGGCTGCCGCGGGCGAGCGCGGCGGCGAGGCGCAGCGCTGCGCCACGATCACCCGTGCCGCGCACGTCGACGCGATCGAGTGACAACGATGGCTCGGTGAGCGTGCCCGTCTTGTCGAACAGCACATGGGTCGCGTTCGCGAGCCCTTCGATGGCATCGGGCCGCACGACCAGCACGCCGTGGCGCGCGAGCAGCGCGAGCGCACGCGTGATCGCCGCGGGCACGGCGAGTGCGAACGCGCACGGGCAGGAGACGACCAGCACGGCAAGCGTCGCGGTGAAGGCGCGCGATGGATCGACGAAACTCCAGCCAACCGCCGTGAGGGCGGCGAGCGCGAGGATGCGCGCGACGAAACCCGCCGCCGCGCGCTCGCCCGCCGCCGCGAGGCGCGGTCGAGTCGTCGCCGCGCGCGTC
>JABAQN010000033.1 GCA_019187495.1 Steroidobacteraceae bacterium
GTTGTCGCGATGATCACGCCACATTCGCGGCGTGCACCTCACCGCGTGCATCGCAGGGCCTGCGCCGCGCGGCCCCGGCCGGGCGCGACGCGCTGCGGGCGCCCTTACTTCGCGCGCCGCAGGTCGCCGAGCTCGAGCGAGCCCTTCTCGTCGAACGGTATGCTGCGCAGGAATCCGGACGCGAGCGACAGCTTGCCGTGCATCCGGTATTCGAGCGAATCGGCGGCCTTGCCGCGCTGCATGTCGGTCACGAGCCGCAGGATCGCGCCCGCCATGTTGGCCGTGAGCAGCATGTCGAACTCGGCCTCGCCCATGGCCGGTACCGTGAACGAATCGCCGGCGATGCCCTGTGCGAACTCCTCGCCATTGAGCTCCATGTTCGCGGTGATCCCCTTGACCGGCAGCGCGCGATCGTTCGGGTTCTGCACCCGCAGATGCACCTTGAAGCGCTGCTGGAACAGGTCGCTCTGCTGCAGCTCGATGCCGACGATCCTGATCTCGGGCGTTTCGAAACGCGTCGCCGCGCACCCGACGAGCAGCAGCGCCGCGAACGCGGCCATGGCGAATCTCATGGCGCTTATCGTAGCAGAGCGCGCCCGAACACCCGGTTCGCGCGGGCGCACTGCTCCGCGAGCGCCGTGGTCAGGGCGCCCGCGGGCAGTTGCCAGCGCCAGTTGCCCTGCACCGTGCCGGGCACATTGATGCGCGCCTCGCTGCCGAGGCCGAGCAGGTCCGCGACCGGAACCACGGCCAGGTCGGCGACCGACGCGAGCGCGGCGTGCACCAGCGCGCCCGGCATGTCGTCCGGCCGTGCGCGCAGCACGTAGGCCACGAATTCGCGCGTCGCTGCGTCGAGCCCGCGGTACCAGCCGAGCGTCGTGTCATTGTCGTGCGTGCCCGTATACACCACGGAGTCGCGCGTGTGTCGGTGCGGCAGGTAGGGATTGTCCGGCGAGCCGTCGAAGGCGAACTGCAGGACACGCATGCCGGGGAGAGCGAACTCGCACCGCAGTGCTTCGACATCCGGCGTGATGATGCCGAGGTCCTCGGCGACGAAAGGCTGCACATCCGGCCCCAATTGCGATCGTGCGTCGTCGATGAGCGCGCGCAGCAGCGCCGCGCCGCCCGCGGGACGCCAGTCGCCCTCGCGCGCCGTGGCGGCGCCGGCCGGCACCCGCCAACAGGCCGCGAGGCCGCGGAAGTGATCGAGCCGCAGCAGATCGAAGCGCGCCAGCGCGCGACGCACGCGCGAGCGCCAGAATGCGTAGCCATCGGCGGCCATCGCCTCCCAGTCGTAGAGCGGGTTGCCCCACAACTGGCCGTCCGCCGCGAAATAATCCGGCGGCACGCCGGCGAGCGCGATCGGTCGCCCCGCGCCGTCTAGCTGGAATTGCCCGCGATGCACCCAGGTCTCGACGGAATCCGGCGCGACGTAGATCGGCAGGTCGCCGAACAATGCCACGCCGCGCCCGTTCGCGTACGCACGCAACGCGGCCCAGCTGCGCGCAGCGAGGAACTGTTCGAATGCGACGCGTTCGATCGCGGCGGCATGTTGCCGGCGCGCGGCGGCGAGCGTCGCGGCATCCCGATCGCGAAGCGAAGGCGGCCAGTCCTGCCAGGCAGCGCCCTGCCTTTCCGCCGCGAGCACCACGAACAGCGCATAGTCCGGCAACCAGTCGCGCTCGCGCTCGCACCAGGCCGCAAATTCCGCGCGGGATACGCCACCTGGGTCGATCGCAGGATCGGCGAGCGCGGCATCCGTCGCGTGGTCGGAACGCAGCCAGTAAGGCGAACCATCGGTGCCGGCCGGTCCGATCGGCAGCACTTGCCAGACAGAGAACTGCGCGGCGGCGAGCCAGTCGATGAAGGCGCGTGCCGCATCCGCAAAGGACTCGCCCTGACGCAGCAGCGAAAAGACGGGCAGCAGCACGCCCGCGCGGCGTCGGTTCATCCGCTCGTCGCCCGCCGCATCACGCCGCCCTGCTCCATTTCGCCGCCGCCGCGCGACACCGGCTGCCCGAGAATGGCGGGCGGCTCGAGTCCGAGCAGGCGATAGAGCGTCGTCAACTGGCGGCGGTAGAGCTGGTCGAACTGCGCGACGGCCTCCGCCGGGTTGTAATCGCCGAACCACCAGAACCAGTCCGAGCTCTCGCAGAGCGCGAGCTGGCGTCCGGCGGCGGCCACCTGTTCCCGCGAAAGCCGGCCGCTTGCGAGCGTGGCGTCGTACGCGAGCTTCGCCTCGCACAGCAGGTCCCACCCGGCGTTCTTGTCGGCATCACCGATCCAGGTCGCAAGCGTCGCGTGCACCCAGCTGCCGGCGCGGACCTGCGGCAATACCGCCGGCTCGATGCCGCGCGCGGCGAGTACGGCCGGCGTCGTCAGTTCGAGCGCGGGATGCGTCGCGAGCGCCGAGTACAGGCCTTCGAGGAAGTGAAACCCGTTCTGCGGGTAGTGTTCCCACGCGTTCTCGCCGTCGAGCGCGACGAGCACGGCATGGTGCGGCGAGCCCGCGTGACGCTCCGCCATCGCGGCGAGCGCGCCGACGAAGTGCGCCACGGCGTCATCGCCATGCCAGCCCGCGTACGTGAAGCCGATCAGGTCGGACAGGCCGTCGTCGCGGAACCAGCAGGTGAGCCGGCTGCCAGGCAACCGGTACGGGCGATCGGCATCGACGGCCTGTGCACCGAGGCTCCCGCGCAGCACACCCGCGCTGCTCGCCGCCCACGTGAAGCCGTGACGCTCGATCACCGCGAGCGCCTCGTTGCTGATCGCGCCCTCCGAGGGCCAGCAGCCCGCCGGGCGCATGCCGAACGTGCGGGTGAACACGCGCACCGCCTCCGCCATGTGCCAGTCGGCGCGCTCGCGTCCGCCCGGATAGGCAGGATGTTGCGGCAGCGCGCTCTGCGGCAGCGATTCGCGCGCGGCATTGAAGTCGCAGAGCAGCGGCAGGATCGGATGGGCGTAGGGCGAGACCGCCAGCTCGCAGCGGCCGGCCTCGGCGAGTGCGCGATAGCGCGGCACGATGCCCGCAAGGACATCGCGGATCACGGCGAGGAGTTCGCGGCCGTCGGCGGGCGTGTAGGCACGCCGACGCTTCATCAGCGCGGCCACGCGCTCATCGCTGCGCCGGATCGTCTCGCCGGTCCACGCGAGGTGGTACCACACGGCAAGATCGAACAGGAACGCATCGCTCGCATAGGCAACGCGCTCGGGGCCCGCGAGCGACTGTGCGATATCGACGAGCTCGCGAAACACGGGCAACGGCTCGATCATCCGCGCGCGCTGCGCACGCACGAGCGAGTGCAGGAGCGCGAGACGGCGCTCCGGTTCGGCGGGTGCGACGCCGCCGAGCGCCGCGAGCACCGGATCGCGCAGCGGTGCGCCGTCCGCGAGATGCCGGGCCACGTTGTCCGCGATGTCGGCGATCTGCTCGAGCAGCACGGGCGTGAAATTCACGACCGCGCGCGCGGCCGGGTTCGCCTCGAGATGCGCGGCCATGTCCGCGTAGTCCTTGAGCGCGTGCAGCGCGGTCCAGGGTTGCACGTACTCCCCGGTCAGGGCGTCGCGGTACTGTGGCTGGTGCATGTGCCACAGCAGCACGACCGGCAGTCGCACGGTCATGGCTCAGGCATCGGCCGGCCGCAGCATGCCCGCCGTCACGAGCACGACACCCCGTTCGGTGACGAAGAAGCGCGCGCGATCCTCCGCGGCGTCGACTCCGATGCGCGTGCCATCCGGCACCGTCGTGCCCTCGTCCACGATCGCGTTGCGTATCGTGCAACCGCGGCCGATGCTCACCGATGGCAGGATCACCGATCGGTGCACGGTGCTGCGCTCATTGACACGCACATTCGAGAAGATCAGCGACTCGCTGATGCGGGCACCGGAGATGATCGCGCCGCCGGCGACCATCGAATTGATCGCCGTGCCGACCCGCTCGCCATCGTCGAGCACGAATTTCGCGGGCGGCTGCTGCAGCTGGTAGGTCCAGATCGGCCATTCCGCGTCGTAGATGTTGAGCTCGGGCGCGACATGCACGAGTTCGAGGTTCGCCTCGTAGTACGCGTCGATCGTGCCGACGTCGCGCCAGTAGTTCTGCGCGCGCGTCGCGACGTCCTGGAACGGATACGCGAACACCTGCAGGTTCTCGATCGCCTTCGGCACGACGTTGCGGCCGAAATCGTGCTTCGATGCGCTGTCGGCGGCATCGGCGAGCAGCAGCTTCTCGAGCAGCGGCGTGTTGAACACATAGATGCCCATCGATGCGAGCGCGCGATCGGGGCGCCCCGGCACCGGATCGGGTTCGGCCGGCTTCTCGGTGAAGCGCGTGACGAGATTCGATTCCCGCACGGTCAGCACGCCGAATGCGCCCGCGGCGGTCTCGCGCGCTACCTCGACCACGCCGACGGTGATGTCCGCCCCCTTCTCGACGTGATAGGCGATCATCGGACCGTAGTCCATCTTGTAGATGTGATCGCCCGCGAGCACCAGCACGTACTTCGGCCGGTGGTGCCGGATCTCCTCGAGGTTCTGGTAGACCGAATCGGCGGTGCCGAGATACCAGTGCGCGCCGATCTGCTGCTGCGCCGGGATGACGTCGATGAACTCGCCGAATTCGCCGCGCAGGAAGCCCCAGCCGCGTTCCACGTGCTGGATCAGCGACTGCGCCTTGTACTGCGTCAGCACCATCACCTGGCGGATGCCCGAGTTCACGCAGTTCGACAGCACGAAATCGATGATGCGGAACTTGCCGCCGAACGGCGCCGCCGGCTTGCAGCGGTTGGCGGTGAGCGGCCCGAGCCGCTCTCCCCGGCCGCCCGCCATGATCACCGCCAGCGCACCGCTCGTGAGTCGGCTCACGTAGCGCCCGGACGACACGCGTGCGGCTTGCTTCGCCATATGGTAGATACACGTTATCACACGCGCGACGCAGACAACCGATCCACTGGTCAGCGCCCTCGGCCACGATCTCGAACGCGTGGCGGGCGGACGCCACCATCACCCGCATGGCGTGCTCGGGCGCCACGAAGCCGGCGAGGACAGCGCGATCCTGCTGTACCTGCCGCGTGCAATCGAGGTGACGCTCGGGGATGGCCTCGAGCCGCGCCGGATCGACGGCACGGATTTCTTCCTGTGGCGTGGGCCGCGCGCCCTCGTGCCGCCGCGCTATCGCGTACGCTGGCGCGACGAAAGCGGCGCACGCGAGCGCCACGACCCTTACGCGTTCGCGCCGGAACTCGACGGCGGCTCGCTCGCGAGCTTCGGGCGCGGCGCGCACCACTCGGCATGGGAGATGCTCGGCGCGATCCCGCGCGTGCGTGACGGCATCGCCGGCGTGCGCTTCGCGGTCTGGGCGCCGCACGCCGAGCGCGTGAGCGTCGTCGGCCCCTTCTGCGCGTGGGACGGGCGCCAGTATCCGATGTCCGCGCACGGCTCGAGCGGCGTGTTCGAACTCTTCATTCCAGGACTCGCGCCCGGGGAGATCTACAAGTTCGAGATCCGCCATCGCGCCTCGGGAGCGCTGCAGTTGAAGTCGGACCCGTATGCGCGCAGCGCGGAACTGCGGCCGGCCACGGCATCGCGCGTCGCGGCGAGCGCCGCGCATGCGTGGCGTGATGCCGACTGGCTCGCCGCGCGGGCGTCGCGCGGCTGGCTGCACGCGCCCATGAGCATCTACGAGGCACACCTCGGCTCGTGGCGGCGGCACGCCGACGGCCGTTTCCTCTCCTACCGCGAGCTCGCCGACACGCTCGTGCCCTACGTGCGCGATCTCGGCTACACCCACATCGAGCTGCTGCCGGTCACGGAGCACCCGCTCGACGACTCGTGGGGCTACCAGACCACGGGCTACTTCGCACCGACGAGCCGTCATGGCTCGCCCGACGATCTGCGCCATTTCATCGACGCCTGCCATGCGGCGGACATCGGCGTGCTGCTCGACTGGGTGCCGGGCCACTTCCCCCGCGACAGCCACGGCCTCGCGCGCTTCGACGGCGAGACCCTCTACGAGTACGCCGACCCGCGCCGCGGCGAACACCGCGACTGGGGCACGCTCGTGTTCGACTATGAACGCAACGAGGTGCGTTCCTTCCTGCTGTCGAGCGCCTGCTACTGGCTCGAGGAGTTCCACTTCGACGGCCTGCGCGTCGACGCGGTCGCCTCGATGCTGTATCTCGATTTCAGCCGCCAGGGCGACTTCGTCCCGAACCGCCATGGCGGGCGGGAGAACCTCGAAGCGATCGCCTTCCTGCGCGAACTGAACGCCATCGTGCACGCGCGCTTTCCAGGCGCGGTCGTCATCGCGGAGGAGTCGACCGACTGGCCCATGGTGAGCCGGCCCACGGATCACGGCGGCCTCGGCTTCTCGATGAAGTGGAACATGGGCTGGATGCACGACACGCTCGCCTACTTCGGCAAGGATCCCCTCTTTCGCTCGCATCACCATCGGCTGCTGACGTTCGCGATGATGTATGCGTACACGGAAAACTTCGTGCTGCCGCTGTCGCACGACGAAGTCGTGCACCTGAAGCGCTCGCTGCTCGGACGCATGCCGGGCGATGCCTGGCAGCGCCTCGCGAACCTGCGCCTGCTGTATCTCTACCAGTGGACGATGCCCGGCAGGAAACTGCTGTTCATGGGCGGCGAGTTCGGCCAGGAGACGGAGTGGGATTTTGCGCGCGAGCTGCCGTGGGCGCTCGCACGCGATCCGGCGCACGCCGGCATCACGCAGCTGGTCCGCGACCTGAACCGGCTCTACACGACCGAACCCGCCCTGTACCGCCACGACTTCGAGCCGCAGGGCTTCGAATGGCTCGACTGTGACGACGCGGCGAGCTCGATCCTCGCCTGGGTGCGGCGCGACGGCGCGCGGCACGTGATCGTGGCGCTCAACTTCACGCCGGTGCCGCGCCTCGAACTGCGCCTCGGCGTGCCCGAGGCGGGGCGCTATCGCGAGATCCTGAACTCCGATTCGGCGTACTACGGCGGCGGCAACGTCGGCAATCCGTTGCCGATCGCAACCGCGCCGACTGCGCATCGCGGCCGCCCGCATTCACTCGTGGTCACGCTGCCGCCGCTCGGCGGCGTCGTCCTCACTCGAGATGCTTCATGAGTCCGAGCTCGTACGGATGCGAGAGCAGCGGATGTGTCGGCGTCGCGAGCACTTCGAGCGCGTACTGCCCGCTCGACGGCGCGGGCACATCGAGCGTGTAGAGGCAGGTGCCGTCGGGACGCCGTTCGCCGCCCGCGGCGAAATCCGCACGCCAGTCCCCGTCGCGCCGGTGCGGCCGGAACGAACTGAGGAACGGGCCATCCGGCAGCGGATGCGGCAACCGCCGCTCGCCGACGATCTCGACCCGCACCTCCCCGGGGCGCAGCCCGGCGAGACCCACCGCCACCTGCATCTGCAGGCGCCCGACGCGCGCGACCTGCGGCGGCAGGTCGACGGCTTTCGCGAGCGTGACGTGCGGCCATGCGTCGCGCACGCGCCGCTTGAATTCGACGAGCGCGGCGGCGCCCGCGAAGTGGTTCGCGGCGAGTGTCGCGCCGCGCTTCGCGGCCGGGCGATAGATCCCCTCGGCGTAGTCGTTGACCACGCGACTCATGTTGAAGCCCGGGATCACGGTCGCCATCGCGTGCTTGCAGCGCTCGACCCACCCCGGGGACCACGGCATGCCCTCGCGCGCGTAGTAGAGCGGGATGACTTCCTCCTCGAGCGTCTCCATGATGCTCGCGGCCTCGAGCGCATCGCGGCGCTGCGGGTCCTGCACGCTCGCGGGCGACAGTCCCCAACCGTTGGCGCCATCGCAGGCCTCGGCCCACCAGCCGTCGAGGATCGACAGGTTGAGTGAGCCGTTCACGGCCGCCTTGATCCCCGAGGTGCCGCTCGCCTCGAGCGGCGCGATCGGATTGTTCAGCCACACGTCGCAGCCCGACACGAGCCAGCGCGCGAGGCGGATGTCGTAGTCGTCGAGGAACACGACGCGACCGGCGAACTCCGGAGTCAGCATCAGCTGCTTGATCTCGCGCACCAGGGCCTTGCCGGGTTCGTCCGCCGGGTGCGCCTTGCCGGCGAACAGGAACACCACCGGGCGATCCGCGTCACCGAGCAATTGCGCGAGGCGCGAGCGGTCCCGCATCAGCAGTGACGCACGCTTGTAGGTCGCGAAGCGGCGCGCAAAGCCGATCGTCAGCACGTCGGGCCGGTTCGGGTCGAGGAACCGCACGGTCTGGCGCCATTGCATGCTGCTCATGCCCTTCGCGGCGAACTCCGCCTTCAGGCGCGCACGGACGCCGTAAATCATCCGCGCCTTCACGTCCTGCGAGACCGCCCAGAACTCCTCGTCCGGCACGCGTTCGAGCGCCTTCCACATTTCGCCGTCCGACAACCGGTCGACCCAGCCTGCCGGCAGACGTTCGTCGAAGAATTCCGCCCACTTCTGGTGCAGGAACGTCGGCACGTGCACACCGTTCGTCACGAAACCGACGGGATTGCGCACCGGCGTGAGCTCCGGCCAGTGCGCCGCGCACAACGCCGCGGAAACCCCGCCGTGTTCGCGACTCACGCCGTTGACCGAGCGCGAACCCGCGAGCGCGAGCCAGGTCATGTTGAACTCGTGTGGCGCGGACGGCGCGCTGCCGAGTGCGAGCACGCGGTCGGCCGGCAGGCCGAGCGAATCGAGGTAAACCGCGAACTGCTGGCGCACGAGGTCGTGCGGAAAACTGTCGTGGCCCGCCGCGACCGGCGTGTGCGTCGTGAAGACGCACTCGGCGGCCACGGCCTCGAGCGCCGCTTCCGCGTCCACGCCCTGCGCGACCAGTTCCCGGACACGTTCGAGCACCAGGAATGCGGCGTGGCCTTCGTTGATGTGCCAGACAGCGGGCGCGAGCCCGAGCGCGCGCAGCGCGCGCACGCCGCCGATGCCGAGCACCATTTCCTGGCGGATGCGTGTCGCCTTGTCGCCGCCGTAGAGCCGGTGCGTGATCTCGCGATCCTCCGGCGCGTTGCATTCGCAGTTCGTGTCGAGCAGCAACACCGGCACGCGGCCGACCTCGGCGCGCCAGATGCGCGCCTGCACGGTGTGCCCGGCGATGTCGAGCGCGATGTGCAGCCAGGCGTTGGCGGCATCACGCACGGGTTTCACCGGCAGGTCGCGCGGGTCGTGGTCTTCGTAGACCGCGTGCTGCACGCCGTCGCTGTCGACCGACTGCACGAAATAGCCCTGGCCATACATGAGGCCGACGGCGACGAAATTGAGCCGCTCGTCGCTCGCCGCCTTGCAGTGATCGCCGGCGAGCACGCCGAGGCCGCCCGAATAGATCGGAAAGCTCTCGTGAAAACCGTATTCGGCGCAAAAGTAGGCGACGAGGGGCGCATCGTCGGGCGCGGCGGGCGCTGCGAGATAGCTGTCGAAGCTCGCGAGCACCTGCGCATAGCGCGCGAGATAGACGGGATCAGCGGCCGCGCGATCGAGCGCACGCTGCGCGACACAGCGGAGCATCAGCTTGGGATTGCCATCCGTCTGCCGCCACAGGACTTCGTCGAGGTCCTCGAACAGCGAGCGACACGGGCGGTCCCAGCTGAAAAACAGGTTCCCGGCCAATTCCGGCAATCTTTGCAGCTTTTCGGGAATATTTGGTGTGATTTCGACGAATATCGGCGTGGACATGGTTTCCACGGTGATGACGGGCTTGAAATGAGGGGGTTGCCATCGACCGGAAACCGAGTCTAACAGCATTCGGTTCTATTCTTGACCAGACAGTACTGTTCACTTTACAGTACTACGCGATGGACGATAGCAGCGCAAGGAAGTTCCAGAAGGACCTGAACGGCGGTCTGGTCGCGCTCGTGCTGCTGTCCGTGCTCGACCGGGCCGACGGCGAGATGTATGGCTACGAAATCGCGAAGCAGCTACAGCGTGCGGCGGAAGGCGAGCCGTTGTTCAAGGAGGGCACGGTGTATCCCGTACTGCGCTCGCTGTCCGCCAGCGGGCTGCTGTCGAGCCGCATCGAGCCTTCATTCGCCGGCCCGCCACGCAAGTACTACCGCATCACCGCGCCGGGCCGCGCGGTCCTCGGCGACTGGCGCGGGATCTGGGAGCAGACGCGCAATTTCGTCGACCGCTTCACGTTGGAAGGAAAATCATCATGAACAGGGCAGCGCCAAGATCCATTGATGCGTACCTGAAACAGCTGCGCGAGGAGTTGTCGGATGCCGATCCCGCGCTGATCCAGGACGCCCTCTACGATTCCGAGGAATACCTGCGTGCCGAAATTGCCGCGCACCCCGGCAAGTCCGAGGCGGACGTCCTCGAGCTGATTTCGAGCACGTACGGCGCGCCGGACGAAGTCGCCGCGGCCTACCGAGAGACGGAGGCGAAAGTCACCGCGGCGCTCAAGACGCCGCGACCGGTGGTGGCCGGCGGCGGCAGCCTGCGCCGCTTCTTCGCCGTGTACTCCGATCCGCGCGCCTACGCGTCACTCTTCTTCATGTTCCTCGCGCTCGTCCTCGGCATCTTCCACTTCGTGTTCGCGATGGTCGGCGTGTCGCTGTCGCTCGGGCTCGCGGTGCTGATCATCGGCGTGCCTTTCTTCCTCGTGTTCATCGGGCTCACGCGCGTGATCGCGCTCGCCGAAGGGCGCCTGCTCGAAGCGGTTTCGGGCGAGCGCATGCCGCGCCGGCCACGGCATCCGGGCCCGTCGCAATCCTTCTGGGCACGCATCGGCGAGATGCTGCGTGACGCGCGCACCTGGACGACGCTCGCCTACTTCGTCCTCGCGCTGCCGCTCGGCATCGCCTGGTTCACGCTGGCCGTCACCGGCATCGCGGCCGGCCTTTCGCTGACCTTCGCGCCGCTGTTCGAGGTCGCGCGCCGTCTCGGCTGGCTGCACGTGACCGGTGGCGTCACCGTCGACTTCAGTCCGGCGTGGCTCGGCAGCGCATTCCTGCTGCCGGTCGGGATCGTGCTCGGCGTGCTGATCACGACGGCGCTGCTGCACCTCGCCCGCGCGATCGGCCGCATGCATGCGCGCTTCGCGAAGCACATGCTGGTGATGGGATATTGATGACCTGCAACCGGCTCGCACTCGGCACCGCTGTCGCCCTGTCCGCCGCCTGTTCGGCCGGCGACCATGCCACGCCCGTTGCGCCGGCGACGGTCGCGCGCGCGGGGGACACGGCAGCTGGTCCGCCTCGCGCCGCAACTTGCCTGCCCGGCGGCGAAGGATATCTGCGTGCGCGCCTGCGCGGCGCCCTCGATCTCGACATCGACTGGCGGGGCGACAGGATCGAATGCACGGGCGGCATCCGCCCCGACGGCTCGGGCCTGCGCGTGACCATCGCGGGCCCGCAGCAGAGTGACGGGCGGCGGCTGCGTTTCGTGTTCGGCATCGCCGGCGCGCACGAGGGGGCGTCCGCGCGCGAGCGCCCGACCAACGTGACCGTGATCTTCGAAGGCGAACGCCGCATCTTCGCGACGCAGGGCGACGACAAATGCCTGACCGATTCACTGACCCAGCAGCGCACCGGCGCACTCGGCGGGCCCGCGCGCAGCTGGCGCATCGAGGCGCGGGGCTTTTGCATCGGACCCGCCGCCACACTCCCGGGCGATGCGCGCCTATACGTGACGAGCTTCGACTTTGCAGGGAGAATCGACCTGCGCGATGAACCGGAGATCCCGTGAGCCGAGAACCCGCATCTGCGAACGATCACCGCCCTGCCACCCGCGGCGGCTCCGCGGCGCCCTGGCGTGCGGCGATATTGGCTGCGACGCTCGCTGCAGCGGCCGCCTTCTGCGCGAGCGCCCAGGATGCGTCATCTCTCGAAGACCTCGACCACTTCCCGCGCGCGACGCTCGAGATCTCGGGAGCGCGCGGCACGCATCGTTTCGCCGTGTGGATCGCGGACACGCCTTCCCGGGCGGCGCAGGGGCTGATGTTCGTGCGCGAGCTCGCGCCGGGCGCGGGGATGCTCTTCAGGGAAGACACGCCGCGCGTCATGTCGATGTGGATGAAAAACACCTACATCCCGCTCGACATGCTGTTCATCGGCGCCGATGGCCGCATCGTGCGCATCGCCGCGCGGACCAAGCCGCATTCGCTCGACACCATCTCGTCCGGCAGGCCTGTCACGATGGTGCTCGAACTTCGCGGCGGCGAGGCGGCGCGGCGCGGCATCGAGGTCGGCGATCACGTACGGGCCTACACGGACAAGCCGTAGCGTCGAGGCAACAATCACGCCTTAGACTCGATTTACGGCGTCGCTTCGGCTATCATTCCGCTCCAGTTGTCGCAGGCGTACGTGCCTTGGTCACGACTCTTTCGCGCAACACCCTCCCCTATCGACAGAAGTGAGTTCAAGATGAACAAGAAGTTTCCTTTTGCCTGTGGCGCCGCAGCGATGCTGCTCGCGACCCTGCCCGCGACCGCGGGCCCGCCCGCCGGCAGCTGGTATATCGCACCGGAGGCGATCTATCTGTGGACCGACCGGGATCGCCTGTCCGACGACGCAGTCGGCGGCGCATTCGCGTTCGGCCGCTCGTTCGACAAGTGGGATTTCGAACTGCAGTACAACTATGTGAACGCCGATGCGCTGGGCGGCGACCAGGTGGACTTCCACAATGCGTTCCTGAATGCGCATCGCGTGTTCTTCCGCGATGCGCGCATTTCGCCGTTCCTCAAGATCGGCGTCGGCCGCGTCGATCCGCAGTACGACCGCACCTCACCGCTCGCGGGCGAGAACATCACGAACTGGGCGCTGGCGTACGGTGCCGGCCTGCTGGCGAACCTGACCCGCGACGATTCGCAGGGCCGCTCGCTCGCTCTGCGCGCCGAGATCTACGGGCTCGTGAGCTCGAGCACCGAGCCGCCGAACGGTGATCACCTGAGCGACACCGTCGCGGGCATCGGCCTGCAATACAACTGGGGCGCACCGGTCGCCGCGCCGCCGCCGCCGCCCGCGCCGCCGATCGGCGATTCCGATGGCGACGGTGTCAACGACAACCTCGACAAGTGCCCGGGCACGCCCGCCGGCACGAAGGTCGATGCCAACGGCTGCGAACTCGACAGCGACGGCGACGGCGTCGTCGACCGCCTCGACAAGTGCCCGGGCACGCCCGCCGGCGCCAAGGTCGACGCGAACGGCTGCGAGCTCGACGGCGACCACGACGGCGTCGTCGATCGCATCGACCTTTGCCCGGATACGCCCGCCGGCGAGAAGGTCGACGAAGTCGGTTGCTCGTACAACCTGCGGCTGCGCGTGTTCTTCGACAACGATTCGGCGAACCTGAAGCCCGAGTCGTATCCGGACCTCGACCGCGCCGTGGCGCTGATGAAGCGCAACGAACTGGTCCGTGCCACCGTCGAAGGCCACACCGACAGCAACGGCAGCGACGCCTACAACCTGCGCCTGTCGCAGAAGCGCGCCGACGCCGTCCGCCAGTACATGATCGACCAGGGCATCGCGGCGGCGCGCCTCGATGCGGTCGGCCGCGGCGAGAGCCAGCCGCGCGCGGACAACAAGACCGCAGAAGGCCGCGCGGAGAACCGTCGCGTCGTGCTGGTCCGCTCGGATCGGTAAAGCGACCGATTGTTGCGACGAAGGCCCGGCGCCGCGAGGCGTCGGGCCTTTTTTGTGCCTGCCCGCGGCGGCACAGTGGCGCAATGCTCGACCTCGCGGATCAGCCGGTCATCGACAAGGCGCGATGGATCGGCGGCTGCACGCGCCTGCCGCTCGCGGTCGACGCGGCGCGACTCGCGGCCGAAGTCGCGTCCCTGCCCGCATCGCTCTGGGGCACGCGCGGCGGGCGCATCGGCGTGCACACGCCGGCGGAAGCGATCTTCCTGCGCGGCCACGCACCGGCCGAGGGCGAACTGCCGATCGATGACCGCCCGCCGCTCGCGCAACTGCCTTACGCCAGGGAGATCATCACCACGCTCATTCCGGCGCCGGCGCAGCGCTGCCTGCTCGCGCGCCTGCCGGGTGGCGCCATCATCGCGCCCCATATCGACCAGGCGCCCTATTTCGCGAAGACCATCCGCATCCACGTTCCGGTCGAAACACACGAGCGCGCGTGGATGATCGCCGCGGGCCGCCGCTACCGCATGGCGGCCGGCGAAGTCTGGGCGCTCAACAACAGCGCGCCGCACGCCGTCGAAAACGGCGACCCGGGCCGCGCGCGCACGCACCTCATCTGCGATTTCCTGCCCGCACCGCCACTGCTCGCGCTGCTCGCGTGCGGCGAACGCGATCCATGATCGTCACGCCGCGGTTCGTGTTCCTGCACCTGCACAAATCGGGTGGCACGTTCGTCAACGAGGGACTGCTGCGCCACGAACCCGGCGCCCGGCAACTCGGTTACCACCTGCCGCGCAGCCTGCTGCCCGAAGCATCGAGGCGCCTGCCCGTGTTCGGGCTCGTGCGCAACCCGTTCGCCTTTTACCTGTCGTGGTATGCCTTCCAGGGCGCACGCGAACAGCCGAACGCGCTCTTCCGGGTATTGAGCGACGATGGCGCGGCCACCTTCGCCACCACGATCCGCCGCCTGCTCGCGCTCGGCGAGGATGATGTCCTGCTCGATCGCGTGATCGCGGCACTGCCCGAGGTGTACACGAACCACGGCCTCAACCTGCCCGGCCCGGCGCTCGCCGCGATTCGCGGCACGGGACTCGGCTTCTATTCGTTCCTCTACCGGCACATGTATGGCGCAGAGAACAATATTCACGTTGCGCGCCTCGAGCGGCTTGCCACCGAACTGCCGGCCGCGATGGCGCGTGCCGCCGCTCCCGCCCCTCTGTCGCTCACCGCATGGCTCCGCGAAGCCGCGCCGCGCAACGCCTCGCGGCACATCGCGCCCTGCGACGCCTATGACCCCGCGCTCGCCGCACTCGTCATGCGGCACGAGGCGCCGATCATCCGGCGATTCGGCTATGCGCTGCACGGATCCAGTGCGGCTGCACCGGTGCGAGCGCTTCGAGCCGCTCCCACGTCGACCTGACGGACGGCAGCACCGACAGGACTTCGCGCTCGCGCCGGCGCCACTTGTCGGCGCCCGGCGCCGAATGCGTGTAGCGGGACAGCGGCAGCGCGCCGCGCACCCGCAGGTCGAGCGCCGCGTCGACTTCGATGCCGGCGAACGCGCACAACCGCTCGATGCTCTGCCGTGGATCGCTGACGAGTTCCTCGTAGCACATGCTCGTCCACCGCTCGCGCGGCAACTGCGACAGGTCGTCGAGCGCGATCCGGTTGGCGCTTTCCCACTGGAAGGCGGCGATCTCCTGCGGTGCGCGCCCGCGCATCGAGTGCCACCCGGGTGGCAGGAGCAGCGACCATGGGCCATCGAAGCCGTCAAGGCGCTCGTAGGTACGCCATCGCCCGGACGCCCACGCATCCATGATGCTCGCGAGATTGCCGCGCGGGTCGCGCCACAGGAACACGAAGAGCGCATCCGGGAAGACCCGGTCGATGAACGGGATCCGCAGCACATTCTTCGGTGTTTTCTCGAGGAACCGCAGCGCGTTGTCCGCGCCGAGCGCGCGCCCGCCCGAATCCACCCGATGCGCCGCGATGTCGCTCGCGATTCTCGCGGTGACCGCCCCGGTCGCCTCCCTGGCCGTCAGCCGGTTCGACTCGATGCCGGGCGCGCCGGGCCGCAGCGTCGGGATACCCTCGATCAGCCAGTGCGCCTCGCCGCCGAGCGTGGCGACGGCCTGGCTCGCCGCGAGTGTCTCGAAAAGGAGCGTGCTGCCCGATCGCGGTGCCGCGACGATGAACACCGGCCGTGCGGGGCGCGATTCGACCACCCGGTCGAGCGACAGGCAATCGCGCAGCACCCGGCCCTCGAGCACGCGGTTCGCCGCGACGCGGTTCGAGGCGACGACGAGCCGCCCACCGAGCTCCGAGGCGGCCGCGCGCACGGCGTCGCGCAACTGCTCGAACGCCGTCCAGCCGCCCGACTGCTCGCCGTGCAGCGCGTACAGCTGGCGCCAGTCGCGCATCAGCGCATCGAGGAGTCCGTGATATTGCGCGAGCAGGGCGCGACTCTTCGCAGTGTCGTCGAGCGCCGTGAGTTCCGCACGAAGGTCCGCGAGCAGCAGGTCGACCTCGGCCGGGGACATCACGAGCGGCGGGGATGCGCGCTCGGCGAGCGGTTCGGCGTCGAGATGCGGATCGAACCGGACCAGCCGCGTATCCGTGCCCGGCACGCCGCCCTGCTCCGCGAATCGCCAGAACGCCGCACTTCCCGAAGTGTCGGCGACGAGATGGATGCGCGGCGCGTCGCCCCCGTTCTCGACATGGTGCAGGCGCCAGTTGTCGAAGATCCACGCCTCGCCCGCGGCCATGTGCACCGACTCGCCACCGCAATGGAAGCGCACGGCCGGCTGCGTGACGACAGGGATGTGCACGCGCACGCGGCTGTACCAGTGATGGTTGATATCCGCATGCGCGGGCACGCTCGCGCCCGCGTCGAGTCGCAGCAGCCGCGAGCGGCTCCACACGACGCCGAAGCTCGCGAGCACCTGGCGCACGTAAGGGAGCCGCGCGAGATGCGGCGTCGGGCGCATCGCGCCGCTGGTCGCATCGTTCTCGCCACCCTCGACCGAGATCAGGCGCAGCGCACTGTTGCCGGGCAGCGCCCCGGGATGCGCCGACCAGGCTTCGGCGGGGAGCTGCGCGATCTCCTCGCGCAGGCGCGCGGCGTCGAAGGCCACCGCGAGTCGCCTGAAGGGTTGCGCGAGACGCATGGCGTTGCGGCTCCTTCAGGCCGCGTCCACGGCGGCGCGGAATTCGCCGATCGCGGGCACGAGTTCGGCGAGCGCCGAGCGCTCGAGCGCGGTGAGATGCGGGTTCCAGACGTCGAAGATCAGCACCACGCGTGTTTCGCCGCTGCGGTTCCACGCTTCGTGCTCATACGTGTCGTCGAAGACCACGACCTCCCCCTCTTGCCAGACATGCAGGCGATCACCGACGCGCAAGGCGCAATCCGCCGGCACGATCAGCGGCAGGTGGCCCACCAGGCGCGTGTTCGTGACGCCACGATGGGGCAGAAGATGTGTGCCCGGTGCGAACACCGAAAAGAGCACCTCCGGTCCGTGCCCGCGCACGCGCGACAACGGCACGGCATCGAGCGCCTGCGCGGTCGCCGGACAACGCGCGCAGTTGTCTTCGCGCCGCTCCCCGTGGCGGTAGAAGTAGTAACCGCTCCAGTCCGGCGCGCCTCGCGTTCCGCGCAGGTTCTCGCGCTCGAGCGCGGTGCTGTCGAACACGCGCTCCCGCCCGGCGTCGTCCGGGAGCAGCGCTTGAAGCTCGCCGCGTATCGCATCGGTCGCGGATTCGAGCGCATCGATCCAGTCGAAGAGGCCGCATTCGAGTATCGGTGTCGGCGGCAGGTCCGGGACCCAGAGGAATGTGGGCTGCTGGCGCGGATCGGTGGCCTGCGCGCTCTCCTCCCGCAGATAGATCGCCAGGGCCCGACGCACCCGGGCGAGCGCGGCTGCGCCGTGGCGGTCTTCCAGCGGCTCGAGCGCCTGCGCGAGCCAGGCGCGCCGACCGAGGCGCACGGCCTCGACCGCGCGCTCGACGAGCGGGCGCAG
>JABAQN010000078.1 GCA_019187495.1 Steroidobacteraceae bacterium
GACGGCGGCGCGCCGGCGAGCGCGAAATTCTCGACCCGGATCCGCGCTTCGCCGGACCACTTGCCGTCGGGATGCTGCCGCAGGTACGCCTGGTATGCCTCGAGCGTGTCGAGCGTGGCGGCGTGCTGCCAATCGCGTTCCTCGCCGAGCTGGCGCATGCGCTCCTGCGCCTGGGTCGCGAGCACGCTGTCACGGTGCTTCGCGATGAACGCGCCATACGCCTCGATCGTGTCCGCCGTCTGCGCCGACTGCCAGTCCTGCCGCTCGCGGCTGCAGCCCGCGAGCACGGCGATGCACGTCACGATTATCAAAATTCGCACGAAGGAAGGCATGGGCGGTCGTGCTCCTCACAACGGTTCTGCATGTATTCTAGCGTCAGGAGGACGTCTGCATGTCAGAACAGCCCAGGCGGCGCCTGCTCGACCAGTTCGGCGCCACGCCCACCCTGATCGCCGACGGATGTCGAATGCAGGGCGATCTCGAGACGCGCGGACCGCTCGTGCTGTCCGGCACGCTCGTCGGCGACGGCCGCATCGGCGGCGCGCTTTCGATCTCGGTCGGCGCACACTGGCAGGGCAACGTGCAGGCGAAGACCGGCGTGATCGCGGGCGAAGTGATCGGCCAGGTGACCATCGACGAGAAGCTCGAGATCGGTGCGACCGCCGTGATCCGCGGCAGCATCGCCGCGAAGACGCTCGCGATCGCCAACGGCGCGGTGATCGAGGGCGACATCGTCGTCACCGGCACGCAGCCGGTCGTCAAGTTCGAGGAAAAGCGCCGCGCATGAGCCCGGCCGCGCCGCCCGCGGGCGGCGCGCGTCAATTACACGACGCGAGCCCGTTGATCCAGTCCGTGATCAGCTGCACGCCGCCGTCGTCGACGAGGTTCGAGGCGAGCGGCGGCATCGTCACCGCCGTGCCGCGCTGGTCGATGCGTTCGAGCAGCACCGAACTGCCCGGCGCGCCCGGCGCGACGAGGCGCGCATTCGGCAGGCCGAGATCACCTGACTGCGGCACGACATTGCAGGTGTTGGTCTCGGCGAGCGTCGCCGTGTAGCGCAAGTCCATGTTGCTCGGCGTCGGCCCGCCCGGGCGATGGCAGAACGAGCAATTCGAATGCAGCCACGCGCGGGCGCGCTGCGTGAGCGTGCCGCCGGAGCCGTACGGGTCTGGCATCGCCGGCAGGGTCGAAGGGGCTGCGGTGATCGGCGGCGAGAGCGTATTGATCGCATTCAATGTCACGATCTGGTTCGCGGTGCGCCCGGTCGTCGGGTAGAGGATGCTGCCGTTCAGTTGCGCGGTCTCGAGGCCGAGGCTGCGCCCGGCGGCGGAGGTGTGACAGGCAAGACATTGCGCCTCGCTCGGGAAGATCCAGTCCTGGCCAGCGATCGTCACGGTCTTGCCGCCGACGACGCGCGTGGCCTCGGTGCCGCCGGCGTTCCATTCGTACGTGTAGCCCGCCCAGTTGCCGTTCGTGTGGCGCATGAAGAGGCGCGTCTCGACGAGCCGCGTGCCGATGTGGAAGTCCTTGCGCAGCACGGTACCGTTCGGGAAATTCCAGTCGCCGTCCGGCGCGCTCGTGTCGATGTTCTGGCCATTCGGCAGCGCGAGCCAGCGCGTCTTGCCGGCGCCGTCCGACCAGAAGCCGGCGTTCGGCGCATAGGGAATGAGGCCGGACGCGGGCTGCGAAGGATTGCCGCTCGCGCCGCAGCCGGTCGCGGAGAACTGTGTCGCCACGCTGCCGCCACCGCCCGTCCCCTGCACGAGCTGGTAGAGACCGCCGCCGTTCAGATCGACGACGTACAGCTCGCCGTTCACGGCCTCACCGAACGAGGAGATTCCGAGGTTGGTCGCGAGACCCTGTGCCGAGGTCACCGCGAGCGTCGGTTGGGTGTTTGACGCGATGTTCCAGATACGCCCGCTGCCATAGTCGGCGAAGAAATAGCGACCGACGAGCGACGGCATGGCCGTGCCGCGATAGACATAACCACCGGTGATCGAAAAGCCCGCGCTGCGGCCATACTCGGCGACCGGATCGAGCCGTGACGGCTGATTGCCGCAGGTGAGGTTGTAGTCGTGCGCCCCTTCGCGGCAACGCCAGCCATAGTTGCCGCCGAGGACGACGCGATCGACTTCCTCCCAGGCCGCCTGGCCGACATCGCCGACCCACAGCGCGTGACTTGCGCCGCGATCGAAGCTCCAGCGCCAGGGATTCCTGAAGCCGAAGGCGTAGATTTCGCGGCATTGGGCTGCGGTGGTCGATCCGCTGGTGCACAGTCCGCCGCTGGCGTCGTAGGGATTCGTCGAGGGAATCGTGTAGCTCGTGGCGCCCGGGCCGCCGACATCGATGCGCAGCATCTTGCCGAGCACCGTCTGCAGGTTCTGGCCGTTGCCGATCGAACCGTGCTGGTCGCCACCACCGCCACCATCGCCGAAGCCGATATAGAGGTATCCGTCGGCCGGACTGAACGCGATGTTGCCGCCGTTGTGATTCGATTCGGGCTGGGTCACGGTGAGCAATACGCGTTCGCTGCCCGCATCGAGCGTGCCGCTGCCGCTCACGTACTGGAACGACGAGATGCGCGATGTCAGCGGACCGGGATCCGTGGTCGTATAGGAGAGGAACACGCGCGGATCGGTCGGGAAATTCGGGTGGAACGCCATGCCGAGGAGGCCCCGTTCGCCGCCCGAATCGACGCGGCCGCTGATGTCGACGAACGTGCTCGCCGTGGCCACATTCGGCACATTGTCGAACATCCTCACGACGCCATTCTGCTGCACGACATACCATCGCGCGGCATTGCCGGGTGCCTGCAGCATCGCGACCGGCGCGCTGAACGAGAGGCTCGGGAAGGCGCGCGAGATCGCGAGCGTCGCGGTGGGTTCATCGCCGGCGAGGCAGGTCGTGTTGCCCGGTCGCGCATCGAGGCCGGCCACGGGCGCATTCGGCGTCGTGATGGAAACCGGGGACGACTGGGCCGACTCGTTGGCCGGCATCGCGGCATCGACCGCACTCACGCGATACGTGTATGCAGTGCCCGCGCTCACCGTGTTGTCCGTGTAGCTGTTCGTGGCGGGCGACGCGAGCGGAGTCGCGCTGCCGTTGCGGTACACGCGATAGCCCGCGAGACCGGCACCGCCCGTATCGGTCGACGCGTTCCAGCCGAGTTGCACCTGGGTTGGCGTTGGCGCGGTGGCCGCCAGATTCATCGGCACCGAAGGCGGCGTCGTATCCGCCTGGTTGGGCGTGTTGTCGGGGGAACTTCCCGTTCCGCACCCCGCCACGGCCATGAAGACCGCGGCCAGCGCGACGGACAGCCATCCCTGCAGCTTCGTGCGAACCATCAGTCACCCCCGGATATACTTCCCGGAGCCGATCCGGAAGACAGAGCCGTCGCTGCGCATGGTTACACAGCGGAGTCACGTACGGGAGAGGGACGACTGTAGGAAATTGCCGACAGTTGCGCGATCGCGCGCGCATCGGACCCGATTCCATCGCCTGAAGCCGGTCGCATGAAACCGGCGCGGATCGTCCACCTCGTCGCCCACCGGGGCAATGCACGCGAATTCCCCGAGAACACGTTGCCGGCGTTGCGCTCCGCGCTCGATCTCGGCGCGCGCTTCCTCGAGATCGATGTCCACCTGTCTTCCGACGGCGTGCCGGTCGTGATCCACGACGCCGAACTCGCCCGCACGACGGGCGTCACCGGCCAGGTGTTCGACCGGCCGGTTGCGGAACTCGTGAACATCGAGGCCGCGGAGCGCGCACGCTTCGGCGCGCAATTCGCGGGCACCTGCATTCCGACGCTCGCGGATGTGGCCCGGCTCCTCGAGGACCGGCCGGAAACCACGCTGTTCGTCGAGATCAAGCGCGCGAGCCTCGCGCATTTCGGACACGACCAGGTCGTGCCGCAGGTGCTCGACGCGGTGCGGCCCTGGCGGTCGCAGGTCGTGGTCATTTCCTTCGACCTGCCGGCGGTGTTTCGCGCGCGGCAGATCGGCGGCGTGCGCATCGGCTGGATACTGCCGCAGTACGACGGCCACACGCGCCTCAAGTGCGAAGCGCTGCAGCCGGAATTCCTGTTCTGCGACGCGGACAAGCTCGCCGCGGGCGAGTCCCTGTGGCGGGGCACCTGGCGCTGGGTGATCTATGAAGTGACCGCGATCGAGCAGGCGCTCGCGCTCGCCGCACGCGGCGCCGATTTCGTCGAGACGATGGCCGTGCGCGAACTCGGCGTCGCGATGCGCGCGCGCACCGGCGCCCCGGCGTGACACGCGCCTGCGATCTCGCGATCGTCGGGGGCGGCATCCACGGTGTCGGCGTCGCACAGCGCGCCGCCGCCGCCGGCCATTCGGTGTTGCTGCTCGAGAAGGAACGGCTCGCGGCGGGCACTTCGAGCCGCTCGAGCAAGCTCATCCACGGCGGCCTGCGCTATCTGGAATCCGGCGAGTTGCGCCTCGTGCGCGAGAGCCTGCACGAGCGCACGGCGCTGCTGCGGCTCGCACCCGAGCTGGTGCGCCTGCAGCGCTTCTACATACCCGTGTACGCCGACACGCGCCGGCGGCCCTGGGTGCTCGCCGCGGGACTCACCCTGTACGCAGGCCTCGCGGGTTTCGCGCGCGGCGCGAGCTTCGGGCTCGTTCCACGACACGCGTGGGATACGCTCGACGGCCTCTCGACCGCGCGCCTCGAGCGCGTCTTCTGGTACCACGACGGGCAGACCGATGACGCGGCGCTCACCCGCGCGGTGATGGCGTCGGCGGAGCGGCTCGGCGCCGAACTCGCCTCGCCCGCGACCTTCATCGGCGCAGAACTGCGCGACGACGGGGCGGTCGTGCGCTATTCGCAGCGCGGCGGGGTCGTCGAATGCCTTGCGCGCGTGCTGGTCAATGCGGCCGGGCCGTGGGCCCCGCAGGTCGCGCGGCTGATTTCGCCCGCCAGCGCACTGCCGGACGTCGAGCTCGTGCAGGGCACGCACCTCGTGCTCGAAGCGCCGCCGCCCGCGCGCGGCATCTACTACGTCGAAAGCCCGCGCGACGGCCGCGCGATCTTCGTGATGCCGTGGCGGGGCGCGGCGATGATCGGCACCACCGAGGTCCGCTTTCGCGGCAATCCCGACGAGGTCAGCGCCAGCGTGGGCGAGACGCATTACCTGCGCGGCGTCCTGCGCCGGTACTTTCCCGCGATGGCGGCGGCGCACGGCAGCGGGCGCGCATTCGCGGGACTGCGCGTGCTCCCGGGCGGCACGGGCCACGCGTTTCATCGCTCGCGCGAAACGATGTACACCGTCGATCGCGCGCGGAAACCGCGCGTCGTGTCGATCTACGGCGGCAAGCTGACGACGTTTCGCGCCACCGCGGCGGAAGCGCTCAAGCGCGTGGCGGCCTCGCTGCCGGCGCGCCGCCCACGCGCCGATGTCGATCGCGTGCCGCTGCCGCCCGCGTGACGCCGTGACCCCGACTACCCGCACCTGGCTCGCGCTCGATCAAGGCGGACAATCGAGCCGCGCGATCCTGTACGACGATGAGGGCCATGAGATCGCCGCTGCGCGCGTCCCGGTCGCGACGACCCGCGTCGGCGCCGACCGGGTCGAGCACGATCCGGATGAAATCGTGGCATCGCTCGTCGATGCGGCCCGGCAGGCGCTCGCGCGACACGGCGCGGCCCCGTGGCCCGCGGCGGCCGGACTCGCGACGCAGCGTTCGAGCCTCGTGTGCTGGCATCGCGACTCGCTCGAAGCGCTGTCACCCGTGCTCTCGTGGCAGGACACGCGCGCGGCCGCGCGCCTCGCGCCACTGCGCGCTCACGCGGCGCAGGTGCGACAACTCTCGGGCCTGCCGCTGTCGCCCCACTACGGCGCAACCAAGATCCGCTGGTGCGTCGAAAACCTGCCGGCGGTGCGGGACGCGGCCGGGCGCGGCAAACTCGTCGCCGGCCCGCTCGCCACGTTCGTGGCGACACGCCTCGCGGGCGAGCCCGTGCCGGTCGATCCGGCCAACGCGTCGCGCACACAGCTCTGGGATGCGGCGCGCGGCGACTGGTCGCCCGCGCTGCTCGCGCTCTTCGGCATCGATCGCGCCTGGTTGCCGGCACCCGGATTCACGACGCTCGAACTTCCGATAACCGAACAGTCGGTGCCCGGCACCAGGATTTCGGTTATTACCGGGGATCAATCGGCGGTGCCGTTTGCGTGGGGGCCGGCGCGCGAAGACACGCTCTTCCTGAATCTCGGCACCGGCGCATTCCTGCAACGCGCGACCGGCACGCGGCGCCCGGAACCGGGTGATCTGCTCGGCAGCGTGTTGTATGGCGACGCGACGCGCACGCTCTATTCGCTGGAAGGCACCGTCAACGGCGCGGCGGGCGCCATCGAGTGGTTCGCCGCGCAGGAGCGGCTCGACCTCGATGCGGCCTGGCGTCGCTGGGAGGCGAAGGATCGCGCGACGCGCGCGACACCCGCGCTGCTCTTCC
Source organism: Steroidobacteraceae bacterium (assembly GCA_019187495.1). Lineage (GTDB taxonomy): Bacteria > Pseudomonadota > Gammaproteobacteria > Steroidobacterales > Steroidobacteraceae > CADEFQ01. Next base: position 6,472 of record JABAQN010000078.1, read on the forward strand.
TGAACGGCGTCGCGGGACTCGGCTCACCGTACTGGCGCAACGACTTCACGCCGCGCTTCATTGGCGACGGCGACACCGACGCGCGCTTCGCCGCGCTCCTTGCGAGCATCGCATACCTCATCCGCGAGAATGTCGATCGGCTGCGCGAGGCGGGCCCCATCGCACGCGCCATCGTGACGGGCGGGCTCGCGCAATCGAACGGGCTACTCGGGCTGATCGCCGATGTCTGCGGCCTGCCGCTGCTGCGCCCCGCGCAAGCGGAGGCGACGGCGCGTGGCCTCTACGGGCTGCTGGCGCGCCCGGACGCCACATCGAGTGACCGCATCGCGGGCGAAACGTTCGTCCCCGACCCCGCCGCGGATGCCGGGCCGGGCTTCGAACGCTGGCGGCGCACGCTGCGCGCGGAGCTTGCCGGCAGCGCCACTTCCGGGGGTTAAGTTCCCGTCATCCGCGCGAACTATCGGGCCCGCCGGCGCTCCAACCCTGCATGAACAAATTCACAGTCCTGTGCGCTGCAGCGGCGATGACGGCGGCCGCGACAGCCTGGGCCGGCGACGCGAAAACGGGCGCCGATGCCAAACCGCCGCCGGATCGTGCGCAGATCAACTTCGTCAACTACGGCGGTATCCGCGACTGGCGTGCGGACCGCAACGATGCGCTGCTGATCCGCGCGCTGAACGGCAAGTACTACCGGGCGACATTCTTCGGTCCGTGCATCGGCCTCGATTTCGCGCACCGGATCGGCTTCGTGAGTGACGTGATGGGTTCGCTCGACAAGTTCAGCTCGATCTACGTCGACGGGCACGAGTGCTTCTTCCGCACGTTCACGGAAATCGAAAAGCCCGACAAGTGGTAGCGCGGCGGGTGGCAGCGGCTATTCCGTGAGGATGGCCGCGACCCGCCTGTCCGCCCAGCTCGGCGTCGTCAGGCGCTCGAAGAATCCGCAGTGCCCGCCGTACGGGGTGATCACGATGTCGAGCGCCTCGGGCGCGGCGACGCGGCCGAGATCGCCCGCCGCGATGATCGGGTCATCGAGCGATGCGATGATCGTCGAGGGCACGTCGAGGTGCGCGAGCCGCTCGCCGGTGATCGCGTAGCCGTCGAGATAGGCGTCGAGCGACGGGAAGGCGGTGTGTGCGCTGACAAGTTCCCGTGTCATGCGCCGCAGGCCGCCCCGGCGCATCACGTCCCTGAAGTCATAGTCCTCCGGCCACGCCGCCTGCTTCTTGACGAGCGAACGGCCCCACTTGATCTCGAAATAGCGGCTGTAGAGCGCGGCGCCCCGTTCGAGCGCCGCGAGCGTGTGCTTCGGGTCGAGCACCGGCGAGATCGCGATCGCATGCGCGACTTCGAGGCCGGCATCGTGCGCCGCCGCGGCTGCGCGCAGCAGGAAATTGCCGCCGAGCGAGAAACCGACGAGATCGAGCGGCCGCGCGGCCGCCTGCTGCAACGCGCGCAGCGCCCCGAGCACCTCCGGCAGGCGGCAGGAATGGAACAGTTCGCGGTTGAGATGGTGGGTTTCGCCGTGGTCGCGCAGGTTCAGGCGCACGACCTCCCGGCCGCGCCCGAACAATGTCTGCGCGAGCGAGAGCACGTAGAGCGACTGCGCGCTTCCCTCCCAGCCGTGCAGCACGACCGCGAGCGGGGCATTCGCCGCGAGCGTTGCCGGGCGCGCGTGAAAGCCCTGCAGAGTCGTGCCTTCGCCGCAATCGATCAGTCGCTCGACGCTCGCATCGAGCACGGGCCGTGCGCGCCGCTGCACGGCCGGGCGCCGCCACGGAAGGCTCGGCAGGATCGACTGGGCATGCCCGCCGCGCAGCCAGAAAGGCGGCGCGATCGTGCGGTCGAGCACGGCCCGTGGGTGGAAGTGCATGCCGGCGGCGGTATTCCGCGTGACGGCCTGGTCAGGGCGCGGGGCGAGCACGCAGTTCGACGCGATTGTTCGCGTTGCCGGCGCGATTCCAGTCTGCGGCAGTGAGCCCGCCCGAAATCGCGGGATAGGCGAGCGCCGTGTCGTCGGCACTTCCCGTCATGACCCGCACGTCGATCGCGCCGCCGCTTTCGCGACGACTCTCGGCGACCAGATTGGCGAACGCCAGCGACTCGCGTTGCGCGGGGCGCGTGCCGTCGAACGCGGGGTTGCCGATCAGGTCGCAGCGACTCACCAGCGTATCGTCGGGCGCGAGCGAATAGCCCTCGGTCGCATTGCCGATGAGACAGAAGCGCCCGGGAAAGGTCGTGACATCGACCTCGCCGCGAAAGCCTTCCGCGGCGAGCTTCGCGAGTGCGTCCCGCACGACGACGAGCCGGTCGTTCGACAGCGGGACTGCGCCGTAGGGCACGAGGGCGCGCGCGAGCAGGCCTTCTCCGGCGAGCGTGCCCGCCCCGAGGACGCCCGAGGCGATTTCCTCGGCACGGGCCGCCTCCGCCGCTTCGAGCGTGGCGACGCGCTTCTCGAGCGACGTGCCGTGCGCACGCGAGGCGGCAAGATCGGTCGCGAGCAGCCTGCCCGTACCGACCGCGCGCCACCAGAGTGCGCCCAGCACTCCGGCCGCGACCAGCATGAGGGCCGCCAGGGCCCAGCCCCACGGACGCGGCGCGCGCTTCGCTTGCGAAGGCGCGGCAGGGGGCATCGCTTCCTCCACCGCACGGCGCATCTCCTGGATCAGTCGCGCGGCCTGCTCATCGAAATGCGCGGCGATCGAACGGCGGGAGGCCGCGGCCTGCTCGCGCACGATCGCCTCGATCATCGTGCGCAGGTCCGCCGTGTCGGCCGGCGGGGCTGCGGGCGGCGCCGGGTCGTGTACGGCGCGGGTTGCCGTGGCGTCCGGCGGCGCCGGACTTTCGCCGGGCAGCACCGCCTCGAAACTGCGCTGCTCGTCACTGCGCCGATCCGGGATCAGCTTCAGCTGGTACAGCACCTTCGACACATCGGTCGGCTGGATCTGTTTCGGCAGCACGCCGATCGCGCCGAGCGCACGCGCCTGCCCGACATAGAGCTCCCCTTCCTGCGAGGTGTACATCATGATCGGGATCGTCGCGGTGCGCGGGTTGTTCTTGATGATCTGCACGGCCTGGAAGCCGTCCATGCCGGGCATCAGGTGATCCATGAAAATCACGTCCGGCCGCTCGCCGGCGAGATACTCGATCGCCTGTTCGGCGGACTCGGCCGTGTCCACCCCGATCTCGTACTTCGAAAGTATCCGTGCCAGGAACGCGCGCGCCGACTTCGAATCGTCGACGATCAACGCACGTTTCATCACTATGCGAACTCCCTCGGCATTGGCGCGGAAGTGTAACGCAACTCGGGCGCAGCGCACCGCCATCGAGGCGCGCTACACTGCCGCGCGTGAAACGCCGTGCGTGCCCGGGGCTCATCGCATTGCTCGCATGCCTGGCGGCGACACACGCCCACGCGCTCGATGCGCTCACGTTCGCGGCTCGCGAAATCGTGGCGGGCGAGTTCAGGCTCGCGCAGGTCGAGGGCCGGCTGGTGATCGGCAGCGACGCGAGGACCGCCGTGACGGTCGTCATCGAACGCGCGCACGCGCCCACCGGCCGCGTCGATCTGCGCGGAATCCGGCTCGATTGCCGCACTCCCGTGATCGCCGATCCGCGCTTCGGCTGCGACGATGCGCGTCTCACGATCGCGCAGACGCCGCTCGGCGCGATCGCGATCGCGATGTCCGGCGACTATCGGGCGGACACATCGACCGGTGCGGCGCGCGCCAGCATCGCGAAGGTCGCGGGAGGCCGCCTGCAACTGCAGGGCCGCGCGGGCCCCGCGGGATGGAGCGCCGAAGGCGACGCGCAGGATCTCGACATCACGCGCTTGCGCGAGCTCGCCGCGCCCTGGTTCGCACTGCCCGCGGGCTGGTCGCTCGAGGGCATGGCCGCGGCGCAATTCGCCGCGCGTGGCGGCCGGGCGCCGCTGCACGCCGGGGCGAAGCTCGCGCTCACGGCGGTGAATCTCTCGAACGAGGCGAGCACGATCATCGCCGACAGCGCTGATGCGGCCGTCGCAGTCACGATCGCGGCGCGGGAGGACGGCTACGGCATCACGGCGACCCTTGCGGGCAAGCGCGGCCAGGCGCTCGTGGGGCCCGTGCTGCTCGATTTCAACCGCAACCCGCTGACACTCGAAGCGCAGGGTCGCCTGCGAGGGGAGCTGCTGACGCTCGAGCGACTCGCCGCGGATGCGCCGGCGCTGCTCGCGCTGCACGGCACGGCGACGCTCGATCTCGGCGCGACGCCGCGGCTCGCGGCCGGCCGGTTCGCGATCGACTCGCTCGATTTCCCCGCGGCGTACACGAGCCTGATGCAGATCACCCTCGCGGCGACCGACTTCGGCGATCTCGTCACGTCGGGTCGCGCGAGCGGTACCGTCGAGCTCGCCGAGAACGCCGTCACGAGAGTCGATCTGACGCTCGGGCAATTCGCCGCGCACAACGAACGCGAGTTCTTCATGCGGGACGTCGCCGGCGAGCTCCACTGGGCCGCCGCCCCCAATGCCGACGTCTCGCCGTCGTGGCTGTCCTGGAGTTCCGGCGGCGCGTACGGCCTCTCCGGCGGCGCCTCGCGTGTCGAATTCGTGACTCGGGGAACGGGCTTCACCCTCGTCGAACCCTGGCACATGCCGGTCTTCGACGGCGCCCTCGACATCCGCACGCTCGCGGTGAGCGACATCGGCACGCCGGATCTGGCCGTGCGCTTCGCAGCCGACATCGAGCCGATCAGCCTGCCGCCGCTGTGCAAGGCCTTCGGCTGGCCGGAATTCTCCGGGCGCATCGGCGGGCGCATTCCCGGTGTCGAACTGCGGGGCAACGAGCTCACGGTCAAGGGTGACATCGAGGCGAACGCGTTCGACGGCACGATCGTCGCGAGCAAGCTGCGCCTCGTCGACCCGCTCGGCAAGTGGCCGCGCTTCTTCGCCGACGTGCGCGCCCGCAACCTCGACCTCGGGCTGGTCACCCGCGCCTTCGCCTTCGGCTCCATCACCGGGCGCCTCGACGCCGACATCCTCGGGCTCGAGCTGTTCGGCTGGTCGCCGGTGGCGTTCGACGCCCGGCTCGAGACGGCGAGCGGCGATCGCTCGAGGCATCGCATCAGCGCGAAGGCCGTGAAGGAGCTGTCGAACGTCGGCGGCGGCGGCGGCGGCGTCACGCAGGCGCTGCAATCGGGCGTGCTGCAGTTCTTCGACGAGTACAGCTACGACCGCATCGGGATACGCTGCCGCCTGCGAAACGACGTGTGCCTGATGTCGGGCGTCGAGCCGGCGGCCAGCGGCTACTACATCGTCAAGGGCCGCGGCCTGCCGCGCATCGACATCATCGGTCACCAGGGCCGCGTCAACTGGCCGCAGCTCGTCTCGCAGATCGCCTCGGGCCTCGCGGCACAGGACGTGGTCGTCGAGTGAGCCCGCAGGTAAACTGGTTCAGGCTGCGTTCACACGATCGCCGGACAATGCTCACGTGACTCGGGAGAGATCCATGCACAAGGTCGTCCTGCCTTGCAAACTCGCGCTCGCCAGCCTGCTGTTCGCGGCGTGCGTCACCATCAACGTCTATTTCCCGGCGCAGGCCGCGGAAAAGGCGGCGGACCAGATCATCGACCAGGTCACCGGGTCGACGCCCGGCCCCGTACCCGGCAAGACACCTCCGCAGACCAGCAACGGCCCGGTGCACGACACGCTGCTGCGCACGGCCCTCGCCGCGATCGTCGAGACACTCGTGCCGGCCGCGCACGCGCAGGGCAACGCCAATCTCGACATCGACTCGCCGGAAATCCGCGTGATCACGGCATCGATGTCGGAGCGGTACCGGCAGCTCGAGAAGTACTTTGCATCGGGCGCCGTGGGCCTTACCTCGAACGGCCTCATCGACCTGCGCGACCAGGGCGCGGTGCCGCTGCCGGAGCGCGCCGCCGTGAAGCGCCTCGTCGCCGAGGACAATACCGATCGCAGCGCGCTCTATGCGGCGATCGCGCGGGCGAACGGTCATCCCGAATGGGAAGCGGACATCCGCCAGACCTTCGCGCGCCGCTGGATCGCGCGCGCCCAGCCGGGCTGGTACTACCAGGAAGGCGGGGCCTGGAAGCAGAAGTAAGCCACCTCTTCGCGTGCTGAAGGGCCGGCGGCCACGCGCCGCCGGCCATCCACATGGCCCTCGACGCACATGCGATCGCCGTCCTCGCCCTGACGCTGTTCGCATTCGTGCTGTTCGCGCGTGACGATCTCGCGATCGAGACGTCGAGCCTGCTGATCGTCACGCTGCTCGCGGCGGGCTTCATCCTCTTCCCCTACCAGGGCCTCGACGGGCCGCTCGAGCCGACGGACTTCTTCCTCGGCTTCGGCAACGAGGCGCTGGTCGCGATCTGCGCCCTCGTCATGGCGAGCCAGGGGCTGGTGCGCACCGGCGCACTCGCGCCGCTCGGGCGCATCGTCGCCCGCTTGTGGGCAGCAAGTCCGCTGCTCGCGCTCGGCGTGATGCTCGCACTCACTTCCGTCGCGAGCGCGTTCATGAACAACACGCCGCTCGTCGCCCTGATGATCCCGATCCTGACGACCGTGGCGCTGCGCGCGGGCAGCGCGCCGTCGCGCACGCTGATGCCGATGACTTTCGCGGCGCAAATCGGCGGCATGGGCACGCCGATCGGCACCTCGCTCAATCTCCTCGTGATCGGCACGGCCGCGAGCCTCGGTGTACCGCAGTTCCACATGTTCGATTTCCTCGAGCCGGCGGCCATCGCGGGCGGCATCGGCATTCTCTATCTCTGGCTGATCGCGCCGCACCTGCTGCCGAAGTCCGCGGCCGCGGTCGACACTTCACCGCGGGTGTTCATCGCGCAGATGCGCATCAAGTCGGGCGGTGCCGCGGACGGTGCGCGGCTCGCGGACGTGATCCGCCGCACGGGCGGCACGATGAAGGTCAGGGGCGTCACGCGCGGCGAGGCCCTGCCGATAGTCCCGCTCCCCGACATCGTGCTCGCGGCGGGCGACCAGCTGCACGTGCGCGACACGCCGGCGCGACTCATGGAGTACGCGCGCGTGATCGGCGGCGACCTGTACGCCGACGACCTGCCGGTCGACGAAGAGCATCCGCTCAGGGCGGGTGACCAGCAGACGGCGGAGCTGGTCATCACGCCGGGCTCGCTGCTCGCGGGACGCACGCTCGACGAGGTCGATTTCGACGAACGCTACCAGCTCGTCGCGCTCGCGCGCCACCGGCCCGGCGAAGGCGATGAATGGGGCGCGCGGATCGCGCGCCTCAAGGCGGAGCAGCTCGGCGTCGGCGACGTGCTGCTGGTCCAGGGCCCCGCGGAGAAGATCGCCGCGATGAAGCGCAGCGGCGAGCTGCTGGTGCTCGATGCGACCACCGACGTCCCGGAAACGCGCAAGGCGCCGCTCGCACTCGCGATCATGGCGATGATCATCGTCGCCGCCTCGCTGCGCATCGCACCGGTCGCGATCGCGGCACTCGTCGGCGTGCTGGCGATGGTGTTCACGGGCTGCCTCAAGTGGCGCGATGCGACGCGTGCGCTCGACTCATCGATGATCTTCCTGACCGTCGCCGCGATCGCGCTGGCGCTCGCGCTGGTGCAGACCGGCGCGGCCGCATTCCTCGCGAGCAAGCTGGTGGTCGCCGCCGGCGCCCTGCCGCACCCGGCGATCCTGAGTGCGACGATGATCTTCATGGCCGTGCTCGCGAACTTCGTGTCGAACAGCGCCGCCGCGGTCATCGGCACACCGATCGCGGTCGAGCTCGCGCGCCAGCTCGGGCTCGCGCCGGAGCCGTTCGTGCTCGCGGTGCTGTTCGGGGTCAACATGGGTTATGCGACACCGCTCGCCGACAACTGCAACCTGCTGGTGTTCAGCGCGGGCAGCTACCGGTTCAAGGATTTCGTGCGGGTCGGCGTTCCGCTGATGCTGATCATGTGGCTGACGCTCAGCTGGCTGCTGCCGTACTATTATCCGCTCTGAGGACAAGACCACCCCGGGGGCCTCCGACATGGGCAACGATGCAATCGCTCGGGTGAACATCGGTTTCATCGCCGCCATCGTTGCAGTCGCCACGATCGGCGGTTTCATGTTCGGGTATGACAGCGGTGCCATCAACGGCACGCAGGAAGGGCTGAACCAGGCCTTCGAGCTGAGCAAGCTCGGCACCGGCCTCAATGTCGGCGCGATCCTGCTCGGCTGCGCCGCCGGCGCCTATTTCGCCGGACGCCTGGCCGACCGGATCGGCCGTCGCACCGTGATGATGATCGCGGCCGTGCTGTTCTTCGCGAGCGCCCTCGGCGCGGGCGCCGCGGGCAGTTCGGCCATGTTCATCATCGCGCGCATCGTCGGCGGCCTCGGCGTCGGCGCGGCGAGCGTGCTCTCGCCGGTCTACATCAGCGAGGTCACGCCGGCCGAAATCCGCGGCCGGCTCTCGAGCCTGCAGCAGATCATGATCATCATCGGCCTGACCGGCGCGTTCGTGGTCAACTACGCGCTCGCGCATTTCGCGGGCGGTTCGCTCGCCGAGTTCTGGCTCGGCTACCCGGCGTGGCGCTGGATGTTCTGGATGCAGGTGATTCCCGCCACGGTCTACTTCCTTGCGCTGCTGCTGATCCCCGAGAGCCCGCGTTTCCTCGTGCTGCGGGGCCGCGATCCGCAGGCCACGCGCGTGCTGGCGCGGCTCTTCGGCGCCTCCGCCGCGGAACGCAAGGTCGCGGAGATCCGTGTATCACTCGCGGCCGATCACCATCGCCCCCGGCTCTCGGACCTGGTCGATCGCGCGAGCGGCCGGATGCGCCCGATCGTCTGGACCGGCATCGGCCTCGCCGTCTTCCAGCAGCTGGTCGGCATCAACGTGGTTTTCTATTACGGCGCGGTGCTGTGGCAATCGGTGGGTTTCAGCGAGGACGATGCGCTCAAGATCAACATCCTGTCGGGCTCGCTGTCGATCCTCGCCTGCCTCGTCACGGTGTTCGTGATCGACCGGGTCGGCCGCAAGCCGCTGCTGTTGGTCGGCTCGGCCGGCATGGCCATCACGCTCGCGGTCGTCGCGGCGAGCTTTGCCACGGGCACGCTCGGGGGCGGCACGCTGCACCTGTCGGACGGCGCCGGCCTCATCGCGCTGATCGCGGCCAACGCCTATGTCGTGCTGTTCAATTTCAGCTGGGGTCCCGTGATGTGGGTGATGCTCGGCGAGATGTTCCCGAACCAGATCCGCGGCTCGGCGCTCGCGGTCGCGGGCTTCGCGCAGTGGATGGCGAACTTCGCGATCAGCGTCAGCTTCCCGGCGCTCGCCGCGTCGGCCGGGCTGGTCGCGACCTACGGCTTCTACGCCGCCGCCGCGCTCGTGTCGTTCTTCTTCGTGCAAAAGATGGTGCACGAAACGCGCGGGCTCGAGCTCGAGCAGATGAAAGGCTAGGCTATTCGCGCATGCCGACGCCGCGGTTCATCAGCGCGACGGCGATCGCGAACATCACGACGGCGAATGCCACCATCATCGCGAACGCGAGGCCGACGCTCACGTCGGAGGTGCCGAGGAAGCCGTAGCGGAACGCGTTCACCATGTGCAGGATCGGGTTGGCGTAGGACAGCTTCTGCGCCCACACGGGCAGCAGCGAAATCGAGAAGAACACGCCGCCGAAGTAGGTCAGCGGCGTCAGCACGAACGACGGGATCCAGTTCACCTGCTCGAAGTTCTTCGCGAACATCGCGTTCAGGAAGCCGCCGAGCGAGAACACGATGGCGGTCAGCAGCGCGGCGCCGGCGATGATCGCCACGTGGTGGACCGCGAGCTTCGCGAACAGCAGCGAAATCACCGTGACGACGGCGCCGACCAGCACGCCGCGCACGACGCCGCCACCGACATAGCCGGTCACGATCAGCCAGTTCGGCAGCGGCGAGACCAGCAACTCCTCGACGTGCTTGCTGAACTTCGCGCCGAAGAACGACGACACCACGTTGGCGTAGGAATTCGTGATCACCGCCATCATGATGAGGCCCGGCGCAATGAACTGCATGTAGTCGACACCGCCCATGCGGCCGATGCGCCCGCCGATCAGCGCGCCGAAGATCACGAAATAGAGCGTCGCGGTCACCGCCGACGGCACGAGCGTCTGCCCCCAGATGCGCACGATCCGGTCGTACTCGCGGACGATGATCGTCTT
>JABAQN010000073.1 GCA_019187495.1 Steroidobacteraceae bacterium
CGGTCGCGACTGTCACGCCCGGCGCAGCGGCAATGCGCGCGAATCGGCTTTCGAGATCGCTGGCATTGATCACAAGGATGGGTTCGCCCGCCATCGGCTTCGTCCGGGCCTTCTGCGGTGGTGCCGGCACGGGTCGCGCCGTCGGCTGCGGCGCGGGCGCTGCTCGACCTGTTCGAGCAGTGAGCGACATGGAAAATAAACGTCAGCGACCGTTTCGCATCCTCGGCATCCAGCAGGTCGCCATCGGCGGGCCGAGCAAGGCGCGCCTCAGGGCACTGTGGGTGGACCTCCTCGGGCTCGAGGTGACGGGTGCCTTCCGTTCCGAACGCGAGAACGTCGACGAACTCATCTGCAGCCTCGGCGCGGGCCCGACCCGGGTGGAAGTCGACCTGATGGAACCGCTCGACCCGGACGGCAAGCCCGCGGTGCATACGACACCGCTCAACCACATCGGCCTCTGGGTGGATGACCTGCCGAAGGCGGTGGAGTGGCTGGCGGGACAGGGATTGCGATTTGCGCCGGGCGGCATCCGCCGCGGGGCCGCGGGCCACGACATCTGCTTCGTGCACCCGAAGGGCAATGACCAGTTTCCGCTCGCCGGCGAGGGCGTGCTGATCGAACTGGTGCAGGCCCCGCCCGATGTGATCGCGGCGCTGCGGCCGGGCCTGCCTTGAAGATCGCGCAAGAAAAGAGGGCGCCGACTCGCGTCGGCGCCCTCTGGCAGGTCCGCTCAGGCGAGCCTTACCACTTGTAGCCGGCCGACAGCAGCCAGGTCCGCGGTTCCTGCCAGTTGGCGGAGCGGAACATGCTGAAGTCGATGCCGTTGTTCATCTTGTCCTCGTCAGTCACGTTGCGCACGAACAGCGACAGGTCGAGCGAGCCGGGCCCGGCGGGAATGTCCGAGAGCAGCAGGCGCGCGTTCAACTGGCTGTTGGACGGGACGGCGTCGAGCGCCGCAACGTACGCGCCGCCGGCGTTCGGCGCCGCGAGGCTCTTGTTGACCGCGTACAGGTAGTACTTATCGCTGTACGTGTAGTCGAGGATCATGCGCAGATCGCCGAACTGCGACGCGAACAGCCGCCCGTCCAGGTTGGCACCGATCGTGTTCTTCGGCGCATAGCCCGGCAGGCGGTTGCTCCCCGTGTCGACGATCGGCCGCCCCGGCGCGAACGAGTTGTCGAGGTATTTCTTGTACTTCGCGTCGAGGTAGCCGTAGTTGAGGCCGAACGTCCAGCCTTCCGTCAAACGGAAGCGGGTTTCGAGTTCCACGCCCTTGCGCTCGCCCTCGCCGGCATTTTGCAGGTAGGACGAGGTCGTGCCGGGAATCAGCACGGTGCCCTGCTGGTCGGTGAGGTCCGTGTAGAACACCGTCAGGTTGACGTTGGCGCGCCCGTCCCACAGCGTCGACTTGGCGCCGAGTTCGTAGGCCGTCGAGAACTCCGGCTGATAGGGCGTGGTCACGAGCGGGTTGATCAGCTCGGAGCTGAATCCGCCGCTCTTGAAGCCGCGCGCCACGCGTGCATAGAAATTCAGGTCTTCGTTGAACCGGAACGCGAGGGCCGCCATCGGAGTCGTGCCCGTGAAATCCTTGCTGTAGGTGGTCAGCGGCAGGCAGGCCACCCGTACGGCGCCGCAGGCGGCCGGATTGTCGGTGACGAAGGGGCCACCGTATCCGTTCGTCTGCCACTGGTGGGTGAAGCCGTCACGCGTTTCCTTCGTGTAGCGGATGCCCGCCGTCAAGGTCCAGCGATCGGCGAAGTCCCAGTCGACCTGGGTGTAAGCCGCCTTGGCTTCCGTGTTGGCCGCCAGGTTCACGGTGAACGCAGAGCCCTGGCCGAACATGCCGAAGCGCTGCGGGTCGATTGTTTCGCCTTCGTCCTCGAAATAGTAGAGGCCGACGACGTAGCGCAGTCTGCCGTGATCGCCGAGCCATTGCAGTTCGTGCGACCGCTGTTCGTAGTCCGTGATCCGGTGGTAGAGGGCCGTCATCGAGTACGGGAACGCGAAGGGCGTGCCGGGCAGGACCGTGATCGTGTCGAGCGGCGTGCCGTTGATCGACTGGCGATCTTCGTAGTCCGCTTTGCGGTCGGCGAAGATGTACTTGAAGTTCTCCGTATCGGTGGCCTGCCAGTCCATCACCAGCGTATGGGAGCGATTCTTCATCTTCTCCCACAGGTCCTGGCCGGCGGGTGTGCTGACTTTGTCCGGCCGCGAGGTCGTCACATACGGAGTCATCGCGGTTTGAATCGCTGTGCCGAGGGTTGCACCGAAGATGCTCGGAAAGGTACCCGCCCAGCCGCGCAACGACATCACGCTCGTCACGATCGGCGTGTTGTCGGCCTTCGAGTAATCATAGGAATAGGTGAGACGGAAATCGTCCGTGAAGTCGAACTTCAATGCCGCCCGGTACGCATCCTGGTCGCGTGCGCCCAGGTCCTGCGGGCCCGTCAGGTTCTCCGCCCAGCCGTCCATCTTCTCCTTGCGTGCCCCGAGGCTTGCGCTCAGGATGCCCCACTTCGGCAGATCCATGGTCATCTTGCCGATCCAGTGGTTGTAGTCGCCCCCGCTGATCTCGGCCTTGCCACGGAATTCGCCCGAAGGCTGCCGCGAGACATAGTTGATCGCGCCGCCCTCGGTGTTGCGCCCGAAGAGCGTGCCCTGCGGCCCGCGCAGCACTTCGACGCGCTGGACATCGACGATGTCGAGCACACTGCCTTGCGCCTTGCCGAGATACACGCCGTCGAGATACACGCCGACCGGCGGGTCCACCCAGATGGCCGGCTGGCTGGTCGCGGAGCCGCGGATACTGATGACCGAGATGCCGCCGGCGCCCGCGCTCGGACGGGCGATCACGGTCGGCGCGGAGCCGCTCAGATCGAGTACGTCGCGAATGCCGCGTGCCGCGAGATCATCGGCGCCGATGGCGGTGATCGAGAGCGGCACCTCCTGCAACTTCTCTTCGCGTCGTTGGGCGGTAACGACGATTTCCTCCAGCGCGACGGCCTTCGGCGCCGTTGCCCTGGAGGCATCGGCTTCCTGCCCGACTGCCAATCCCGACGTGGCCGCCATGGCCAGAATCGAGGCCCCGAGCCACAACTTCGGCGTGATGTTCGATAAGCTCATTCCCTGGTTCCCCCTTGAATCGACGTAACTGGCCTCAGCGGACAAGCGGCGTTGTTGCACAGGCGCCGCACGAAGGACACGTCCAAACGGACTATCCAACCGGATCATGTTGCGAAAGTGCAATGCGACAGGAGACGCCCATGAACGAAGACGATCGTCGGTCGGTTCACCAGTCAGGCAGTGCGCGGGGTAGCGGAATGCCCCGCCGGGAATTCCTGCAGGTCGGCGGCAGTCTCGTGGCGGGTGCCGCGATCGGCCTGCCGGCGGGCGCCAGCGCCCGTTCGCTGTCGTTCGACGAGTACACGGCACACGATGCCGTCGGGCTCGCCGCGCTCATTCGCACGGGCGAGGTCAGCGCCGCCGAAGTGCTCGAGGCCGCGATCGCGCGCGCCGAGGCTGTCGACCCGATCATCAATGCCGTGACCCTGAAACATTACAACATGGCGCGGGAGGCGGTTGCGCGCGGTGTTCCGCAGGGCGCGCTCGCGGGCGTACCGTGGTTGCTGAAGGATCTCGGCATCCACCTCGCAGGCACCGTGACGACCAATGGCAGCGCATTCTTTCGCGATGACGTGTCCCGTTTCGACAGCACGCTGGTCGGGCGGTATCGCCGCGGGGGCCTCGTGATTTTCGGCAAGACCGCGGCGCCGGAGTTCGGCCAGACCGCCACGACCGAATCGCGTTTGTGGGGTCTGACCCGCAATCCATGGAACCTCGCACATACGACGGGCGGCTCCTCCGGTGGCGCCGCGGCGGCGGTTGCCGCCGGCATCGTGCCCGCCGCGCACGCCAGTGACGGCGGCGGCTCGATCCGGATTCCGGCGTCGAACTGCGGCCTTTTCGGCCTGAAGACGAGCCGCGGTCGCAATCCGCACGGGCCGACCGCCACCGAGAGCTGGATGGGCCTGTCGGTGCAGCACGCGATCACGCGCTCCGTGCGCGATTCGGCGGCGATCCTCGATGTCAGCCAGGGCCCGGAGCCCGGCAGCCGCGTCGTGCCGCCCGTCGGTGCCGCGTCCTATACCGCGGGCTACACCCAACCGCCGGGAAGGCTTCGCATCGCGCTCTGGGACCGGCACATCTTCGGCGGCACCGTGCACCCGGATTGCAGGGACGCGATGCTGAAGGCCGCGAAGCTGTGTGAATCGCTGGGTCATGTCGTCGAGCCGGCCGTTCTCGAATTGCCGGTGCAGGACATGGGCACGGCCATGGGCGTCGTGACGGGCACCGGCATGCTGGTGTCGGTGCGCGATCGCGAGAAGGCGCTCGGCCGTGCCGTCACCGAGGCCGATCTCGAAAGAATCAACTGGCGCAGCCTGCAGGAGGCGGCGAAGCGGACGTCCGAGGACATGCTCCGCGCCCGCGCGACGCTCGATCGCGTGGGCATCGTCATCGACGGGTTTCTCGGGCGTTACGACGTCATCCTGTCGCCGACGACGGCCGTGCCGCCGCCGCAACTCGGCGTGCTGTCGCTCGATCAACCCTGGGAGTCATACGTCAGGGCCGCCATGGATGCGAGCCCGTTCACGTCGGTGTTCAATCAGGGCGGGCACCCCGCGATGTCGGTGCCGCTCCACTGGAACGGTGAAGGGCTGCCGATCGGCGTGCAGTTCGCGGGGCGCTTCGGCGCCGAGCTGACGCTGCTGCGCCTCGCGGCCCAGCTCGAAGAGGCGGCGCCGTGGGCTGCACGGCGTCCGAAACTGACGCCCTGACAGGCGTGCATCACGCCGCGGGCGTGACGGGAATGCGCCCCTCGCGGATCAGGACCTGCAGTTCGAGGATCTTCGGGCTCGCGATGATCGGCGCGGCGGTGGGGTCGCTGGCCAGCCAGAACAGGGCCTCGGCGATGGCCTGCGGGGGCATGGCGCCAAAGCGCTGCTCGATCACGCCGCCGTCGCCGAGCGTGGCGGTGACGGCCTCCGTACTCACGAGCCCCGGGTTGACGGTGAAAGCCTGGACGCCGCGCTCGCGGTATTCGACATTGATGCAACCGGCGAGGCGTGCGATCGCGGCTTTCGATGCCCCGTAGGCGAATCCCCATGCGCCTCGATCGGCGGGCACCGGTGGATCGTATTTCGCAGCGCCCGAGCTGACGTTGACGATCCGTCCCCCGCCCTGGGCCACCATGGCCGGCAACACGCGCCTCGCAAGGTGAAACGGTGCGACCGCATTGCCCCACAGCGTGCGTTGCAGTGCCTCGTCGGTCAGTTCGTGCAGCAGGGCGTTCGACTCGCGATCCTGGTAGACCGCGTTGTTCAGCAGCACGTCGATGCGCCCGAAATGCGCGAGCACGGCATCGAGCGCCGTGTCGAGCGAAGTGGCGTCCATCAGGTCCATGGGATGCGCGAAGACTTCCGCGCCGAGTTCGCGGACGGCAGCGGCCGTGGTCGCGAGGCTGCCGCGCATCAACGTACCGTCGGGACGGCGCAGCTGATGTTCGAGGCGTTGCCCTTCGTTCTCGCTGCGCGCGGTGATGGCGATACGCCACCCCTTGCGGGCAAACGCCAGCGCGGTGGCGGCGCCGATGCCGCGGCTGGCGCCAGTGACGAGGACCACTCGTGATCGTAGACTCATGGCCGAGCCTAGGCGCCGCGCTGCCCGGGAGTCATCGTCCGTTTGGCCGGTGGCGCCGCCCATGTCATTGCGCGGCATTTCAGCGAAGCGGAGTACGACATGTCACTCATCGCCATCACCGGCGCGAAATCGGGAATCGGGGCCGCTACGGCGGCCATGCTGCGCGCGGGCGGCCATGCAGTCATCGGCATCGATATCGGCGGCACGGACATCACGGCCGATTTGTCGCAAGCCGATGGGCGTGTGCAGGCCGTTGCCGCGGTACTGGATCGGTGCGCCGGTAAGCTCGATGGCCTCGTGCTGTGCGCGGGCCTCGGCCCGACCGCCAAGCCCCACATGAGCATCGTGGCAGTCAATTACTTCGGCGCCGTGGCGATGCTCGATGGGTTGCGCGGCGCACTCGAACGCGGTTCTGCGCCCGCGGCGGTGGTCGTGTCCTCGGTATCGTCGGTCCAGATGACCTGGGAAGCGAACCCGATCGGGCGCGCGCTCGAGGCGGGCGACGAGGCACGTATTGCCGAGGTGCTGGCCGCCGCGGGCGAACGTGCGGGCCAGATGGCCTATGCCGGAACGAAGAACGCGCTCACGGTGGCGGTGCGGCGGCGTGCCGTCGAGTGGGGCAAGGCCGGCGTGCGCCTGAACACCGTAGCGCCCGGCGCAGTAGAGACTCCGCTGTTGCAGGCGGGGCTCGCGGATCCGGTATACGGCAAGGCCATCAGGGACTTCGTGGCGCCGATCGGGCGGCGTGCGCGCCCCGACGAAATTGCCTCCGTCATCGCATTCCTGCTGGGGCAGGGCGCGAGCTATGTCCACGGCACCCAGGTGTACGTGGACGGCGGTGTCGATGCGCTGGCTCGCCCGGCTATCTTCTAGCCGCCTTTGGCGAGCATGCCCTGCTCCAGGCCACGCGCGGCCTCTGCGCCCACGAGCAAGTCGACGATCGCCAGGCTGAATTCGAGTGCGGTGCCGGGTCCGCGGGAGGTGACGATGCGACCGTCCACCACCACACGTTCGTCGCTCGCCTGCGTGCGCGGCCCGAAGTGATGCTCGAAGCCCGGATAGCAGGTGGCGCGACGGTCGTCGAGCAGGCCATAGGGTGCCAGCGTGAACGCCGGTGCGGCGCAGATGGCGGCGCACAGGCCGCCGGCGTCGCGCACCTCGAGCACGCGATCGCGCACCATCGCGCTGGCGCCGAGATTCTCCGCGCCAGGCAAACCGCCCGGGAGCACGATCACATCCGGAACGAAATGGACCGATGCCAGTGTTGCATCGCAGCCGAAGTTCACGCCGTGGGCGCCGCGCACGGTCGTTCCGGAAATCCCCGCCACCGTGACCTCGATGCCTGCACGCCGCAGCACGTCGATGGGGGTGACCGCCTCGATTTCCTCGAATCCTTCGGCCAGCACGACGATAGCCCGCTTGCTCATGGTGCGAATCCTCCCGGGGCGCTCCATTCTCGTCTGTTTGGACGTGGGGTCAACCGGGGGTGCTGCATAGACTCGACGGATGAACGAGGCAGGTACTCAGGCGTCGACCACAGCGGCCGGGATCGTGCCGCGCGACGCGACCCAGCGCAGGCTCGATCGTCGCGGCGCCCCGGCGGCGAAGTTTCGCGCGTCCTCCGCGTTCACGCTGGGTGATCTGCTCGAGTCGAAAGTGCGCGAAGGCGGCGCGCGCGCGCTGCTGCACTACGGTGCGCGGACCTGGAGCTACGCCGAGGCCAATGCAGAGGTCAACCGGTGCGCGCACGCGCTGCATGCGCTCGGCGTGCGGCGCGGCGACGTCATCGCGCTCGCGATGGAAAACCGGCCGGAGTTCGTGTTCGCCTGGTTCGCGCTCGCCAAGACCGGCGCGGTCGCGGCCTTCCTCAACACGCAGATCGGCGGCCGCGCGCTCGCGCATGCGCTGGAAGTGACAGGCGCGAAGCGCGCCATCGTCGGCGAAGAATGCCTGGCCGCCTTCGATACGCCCGAACTCGCCGGGACGCAAACAGCCCTGTGGCTGGTCCGTGACGCCGAAAAGCCGGCCACGCTGGCGCTGCGCGGACTCACGACGCTCGATCTCGGGGAGCGTGCCGCCGGCGCACCGGCCACCGACCCCGATGCCGCCTGGCGCGCGGGCCTGACCGCCGGTGATGCCGCGCTCTACATCTTCACGTCCGGGACGACGGGCCTGCCGAAGGCCGCCGTGATCAGTCATGCACGCTGGTTGCTGACGGGCGAAGTGATGGCGGTGACCATGGAGGTCGGCCGCGACGATTGCTTCTATACCTTCCTGCCGCTCTATCACGCGGCGGCCTCGATGTCCTCCTCGGCCACGGCCATCTGCAGTGGCGCCGGCATTGCGCTGCGCCGCAAGTTCAGCCGCCGCGAATTCTGGCCGGACATCCGCCGCTATCGCGCAACCGTCTGCCAGTATGTGGGTGAGATCTGCCGTTACCTGCTCGCGGAACCGCCGGGTCCCGACGATCGCGACCATACGCTGCGCAAGATGCTCGGCGCGGGACTCGGTGCGGAAAGCTGGGCGCGCTGGATCGAGCGGTTCGGACCGATGGACATCTACGAGGGTTGGGGTGCCACCGAGGCGAACGCCAACACGATCAACATCGACAATCGCGCGGGCTCCTGCGGCCGCGTGCCGTACTGGGAGAAGACCAACCTGCGCATCGTGCGCTATGACGTCGAGAGCGACAGCCATCCGCGTGACGCGCAGGGGCATCTCATTCCCTGCCGGCCGGGCGAAGTGGGCGAGGCGATCGGCATGATCCATGACTATCCCGACATCGTCGCGGGCCGGTTCGAGGGTTACACCTCGCGCGAGGCCACCGAGCGCAAGATCCTGCGGAGCGCATTCGTCGACGGGGATGCATGGTGGTCGTCGGGCGACCTCCTGCGCTACGACGAGGACGGCTACTGCTGGTTCGTCGACCGGATCGGCGACACGTTTCGCTGGAAAAGCGAGAACGTTTCCACGATGGAGGTGGCCGAGGTATTTGCCGACATGCGGGGTGTCGAGTCCGTGACCGTCTATGGCGTGCAGGTGCCGGGCGCGGAGGGACGGGCCGGCATGGCGGCCGTCGTGATGCAGGCGGGCCACACGTTCGACCCGACCGCGTTCTACGAGCGCGCCGCGACGAGCCTGCCGAGATATGCGGCGCCACTGTTCGTACGCGTGGCGCCGGTCGCCGACATGACATCGACCTTCAAGCTGCGCAAGGTGGACTTGCAGCGCCAGGGTATCGATCCGGCGCTGTGCCCCGATCCGCTGCATGTGCGCGACGATGCGGCAGGGACCTACGTGCCGCTGACGGAAGAATCCGTCGCGCGTGCGCTGGCGAGCTGACGGCGCGGGAGTCCTGTCGATGAACGAAAGAGTCACACTGGCCACGACCGGGCTGTCGAGTGCCCCCGCACTCGAGTACCCGTTCCAGGCGCCGCGGCCCGACGGTTCCGTCGTCGAGGTGGCGCCCGGCGTGCTGTGGGCACGCATGGGCATGCCGCTCGCGCTGAACCATATCAATGTCTGGCTGCTGCGCGGCGACGATGGCTGGACGATCGTCGATACCGGGCTCGCGATCGACGAGACCCGTGCGCTCTGGGAGCGCATCGTGGCCGAGCACCTGGACGGTGCGCCGGTGCGCGCAGTGGTGTGCACGCATTTCCACTACGACCACGCGGGCCTCGCGAGCTGGATGACCGAGCGGTTCGGTGTGCCGCTCTACATGTCGCTCGGCGAGTTCCTGATGATGCGGATGTTCAGCGACACGTCCGTCACGACGCCCCAACCCGAAGATCGGCAGTTCATCGCGCGCTCGGGCATGCCGGAGGAGCGCGCCGCGCGCCTTTTCGATGCGCTGCAGCGGGATCCTTTCCTGCCGCCGCGGCTCGCGCGGTTTCGGCGGTTGCGCGGCGGCGATGTGCTCACGATCGGCCCGCGACGCTGGAAAGTCATCATCGGCGAGGGCCATTCGCCGGAGCACGTCTGTCTCTACAGCGCCCAGGATCGCCTGCTCATCGGTGGCGACCAGTTGTTGCCCCGCATCACCTCCAACGTGATGGTCAATGCCTTCGAGCCCGACGGCAATCCGCTCGCCCAGTGGTTCGATTCGCTCGACCGTCTCGAGCGCTGCGCGCACGACACGCTCGTCCTGCCCTCGCACCAGGGCGTGTTCCGCGGCCTGCACCTGCGCGTGCGCCAGTTGCGCGAACATCATCGCCAGCAGCTGGAGGAAGTGCTGCGCATCGTGGGTCGCGACGGCGACAGTACCGCCTATGACGTGATGCTCGCGCTGTACCCGCGCCTGCACGACCCGGAGCAGGACCTGCTGGCGCTCGGCGAAACGGCGGCGCACCTCGCCTGGCTGTGCGATCGCGGGGCGCTCGAACGCCGGCTCGAAAAGGGCGATACATTCCGGTACAAGGTCACGCAGGCGGCGGGCGAAGAGGACACGCACTGGTGAGCGGAGGCGATGCGTTCCGGGCAGACACGAGGCAATGGCTGCAGGCCAACTGCCCGCCGTCGATGCGTGAACCTCTGCGTAGCGACGAGGACATGGTCTGGGGCGGCTCGCGCATCGCCTTCCATACGGAGGACCAGCGGGTATGGTTCGAGCGCATGCGCGAGCGCGGCTGGCTCGTCCCGGCCTGGCCGCGTGCCTACGGTGGCGGCGGCCTGGGCCCGCGCGAACAGCGCATCCTCGGGGAGGAGATGCAGGCACTCGGATGCCGCCAGCCACAGTACAACCTCGGCATCTGGATGCTCGGGCCGGTGCTGCTCGAGTTCGGCACGGAGCAGCAGAAGCTCGAACACCTCGTGCCGATGGCGCGTGGCGAGATCCGCTGGTGCCAGGGCTTCTCGGAACCGAACGCCGGCTCCGATCTCGCGAGCCTGAGAACGGCGGCGGTGCGCGACGGCGACGATTTCGTGATCACCGGGCAGAAGATCTGGACGAGCCACGGCGACAAGGCAGACTGGATGTACGCGCTGGTGCGCACCGATCCGCAGGCGAAGAAGCAGGAAGGCATCAGCTTCGTCCTGCTCGACATGAAATCGCCCGGCGTGTCCGTGCGCCCGATCGAGCTGATCAGCGGCAAGTCGGAGTTCTGTGAAACGTACTTCGACGCGGTGCGCGTGCCGGCGAGGAACGTCGTGGGCGGCACGAACCAGGGATGGCGTGTCGCGAAGCGTCTGCTCGAGCACGAGCGCGCCGCGATGTCGACCTTCACCGAGGGCGGCGCTCCGACGCTCGATGCGCTGGCGACCGCCAAGGCGTATCTCGCCGGGGCCGGGCCTGTGTGGCGCGACCGGTTGGCGGCCTCGCTGATGGATCAGCACGCATTCTCGCTGACCGTGCGGCGCATGAAGGAGATGCAGGCGGCGCGCGAGGACCTCGCGCCGGTGAGCGCCATCATGAAACTCGTGCAGACCGAGCAGGAAGCGGCCAAGTACGAACTGCTGCAGCAGCTGATGGGCCAGCGCGGGCTCACCCTGGATGGCGAGGGGTACACGACCGACGAACAGGCGGTGTGCCGGCTCTGGCTCTACACCAAGTCGTACACCATCGCGGGCGGGTCCTCGGAGATCCAGCTCAACATCATCGCCCGCCGCGTGCTCGGGCTGCCGGGATGAGGCTGCGATGGCACTACTGCTGAATGCCGAGCAGCGCATGCTGCAGGCGAGCGCCCGCGAATTCCTGGCCGGGCGTTCGCCGGTCGCGGCGTTGCGCGCCTTGCGGGATCGGCGCGACACGCGCGGCTACGACCCGCAGTTGTGGCAGGACATCGCTGGCCTCGGCTGGCCGGCTGCCGCACTGCCGGAAACGCACGGTGGCCTCGGCGTCGGATTCCAGGGTCTCGGCGCGGTGTTCGAGCAACTGGGTCGTACGCTCGCGGCCACGCCGCTCCTGTCCACCGTCGTGCTGGGCGGCGGCCTGCTCACGCAGGCGGGGCATGAGACGCAACGTGACCTGTGGCTGCCGAAGATCGCCTCCGGCGAGGCCCTCTTTGCGCTGGCGCTCGAGGAAGCGCCGCGACACGATCCGGCAGGCGTGACGCTTCGCGCCTGGCGCGACGCGGGCCACTGGTGGCTCGAAGGAGACAAGCAGTTCGTGCTGGATGGCCACGTCGCCGACCGGCTGATCGTCGTGGCGCGCAGCAGTGGCGCAGCGGGCGAGGAGGCCGGGCTGAGCCTCTTCCTCGTCGATCCCGCCGCTGCCCGCGTGCAGATTGCGCGCACGGCCGTCGTCGACAGCCGCAATGCGGCGCACGCGCGCTTCTCGCGCGTGCAGCTCGGGGACGATGCATTGATCGGTGCACCCGACGCGGCATTTGCCGCGCTCGATGTCGTGCTCGACCAGGCGCGCGCGTGCCTCGCGGCCGAGCTGCTGGGGGTCATCACCGAGGCGTTCGAACGCACCGTGGCCTACCTGAAGTCGAGGGTGCAGTTCGGCGTGGCGATCGGGTCGTTCCAGGCGCTGCAGCACCGCGTCGCGCGGTTGCACGTCGAGATCGAATTGCTGCGAAGTTCGGTCGCCGCGGCGCTCGAGGCTGCGGACACCGGCCAGGCGACGGCGCAACTCGCGAGCCTCGCCAAGGCGCGCGCGTCCGACCTCGGCGAACGGGCGCTCAACGAGGCCGTGCAGATGCACGGCGGCATCGGCGTCACCGACGAGCTCGAGATCGGGCTCTACCTGAAGCGTGCGCGTGTGCTGCAGCAATCCTTCGGCGACGGAACTTTTCATCGCGACCGCTACGCGCGGCTGCGCGGGTTCTGATGCTGCGGCGGACACCTGGGGGGAATGGGCTTGGATGAGATCACCCGTACATTGACCGACCTGCGCGCAAAGCTGACCGCGCCCGGTGCACCGTTCGAGCTCACGGAAGTCGAGATCGGCGGCGAGAAACTGCCCGCGTATCGCCACGCGAAGCGCACGTTGCCCGAGCTCATCGATGCCGCACGATCCTTCGGCGACGCGCCGTTCATCGTCTACCAGGACGAAGCCTGGAGCTATGCGCGCGTGTTCGCAGCGGCGGACGCTCTGGCGTGGGCGCTGCGGGAGCGGCTCGGCGTGAAACAGGGCGAGCGGGTCGCGATCGCGATGCGTAACCGCCCGGAATGGGCCGTCGCGTTCCTCGGCGCCGCGCTGGCGGGCGCGGTGCCGGCGCCGGTCAACAGCTTCGGGCTGCGTGATGAATTGCTCGGCGCCTGCGAGACGGTGCAACCGCGTGCCCTGATCCTCGATGCCGAGCGCCTCGAGCGGCTCGGGGGAGCGGGGAACTTGCCCGGCGTCGAGGTCGTGCTGTGCGATACGGGGTCCGCGCCGGTCACGGGTGTGCATTCGTGGACCGCACTTGCGCGAGAGCCGCGTACGGGGCCGCCGCCGGTGCAAGCCGATCCCGATGATCCCGCCTTGCTGATGTTCACCTCGGGGGCCTCGGCCCGGCCGAAGGCCGTGCTGACGACCCACCGGGCGTTATGCCAGGCGATCATGAACATCAACTACATCGGCGCGATCTCGGCGATGTCGTCGCCTGCCGTGATCGAGACGCTCATGCGCCGTGGACTGCTGCCCACCACGCTGACGGTCGTGCCGCTCTTCCATGTGAGCGGCCTGCACGCGCAACTGCTGAGCTCGATGGTCAACGGGCGCAGGCTCGTCTTCATGCGTCGCTGGGATCCGGCCGAGGCGATCGACATGATCGCGAAGTACCGCGTGACACAGTTCAATGCTGCGCCGACGATGGTCATGCAGCTGGTGGAGCATCCGGATTTCGATTTCGACGCCATGCGCCCTTTGCTGGCAGGCATCGGGTTCGGCGGTGCCGGGCTGCCGCACCGCGTGATCGGGCAGGTGCTCGATCGCCTCGGCGCCACGATGTCCGGCGTCGGCTTCGGCATGACCGAAACGAGCGGCGTCACGTCGGCGATCTCGGGCGAGGGATTTCGCGCGCGCCCGACCTGCTCGGGGACGCTCTCGCCGATCATCCAGTTGCGCATCGTCGATCCCGAAGGGCGAGTGCTGCCTGACCGACAGGCGGGTGAGATCGAGGTCCGCGGCGTTTCGGTGATGCGGGAATACTGGGGCGATCCGGCAGCGACCGCCGCGGCGCTGCACGACGGCTGGTTGCGCACGGGCGATGTCGGCTACCTCGAGGATGGATACCTCTACATCGTCGACCGGATCAAGAATGTCATCAATCGCGCCGGCGAGAAGATTGCGGCGGCCGAGGTCGAGTCGTGCCTGCTGCAGCACGCAGGGCTCGTCGAAGCGGCCGTGCTGCCCATTCCGGACGCCGCGCACGGCGAGGCGGTGGCGGCTGTCGTCGTGCCGGCCGAGGCGACGGCGCCGACCGAGGCGCAGTTGCAGGCTTTCGTCGCAGAGCGGCTCGCGTCCTACAAGGTGCCGGCCCGCATCGTGGTGAGCCGCGAGCGCCTGCCGAAGAATCCCGCGGGCAAGGTGCTCAAGAGCGAACTGAGGCGCGCCTACTTCGAGGCAGGCTGATCTGGCGCCCGGGCGGGCGGAAGCACGCCTTGCGGCGCGCCTGGCAGGCCGAAGTAGTAGTGGCCTGCGACGAGGCCGCCATCGACGGCGAGCTCGGCGCCCATGCAGTAGCCCGATTCGTCGGACGCCAGGAACACGAAGCAGTGGGCCGCCTCGACCGGATCGCCGACCCGCTGCGCCGGAAACCAGGTCATTCCCCGGTTCAGCGCATCGGCCGGCGCCTGCTGCGGGTTCACCATGGCGGTGTTGATGCCGCCGGGATGCACGGAATTGACGCGCACACCGTGCGGGCCGAGTTCGAGCGCGGCGACCTTCGTCATGCCACGCACGGCGAATTTCGAGCTGGCATAGGCCACGAGCGAGTTGGCGGGCGAGATCCCGTCACAGGACGAGTTGTTGACGATGGAACCCTTGCGCTGGCGGATCATGTGCGGCGCCACCGTGCGCATGCCGATGAAGGTGCCGACCGCATTGACGTCCAGTACGCGGCGCAGTTCGGCGACGCTCGTCGACAGTACGTCCTTGAACATGAGGATGCCTGCATTGTTGACGAGCACATCGATGCGGCCGTGCCTGGCCACGACATTGGCCACGATGTCTTGCCAGCGCGCTTCATCGGTCACGTCGTGAAGGTAAGCCGACGCGGCCGGGCCGATCGCTTTCGCGGTGGCCTCAACGTCGGGCAGCACGTCTGTTAGGGCTACGATTGCCCCCTCATCAGCGAACTTGCGGGCTATCGCCGCCCCCATGCCGCGAGCGGCCCCGGTGACGATCGCGATCTTCCCGGCCAGTCTTGCCATGGCGAATACCTCCTGGAGTTGTTGCCGGATCGTCGTCCAGTGTGGGAATACCGCGGCGCATTGGCAATCGCGTCGTCGCGGGGGTGCCCGGTCTAGTCCTTTAGGACGTAGGCTCGCAGCCCCCTGTGCGGGTAAAAAAGGCACCATCCAACTCTGCGGGAAGGCCCATGGTCCGGCATCACGTTCGCCCAGGTTTCCGGCCAGCCCCATCAGCGATCGCGGCCCGGCAGGGGCGCCGCGCATGAACAAGCTGATCACGGCCGGCGCTGCGGTCGCGCAACTGCGCGACGGCATGACGATCGGCATCGGCGGCTGGGGCCCGCGTCGCAAGCCGATGGCGCTGGTCCGCGAGATCCTGCGCAGCCCTCTGAAGGATCTGACCGTCGTGTCCTATGGCGGCGCGGATGTCGGCATGCTGTGTGCCGCCGGCAAGGTGAAGAAGCTCGTCTTCGCATTCGTGTCGCTCGATTTCATCCCGCTCGAGCCGTACTTTCGCGCCGCACGCCAGGCGGGCGCGATCGATGTCATGGAAATCGACGAGGGGCTGCTGCTGCTCGGCCTGAAGGCCGCCGCGATGCGCTCGCCGTTCATCCCGACCCGCACGGGCCTCGGCACCGACGTACTGCGTTGCAACCCCGGGATACGCCTCGTCGACTCGCCCTACGACGACAGGCAATGGGTCGCGATGCCGGCGCTGCCGCTCGACGCCGCGCTGCTGCACGTCGACCGGGCCGACGTGCGAGGCGTGTGCCAGGTCAAAGGCCCGGACGTGTACATGGACGACTGGTACGCCCGCGCTGCGGCCCGCACCTACGTGACCTGCGACGAACTCGTGGAGCCCGGGTATTTCGAGCAGGGCGAGGAAGCGCGGCGGATAGGAAGTTCAAAGCACCCCGCAGCGCCGTCCTGATTCGTGGAACCACCCGGGTGTAGCGACCCAATCTGCCTCAGCCTGCCTGAATCCGGCCAGTTGCCCGGATGGGCAGGCCGCTGG
>JABAQN010000062.1 GCA_019187495.1 Steroidobacteraceae bacterium
GTCTGCCAGCTCGACCTCAAGGGATTCGACGCAGAGCTGAAAGTCATCTCCGGGCGGGCGAGCACCGTCGAGGAGCTGCAACGGCTCATCGCGCGTACCGGTCCCGAGCCGCGGCAGTGGCTGCCCTCATTTCTCACACCGGAGAAGTCATCGTGAAAGTATCCAGCGTACTTGTTGGCGCACTCGCGTGCGTCCTGTGCACGTCGGTCGGGCACGCGGCGATGCCCGTGATCGACATTCGCGCCATTGTGCAGATGGCCCAGCAGCTGCAGGTCCTGCAGAACCAGCTGACCACGGCCCGCAACCAGCTCACCCAGGCGCAACAGCAGTTCCAGTCGCTGACGGGGCAGCGCGGCATGGAGCAGCTGCTCTCGGGCGTCACGCGGAACTACCTGCCGGCGGACTGGGCGACACTCGAAGCGACCCTGCGCGGTGCGCAGGCTAGCTACGCCGCACTCTCCGCGGAAATGCAGGCCGCCCTCCGCCAGGTCACGGTACTGACCCCGGCGCAGACGGCGCGGATGTCGCCGGAGCAGGTGGAGCAGCTCGAAGCAGCGCGCCGCTCCGTGGCACTGCTGCAGGCCACGAGTCGCGAAGCCCTGCAGGCCAGCAGCCAGCGCTTCGCATCCCTGCAGAGCCTGATCGACGCCATCCCCCGGGCCACGGACGCCAAGGCGGTCCTCGACCTTCAGGCGAGGATCGGCGCCGAGCAGGCCATGCTCCAGAACGAGCACACGAAGCTGATGGTGCTCAATCAGGCGGCGGAGGCCGAGCAGCGTGCGCAAGAGCAGCGGGCGCGGGAACTGGCGATCAGCAACTTTGGCTCGCTGCGTCGCCTCCCCGCTGTTGGCCTCAATCCGTAGGCCGTCATGTCGCGCGGCATGCTCGTGCTGATTCTCCTGGCCACGCTCGTCGGTGCGGCGGTGTCCTGCTCGCCCGGGCCGCCGGTGGCTGAGCACACCGTTTCCGACTACCGCGCCGACGCGGCGCTGCGGCGCGAGGTCTTCGCGCGGTGTCGGAACGATCCGGGCGGGCTCGGCCAGACGCCGGACTGCGTGAATGCACGGGAGGCCGAGCGGCTGGAAAGCCACGGCTCGCTGCGAGACCAGGCCCCGGTGGGCCTCAACCCCAGCGGGAGGCAGTGAAGCATGGGCTTCTTCGGCGAATTCAATGCGTGGCTGACCGGCATCTTGAACGCCTATATCGGACAGACCCTCGCCGTGATCGCCGGAATCCTTGAGCCGGTCATCGTCACGCTCGGTGTCCTCTACGTCATCGTCTGGGGCTACCTGCAGCTGACCGGCAGGATTGAGGAGCCGTTCGTCGAGGGAGCGAAGCGGCTGCTGACGCTCGGTGTGGTCCTCGGGCTGTCGCTGCAGCTGTGGCTCTACAACGATGTATTCGTCGATACGTTCTTCAATGCGCCGACAGAGTTGGCGGCGTCGATCATCGCCGCACGCAATCCGGGTGGCCCTGCGTTCCAGCCCGTGGCCGTGGTGGATGAGATCTTCTTCGACGGGGACGATGCCGCGTCGCTCCTGATGGAGAAGGGCGAGATTTTCGGGCGGGACATCGTCTTCTACTTCGGCGCACTGGCGATCTACCTGATCGTCGGGCTCACCGCCGTCTACACCATGTTCCTGCTCGCGATGAGCCGCATCGCGCTGGCGGTGCTGCTTGCCATGGGCCCGATCTTCCTGGCGCTGCTGTTCTTCGACTCCAGCAAACGCTTCTTCGAGGCCTGGCTCGCGCAGCTCAGCAACTATGCGTTCCTCGCCGTGCTGACGATCCTCGTCGCGGCGCTGATGTTGCAAGTGATCTCGACAGCCGCGGAGTCCGCGGTCGCGGCCGGCGGCGGCATCGGCATCGCCAATGCGCTGCAGGTCTGCGCGGCCGCGGCGCTCACGTTCCTGATCATGCGGCAGGTGCCATCGATGGCGCAGGGCATGGCGAGCGGCATCGCGCTGTCGAGCTTCGGTGCCGTGGGCAACCTGCTGCGCATGGGCATGGGTGTGGGCCGCTCGGGTCTGGGGAAGATGGGAGAGTTCTCCCGGGGTGCGTTCCTGGACCAGGACAAGAGCCGCTGGGACAGCATGACCCGCAAGGCAGGCCAGCGACTCATCGGCGCCCGCATGGCCCGCGAGAAGCGGCCGCGCCAGAACACACTCAAGTACGGGTGATCGCCATGCCAAGGATCAAGGCAAAAGTCGCGCTGGTGCTGGCCGCCGTCACGGCGGGACTCGTGACCGGATGCAGCACGCAGGCGCGCCGCGTGGACTGCGACGGCAGGTTGCGACCGATCAACGTACCCGCGCCGGTAGCTGCGCCAGCCGCAGTCACTCCGGCAAGCGAGAAGACCCCATGAAGCGCGATGCCGCCCTGCAGGCGTACTTCGCGGAGGCCGCGTCGTGGGACGCGGATCGCGTGGCGGCAAGCGAGCGAAGTGTGCGCACGGCCTGGCGCGTGGCGGTCGGCGCCTGCGTGCTCGCGTTGGCGGCGATCTTCGCGCTGGTGTTGCTGATGCCGCTCAAGCGTGTGGACCCCTTCGTGATCCGTGTCGACAACGCCACGGGCATCGTGGATGTGGTGCCGGTGTTTGCCGGTCAGGCGACGATGCCGGAAGTCGTGACCCGATACTTTCTCGATCACTACCTGACGGTTTGCGAGCGCTTCAACTTCTCGACGGCCGAGAGCGACTACGAGGAGTGTTCGAGTTTCCACGGGCCGGCGCGCCATCAGGAATGGATGACACTGTGGGACCGAAGCAATCCGGAGTCGCCGCTGAACCGCCACAAGGATGGCTCCAGCGTGCGCGTTCAGGTCAGTTCGATCACGTTCTTCAAGCGCGGCAGTGGCACTGAGGACCTGGCGCAGGTCCGGTACGTGAAGGCGCTGCGCACGGGCAACGGCAACGAGCAGCGCAGCTACTGGATCGCGACGGTCCAGTACGTCTACGGTGCTCCGTCCAAGGACCCGAAGATGCGCCGCTGGAATCCCCTGGGATTCAAGATCGTCGACATCCGGACCGAGGCGGAGGCGACGCAGCCGGAGCCCGCGAACCCGCCAACCGCCACGACGGGGACGGCCGGGAG
Organism: Steroidobacteraceae bacterium; assembly: GCA_019187495.1. Lineage (GTDB taxonomy): Bacteria > Pseudomonadota > Gammaproteobacteria > Steroidobacterales > Steroidobacteraceae > CADEFQ01. The sequence continues at coordinate 3,093 of JABAQN010000062.1, forward strand.
CGCGCCGTGAAGTCCGTGTGCGCGTGGGCCGGCGCGGCGCTGCTGTCGTGCCTTCTGGCAGGGCCGGACGCGCGGGCAGAAGCGATTCCAGTGCGAGGGCAGGTGGACGCGCGTGTGCGCACCGCCGCCTACAACCCCGATCAGGTCTACAAGCTCTATGGGTTCGTGGGCTACGCGGTGGAGCTGATCTTCGAGGAGGGCGAGCGGTTCGCCGGAACCGGCGGTGGCGACCTGGAGGGCGTGACCGTGGATGCGCACGGCAGCTCGGTCCTGCTGAAGCCGCGCGCAGCCATCGTGTCCACGAACCTCGTCGTGTTCACCGACCGGCGCGCCTATCGCTTCGACTACACGGTTGCCGCGCGCGCACCGAACCGGCTGACCGATGAAGTCATGTATGCCGTGCGGTTCACGTATCCACCCGTGCGAACCGCCAACGGTGAGGACCCGCAAGCGAAGGTTGATCGCGACCTCGCCGCGGCGGATGCCGCGCGGCCGCGAAACCGCGACTACTGGTACTGCGGCAATCGCAGTCTGCAGCCGGTGGCGACTTCAGACGACGGTGTGCATACGCGGATCACGTTCGGCGACCGGTCCGAGATTCCGGCGATCTTCGTGCGCAACGAGGACGGTTCAGAATCGCTGCTGAACTTCTCGATGGATGCCGGCGATGTGGTGATCCATCGCGTGGCTTCCAGGTTCGTGCTGCGGCGGGGCAAGCTGACAGGCTGCATCGTCAACAAGGGATACGCGGGCGCGGGCCTGCGGCTGGATTCCGGCACGTTGTCGCCGCAGATCGAGCGCGACGTGAAAGGGGCGCGGCCATGAGCCTGCTCGATCGCTTCCGCCAGCCGCCCGCCGAACCGCCTCCGGAGTCGGTAGCCAGCGAAGCCGGGGTCGAGGGTGAGCGTGCCGCGAGTGCCGTACAACGGCCGCCGTCGTTGCAGTCGAGGGTCAGCAATCTGCTGGCCTTCGGGCTCATGGCGGCAATCGGTCTGGGGCTGCTCGGCTGGTACTACGGCAAGGTCATGACTTCGCGCACCGCTGCGCGGACCGCGGCGGAATCGTCGGCCAAGAGCAAGGCGGAAGGGGAGATCAACCTGCGTCCGCTTGGGCGCGTGGACCCACCGGCGCTCGTCCAGAACATGCTGGGTGACGCACCCGAGGAACCCCCACCGGAGGACATCCCCGAAGCGTGGCTGCGCCCGGCGGAAGATCCACCAGCCGCCCGGGCGCCTGGGTATGCCCCGCCCGTACAGGAGCCGCGGGACCTGCGGCTCGAAAGGCAGCTGTCGGGAAGGGCGTTCGTTACCAGCGCGGATCGGGCTGCAGGCGCTGTGGATGCCGAGGCCGTCGGAAGCGTCGGCGCCGAGGCTCCTGCGCCCGCGGGGGATCTTGATGCGCTGCTGCGCCCCAGTGTGACGCCGGCCGTCCGGGCCCAGGTCTTGCCGACCCGGCGGATGCTGCTGCCCAAGGGCGCGTTCCTCGACTGCACGCTGGAGACGGCGCTCGACTCGACATTACCGGGGATGACGACCTGCATTCTTGCGACCGATGCGTTCAGCGCGGACGGGAACGTCGTGCTGCTGGAGCGAGGCACAAAGCTCGTCGGGGAGACCCGTGGTCAGGTTCGGCAGGGTTCGGCGCGGGTCTACGTGCTGTGGACCGAGGCGCGCACCTCCAAGGGCGTCGTCGTTCCGCTGGCCTCTCCGGGCACGGACGAGCTCGGGCGGGCGGGGCTGCCGGGCCAGGTCGACCGTCACTTCATGGAACGGTTTGGCGCGGCGATCCTCGTCAGTGTCATCGACGGTGCCATCCAGGCGGAGGTGGCCTCGCAGCGCGGGAACGGTTCGACGGTCGTCGTGGACCCGTCCGGGTCGAGAGACATCATGACCGAGATCCTTCGCTCGACGATCAACATTCCCCCGACCGTCGTGAAGCCGCAGGGTGATCGCATCCAGGTGCTGGTGGCGCGGGATCTGGACTTCCGGAGCGTGTATGAGCTTCGACCAGCCAGCCGTTAGGCCCGTGCTCGTACCGGACCCGGTCGCTGCCGTGGCGTCGTCTGGATTCACGCGACCGCCGGCCGTGGCGGAATCCTCGGCGCTCGACCTGACGCTGCGCGCGCTGCGTCCGATCCTCACCGACCGCGAAGTCACGGAGATCTGCATCAACCGTCCTGGGGAGGCGTACATCGAGACGCGCGCCGGTTGGCGCTGCGTGCCGCTCGCGTTCGCGACGTTCGAGTGGTGCACCTCGCTCGCGAAGCTGGTGGCCAATTCCACGCGGCAACGCGTCGATGCCGAATCGCCGCTGCTGTCGGCAGCCTTGCCGGGCGGCGAGCGAATCCAGATCGTGCTGCCGCCCGCGACGACGCCGGGCACGGTGGCCATCACGATCCGTCGGCCGGCCGATGAAGTCTGGACGCTCGAGGAGTTGGAGCAGCGCGGGCTGTTTCGCTCAACGCGACGTGCTGCGACCGGCCCGGACGAGACCGAAGCGGAACTGCTACGGCTTCTGGAGGCCCGGGACTATCAGACATTCCTGCGCCTCGCCGTCGAGCGCCGCCGGAACATCCTTGTCTCAGGTCCCACGGGGTCCGGAAAGACCACCTTCACCAAGGCGTTGATCCGCGAGATTCCTGCCGACGAGCGCTTGATCACCATCGAGGACGCCAAGGAGCTGGTGCTGGACCGTCACGATAACCACGTGCGGCTGTTCTATTCCAAGGACGATCAGGGCCTCGCGCGCGTGAGTCCGAAGCAGCTGCTGGAAAGCTGCCTGCGCATGAAGCCCGATCGCATCCTGCTCGCCGAGCTGCGCGGCGAGGAGGCCTTCGACTACCTGCGCAATGTGAATTCCGGGCACCCTGGCTCCATCACCAGCATCCATGCCGCGAGTGCAGAACTCGCGTTCGAGCAGCTGGTGCTGCTCGTGAAGCAAAGCCGCGCCGGCCAGGAGCTGGCGCGCGAGGAGATCAAGCACCTGCTGTATCTGCTGATCGATGTGGTCGTTCAGTTCGGCGTCGAGCACCGGCAGCGTTGCATTCAGGAAATCTGGTATGACCCCGACCGCAAGCACCGCACGCTGGCGGCCGCGCGCTAGGAACCGCTGGGTCGCGTTGGCATGCAAGGCTCTCCTGATCTGCGTGGGAGTCGTGCTTGCCGCGCAGTACCTGGCAGGGTTCCTGTTCCTGCAGTGGGTGCATAGCGACCCGAAGACGGCGACGCCGCTGACGGTCGCGCGCTACGGCTTCTACTTCGGTGAGCGCGCGGACATCCGCCGCAAGCTCTGGGTCAGCTCCGGAGCGGGACTCGCGCTGGTCATGCTTCCCGTGATCCTCGCGCTGCGGCCCCGCGCGAGGCCGCTGCACGGCAGTGCCCGGTTCTCGACGCGCGGGGAGGTGCGAGGGGCCGGGCTCTTCTCGCCGGTCGGCATCATCCTGGCCCGCGTGGGTCGGCGGCTGCTGCGCCTGCCCGGGCAGCAGGGCGTGGCCGTGATTGCCCGCTCGCGCAGCGGCAAAGGCGCAGGCATCGTGATCCCGAACCTGTTCGAGTGGCCGGACTCGCTGATCTGCGTGGACCCGAAGCACGAGAACTACACCATCACCGCCGGCCATCGCGCCCGAAGCGGCCATGCGGTCTACCTGTTTGCGCCATTCTCCGAAACCCGCAACACGGCTCGCTGGAATCCGTTGGGCTACATCCCCGACGACCCGGCGCTGCGCATCAACGGCCTGCAGCGCATCGCCGACATGCTCTATCAGGAGGCGCCGGGCGTCGATCCATTCTGGTCCGCCTCGGCGCGCACGTTGTTCCTCGGCATCGGGCTCTACGTGTTCGAGACGCCGGGACTTCCACGAACGATCGGCGAGATCCTGCGGCAGGGCATGGCCTCGGACGACGAGGGCTTCGGAGCCCACTGGAAGCGACTGATCGAGGGGCGCGGCAGCGGCAAGTATCCGCTGTCGCCCGAGTGTGTCCGGGCGCTCTGCGACGTGATCGACCTGGCGCCGGTCACGGCCTCCAGCATCCGCAAGACCTTCACCTCGCGGCTGGACCTGTGGTTGAACCCGATCCTGGACTGGGCCACGTCGGCGAACGACTTCGATCTGCGCGAGCTTCGCTCCAAGCGCATCAGCATCTACGTCGGCGTCCTGCCGGAAGACCTGCACCGTCTCCGGCCGGTGCTCTCGCTGTTCTTCCAGCAGGCGATTGCGTTGCAGACGCGGCAGCTGCCCGAGCACAACCCGGCGCTGGTCTACCAGGTGATGTTCCTGCTCGATGAGTTCACCTCGCTCGGGCGAATCCCGATCATTGCCGAGGCCATCGGTTTGATGGGCGGCTACAACATCCGGGTGGTACTCGTGATCCAGGCGCGGTCCCAGTTGCGTGAGGTTTATGGGCAAAATGCCGCGGAAACCATCCTCCGAAATCTGGCTGCGCGCGTAGTATTTGGTGCCGACGAGTACAGCGACGCACGCGAAATCTCCGAGGAGCTGGGGACGATCACGGTGAAGACCCAATCCGTTTCCAAACCGGGATTCGACCTGTTCAGTCGGGCGCACCGTCCGCCGAACGTCAACGTCAGCGAGCAGCGCCGCTCGCTGATGCTGCCGCAAGAGGTGCAGGCCATGCGCGCGGATCAGGCCATCGTGTTCTACGAGGGCATCCGGCCGATTCGCTGCACGAAGATCCGGTACTTCCGCGAGCGTCGGTTCAAGCGGCTCATCAGTCCTCCACCTCGACACGCCGCACCCGGGATGAAGGCGCCGCCTTCGCCGGCGCCGGTGCAGCCCCTGCCGGCCGAGTCCGCCGGCGAGGCAGGCTCCATCAGCCTCGATCCAACGCCTCCGCCGCAGCGTCCGCCGCGCCGCCGAAGTCGCCGCGCCACGCCGCAGGACATCGAGCGAATCGACGAGATGAAGCTGGAGGACTTTGACGTCGATCTGAGCCGGGTGGAGCTGCCCCAAAAGGCCGAAGGCGAGCGGCTGACCACCCAGGAACTCGATTCCGCCGTCGAATCCTTTCTCTCCGCGCTTCAGGAGCGCTAGGACCGATCAATGCCCAAGACGCCTTCCAGTTCCTCCGGTTCCCGTTCGGACAGCAAGCGCGCCAGGGCGGGCCGCAAGTCGTCGCAGCCGGTCGCGCCGCCGACCGGACCGGCGGCTGGCACGAGGGACGACGACAACTTCATCCAGCTGACGCCGAGCGAAGGGACCGGGCGCGCGCAGAACACCATCAGTCTTCCCACCAAGTCGGGACGCGAGCAGGAGGACGAGAGGAACCGCAAGGAAGGTCGCGGCCCCGCGGGGGCCGCGACTCAGGCGACGAAAGACGCCCCGCGCCAGCTGCGCGTGCCCGACTCCGTCCAAGAGCGCTTCATCCAGATCGGCAACAAGTTCCATTTCCCGGACGGGGCCGAAGCGTTCACGCACGACAGCAATCGCCTGACCACGCGCTCGGAGAACTCCGTTGTCATCCAGAGCATGGTGGCGATCGCGCGTGAGAACGGCAAAGGTCCCGTCACCGTTGGCGGCACGGAATTCTTCAAGAAGGAAGCGTGGTTCGCGGCCAGCCTCGCCGGACTGGATGTCCGAGGCTATCAGCCCACTGACTTCGAGCGCGAGCGTCTGGCGCGCGCGATCGCCGCGCGGCGCGTGCCAGGGGCGCCAGAGACGCCCGCGCTGGGCGCCCCGCCGGCGCCTGCTGAGGAACGATCGGCTCCGAGGGCCGCCGGCGAGGCCCGCCCTGCGGAGCCGCGCCCGCCCTCCGGCGATCTCATCGTCGGTCGGCTGGTCGATCACGGCGCCGCCCCCTACGGTCACGATCCGAAGCAGGCGATGTCCTATTTCGTGCGGGTGGAGACGGCGCGCGGTGATCGTGAGATCTGGGGTGTGGACCTGGAGCGCGCCTTCCGCCAGTCCCTGAGCACGCCTGGCATCGGTGACGAGATCGGCGTGCGCGCCATCGGGCGGCAGCCCGTCACTGTGCTGGCCGCGAAACGCGATGCCCAGGGTCGGGAGACCGGACAGGCGCCGCTCGACACCCATCGCAACCAGTGGATCGTCGAGCGCAAGAACTTCCTCGATGAGCGGCAGCGCATGGCCGACGTGCTGCGAAACACGGAGACGCCTGCGGCCGATGGCATCCGTCGCCACCCCGAGCTGGAAGGGTCCTACATGCAGCTGCAGATGGGACGCGCACTGGCCGAGCAACAGTTCCGCGACAAGGCGCAGCGCGAGCAGTTCGTGGATCATCTGCGTGCGCATATCGCGCAGCGCATCGAGTTCGGTCAGCCTCTCGACCCGGTCATGTTGCGCGGTGAAGAGCGCACCGTTGCGCCGCGCAGCCAGGATCGGGATTTCCAACCGACGCGCTGAGACTCTCCGTGGGCGACCAGCGGTCAGCAGGTTCGCCACCCCGCGGCCGCCGCGGTGAGGTCATCACTGGGCGCCTGCAGGAGCACGGCAAAGCGAACTACCAGTTCCAGCCCGACGGCAGCCCGTCCTACTACCTGAAGCTCTTGACCAGCCGCGGCCCGGAAACGCTATGGGGCACGGATCTCGAACGCGCCCTTGCGCGGTCGGAATCACAGCCGAAGATCGGCTCTGTGGTGGGTGTACAGCGCGTGGGGTCGGACCCCGTGACGATTCCGGCGCGGGACGGAGAGCGCACCACGGATCGGCAGCGCACGTTCTATCGCGCGCGCTGGCGGATAGAGGAAGTCACCTATCTCGCCAAGTCCATGCAAAGCGCAGAGCGCGCAGTGAAGTCCCGGCTGGAGGACAAGCGCGCCATGACGGAGCGGCCCGAACTGCGCAGCGCATTCATCAGCCTGCATGTGGCGCAGCAGTACGCGGAGAAGAACATCCGCGATCCCCGCGACAGGGATCTGTTCGTCACCCGAATCAAGGCCGTGATGGCGGCGTCTGTCAGGAACGGTGCGCCGGTCCCGGAGCCGCGGGTTGTGGACGATCGCGCGACGCGCGCCACACGCGCCACGAACCGGGACGAGCCGACGCGGTAGCCGGGCCAGGCGGGCCCTGACAGATCAGGGAGCGGTGTCGTCGCCCTCAGGGGCAGGGTGCTCGCTCCACTGCGTCTTGGCGTGCTTGCCTTTGCCCTTGCGCAGCCGCTTGCGGTCGATCAGCCGCGCGTCGAATTCGAAGTCCTCGGAGATCTTCACCACCAGCAGCTTGTTGAAGTTGCCGGCGCGCTTCACCTGGATGGCTTCGCTGAGCTTCTCGGGGGAGATCGTTTTGACCTCCACCCAGTCGTTGCCGATGCGACCGTCGGACCCCTGCGTTCCCGGCCGGTGTCGGACGACGCCGAACTTGATCTCCGCGTACAGCTCTCCCAGCTCGCCCCAGATCTGCAGATAGCGGCCGGTCTCAAACTTGTACGCTTCGGCGAGCGCGACGAGATCCTGGAAGATCTTCACGACCTGCAGATTGGCATTGGGGAATTCGCCGCGCAGTTCCTGATCGGCGATGTGGCCGTTGATCCAGTCCCAGCTGATCCACTCGCCGTCATCGTAGATGCCGTCCGACGTGTCACGCAGCGGCTGTCCCGTCATCGAGCAGCGCATGTCCTTCTCCCGAGTCGTGCCTGGCCGCCTTTCGGATCAGTTCGCGACCCAGTCTGACGGAAGAGCCCCGGAAATTGGAGGGCGGGATTACTGGAGTGCGCAGCCTGTCACGCCGTGCTCGGCGTCAAGGACGAGCGCGGACGCGCTCGCCGCCTGCGGCGGTCTAACGATCCTTGACCCCTCCGCGCGCCGTGATCTCCGGGGCGCGGGCAATCCCGCCCGAGAACGCGGAGAACATCCATGAATACGTCCACAACGACCGTCGAGAAGGTTGATGCCTGGCCCGTGCCGGAGCACGCCCGAATTGGAACGCTGCCACGTCACTTCGGCATGCACATGCTCACCGTAGAGGGCCGCATCTACGACTTCCTGTCGCAGTTCTGTCCGTCCTACGACGGCGGCATGTGGCAGTTCTTCGAACTGAGCAACGGCGGGTTCTACATGAGCCCGCCCGAAGACGGTTACGAACTCACAATCCACGGCAACGGATTCCGTGGACACATGAGCGCGGACGCGGCGGGCATCACAGTGTGCCTGTTTGCCTTCAGCCATCTGTCCTTCGAGTACACCACTGACATCTTCAGTCGGCACTACCACTGGCTCCTCGAGTACGCGAAGGACCACGTTGAAGCGCGTGCGATCTTCGCTGCCATCGACTGATGGCGTCTCGGCGCGCTGGTCTGGCCATCGGGCCAGCGCGTCGATCTATCGGAAGGAAGGAGGCGGGCGGGATTGTCTGTGAGTGGCGAGCCTATCACGACGTGCTCGCCGTCAAGGACGATCGCGGACGCGCTCGCCGCCTGCGGCGGTCTTCGATCCTTGACCGCTGCGCGCGTCGTGATGGTGGGAGCGCGGGGCAATCCCGCCCCAGATCAAATCGAGGATCGAATCATGAATGCCGTTTCCAACTCGCTGACGTTCTCCACCGTGTCCAGTGCCTTCACGGGATCGCTGTCGCTCGATGCATTGCGCTCCAGGGTGCCTGCCGTGTTCGCGCCAGCGGCGCACCAGAGCCTGAGTCCGAAGTACACCTTCATCCCCACCGAGCGCGTCCTCTCGGGGTTGATGAGCGCCGGGTTCGTGCCGGTCGATGCACGCCAGGCAATCTCGCGGCGTGGCAGCCCGGTGCATGCACGTCACATCCTGCGGCTGCGTCGTCGCTTCGAGACCGTGCAGCTTCGGGACAGCATCCCGGAAATCGTGTTTCTCAACAGCCACGATGGCAGCAGCGCCTACCAGCTGCGCATGGGACTGTTCCGAGTCGTCTGCACCAACGGAATGATCGTGTCGCGTGGTGCCTTCCCGGCGTACTGCGTGTCCCATCGCGGCAACGTCGTGGATGAGGTCGTCGCTGCGGCACTCAACATCGCGGAGCGATTCGAGTCGCTCGCCGGACAGGTCGAGCGCATGGAGCATCGTCAGCTTTTCAAGGACGAGCAGCACGAGTTCGCGGATCGTGCGTTGGCGTTGCGGTTCGAGGACGCGGCTTTGTCGGGCATGCAGCCTTCAGCGTTGTTGGCGGTGCGTCGCGTCGATGACGCAGGTGCCGATCTGTGGAGCGTGCTGAACCGCGTGCAGGAGAACCTGATGCGTGGCGGCCTCAGCCGGCGGTCGGCGTCGGGCCGTCTGACCCGTACGCGCCGCATCAGCTCGATCCGCGAGGACGTGCGCATCAACAGTGGCCTGTGGGATCTGGCGTCCGCGCTGCTCTCAGCCTGAGGGATTCGGGAGGGAGCGCCGCTTCGGTGCTCTCTCCCTTTTTTTGTCCCGCCGAGACGAGGAGGTGAGAGGAAGAAAGCGGGATTGCCTGGAGGGGCTTTCAGCGTAACACGCCGTGCTCGCCGTCAAGGACGACCGCGGGGACGCGGTCGCCGCCTACGGCGGTCTTCGATCCTTGACCGCTCCGCGCGCCGTGTTGGGAAGCGCCCAGCAGGCAATCCCGCCTGCGCAGTCTGGAGACTTCCCATGACCACACGGCAGCGCATCGTTCGTTCCCTCAGCACCCGTTCGGCCTCTGGCGCCATTGGCGTCGCCGAGGCGAAGTTCAGCACGGGCTGGTCCTCGGCGACCGGCACCCTCATAAGTGACGACACCCTCGTCGAGACCGCCCTGAAGCTCGTCTCCACGAAGCTGGTGCGGGGCGACCGATTGGAGAGTCCGAGGGCAACGCGACAGTACCTGAGTCTGCGGTTCGCCAGCCTGGAGCACGAGGTCTTCTGCTGCCTGTGGCTGGACAACCGTCATCGGGTGATTGCCTGTGACGAGCTGTTCCGCGGGACCATCGACGGTGCCAGCGTCCACCCCCGGGAGGTGGTCAAGCAGGCTCTGGCGCAGAACGCCGCAGCGGTCATTCTGGCGCACAACCACCCGTCCGGCGTGGCCGAGCCCAGCCAGGCGGATGAGCTGATCACGCATCGTCTGAAGGACGCCCTGGCCATCGTGGACATCCGGGTTCTGGACCACCTGATCGTGGCCGGCGACCAAGTGGTGTCGCTCGCGGAACGTGGAGTGCTTTAGCCAGATTGAGCGGGGAGGGGCGGCGGTTGTCGCTCCTCCCTGCTGATGTATCTGCTTAGACCTGGCGGGATCGGCGGAGCAGAGCGGGAGGAGTGAAGACGGCAGGCAGTGGCTTCGGGGCGGGGATTTGCGGCGAGGTTAGGGGGTCATTTCGCTTGAAACGCAGGATAGCCTGCGGCTTGCTGTTGGGGCCAAATTGGCCCCATGGGTGACAACGAAGTATTGAAGACACGGATTGCGCCGCAGCTGAAGCTGCAGGCGAAGGCGATCGCTGATCGCGAATTCCTCTCCGAGGCCGCATGGCTGAAGCAGCTGGTGGTGCGGGAAATCCGATCCATTCACGGAGCCGGTATCGCTGAGCAGGACCCCTGCCGTCCCGCGCGTTCCCGGAATCCGGCGCGGGAGGTGCGCGGATCTGGCGAGGGCAGCCGCCCGGTCTACGTGCGGCTTCGCTACGAGGATCGTCTGCTGCTGGACGCACGCGCGGAAGCGCGAGGGATGCGCCCAGCGACCTACGTTGCGGTCCTGACCAGGAGCCATCTTCGCCGTCTGGCGCCGCTGCCAAAGGACGAGATGCAGGCGCTCCGGCGCAGCATCGGCGAGCTGGCAGCCATCGGCCGGAACCTCAATCAGATCGCCAAGGCAGCCAATGACGGCGGACGCGTTCCGGGTTCTGCGCGCGAGGAGTTCCGGGCAATGCTCAGGGTCTGCGAGGCGCTGCGGGACAACACGAAAGCCCTACTGAAGGCGAACCTCATGAGCTGGGAGAGCGGGCATGGCGAAGACGTTTAGGCTCCCAAAGGAGGAGCCGCTGCTGAATATCGCCAGCTACGCGCGTGGAGGTCCGCGAGCGGCTGACCGGCTCACGCCATCACAGATCGAGCAGATTCGCCTGACCGTCAACCGCGCGCCGGAGGCGGTCGTGAAGGTGCTGCCCCGGAGCAGCAACGACCTGAAGGCCGTCGGCAAGCACATCGACTATATCGGTCGGCGGGGGAACCTGGAGCTGGAGGGCGACGGCGGAGAGCGCCTACAGGGGCGCGTCGCAGAAGCACTGCTCGAAGACTGGGATCTCGACGTTGATGACATGCGGCGGCAAGGGAGTCTCGCCGCTGCCAGCAAGCGGACTCCACCAAAGCTGGTCCACAAACTGATGTTCTCGATGCCACCAGGTACGCCTCCACAGAAGGTCCTCTCGGCGGTGCGAAACTTCGCGCGCGAGGAGTTCTATGGAAATCACCGATACGCGATGGTGCTGCACACCGACGAGCCACATCCGCACGTGCATTTGATCCTTAAGGCGGTGAGCGAGCAGGGAGTACGGCTCAACATCAAGAAGTCGACCCTGCGGTACTGGCGGTCGCAGTTCGCAAGTCACCTGCGCGGGTTGGGGGTCGCGGCAAATGCGACCGAGCGCGCAGTGCGCGGAGAAAGTCGAAGCGCCAAGAAGGATGGGATTTACCGGGCGAGCTTAAGGGGCGATTCGTCGTTCCTGCGGACGCGAGTGGAGGCCGTAGCCAATGATCTGGCCAACGGCCGCACTCGCGCAGAGCCGGGCAAGCAGTCGGTCCTGGAGACACGCACAGACGTCATGCACGGGTGGCGGAGCGTGGCGGATAAGTTGGAAAGGAGCGGGCAGCTGAAGCTTGCTACCGAGGTCGCAAGATTCTCTCAGGCGCTGCGCGAACCTGCCACCGACAGGGATCAGATTGCCGAGGCGCTAACTGCCAATTCGCGCTCTCGACTGCGTCCGCCCCCGACGACAAGCAGGGGGCCTCGCTAACCGCAGATGATCTGCCCCGCACACCTATCGAAAGATTTCCCGTAGTCGATGCATCAGCCCATTACTGGGCTTACTGCCAGCGTCCGCCATCCACCCACGGAACTTGCCCTTCTCGAAGGTTCCGACATACAAGCCGTCTACGGTCTCCGAACGGCCAACGATCAGCATCATGGCAGCGCCGGCACGGAGCGTCGACTTCTTGGATATGGCAGACATCGTCGCCTTGTCGTACGAAGACGGCGTTGGGCTGTCTTCGGCGTGCGTGTGCCATTCTCCGAGGTAGGAAAGTCCGCGACCTTCCTGGGTTTCGATGGCTGAATCTGCAGATTGAGGCGAAGAGCGGTAGCTGAATCTCGATCGCGTATCTCCGGCATATGGGCCGGTCGCGACAGTTACCAGAACCTCCTGCGGGCTAACCACGCCGAAGAGTTGCCCTCCAGCCTCATTTGCACAGTCTTCGAGCTGCCTGCGCGCGCGAACGTACGAAAGCACGTCGTCTGATAGAACGAGTACTTGCCGGAAGTCACGACAGCGCCAAGACAGGCTCATCCTGAGGAAGCGCTCGCGAGCGCGGCCCATGCCCAACATGATTCTGTATTGCTGACTCGAAAATCCGCAGATGGGCGACCGCCGAGTGAGGCCAGCTTCGTCAAGTCACCCTGCCATGTACGACGACAGGAGTTCGCTACGTTACCCAGAAGTATGTCCAAACACAGGGTCGCTGCTGTCGTGGCCGTCCGCTGCAGGTCTACTGCACCATGTGGTTGAAAGCTGTTGCCGCAACCGGCCTCTCGGAAAAGCACGGGAGTCGTATCTGGCCAGTGAGTCATGGCGATTTGCGGCTTCC
>JABAQN010000026.1 GCA_019187495.1 Steroidobacteraceae bacterium
GAGGCGAAGCCCGTGGCCAGGCTCACGATGCCGACCACGCCGGGGGAGTACGACCTGCGCTACATGCTCGAGATGGGCAGCGCGCGCACCATCAAGGCCACCGCCCCGATCGTGGTCACGGCCGTCGCCGCGACCCTGGCCGGGCCGCCTGCCGCGGAGGGCGCGGAGCCGATCGAGGTCGCCTGGACCGGGCCGTCGGGCAGCGCGGATTACATCGACATCGTGCCCTCGTCCGTCATCGAACCGTACGGCGAGGTCACGTATGCCTGGGCCAGGGAAGGCAGCCCGGCAGGGCTGACGACGCCGGGAAAGGTCGGCGACTATCTCGTCCGCTACATCCAGGAAGGTCCCGGCGGCCGCAAGATCCTCGCGACCTCGCCGCTGCGCGCGACGCAGCCGAAGGCCACGATCGACGGACCGGACAGCGCCGAAGCCGGCAAGCCGTTCGCGGTGACGTGGACCGGGCCGAAGCGCAAGGGCGACTACATCGACCTCGTGAAGCAGGGCCAGGCCGAGACGTCGGGCGAGTTGTCCTATTTCTATACCGAGGGCGCGGCGGCCGGCGAACTGAAGGCGCCCGCGGCCGCGGGCCAGTACGACATCCGCTACCTGCTCGAAGCGCCGGGCGGCCGGGTGGTGCTCGCGAAGCGCACGATCAGGGTGCGCTAGCGGCGATGGCGCTCGCCAGCCGGGTGGCGAGCGTCGCGTCGTACTTCTGCAGGATTCGCGCGATGCGCTGTGCGTCGGCCGTGCGGCCGCTGGCAAGATAGGCGCGGGCGAGCGCGTCGAGCTCCAGCACCGCTTCGGCCCTGTATTCGGCCAGCACCTTCACCTTGATGCGGCGATCAGCTTGCGCGAGCTTCGTGTCCGCGAGCTCGGCTTCATACTGCTTGATGGACAGTTCGACGTCCTCAAGCTTGTCTTCGAGCAGGGGGATCGCCTTCGCGGCTTGTCCCAGCCTCAGGTAGGCAATGCCCAGCGAACCGGCGCCCAGGGAGTCGCCGTAGCCGTTGCAGTCTCCGCGCGCGAGGTAGAGCCGCACCACATCCGGATACTTCTTCTGCGCGACGAGCAGGCGGCCGAGTTCACCGCAGTCGGACATGTCCCGCATCATCTTGTCTTCCATGCCTGCCGTCGTGCCGTCGTGGGGTGTTGCGACACTCGTGCGCAAGGTCTCCACGGCGCGATCGAGACGCCCGATCTTCTCGTATTCGCCCGACAGCAACGTAAGCAGGTCCCGCGCGAGACGATCCTTCGGCGCGAGGGCGAATGCCCTGTCGTAGGCGGCCGCGGCCTCGCCGTTCCGTTTCCGCGCGGCATACGCCTCGCCCAGCCACATCTGCGACCACGCGTCGCCGGGTTCGAGGCGCGCGACGATCTCCAGCTCGGCGAGCGCCGCCGCGGCATGGCCCTGGTCCCGGTGCACGATCCAGAGCGCCCGGTGCGCATCCGCGCTCTTCGGGTCGAGGCGTATGGCTTCCTTCAGCGCCGTTTCGGCTTGTGCAAAACGCATGGCCTTGGCCTGCGACCGACCGAAGCCCACCCAGCCCCGCGCGAGCATTCTCGGATCGCCCGACATCTGCACGGCGCGGCGGAAGGCCTCCGTCGCCTCCTTCACCTCCCCGGCCTGCCAAAGGAGTTCGCCCGCGACGACGAGGTCCTGCATCGACGCGGCGGGCAAGGCGATCGCCTTGCGCAGCATGGAGAGCGCGCGGGGTTCGTCCTCGCGGTGTTTCTGATAAAGGCTGCCGAGTTCGACGTAGATCGACGGTGCCTCGGGCGCGGCGCGCTGGCCCTGCAGCAGCACGCGTTCTGCGCCATCGATGTCGCGCTTCGCGACGTGGGTGTATCCGGCAAAGACGTAGCCCGTGGGGTCTTTCGGGTAAAGCTGCGTGTACTCCCGCAGCGAGGCGAGCGCGCCGTCGTAGTCCCCGCGGTTGTAGGCCGCGGTCCACGCATCGATCAGGGCGTCCGCGCGCGCGGCGGCCTCCTGCGGATTCGCCGCTGCAGCGGGCGTCGCGGGCTGGGCTGCGGCGGCGGGAGTGGCCGCGGCGGGCGCCGGTTTCATCGCGTCCTCGATCGCGGCCTTCGCGCTCGCGAAACGCGACCCGCTCATCGCGGGGGCTGTCTTGCAGGCGATGCTGAAAATGTGTTCCCCAACGCTGCCTTTCGTGACCTGCAGCGGATTTCCGCTCAACTGTTTGGCGCCCAGCAGCCTCCCCTCGGCATCGAGTCTGGCCAGGGTGACCAAACCGAAAGAGCCGTTCGCGCAATGCATGTGAAATTCGATCCATTTGGCCCGGGTGCCGGGCGAGTCGGGCTCACCGTCGGGATAGACATACAGCCCCCAGATCGCGATGACGTCAGGACTGGCCGTCGGCTTCCTCGACAGTTCATCGATGTAGTGGAAGACACGTTTACCCTTCGTCGTGTGGGACAGCCGCAGCAATGTGACCTTCGAGTTGCCGGTACCCGGGACGACGATGTTGGTGTCCGCGGCCTGGAGTTTCGCACCCGCGGGAGCCTTCGGGGCGGTCGTCGCCGCGCCCGGCGCGGCGCTGCACGCGGCGAGTTTCTTCAGGATGTCGCCGCGCAACTCGGCCGTCTCGGGCAGGAAGCCGTTGGTGCGCGGTCGGTCGATGTAGGTGACCTTGCAATAGTTGTCGAGCGGGTTCGTGACGTAGGCGCCCGCGTCACTGTCGCCGCGGCAGTAGGAGACGACCAGGCGCTCGCCGCCGCACGCGTACGGCTCGCCGTACTTCAGTTCCGCCGACGCCGCGATACCGGCGATCATGCCGATCGCGGCCAGTTTCCAGACGAGATTCGGACGCATCCCTGCCCCCCCGAGCCCTTTCATGGATGACGGCTCGCGCGGGCATTCGTCAGGGCGCGCACCGCCAGATGGATGCCGAATGCGGCGGCCGATCGGTCTGTCCGCCCGTTGAACCGCTTCGCGTGCGGCCCCTCCCCGCTCCGTGCGGCGTGCGGGAAACTTGCGGCCATGGGAGGAAACCTGGACATCGCCATCGTCGGCGCGGGCATCGGTGGCCTGACCGCCGCGCTCGCGTTGCAACGCGCCGGGCTGCGCCCGGCCGTATTCGAGCAGGCGCCGCAACTCGGCGAGGTGGGTGCGGGGCTGTCGCTCAGCCCGAGCGCCGCACATGCCTTGCGCTATCTCGGCCTCGGCGCGCAACTCGACGCCATCGCGTATCTCCCCGAAGACCAGGCCGTTCGCCACCACAAGGACGGTCGTGCGCTGCAGTGGACGAACCGGGGTCAGTCGCTGCTCGACAGGTACGGCGAGCGCTACTACCTCGTGCACCGCGCGGATCTCCATGGCGCCCTCGCGGACGCCGTGCGCGCGAACGACCCGGATGCCGTCCGGCTCGGCAGGCATTTTGTGTCGCTCACGCAGTCGGCAGACAGCGTGCGGCTCGCCTTCGAAGACGGCAGCGCCGCCACCGCGGACCTCGTGATCGGCGCCGATGGCTCGCGTTCGCAGGTGCGCCACGCGCTGTTCGGTGACAGCGGGCCGAAGTACACCGGCTACATTGCGTGGCGTGGCCTCGTGCCGATGGATCGTGTCCCGGCGGGAGTACTCGATCCCCCGTCCGGCATCTATGTCGGGCCGGGGCATCTCGTGAACCGTTATCCGGTGCGCGGCGGCCAGTTATTGAATTTCGTGGCCTTCGCCGAACGCGCGGACTGGGTCGAGGAGGGCTGGTCGATCCGCTCCACGGTGGAGGAGCTGCTGGCGGACTTCGAGGACTGGCATCCGGACGTGCGCGCATTCCTTGCCGCCGTGCCGCCCGAACTGCTGTTCAAGTGGGGCCTGTTCGACCGGGAGCCATTGACGCGCTGGAGCCGCGGGCGTGTGACGCTGCTCGGCGATGCCGCGCATCCGGTGCTGCCGTTCCTCGGGCACGGCGCCGTGCTCGCGATCGAGGACGCCGTGCTGCTCGCGCGCGCCATCGCCGCATCGGACGATGTCGCGCAGGTGCTCGCGCGCTACGAGGCCGCGCGCATTCCGCGCGCATCGTTCGTCGTGCGCGAGTCGCGCAAGGCCGTGAAAGTGTTCCACTCGCACGAACCCGAGAAATATGCGCTGAAAACCGGCGGCAAGGCGGCGGACGAGCGGCTCGGCCTTTTCGATTACAACCCGACGACCGTGGCGGTGTGACTGGCGCCGGCGCTGGCGTGATTCGTGGCCGGCGCCTCCTTGCAGGACCTGAGGCCGAGGAACACGACCAGCGCGAAGATCGGCACGAGGATCCACGGCCATGCCGTGGGGCGGCGTTCGGCGTTCACGTCAGCGGCCGTAGAAGGCCTGTATTTCGGCCACGGCGATCGTATTCGCATTCACCGCGAAGCCGATGAGCGCCGCGGTCGCGTCCGCGGGCACGTCGAGCTTCGCAACCTCGAGCGCGAACAGGCGGAAGAAGTAGCGGTGCGGCTTGTCGCCCTTCGGCGGGCAGGCGCCGCCATAGCCGACCGTGCCGTAATCGTTGCGACCCTGGATGGCGCCTGTCGGCAGCTGCCGGCCGTCGGCCGCGCCGGCGCCCGCAGGCAGGCTTTGGCTGGTCGCGGGGATGTCGTAGACGATCCAGTGCCACCAGCCGCTGCCGGTCGGCGCGTCCGGGTCGTGCACCATCAGGGCGAAGCTCTTCGTTCCGGGCGGCGCATTTTTCCACGCGAGCGCCGGCGAGATGTTCCCGCCGCGGCAGTCGAAGCCATTGAACACCTGCTCGTTGCCGAGCGTGCCGCCCTGCCCGAAGGCGGATGAGGTGATCGAGAATGCGGAGGATCCGCCCGCGAGCGCGGTCCCGGCAGCCAGCACGGAAGCGAAAAGCCTTGTCATGGGCGCGAGTTTGCCAGCGGCGGCCGGTATAGTCACGGACCCATGGAACCGCGCCGCTTCCTGTTCGTCTCGATCTCGGCCCTCATCAGCGACATCGCCTGGCAGGTCGCGAAGGAAGGCCATGAGGTCCGTTACTACATCGACAATGCGAAAGAGCGTGAGATCGCGGACGGCTTCGTCACGAAGACCCTCGATTGGGAGGCCGACGTCGACTGGGCCGACGTGATCGTCTTCGACGATACCCTGGGCCAGGGCGAGCGGGCGCAGCGCCTGCGCGAGCGGGGCAAGAAAGTCATCGGCGGGACTCCCTACTCCGACCGGCTCGAGGACGATCGTTCGTTCGGGCAGGAGGAACTCAAGAAGGCCGGCGTCAACATCCTGCCCTACCGCGAGTTCAGCGACTTCGACGAGGCGATCGCCTACGTCAAGGCAAACCCGGAGCGCTATGTGATCAAGCCCTCGGGTGAGGCGGGCAACGTCAAGCGGCGCCTGTTCGTCGGCGACGAAGAAGACGGCCAGGATGTCGTTCGCGTGCTCGAGGCCTACAAGAAATCGTTCCCCGACGAGATCAAGGTGTTCCAGCTGCAGCGGCGGGTCACCGGCGTCGAGATCGCGGTGGGCGCGTTCTTCAACGGGCGCGAATTCATCTATCCGGTGAACGTCAACTTCGAGCACAAGAAGCTCTTCCCCGGCAACATCGGCCCCTCGACGGGCGAGATGGGCACGGTGATGTTCTGGAGCGGGCCGAACCGTCTCTTCAACCAGACCCTGAAGAAGATGGAGCCGAAACTCGCCGAGGAAGGCTATGTCGGCTACATCGACTTGAACTGCATCGTCAACGGCAACGGCATCTACCCGCTCGAGTTCACCTCGCGCTTCGGCTACCCGACGATCAGCATCCAGCAGGAAGGCATGACGACGCCGATCGGCGAGTTCTTCCACGACCTGGCCGCGGGCACGGCGCAGAAGTTCAAGGTGAAGAGCGGCTTCCAGGTCGGCGTGCGCATCGTCGTCTCGCCGTTCCCGTTCGACGACGAGGCGACCTTCAATTCGGTCTCGCACAACGCGGCGATCCTCTTCAAGAAAGGCATCCCGGAAGAGGTGCACATCGAGGACGTGAAGCAGGTGAACGGCCAGTGGTACGTGGCCGGCACCTCGGGCGTCGTGCTGATCGTCTGCGGCGTTGGCCCCACCATGCGCCAGGCGCAGGCGCAGGCCTATTCCCGGATCCGGAACATCATGATCCCGGACATGTACTATCGTGATGACATCGGCGAGCGCTGGTTCGAGGACCACGATCGCCTGCACACCTGGGGCTACCTGCGCGAAGTCTGAACGAGGTCACGCGATGGATGGTCGATTCGACCGCGCCTACTACGAGCGCTACTACCACGATCCCGCGAGCAGCGTGACTTCGCGTGCCGAGATGAACGCGCGCGCGCGGCTGATCGGCGCCTGCGCCGGCTATCTCGGGCTTCCGGTGAAGCGCCTGCTCGATGCCGGCTGCGGCGTCGGCATGCTGCGCGCGCCGCTGCGCCGTGCGCTGCCCGGAGTGGAGTACACCGGCGTCGAGGTCAGTGAGTATCTGTGCCGAAGGTACGGCTGGACGCAGTCGTCGGTCGAGACCTATCGGGCCGCGCGGCCGTTCGATCTCGTCATCTGCTACGACGTGGTGCAGTACCTCGACGACACGCGCGCCACGCGCGCACTCGCGAATCTCGCGCGGCTTTGCCGTGGCCTCCTCTATTTCAGTGCCCTGACCCGGAGCGACTGGTACGACAACTGCGATCGCAGCCGCACCGACCGCGATGCGCATCTGCGCAGCGGCGACTGGTATCGCTCGCGGCTCGCGCGGCGCTTCAGGGAGATCGGCGCCGGCTTCTGGCTGCGCAGGGGCGCGCCGGTGGCGCTCTGGGAGCTCGAGACAGCCGGCGACGCGGCCGGCCGCGCGCGCCGCCGTGCCGGGAGGCGGCCGGCGGGCAGCGCAACGTGAGTCGCGACGGCGGCTCCGGTGCATTCCGGGGTTGGCGAGGATGGCTCTTCGCCACGATCGCGCTCGTCGTGGTCTACCAGTGGGTCGCGAGCCGGCCCCTCCAGCGTCGCCCGGGCGTGCTCGCGCCTGATGAACCCGTGCAGACTGCGCCGCCGTCCACGGATCCGGTCGACGCCGGGCACGGTTACAAAGTGATCCCGCGCGCGCACTTCAGCGCGACCGTCCGGGTGCTCGCGCGCGAACGCTACTACATCGATCCGCTCGCGCCGATCGCGCCGGTCGACCTCGCGGTCGGCTGGGGGCGGATGTCGGACAGCGCCGTGCTCGCATCGTTCGACATCTCGCAATCGAACCGCTTCTACTACTGGCACGCCGACGAGCTGCCGATCCCGCGCGGCGAGATCGAGTCGCACTCGGCCAACTGGCACATCGTGCCGGCGAGCGCGGCGGTCGATCGCGCGCTGCGCCGTGCACGGCCCGGCGAGGTCCTGCAGGTCGAGGGTTCCCTCGTCGACGTCGAGGGGCCCGACGGCGGATCGGCCCGAACCTCGCTCCGGCGCGACGATACGGGCGCCGGCGCCTGCGAGATCATTCTCGCGGACCGGCTGGATCCCGTCGGCGGCTGACCGGCACTGCGTGGCGCTTCCGCGCCGCTGCGTTATGCTTCGCGGATGCTGTTCTGTCTATCCAGTGTGCAGGCCTTGCGCCCGGCGAGCGGACCACTGAATCTGGTGTTGCGCGGCCGCGAGGTGGGAACCTGCTCCAACGCGACCGAGCTCGCGTTCGCGGGCGCGGCCGGCGATGTCCCCGACGATCTCGAATTTGCCGAAGTGGAGGCGGCGGAGCCCGTCGGGCGCGCCTGGTCGGTGCGGACAGCGCGCGGGGACTTCATCGTGCACGCGCGGGCGCTCTACCTGCACCGCGACGTGTCACTCACGGTGCGCACCGCGTTGCCGCGCCAGCGGGCACCGCTGCTGCGCCGGCTCGCGTGGTGGTGGCTGCCGTCGATCGTGGCATCGACGCTCGGGCGCCGCCTGTTCCTCGCGGCCCGGCGTCGCTGACATGCAGGGCGCGCTCTGGCTGCTCGCGCTCGTCTCGGGCGTCGGCCTCACGATCCAGATCGGCATGAACGCCGCCCTGCGCACGCAGTTCGGCTCCGCCGGCGCCGCCGCGTTCGCCAATTTCCTGGTCGGCATCGCCGCGCTCGCGGTATTTCTCGTTGCGATGCGCACTCCCGTTCCTTCGCGTGCGGCGATTGCGGGCACGCCCGCGTGGGCGTGGTTCGGCGGCGTCTTCGGTGCGTTCTACATTGCCGTCGTCACGGTGGCCGGCCCGAAGCTGGGCGCGACCGTGCTGCTCGCGGTGACCGTGCTCGGGCAATTGCTCGCGGCGCTGATCGTCGATCACCACGGCTGGCTCGGCTTTCCGGAGCAGCCCGTCACGCTCGCGCGCGTGGCGGGTTGCGCGCTGCTGCTCGCCGGCGTCTGGCTCGTTTCGCGCGGTTGACGGAAACCCTTCACACATGACGAACTCCCGCATTCCGGTCACGGTGCTCACCGGCTTCCTCGGCGCCGGCAAGACCACGCTGCTGAACCGCATCCTCACCGAGCGCCACGGCAAGCGCATCGCCGTGATCGAAAACGAATTCGGCGAAGTCGGCGTCGACCAGGCGCTCGTGATCGGCGCCGAAGAGGAGCTGTTCGAGACCAACAACGGCTGCATCTGCTGCACGGTGCGCGGCGATCTGCTGCGCATCCTCGGCCAGCTCATGCGCCGCCGCGACAAGTTCGACCACGTGCTGATCGAGACCACCGGACTCGCGGACCCCGGTCCGGTCGCGCAGACTTTCTTCCTCGACGACGAGCTGCGCGAGCAGTTCGTGCTCGATGCGATCGTCACGCTGGTCGATGCGCGTCATTTCGAGGGCCAGCTCGCGAGCGCGCGCGAGGCGGCCGAGCAGGTTGCGTTCGCCGACGTGCTGGTGCTCAACAAGACGGACCTCGTCGACGAGGCCGCGCTCGCGCGCATCGAATCGCAGGTGCGCGGCATGAACCGCACGGCGCGGATCTGGCGCGCGCAGAACGCCGACGTGCCGATCGACCGGTTGCTCGGGCTCGGTGCGTTCGATCTCGCGCGTGCGCTCGCGGTCGATGCCGCGTTCCTCGAGCCGCAGTATCCGTTCGAATGGGCCGGGGTGTACGAGCTCGCCGCGGGGCGGCACTTGCTGTCCGCCGGTGATCCGCATGCGCACGGGCACCACCGCGAACATGGCCACGAGCACGCGCACGATCATGCGCATGATCATGGCGAAGGCGTCGCCGCGGTGCTGCTGCCGGTCGCGGCCGCGACACGCGATGCGCTCGACGCGGCGCTCGATGCCGCCGTGCGCGCGTTCGCCGAACCGGTCGTGGCGGTCGCGTGTGGGGGCTCGCTCGCGCCGGGAGCACGTCGGTACGGCCTCGACCTCGACCACGACGGTGCCATCGCGACCCTGGAAATCCCGGCGGACGGCGCCTACGCCCTGTTCCTCGAACACGCCCCGACGCGCGGCGTGCCGCTGGCCGCCCGCTCCTCGCCGCTCGCCGTCCGCTCTTTCCCTTCCCACCACCACGCCACGGGGATCACCTCCATCGGCATCGACGATGCCCGCCCGCTCGACGGGCGCAAATTGAACGACTGGCTGTCGTACCTGCTGCAAAGCCGCGGCCAGGATATCTTCCGGATGAAAGGCGTGCTCAGCATCAAGGGCGAAGAGCGCCAGTACGTGTTCCATGGCGTGCACATGATGTTCGACGGGCGCGCGGGCCAGCCGTGGAACGGTGCCGAGCGGCGCAATCGCCTCGTGTTCATCGGGCGCAATCTCGATCGCGCGGAACTCGAGGCGGGATTCGAGTCGGCGGTCGCGTGATCGCGAAGGTGAAGCCGGCGCGGCTCGATGCAAAGTGGACAGCCGATGTCGGGGATTTTCCGACGGCGCTCGCCTGGGTTCCGGGCGGCGCGCAGCTGCTCGTCGGCGCGGCCTCGGGGGATCTCTGCTTGCTTGCAGCCAGTGACGGCGCCCGGCGCACGATCGGTCGCCACGAGAACGGCGTGCTCGCCGTCGCGTGTCGCAGCGATGGTGCGCGCATGGCGAGCGCGGGTCAGGATGGCACGATTGCCGAGTGGCGTGCGGCGGATGGCGGCGAATCGTGGCGGACGGCGCCGGACCGCGCCTGGGTCGAGCACCTCGTGTATCAGCCGGGCGGCAATCTGCTCGCGTCCGCCGCGGGCCGCAACGTCGATCTCTGGTCGGACGACGGTACGCGCCTGCACCGCTACGAAGGCCACGGTGGGGTGGTCGCGGCGCTCGCCTGGGACGGCGCAAAGCGGCTCGGTGCGGCCGCATTCGGAGGAGTGTGGATCCACGGCGTCGCAAACGGTGCGTTCACGACGGAGGCGCTCCCGTGGAAAGGCGCGCCGCTCACGCTCGCCTTCAGCCCGAACGGCAAGGTGATCGCCTGCGGCATGCAGGATGCCAGCGTGCATTTCTGGCGCCGGCCGGGCGGCCACCATTCGCAGATGTCCGGCTACGCGACGAAAGTGCGCGAGACGGGCTGGAGTGCGAACAGCCGCTGGCTCGCGACCGGCGGCGGGCAGAGCGCCATTCTCTGGGACTTCGGCGGCAAGGGGCCGGAAGGCACGCGTCCGTTGCAACTCGACGGCCACACCGACCGGATCACCGCGCTCGCCTTCCAGCGCGAAGGTGGTTACCTCGCGACCGGTGGCAAGGACTGGCGGCTTTCGCTGTGGCGACCGGGCAGCACCACGCAGGCGCTCGATGCGCATCTGCTCGGCGCGCCGGTCGTCACGACCGCATGGTCGCCGGACAACCGGCGCGTCGCCGTGACGACCGAGAACGGCGAAGTCGCGCTGTTCGCGCTCGGCGATTGATCAGCGGTATTCGGGTACCGGGCGGGTTGCCGGCGCGGGCACGCGCCCGCGCACGCCGAGCGTGGCGTAGGTGGCGAGCTGCGCCTGGAATGCCTGGGTCCAGCTGAGCCGCAGCGCCCGCTCGCGGGCGGCGCGGCCGAGCGCTTCGATGTCGCGATCGTAGAGCGACGCGATCGCGGCGGCGAAACTCGCCGGATCGTCCGGCGCCGCGAGCGCGCCGACGCGGTCGTCGACGAGTTCCGGCACGGCCCCCGCCCGGGTCGCGATCACGGGGCGCCCGCACGCGAGCGCCTCGACGATCACGAGCCCGAAGGTCTCGCGAGTGCCTGCGTGCACGAGCGCGTCGCACGAGGCGATCCAGCGCGCGAGCTCGCCGCTGTCGCGTCGATAGGGCATCGCGGTGACATTCGGCGCGAATGCCTTTTCTTCGCCGCCGCCGATCAGCAGCAGGTGATACGGCTTGCCGAGGCGCGCGAGCGCCGCGAACAGCACGGGCAGGTTCTTCTCGCCTGAAAAGCGCCCCGCATAAACGAGCAGGCGCGTGTCGTCGGCGAGCCCGAGCTCGCGCCGCACATCGAGCGTGCGCTGCGAAGGATTGAATGTGTCGACATCGACACCGAGCGGCTGGCAGATCACGCGCGCCACGCCGAGGTCGTGCAGGTAGTCGCGCATGAAGCGGCTCGGCGCGAGCACGGCATCGAAGCGGGCGTACAGCCAGCGCACGTAACGCGTGAAGCCGCCGCCGATCATGCTGCCCATGCGCTGGCGGACGAGCTGCGGCAGGTTCGAGTGGAAGAATGCGACCAGCGGAATGCCGCGGCGCTGCGCGACCTGCGCCGCGCACCATGCGGGATGGAAGGCGTCGCCGACTTCGATCAGGTCGGGTTCGAGCGCCGCGAGCATCGCCGACCAGCGGTGCGGATCGAGCGGCAGTCGGTAGTTGAACGTGCCCGGAACCCTGATCCCCCGCAGCGTCGAAATGCCGCCAGGCGCAAATTCTTCGCGCTCTCCGGGAACCAGCAGCGAGTGCCGCCACGGCGTGTGCGCGCCATACCAGGCGTGCTTCGCGGTCAGATAGCGCTTGACGCCACCGCTGGTCGGAGAAAAGAAAACGGTTGTGTCGACGACGTGCATGGTCTTGTTGCGTCGAACCGCCCGTGCCCTGCCGAAAACAGGATTGCACTAGGGCGCCGCGGATGTGTCAAGCTTGGGCCATGAGAACGCTTCTAACCACCCTGGCGGCGGGTCTCGTCGCCGCATCGAGCGGCGCGCTGGCGGCAGAACCTGACGACGCCGCAATCGCCGCGCTCGTTGCGAAGGAGATGCCGGGCGTCATCGCCTGGCGGCGTGACTTCCACCAGCACCCCGAGTTGTCGAACCGCGAAGTGCGTACCGCCGGCATCGTCGCCGCACACTTGCGCAAGCTCGGACTCGAGGTGCGCACGGGAGTCGCGAAAACCGGCGTCGTGGCCGTGCTCGAGGGCGCGCGAGCCGGTCCGACCATCGCGCTGCGCGCCGACATGGATGCACTGCCGGTCGTCGAGCAGACGGATGTGCCATTCCGCTCGACGGTCACCACGATGTATCGCGGCGAGAAAGTCGGCGTGATGCATGCCTGCGGACACGATGCGCACACCGCGATCCTGATGGGTGTCGCGCAGATCCTCGCGGGGCTGCGCGCGGAACTTCCGGGCAAGGTGATATTCGTCTTCCAGCCCGCCGAGGAAGGCGCGCCCGATGGCGAGGAAGGCGGCGCGGCGCTCATGCTGAAGGAGGGCGTATTCGCGGCCGGCAAGCCGGATGCGATGTTCGGGCTGCACGTCTTTTCGACCTTGCCCGCGGGCGTGATCGGCTATCGGCCCGGCCCGTTCATGGCGGGATCCGACGGCTATCGCCTCCTCGTCACGGGGCGGCAGTCGCACGGCGCGCGGCCGTGGCAGGGCATCGATCCGATCGTCGTGTCGTCGCAGATCGTGTCGGCGCTGCAGACCGTGGTCAGCCGCCAGATCGATCTCACGCAGAATCCCGCGATCGTCACGGTCGGCATGATTCGAGGCGGCGTCCGCGGCAACATCATCCCCGACAGCGTCGAGATGCAGGGCACGATCCGCACTTACGACCCGGCGCAGCGAACCGATATCCTCGCGCGCGTGGAGCGCACGGCGACCCACATCGCCGAGGCGAGCGGCGCGACCGCGAAGGTCGAATTCTCCGGGCACCCGAATCCCGTGACACGCAACGATCCGGCGCTCACGAAACGCGCAGTGCCGACCCTGACTCGCGTCGCAGGCGCGGACCGGATCCGGGAGATCGGCCTGCAGACGCCATCCGAGGATTTCTCGTTCTTTGCGCGCGAAGTGCCGAGCCTCTTCTTCTTTGTCGGCGTGGCGAAGCCAGGCGAGCCAGCCGACAAGGTCGCCGACAACCATTCGCCGCTCTTCTACATCGACGAGTCGGCATTGCCGGTCGGTGTGCGCGCGCTGACGCAGCTCTCGGTCGATTACCTCACAGGGAGGATGTGATCGGCAGGCGGGGGTAAGCATGCCGGACGCACCGACGACGGGAGACGCACTGGCTCCATGGGCCAGGCTCCTCGCACGCCTGGCGCGCGTCGAGCCGCGCGAGGCGCCGGCGGTCATCACCGCCGTGATCCTTTTCTTCTGCGTGCTGGGTGGCTATTTCGCCGTGCGGCCGCTGCGCGAAACGATCGCGACGATCCTCGGTGGCGATCGCGTCGCGGACCTCTGGATCGTCACGTCGATAGGTGCCGTCGCGATCGTGCCGCTCTACGGTTGGCTGGTCGCGCGCGTGCGCCGCGCGGTGCTGATGCCCGCCATCTACGGCTTCGTCGCCCTGTCGCTCGCGGCATTCGGCTTCGCATTTCGCGCCCGGCCCGATCACCTGCTGGTGGGCGCAACATTCTACGTGTGGATCAGCGTGCTGAACCTGATGCTCGTCTCCGTATTCTGGAGCTTCCTGCTCGAGCTCTTCGACGGCGCGCAGGCGAAGCGGCTGTTCGGGTTCATCGCCGCCGGCGGTACGGCCGGTGCACTCGCCGGGCCGCTGCTGACCGATCTCACCGTCCAGCGCGTCGGCAGCAGCGGCGTGCTGTTCATCGGCGCGGCGCTGTTCGTCGGTGCGATCGCCGCGCAGCGCGTGCTGGTGCGCATCTGGAAGACGGGGCGTGCGGGGGCCCCCGCCGCGGTCGATCACGGGCTTGGCGGCAATCCATTCGCGGGCTTTGCGATCGTGTTTCGCTCGCCTTACCTCCTGATGCTGGCGCTGTTCGTCGTGCTGCTCTCCACCGCGAACACGCTGCTCTACTTCGAGCAGCTCGATATCGTGCGCGAGCGCTTTCCCGATGTTGCCGAGCGGACACAGATCTTCGCGCGCATCGATTACGTCGTGCAGACCCTCACGGTGCTCTCGCAGGTCTTCCTGACGGGGCGCATCGCCGCGACCTTCGGCGTGCGATGGCTCCTCGTCACGGTGCCGCTCGCGATGGTGGCCGGCTTCCTCGCGCTCGCCGCGGTCGGCGGTTTCGCCATCATCGCCGGCGCCATGATCGTCCGGCGCTGGGGCGAGTACGCATTCATCCGTCCCGGGCGCGAGATGCTGTTCAGCCGGCTCGATACCGAATCGAAGTACAAGGCGAAGAACCTGATCGATGTACCGGTATACCGGGGCGCGGACCTGATGGTGGCGCAGCTGCAGAACGCGCTGCGCGCGGGCGGACTGCCGGGCGCGGGCGTGGCGCTGCTCGGTGCCGGCGCGGCGCTCGCGTGGGCGGGGGTCGGGTGGTGGCTCGGGAGCCGGGCGGAAGCAGAAAAGAGCGGGCGGCAAGACGCGCGCTGAACGCGCGTCAGGCGGTCGCGACCGCGGCGTCCGTGGGTTCGCCCGGGGGTTGCATGGCCGGGGTTCCCTCGGACCCCGGCAGCGCGGCGAGCAACTCCCCGGCACTCGCGAAACGCTGCGATGGCGCCTTCGCGAGCAGGCGGTCGATCAGCGGCTGCAGTGCGGCATGCTCGCCCGGCAACGCCGGGATCGGCGCCGTCACATGGTTCTGCAGCACTTCGATCGCCGTCCCGCCGACATAGGGCTTGCGGCCGCTCAGCATTTCGAAGAGCACGACGCCGAGGCTGTAGAGGTCGCTGCGCGCATCGAGCGTCGCGCCCTGCGCCTGCTCGGGACTCATGTAGTAGGGCGAGCCGCGCAGCAGGCCGGTATGCGTCGTCGTGATGTCCGCGCACATCGCGCGCGCGAGGCCGAAGTCGATCAGCACGATTTCGTCGTTCTCGCGCAGCATCACGTTCGGTGGCTTCAGGTCGCGGTGCACGAGGCCGGCGGCATGCACGACACCGAGCGCGCGCGCGATCCTGCGCACGTAGTCGAGTGCTTCGTCCGCCGCCATCGGATGCTGCAGCCGCGCCTTCAGGTCGCCGCGCGGAAAGTATTCCATCGCGAGGTACTCGCGCCCCTCGTGCACGCCATAATCGTAGATGTCGACGATCGACGGATCGTGGATCGTCGAGAGCACTTCGTACTCGCGCGCAAACGGCTGCCGGGCGGGCACGAACGATTCCTCCTCCCCGCCCGCCGGAACCTGCTCGTCGCTCGCGCGCGTGACCTTGAGCGCCACCAGCGCGTCGAGCTCGAAGCTGGTCGCGAGGTAGACGACGGCCCGATCCGATTCACCGAGGATGTCGAGGATGGCGTACCGCGGAATCAGGCTGCGAG
>JABAQN010000046.1 GCA_019187495.1 Steroidobacteraceae bacterium
GCATGAAGCAGGACGACTGGGATCGCGTGATCGCGACGAATCTCACGTCGGTGTTTCGCCTCAGCAAGGCGTGCCTCAAGCGGATGATGAAGGAGCGTCGCGGTCGCATCGTGAACCTGACTTCGGTGGTCGCGCTGACCGGCAATCCCGGCCAGGCCAATTACGCGGCCGCCAAGGCCGGCCTGCTCGGCTTCACCAAGTCGCTCGCGAAGGAGGTCGCAAGCCGCGGCATTACCGTCAATGCGGTCGCACCCGGGTTCATCGACACCGACATGACCCGCGCGCTGAACGACGAGCAGCGCGGCGCGCTGCTCGCGCAGATACCGGTCGCGCGCCTCGGCGCGGCGGACGACATCGCCGCGGCGGTCGCGTTCCTCTGTTCGCCCGCGGCGAGCTACATCACGGGCGAAACATTGCACGTCAATGGCGGCATGTACATGCCATGACGCGCCGGCGCCACGCGTAAATCCGCAGGAAAATCCGCTTTTGTGTGCAAAAGCAGGGGGTCGCGGGCAACGCAGGTGGCGAGGGCAGGGGTGTTCCCCTACAATACCGCGCCCATTCGGCCGGCTGTGCGACGGCCCATACCAAAGATAAGTCACGAGGACACCACTGAGATGAGTACTGTTGAACAGCAAGTGAAAGCCATTGTCGCCGAGCAATTGGGCGTCAAGGCGGAACAGGTGACGAGCCAGGCCTCGTTCGTCGACGACCTGGGCGCCGACTCGCTGGACACGGTCGAGCTGGTCATGGCGCTCGAGGAAGAATTCGAAATCGAGATTCCGGACGAGGACGCCGAGAAGATCACCACGGTTCAGCAGGCCATCGACTACATCAACGAGCGCCGCAAGGCGTGAAGCGGGTGGCGCCGGTGAATCCGGCGCCTTCCTTCCCATTCGTCGCACGAGGTGCGAAAGGTCTGCGTGGGTAATCGCCGCGTCGTCGTTACGGGAATCGGCATCGTCTCCCCCGTCGGGAGCACGCTCGAAAGCGCCTGGGCCACGGTGCTCGCCGGAAAGAGCGGCATCGGCCCCATCACGCGCTTCGACGTCTCGGGATTCGCGACCCGCTTCGCGGGTTCCGTTCGCGACTTCGATCTCGCGCAGTACCTCGCGCCGAAAGAGGCGCGACGCATGGACCCGTTCATGCATTACGGCGTCGCCGCCGGCGTGCAGGCGGTCAATGACGCCGGTCTCGACTTCTCGAAGGAAGACCCGACCCGCAGCGGCGTGATCATGGGCTCGGGCATCGGCGGCCTCGAGGGCATGGAGCGCGAGATCGGCACCTGGGCGACGACGAAGAATCCGCGCAAGATCTCCCCGTTCTACATCCCGGGCACGATCATCAACATGATCGCCGGGCACCTGTCGATCCGGTACGCCATCCACGGGCCGAATCTCGCGGTCGTTTCCGCGTGCACGAGTTCGACACACGCGATCGGCCTCGCGATGCGCATGATCCAGCACGGTGATGCCGAGATCATGATCGCAGGCGGCGCCGAACACGCGAGCACGCCCACTGCCGTCGCGGGCTTCAGCCAGGCGAAGGCGCTCTCGGAACGCAACGATGCGCCGGAGAAGGCGAGCCGGCCGTGGGACCGCGACCGCGACGGTTTCGTGATGGGCGATGGCGCCGGCGCCATGGTCATCGAGGAACTCGGGCACGCGAAGGCGCGCGGCGCGCGCATCTACGCCGAACTCATCGGTTTCGGCATGAGCGGCGACGCGTTCCACATCACGGCGCCTCCCGAAGACGGCAACGGTGCGCGCATCGCGATGGTCAACGCCTTGCGTGATGCGGCGATCGCCCCCGGCGACGTGCAGTACCTGAACGCGCACGCGACCTCGACGCCGCTCGGCGATGTCGCGGAGACGGTCGCGATCAAGAACGCATTCGGCGCGGCGGCGGCGAAGCTCGCGATCAGCTCGACCAAGTCGATGACCGGCCACCTGCTCGGCGCAGCCGGCGTGGTCGAGGGCATTTTCTCCGTGCTCGCGATACGGGACGGCGTCGCGCCGCCCACGATCAACCTGGAGAACCCCGATCCGGCCTGCGACCTCGACTACGTGCCGAATAGCGCGCGCCGCATGCCGATCGACATCGCGATGTCGAACTCGTTCGGATTCGGCGGCACGAACGGCACCGTCGTCTTTCGCCGCTTCCGGGACTGAGCCGCCCGGCGGTTCCGATGTCCGCGCCCGAGTCGCGCCGTCGGCTCGACCTGCCACCCGCGGCACTGCGCCATCTCGTCGCGGTGCGCCCAGACTACTTCCCCGCGCTCTTCGACAGCGCCGCCTCGGCGATGGCCACCCCGCACGGCGCGCGCACGCTGCTCGCCGCGGCGCCCGTCGGGCAGCTCGCGATGGATCGCGATCTGAGGCTCGTCGCACGTGGCGAGGTCACGCCTGCGCCTGCGTCATCGAGCGGCTTCCTCGATGCGCTCGAGGCCTGGTGGCGCGGAGTGCACCGGCGGGGGCCCGCGGCCACCGGCCTCGCCGGTGGGTGGGTCGTGTATCTCGGCTACGAGGTCGCATCCGAAATCGAGCCGACCTTGCGCCTGCCGCGCGGCCGCCTGCCGTGGCGCGCGCTCGCGCTGCGTGTCCGCGGCGCGCTCGTGCACGATCACGTCGCCGGCACGATCGAACTCACCGTCGCGGCCGGTGACGAGCCGTGGCTCGATGAAATCGAGGCACAAGTGGTGGCGGCACTCGCCACGCCGCTCGCCGCGACGACCCCCATCCTCGCCACCCCGCTCGAGGAGGAGCCTCCCGGGAAGTTTCTCGCGCGCGTTGCGCGCGCGCAGGAACACATCGGGGCGGGCGACATTTACCAGGCGAATCTCTCGCGGTGGTGGCGCGCACCGTGCCCCGCTGCGACAGCCCCGTGGTTGTACGAGCGCTTGCGCCTCGCGAACCCCGCACCGTTCGCCGCTTTCGCGCGCTTCGACGGCATGGACCTGCTCAGTTCCTCACCCGAACGGCTGCTCGGCATCCAGGGTCGCGACGTGAGCACACGCCCGATTGCCGGCACTCGTCCGCGCAGCCTGCGGCCGGGCGAGGACGCCCATGAAGCGGCGGGACTCGTCGCGCATCCGAAGGAACGCGCCGAACACGTCATGCTGATCGACCTCGAGCGCAACGACCTCGGGCGCGTCTGCGAGGCAGGCACCGTGCGGGTCGATGAGTACATGGCGGTCGAGACCTACGCGCACGTCCATCACATCGTCTCGAACGTGCGCGGCAGCCTGCGCGCCGGCGTGACGCCGATCGGCGCATTGCGCGCCGTGTTTCCCGGCGGCACGATCACGGGCGTGCCGAAAGTGCGCTGCATGCAGATCATCGCCGAACTCGAGGGAGAGGGCCGTGATGCGTATACGGGCTCGCTCGGCTGGATGTCGATCGCCGGCGATGCGGACTTCAACATCCTGATCCGCACGCTGACCCTCGCGGACGGCCAGCTCGAAGTGCGGGCCGGCGCGGGCATCGTCGCCGATTCGGACCCGGCGCGCGAGCTCGAAGAGACCCGCGCGAAGGCGCGCGGACTGCTCGTCGCGCTCGGCAGGGACGGGTGATGCTCGCGGCCTGGGTGCAGGGCGAACCCGCAAGCTCGATCGGGCTCGACGATCGAGGGCTGCATTACGGGGACGGCCTGTTCGAAACCATCGGCGCCAGCGGCGGCCGCGCGCGCTTCCTCGGCGCACATCTTGCGCGTCTCGCGCGCGGCTGCGCGGCGCTGTCGATTCCCGCGCCCGACGCGGCGCTCCTCGCGCGCGAGGTCACGCGCGCGGCGGGACTCGCGCCGCACGTGATCATCAAGGTGATCGTGACTCGCGGCGCCCTGCAGGAACGCGGTTACGCATGGACAGGATCCGAGTCGCCGACCCGCATCGTGTGCGCATGGCCCTGGTCCGAAGGGCCGCTCGCGATGCGCGCCCCGGCGCGCACAGGCCTCGCAACGCGCCCGGCAGCCCCGCCTCTGTTGCCCGGCATCAAGCACCTCAATTGCCTCGGACAGGTACTCGCCCGCCAGGAAGCGCGGCAGCGCGGGCTCGACGAAGTCATACTTGCCGATCCGGAGGGCTGCATCATCGGAGGCGGAATGACCAACCTGTTCGTGTACACCGGCGATACGCTCGCGACGCCGCTGGCGGCGCGATGCATGGTTGCCGGTGTGATGCGGGCGCAGGTGCTGGCGGCGGCGGAAAGCGCAGGTTTCAGGGCGTGCGAGCGCGCCATCACGGCGCAGGAGCTCGCGGGTGCGGAGGCGCTCTGGATCACGAATGTGCGCGTCGGCCTCTGGCCGGTCGGCGGGCTCGGGCAGCGGACGTACGCGGCGCATCCCCGGACATCGATTCTGCAACATGCGATCGAGCAGTCCGCCTGCGAGGCCGCCGGTGCGTAAGCGACGCGTCGCGGCGCTACTCGTCTTCGCGGCGCTCGCGGCGGCCGTGGCCGGCGGCGCCCTGTGGCTCGATCGTGCGATGGATGCGCCGGGTCCGCACGTGAGCGACGTGCGGGTCCATGTCTATCCCGGCCGGAGCCTGCGGGCGACGCTGCAGGCGATCGCCTCGGCAGGCGCGTTGCGTGATCCGCGCGCGGTCGAGTGGTATGTGCGGCTCACCGGGCAGCACGTCGCCGCCAAGGCCGGCAACTACGATCTGCCGGCGCGGGCGACACCGCGCGCGATCCTCGAGCAACTGCACGCCGGTCGGGTGGTGCTCGAGCAGTTGACGATCGTCGAGGGTTGGACCTTCGCCGAGATGCGCCGCGCGGTCGATGCGCACCCCTACCTCAGGCACACGCTGAAGGACGCGCCGGCGGCGGCGATCATGCAGGCGATCGGGCACCCGGACCAGAACCCGGAGGGGCGCTTCTTCCCCGACACCTACCGCTTCGCCGACGGCACGACGGACCTCGAGATCTACCGCCTCGCGTACGGCCTGCTCGAGCGCACGCTCGCCGCCGCATGGGCGGCGAGGCGGGCAGGCCTGCCGCTGCGGAGTGCCGATGAGGCGCTGACTCTCGCTTCCATCGTCGAGAAGGAAACGGCGCTCGCGAGCGAACGGCCGCTGATCGCAGGGGTGTTTGTCGCCCGCCTGCGCAAGGGGATGCGCCTGCAGACCGACCCCACCGTGATCTACGGGCTCGGCGCACGCTTCGATGGCGATCTGCGTCGGCGCGACCTGACGACCGACACGCCTTACAACACTTACACGCGAACAGGCCTGCCGCCGACGCCCATTGCGCTCCCCGGACGCGCGTCCATCTTCGCCGCCGTGCAGCCCGACGAGACCGGGGCACTGTACTTCGTCGCGAGCGGCAAGGGCGATGGCTCGCATGTCTTTTCGAAAACGCTCGCGGAGCACAACGCGGCCGTCGCGCGTTATCTCGCGCGACTGCGGCGGAGGTAGGCGAATGGCGCGCGGACGCTTCATCACGCTCGAGGGAATCGAGGGGGCGGGCAAGTCGACGGTCGCGGAAGAATTGCGCGCGCGGCTGCGTGCGCGCCGTCACGCGGTGTGCATGACGCGCGAACCCGGTGGCACGCCGATCGCGGAGCGTATCCGCCAACTGGTGCTCGAGCGCGGCAGCGAAGTGATCGCCGCGGAGGCGGAAGTGCTGCTGATGTTCGCGGCGCGCCGGATCCATGTCGACAACCTGATCCGGCCCGCGCTCGAACGCGGTGACTGGGTGCTGTGCGATCGCTACACGGATGCCACGCGCGCCTACCAGGGAGGAGGGCGCGGTGTATCGGCCGACCTGATCGAATCGCTGGCGGACGCGGTCCACGCCGACATCCAACCCGACCTCACGTTGCTGCTCGACGTACCGGTCGAGGTCGGCCTGGCGCGCGCCGCGGCGCGGCGCGGCACGACGGATCGCTTCGAGTCCGAAAGCGTCGCCTTCTTCGAACGCGTTCGCGCGCGCTATCTCGAACTGGCGCGCGCCGAGGCGCGGATCGTGCGTATCGATGCCTCGCAACCGCTGGCGACGGTGGTTGCGGCGGTCCACGAGGCAGTCGACGCGCGGCTGCCCGCATGATCGCGGCAACCGATTGCTTCTGGCTCACGCCCGCCATGGAGGCATTGCGCAGCGCGCGGGCGGCCGGGCGATTCGGGCATGCGCTGCTGATCCACGCGGATCCAGGCTGCGGCGGGGAACTGCTCGCGACCTGGGCCGCGCAACTGCTGCTCTGCCAGCTGGACGCCGCGCCCTGCGGCGCGTGCACCGACTGCCGTCACGCCGCCTCCCACCAGCACCCCGACCTCCACCTCGCGCAACCGACCGGGGACTCGAAGCAGATCCGCATCGACGACGTGCGTGCCTTCTGCGCGGACCTTGCGCTGACGAGCCACGGCGGCGGCTACCGCGTCGGAATCGTTTCGCCGGCCGATGTCCTGAACCTCGCGGCCGCCAATGCACTGCTGAAGACGCTCGAGGAGCCGCCGCCGCGCACCGTGATCGTGCTCGTGAGCGCCACGCCATCACGCCTGCCGGCGACGCTTCGCAGCCGTTGCATGCGGATGCGAGTCGTGGCGCCGGACCTCGGGGCGACGCAGGCCTGGCTTGCGGCGCACGGCAAGGCGGGCGACGTCGCGGCGGCCGCCGATGTGCTCGGCAACGCGCCCCTCGCATTGCTCGACGCGGACCTCGCGGCACTCGCGCGCCTGCGCGCCGATACCGCGCAGCACCTGGAAGACATCGGGCGGGGCAGGGCTGACCCGGCCGCGTTCGCGGAACGCTGGTCGCGCGAGGAATTCGCGTTGCGGCTCGCCTGCATCGAGGCGTGGATCGGCGCGCGAATTCGCTTGTCAGCCGCGACGGCAACCGGGAATATAGCGCGGCAGTTCGGGCTGCTCGACGCGGTGCGCGAGCTTCGGCGCGAAATCGATTCGCCGCTCAACAAGGCGGTGGCGCTCGAACGTTGGCTATGGCGGCTCGCACAGAGAGAGGCGGCTGAGATCCGATGAAGGACCCGACATCGCGTACCGGCAACAAGCCGGGGCTCCTGACGCTCACGATCAAGGACAAGAGCGCGCTGTACCTCGCGTACATGCCGTTCGTGAAAAACGGCGGCCTCTTCATACCGACGAACAGCAACTACCGCCTGGGCGACGAGGTATTCATGCTGCTGAACCTCATGGGCGAGGACGAGAAGCTGCCGGTCGCCGGCCGCGTGATCTGGGTGACACCGAAGGGCGCGCAGGGCAAGCGCACGGCGGGCATCGGCGTGCAGTTCAGCGACCAGGATCGCGGGCAGACGCAGAAGAAAATCGAAACATATCTCGCCGGCGCGCTGTCGGGCGACAAGGCGACCCACACGATGTGAGCCGGGTCATCGACCCGGAGCGGAGTACCGGTTGATCAGCCCGTGCGGCGCAGGCCGAGATCCGTCGCCGTGAGTCCGCCCTTCAACACGTAGGCATCGAAACCGCGTTCCACGAGGATGAACGCCCCCGCTGAACTGCGTCGCCCGGTATCGCAACAGACCACGTACTTCGTGCCACGATCGAGCGTACCGAGCTTCATGCGGATGAAGTAGAGCGGGATGTTGATCGAGTCCTCGATCTTGAGGTTCTGGTACTCGGAGGGCAGGCGCACATCGAGCCACCGGCCGCCCCGGGCGACGATTTCGCGGGCCTCCTCGTCGGTGACCCATTGCAGGAGCGGCTCGTTCATCAGCTCGCGGAAATCCTGCTTGTTGAGCCGCATCAGCACGCCGTCGGTCAGCATCGATATGGTCGCGTTGCGCTTCGCTTCGGCGATCAGCGCCTCTTCGCCAAACGTATCGCCGACCCCGAGTTCGGCGAGCTTGATGCCGTCCTTGTTGAGCGGCGTCTCGCGCGTGACCTGGCAACGGCCCTTGACGATCGCGTAGAAGAAATCGCCTTCGTCGCCCTGCTTGATGACCACTTCGCCGGCCCGGTACGCCTGGCGCTGCATGCGGATGAAGATCGCCTGGATGTTGGCGGGCGGAATGCGATGGAACGACTTGGTCGACAGCAGCGTCGTCATCCAGTCGTCGGCGTTGCCCCCGCCCTCGAGATCCGCCTGCAACTCGGACACCTCGTAGCTGCCGGTCTGGTCCCAGGTGATCATCACGTCGAGGAGTTCGCTGTCGATCGACAGGTACTCGATCTGGTCGACCGCGCGCGCCGTGTACTTGCGCGGCTGGCCCGGCGTGACCGGATTGCGGGCTTCCGGCGTCCCCGCCTTGATCATCGCCGCCGTGCGATCGCCCGCGCGCAATTCGAGCATGCCCTTGACGAGCCAGAACGTGCGCTTGTCCGATTCGCCTTCCTTGAACAGGGTGCGCCCGGAGTCCATCGTGCGCACCATGATTTTCTTGGCGAGCGCGTGCAGGTTCTCGGCCTTCATGCCCTCGAGGGGCGCGAAAGTCTTGAGAAGCGGTACGGTGGCGGGGCGACCCTGATCCTGTGACATCGACCTTTCGTCCGCGGCACATTATGGTGCGTCGCAATCGACTGGATCGTAGCACAGTGGCTTTTTCGCTCCGGTACGCAGTTCACGCCTTGCGGCCCGTCAGGCACCCCCGATCTGCGACCAGCCGGCGTCGGGCGAAAAACGTGAACCGTGGCGTTTCGCGAGTTCCTGGAGCCGGCCCACCACCGCGCCCACCCCGCGCGCCCTGGCATACGTGAGCGGTCCCCCGCGGAAGGGCGCGAAACCGCTGCCGTAGATCACGCCGGCATCGAGCAGGTCCGCATCCTCGACCGTGCCTTCGCGCAGCACCGCGACGCATTCGTTGACGAGCGCGAGCATCAGCCGGTCGGTGAGGTCTTCGGGCGCCTGCCTGCCGCCCGGATCCGGCTTCACGGCCTTGCCGCCCTGCCATGCGTAGTAGCCGTGCCCGCTCTTGCGGCCGAGTTCCTTCGCGACGAGGTGTTGCGCGAGCGTCGGCAACGCGGGTGCCGCGCGGCCGAGCTCCTTCGCGATGATCGCGCCGACGTGCTCGCCGACATCGAGCCCGACCACATCCGCGAGCTCGATCGGACCCATGGGCATGCCGAAGTCGACCGCCGCGCGATCGATCAACGCCGCGGGCACGCCTTCCTCGAGCGCGAGCATCGCCTCCTGCAGGTATGGCGTCAGCACGCGATTGACGACGAATCCGGGAGCGCTGCGGCACGGCAGCGGCAGCTTGTCGATCCGGCGCGCGAACGCGAGCGCAACGGCCACGACTTCGTCGCGCGTCTGCCTGCCGCGCACGATCTCGACGAGCGGCATCTGCGCGACCGGGTTGAAGAAATGCAGTCCCACGAGCCGGGTCGGATCGGCGAGTTTCGCTGCGAGCTCCTCGAGCCGGATGCTCGAGGTGTTGGTCGCGAGCAGCGCGCCCGGTTGCATGCGCGGCTCGAGCGTCGCGTAGAGTGCCTGTTTCGCCTCCGCGTTCTCGTAGATGGCCTCGATCACGACGTCGGCCCCTGCGACACCGTTGCCCGCGACATCGGCGGCGAGGCGCGCACCGGCCGCGGCCGCGGCGGCGGGATCCCGGATCCGCTTGCCGAAATACTCGCGCGCGCGCGCGAGTGCCGGTTCGATGTACTTCATCTCGCGGTCCTGCAGGGTCACCTCGAGACCGCGCAGCGCGCACCAGGCCGCGATGTCGCCGCCCATCACGCCGGCGCCAACGACATGCACGCGGCGCAACGGACCCGGCGCGCGGCCACCGAGCGACTTCAGGCGGTTCTGCAGGAAGAACGCGCGCACCAGGTTGCGCGACGTATCGGTCAGGAAGAGGCGCGCGATCGAGCGTGCTTCCGCATCGTAGGCCGCTTCGCCGTGCGCCCCGTGGCGCGCCCAGAGGTCGACGATCGCATACGGCGCCGGGTAATGATCGCGCCGGACTCGCGCTGCGACCTGGCGCTCGATCGCGCGTTTCACGAACGGCCGCACGATGCCGAACGACAGCGCCCGCGCCGCCAGCGGCGGGCGGTGCTTCGCCGGCGGGTGCAGCGCAAGCGCCCGTGCGGCCGCGTCGAGCTCCGCGCGCGGCACCACCCGATCGACGAGGCCGATCCGCAGCGCCTTGTCGGCGCGCACCGGCTTGCCGGTCAGCATCAGGTCGAGTGCCTGCGTCGCGCCGATCAGGCGCACGGTGCGCACGGTGCCGCCGAATCCCGGGTGGATGCCGAGCTGCACCTCCGGGAGCCCGAGCGAGACTTTGTCGTCGTCCGCCGCCACGCGATAGCCGCAGGCGAGCGCGAGTTCGAGGCCGCCGCCGAGGGCGAACCCGTTGATGGCGGCCACCGTGGGGCAGGGCAGGGCCTCGAGGCGTTCCAGCACCTTCTGGCCCCCGCGGATCAGCTCGAACGCCTCGTCGACGTTCGTGAACGTGACGAACTCGTTGATGTCGGCGCCGGCGATGAAGCCGCTCGCCTTGCCCGAGCGGATGAGGAGCGCCCGGGGTGGATCGGCCAGCAGCGCATCGATGCAGGCACCCAGTTCGAGCAGCACCGGTTTCGACAGCACATTGGTGGACGCGCCCGGTTTGTCGAGCGTCAGGGTCGCGAGCCCCTCGGCGTCACGCTGCAGGGTCCAGGACGGGGCGTCGGACATCGCTTCGGCTCCTTACTCTGAAATCACAGACGATCGGCCGGTGGTCCGAATAACGGACATCCGGCACGCGGAAGTCGGTCACCTCGATGGCCTCGCTCACGAGGATGAAATCGAGTTCGACGCGTGGATTGCGCGCCGGGAACGACGGCAGTCCGTGCCGGTTCGCGCTGGCGAGCCCTGCCGCGCGCATGAAGAGGTAGATCTCGTGGTTGCCCCAGAACGTGTTGAAGTCGCCCGCGACGATCACCGGCTTGTGCGAGCGGACCACGAGGTCGTGCAGCGAGCGCAACTGGTACTGGCGGTGGCGGAACTTGAGCGACAGGTGCACCAGGAACACGCAGACTTCGTCGAGCTCGAGCTCGATGATCAGCCGCTTGATGCCGGTGTCGAAGTAATGGAAGCGCTCGCCGGTGACCCGCGGTGCGGCGAGGAATGCGTTCGCCTGCTTGCGCACGACCGGCACCCGCTGGTTCAGCGAGTTCACGCTGTACTTGCTCTGGTAGGTCGAATAGTGGCCGAGCTCACTGGCGATGTACGCCGCCTGGTTGACCATGCCCGAGCGTATCGAGCCGGTGTCGACTTCGATCAGGCCCACGACGTCCGCGTTCTCGGCGCGCACGAACTGCGTGATGCCATTCAGCACCCGGCGACTGCTGCGCAGATAGCCGGCGCCGGGTATTGGCAGGTGGAAGGTGGGACCGGTGCCGGTGGCGTAGCGGATGTTGTAGACGAGCAGCCTCAAGGCGGGGTCCGGAAGCGGGTATCCGCACAGTGTATCGGTGCGGCGCGGCATCGGCGAGCATCCGGCTGGGCGGCTCCTGTACACTCCCGTCCATGTCGCAGGCCGACCCGATTCGCGTGTTCGTCTCCCATGTCTGGGCGACCGACGACGATTACCTGCGGGTGTTCGAGTATCTCGAAAGCGCGCGCAATTTCTTCTACCGCAACACGAGCACGCCGGATCATGTGCCGGCCGGCGACAAGGAAGCGCTACGCGAAGACCTGCGTCGCCAGATCAGGGAGGCCGAGGTCGTGATCCTGCTGCCGGCGCTTTACGCGAAGCACCAGGATCTCGTGACGTTCCAGGCGCGCTTTGCGCAGGCGAGCAGCAAGCCGGTGGTGCTGCTCAAGTATTTCGGCAAGGACGTGCAGCTGCCGAAGGAACTGGCGAGCCTCGCCAATGCCGTCGTCGACTGGGACGAGCGTGGCCTCGTCGATGCGATCCGCAAGGAAGCGCGCCACGAGAACACGGCGCGCTGGGATGTGATCGAGTTCAAGCTCGATTGATGTGCAATACCGCGGCGCCGTTGCCGGCGGCGAGCTTGTGAGCGTGCTGCGACTGACCGCACAGCGCGCCGAACAACATCACCACGCGGCCCGCGATTTCGACCGCTTCGTCATTGGACATCTTGCGCACTGTCGCCTGCACGGCATCTTCCGAACGGCAGAGCGGCCGCTCGCGCACCATCGCGCGACGCACGGCAATGAGATCCTCGGCGAGATCGCGCGGCAGGTCGGCGCTTTCGATCGGTGCCAGGTGGTCGCGATACGCAGACGCGAGGCGGTCCTTGATCGTACCCGCGCAGGCGAGAGTCAGGGCCGCGCGCTGCATTTGCTCCATGACGGTGCTCATCGATCCCCCGGCACGTTGTATTAGATATCAACGAGGTACAGACGAAATATAGCGCGCTGGATTTGAAAGGCAACGCATTTGAGCCGGCGAATCGGCTGTTTCCCCCTGAAGCCACGCAGTGGCGGTGCTGCGAAATTAGATGAGGTACTCAGCATAAGATGCCGATTCATAAAGGCTTATGTTACATCAAAATCGCCAGAACACGGTGAGGGCCGCACCCCCTGGCCGCCAAGCGACCGCGACGGCAGGAGCGGGAGTTTCCCGGGATCCCATGAACGCCGCGTCGTAGAACTGTGCGAAGAACGCGCCGAGCGATGCGCTGACCAGCGTATCGGCGGGGAAATGCCAGCCTGCCTCGATGCGCGCCCACGATGTGCCGATCGTCAGCGTGTCGAGGCCGACAGTGATCGCGCGACTCGTCCCCGGCGCGAGCGCCATCGACCGCAGGTTCAGTTGAGCAAGTCGCCCGTGCACCGCGGCCACGGCCGTATGGCCCGACGGAAAGCTCTCGTCATCGGCACCATTCGGTCGCTCGCGTCCCGCCGTGCGCTTCATCACCTGCGTGAGCCCGGTCGTCGTGACGATCGCCGCCGAGTCGACCGCATAGCCGCGCAGCTTGTTCGCGAACCATTCGCCAGCCGTGTCGCCACCCGGGGTGGCGAGCGCGCTCGCGTGGAACGCAACGACCGACGCCGTGCGCAGGCCATCGCTCCAGTCCGCCGCACGGGCGGCCGAACCGAAGACCGGCGTCTCCCGGCGCGCCCAGTCCGCGATGTCGCGATCCCAATCGTCGACCTGCAGCAGTGCTGCGCCGGCGAGCGGGACCCACACCCGCGGGTTGCTCGCAGCGGACCATGCTGCTTCGCGTATCCGCGCCCATCCGGGCGCGGCGGTCGCGTCCTCGCCCCATGCCCGCCCGTCCGGCAGCGTGCCGCAGCCGGCCATCACCGCCGCGGCGACCAGGGCGGGCAGGTTTCTCATGGCCTTCATGGGGCCGCGCGACGAAGCCCGCGTGGCGAAGTGAATGATCGAGATCGTCAACGGCCGACGCTGATCGATGGATCGAGCAGCGTCAGCGCCCGCGCCAGATCGACGGCGCCCGTGCGATCGATATCGGACTCGGAGTATGCGCGGCCGTTGACCGGGAGGCACTCCGAAGCGGCACGTCGTATGTGCGAGCCAGTCGAGACGATGCACGTGTGATCCACGAGCGACGAGTCTGCGGCCCGGATGGTGTCGGGACCGCTTGCACAGGCGGCGAGACCGAGCGCGCCGAGGGTCGCCGCGAGCGTGGCCTTCAGAAAGGTGTCCATGAGCCTTACCTCGTGCGCCAAGCGTGCGCGCATCGCGGTGCAAGGTGCAAGGGCTGGCGTCGCGCCCGCAGGCCCGCGCTCAGACGCGTTCCAGCCACCCGCGGGTATCCGGCGATTGGCCGGCCTGGATCGCGACCAGCGCGGCGCGCAATCGCTGCGTCACCGGGCCGATCTCGCCGCTGCCTACCCGATGTTCGCCGGTGCGCGTGACGAGCGTGCCGACACCTGCGAGCACGGCGGCCGTGCCGGATAGCGCGGCCTCGCCCGACTTCGCCCACTCGAGCATCTCCGCGACATCGAACGCGCGCTCCTCGATGCGAAATCCCATGTCGCGCGCCATCGTCAGCAGCGAATCGCGGGTCACGCCGTGCAGGAATGAACTGTCGAGGCTGCGCGTGAGCACATGCCCTTCGCGCAGCAGCAGGAAGTTCGCGGCGCCTGTCTCCTGCACCGACCCGCCGGGGCAGAAGAGCACCTGGTCGACTGCAAACTCCTTGCGGGCTTCGAGCGTCGGCCCGAGCGCAGCGGCGTAATTGCCGCCCGTCTTCACCATGCCGAGGTGCGAGGCGGTGCGCGTCTTCTGGTCCTCGATGAAAATGCGCAGCGGCTTCGCGCCGCCTGCGAAATAGTCCCACACGGGGCTCGCGAGCACGACCAGCAACGCGCTCGCGCTCGGGGTTGCGGCGGCACCGATGTTCGGCGTCGTGCCGATCAGCAGGGGTCGCAGGTAGAGCGCGCCGGGTGCCTCGGGCACCTGTCCCCGGCAGGCGCGGATGACCTCGCGCACCATGTCAGCGAGCTGCGCCGCGTCGGGTTCGGGCAGCACGAGCTGGCGCGCGCTCTGGCGCATGCGTTCGATGTGCCGGTCCATGCGAAACACGGAAACGCTGCCATCGGCGCGCCGATAGGCCTTGAAGCCCTCGAAGCACTCGCTTCCATAGTGCAGGACGTGCGCGGCGGGATGCAGCGGCAGTGGCGCCACCGGTTGCAGCGCATGCGCCTGCCAGCGCCCGTCGCGGAATTCCGCGACTGCCATCTTGTCCGTGAGTACCGTGCCGAAGGCGGGTCGTGCCGGGTCTTTCATCTTGTCAGTCCTGTTCCTGCATGAAAATCGTCGCCGGGTGCTCGAGCAGCGACTTGAGCGCCTGGATCATGGAGGCGGCATCGAAGCCGTCCACGAACCGGTGATCGAACGACGAGGAGAGGTTCATCATGCGGCGGATCGCGATCGCGCCGCCACGCACGACCGGACGATCCACCGCCTTGTTCACCCCGACGATCGCCACCTCGGGTGCGTTGATGACGGGGGTCGAGGCGATGCCGCCCTGCTTGCCGAGGCTCGTGATCGTGATCGTCGAGCCCGAGAGTTCCTCGCGCGGCGACTTGTTGCGACGCGCCCGATCGGAAACCTCGCGGATTGCCGTGGCAAGTTCGCGCAGGGACTTGGCCTCGGCGTGGCGCACGACCGGCACCTTGAGGCCGTCCGGGGTCTGCACGGCGATGCCGAGATGCAGCGCCGCGTGCTGGATGACGACATTGCGCTCCGCATCGTGGAGCGCATTGCATTGGGGAAAGGCCGGAAGCACGCGACCGAGCGCGAGGCCGAGGAACGGCAACAGCGTCAGCGACGGAGTGCCCTTCGGCGCCGCGGCATTCAAGTGCTCGCGCAGCGCCTCGAGTTCCGTCACGTCGACTTCCTCGATGTAGGCAAAATGCGGGATGTTGCGCTTCGCCTCGCTCATGCGCTGGGCGATCACACGGCGCAGGCCGATGATCTTCACCTCGGTCGTGCCGTCCCGCGCCGCGCGCGTGGCAACCTGCGAAGCCTGCGCGCGCGCGCCGCCCGCCCGAGCGCCGCCCGTCGCCGCGGCCTCGAAATCCGCACGCGTGATTCGCCCGCCCGGCCCGCTGCCCGCGATCGAGCGCAGGTC
>JABAQN010000017.1 GCA_019187495.1 Steroidobacteraceae bacterium
TGGCCAACCCTCCGACAAGGCATCCTGGCCGCCGATTTCGGCCTGGCGGCGGCAGGCACGGGGCCACCATAAGGCCCGTTCCACGAATAGGCCCCGGCGGGACAGGTGGTTTGAATTTCCTATCCGCGCGTTCGACTCCGTCAAGGCGGCGGACGAGGCCATCGGGGGGATGGGCCTCGCCTTTCAGGAGCTGCCCCGCCCCGCGCTGTTCCTGGCCGGCCGGGCCTTCGTGAAGTACCGGCGCAAGGGCGGCACCAGGGCCAATGTGCTCGCCGACTTCTTCATCGGCGCCCACGCCGCTGTTCTCGGCTGCGGCATCCTGACTCGCGATGCGGGGCGCTACCGGAGCTATTTCCCAATTGTTCATCTCCTGACGCCCGAGTCCGCGTGATGGTTGAGGGCGGGAAAGTGCCGCTGATCGATCGTTGCGGCGCAGGCGCTCCTGCACAGGACGACCT
This sequence comes from Steroidobacteraceae bacterium, assembly GCA_019187495.1. Taxonomy (GTDB): domain Bacteria; phylum Pseudomonadota; class Gammaproteobacteria; order Steroidobacterales; family Steroidobacteraceae; genus CADEFQ01. The sequence continues at coordinate 459 of JABAQN010000017.1, forward strand.
CGCGTGCGCCACTGTCTACGTCTCCAATGTCTACCCGAACCAGTCATGGAGACCGGGTTGTCCCGTCGGCCCGCAACCAACCCGATCTACCGTGGAACGCTGGCCCGACATGAATCGGAACGATGGCCCGACATCGCCGGAATCCTCAGACGGCTCAGCCTTGCCAAAATCCGAAACTTGTACTCTCAGAGAGCTCATTGATGCTTCCTGCCATAGATCAACCAAAAAAGATAGCCAAACAGGAGTCCACCAACGAGGCTCAATACCGCAACAATCAAGAGTCTCAACAGTGTCAGTTCATGAGAAATCGCCAGTTTGGCGGAGAAAAGAGCGCCGAAGATCATGGCGTACCAGATTCCAACAGTTCTTATTTCAGTGGCTCTTTTCTTGGAAGTCACGTCGGCGTCAACCTCTACGGCGGGCATTTAAAGTTCTGTACTGAGTCGAGCGATAGGTAATAGTCGAGGAGGTCGCCCGCAGCGGCGTACGCCAAACCGAGAAGCGCGCCAACAATCGCACCAGGTGCGGCACCTGCCGCCGCTCCGCCCGCTGCTCCGGCGTAAACAGCCTCACTCGTAGCTCCAATTCTGATAATTGCTGAGAAGCTGAAGTGTGCGGATTCCGCAATCGCAAATCTCAGGCCGTATCGCGCACCAGCTATGGCGCCCGCTGAAGCGCCGGTTTCCGCACCAAACTCGGCGCCAATACGGATGTTCTCCCCCGGAGATGCCGCTCCCGATCCCCTGGTTGGCGGACAAGGTGTGGGAATCGGATTGTCCGGCTCGGGCGCCTCTGGAGGCTTCGGCCTCTCTGGGTTGCTGGCGCCGCCACCACCGATGCCACCCCCGACGCCATCTCCACCTCCGCCTCCACCCGGGTGCGGGACTTCCATGAGCTGAACCAGATCCAGCGAGATCGACGATTCTCGACGCCCGTATGCCATTACGGTCTCAAGTCCGTTCTCCATTGCGATTTCGACATCGACGCTGGGATGCTGGTCTCCATTGAGCAACGCGACATGCGGCCGCGCGCTGCCAAGGCTCGTGAACCCGCTCGGGTCGCTGAACGTCAGCGGATTGTTGCCGACGTAGGCGAAGCGATTCCACGCTTGCGTGCCGAACTGCACATCAAGGAATGGATCCGCGCTGACGAACCGCCCCAATAGCGGATCCTGCACGCGCCCGTTCATGTGGATGAGTGCGGTGGAGTCGAGCATTTCGTGGCCGGTGTAGCCGCGGCGGGTGAGGCCGTTGATCGTGGTGAGGTCCCCCGAGGACGGCGCGCCGCTCCAGGCCGGGCCGCGCCGGGCGCCATACGCATCGAAGCTCTCGCGCACTTCCTGCGCGCCGCACTGTGTACGGCATCTGTGCCTGTGTATGCGCATGGTCGGCCGGGAAAGTCGCGCCGATCAGGGCTCACTTGCCGTTATCCGCTCCCCAGTCACCAAGGTAACCACCGCGTCCTCAACTTCCGGCCGAGACCGTCCCGAAGACACTCCGCAGCACGCTGATTCCTGCGGTTTACGATTCCTGATGGTTTCCAGCTCCTCTCCACAAACAGAACGATGGGTTCGGGCTGGGTTGCTGCCAGAAGGCGATACGCGGGAACGACTGGGACGTAGTCTGCTTCCGCCACCTGATCCCACGTGACCACTGGTTCGCCCAGCACATGATTGACGCGGATGCCGCCAGATTCCACTACATAGACGCTTGCCAGTACGTGCCTGTACCTGAACCGCCATATCGCGCGCGTTGCAGCGACTCCAGCCAATCCATACATAACAATCGAGCCCACGCGAAGCAGGCCGTCAGCCGTGTCGAAAGCCACGTAACTCGTAAGTGCTACCAGAGCAACCGCGAGGAGCGCATCGCAGCAAACATTCACCCAAATCCACGCCGAAGATCGCTTGGAAAAACTGAACTCAGCCCGCAATTCGTTCACGATCCTGCCCCGCAGGCCTTGTCGAATGCGGCATTCACAAACTTGGATGTGAGAAGAGCGGATATTCCGGCTACGCCACCTCGAACAGAGGAGCCGCCGGTTACGGCTTCCAAGGCCGCGCCAAGAATGGCGCCTGCCGTAAATTGGCCCAACCGCGTAGAGAAGTCGGTGACACCAGCGTTGGCGACTTCGCCAACTCCTCCGGCCAACGCACCGGTCCGGCTACCTGCAGTGGGCAGGCTGGCTATCGCACCAATCGTGAATAGAGTCACTCCAAGTTGGGATTGAGTGAGCGACTCGTTTGCTGTTGCCCATCCCGCAAGTCCGCCTCCCAATGCTCCAATTCCGAGGGCCGGGAGACTCCCCTTCCCCGTTACCAAGCCGTAGGCACCACCCGCAAACGCTCCTCGCACAACTCCTTGAGTTGTGTTGGAACACACGAAATTCCTGAATGTCGACTCATCCCCTCGCGGCGCGCTGCCTTGAGGGCCGCCATCTGCGCCCTCAGCGCCACTGTGCTCGCCACCCGCACCGCTTGTACCGTCGCGGATGTCACCCGATGTCACCGATCGGCCCGGACCAAAAAACGCTCCGGCACTTGTTGTGATCCACATTCGCGTTTCGGTGCCCAGAATCGTCACCGTGCCGTCGGAAGAGTGAAGCTCCATTCTGTTGTCATCGGACTCGATCCGCGTCGAGAAGACGTTGTTCCACGCACTGCAGGTGCTTGGGTGCTTCCCACACTCGCTGCCGTTGATCCAGCTTATGATCGTGGTGCCCGACGCTTCGAATCCACCGGGATCGTTGAGTGTCAGAGGGTTGCTTCCGACATAGCCGAAGCGGTTCCAGCCCTGACCGCCGAGTGCGCCATCGAAATATGGATCCGCGCTCACGAATCTTGCCACGACCGGATCATAGACCCGCCCGTTCATGTGGATGAGTGCGGTGGAGTCGAGCATTTCGTGGCCGGTGTAGCCGCGGCGGGTGAGGCCGTTGATCGTGGTGAGGTCTCCCGAGGACGGCGCGCCGCTCCAGGCTGTACCCCGCCGCTGCCCATAGGGATCGAAGCTCTCGCGCACGACGACCGCACCGGTACTGCTGGTGATTCCATCGACCGAGCCCTGGTGGTCGCGCAGGAGGTAAGAGAGCGTATTCGTGCCGGTGCTCTTCCTCGAATACAACGCCACTGCCTGACCCTCGGCGAAGACATAGTGCTTCCAGTCGGTGGTGCTGCCCCGGGTGACCTTTTCCATGAGACCGCCGAGATAGACATGGGTGTAGGTCACGTTGGCGGTCTTGTACGCGTGCCGCCAGCGGCTGCCAGAAGGCGTGTACTGGAACGTGCTCGAGTTCTGGCCGTTCTTCGTGATGCTCTTCGGCAGGTTCGAGGCAAACCAGCTGATCGTAGTGCCGTTGCGGTTGGTCATGTTGCCGTTGGCATCATACGAGAACGACCAGGTCCCTCCTCCGGTGTTGATGGACACGACCGCGTGGAGCTTCGTGGCGTGGTACGAGTAGGTACCGACGCCGCTCTTGCTCTGGATGTTGCCGTTGGCGGCATAGGACAGGTCGAGGTTCGTGCTGCCGTTCAGGGTCGTGTAATCGAGTCGGTAGAGGTTGTCGTAGTAGGCGTTTTCTGTCAGGCCCTGGTTGTTGTCCTGGCGCTGCACGAGGTTGCCCATGCGGTCCCAGAGGTAGCTCAGGTTCTGCACCGCGGTACCGCCGCCCGCGCCGGTCTGAAGGTAATCCACCCAGCCCGTGACCTGATCGGTGCCCTTGACGGTGCGCAGCCCGTTGCCGAGCGTGACATCGGTCGCCTCGCCGCGCGCGTTGGCCCCATTGGCCTGCCAGAACACCGTGGCGGGGGCGTTGTAGTCCTTCACGCGCAGCAGCGCCCCGTACTGGTACTCGTACTGCAGCTTAAGTCGATACCCCGAGGTGCTCGTGGGATAGGTGAGCGTGTCGGGCAGGCCGGTCAGCGTGCTGTAGGTCTGGTTGACGTAGTAGCTGTTGCTGCCCTCCGTGTACTGCGTCTGACTTGCTCGCCCCAGGCTGTCGAACGTGTAGGTCTCCCGATAGGTGGTGAGGCCGGTGCCCGAGATCTGCTGCTGCTTCAAGCGCCCGATCTCGTGCGCGGCCGCGCTCGTGCCCCAGGTCCAGGTACTGGTGATACTGCCGGTGCCTTCCGGCATCACGCGCGTGAGCGGGCGGCCGAGCGCGTCGTAGGTCGCCGTGACGGTCCTGGCGTTCGCGTCGAGGGTGGAGGTCATCTCCCCGAGCGCGTTGTAGCCGTAGCTCCAGGTGCCGAGATCGACGTTCATCGAGGCCGTTCGCAGGCCGCGGATGTTGTACGTGCCCGTCTGCAGCGTCGCGCCCGATGAGTCCACGACGCGCACGGGGTTGCCGAACGCATCGACATCGAAGCCGACGTAATAGCCGTCGGGGTCGATCGAACGCGCCACCGCGCCCGCGGCGTCGACGATCTGGGTGGTCTGCTTGCCGAGCGCATCCACGACGCGGGTGGTGAGGGCCTCAAAGTAAGTAGTGGTCGTCTGCAGCGTCGGGTCCGAGTCGCTCACGGGCCGGGAGGTCTGGGTGAGGCGGTTCGCAAGGTCGTAAGTGAACGAGGTGTAGAAGAACGAATCGCCTGCGGCGAGGCGCGCGGGCGTGCTCCGGGAGGCAAGCCGCCCGAGCGGGTCGTAGATCCAGCGCTCGTTGACCTGATAGCCGTCGCGGTTGAGCGAAGCGCGATCGACCATCCGGTCGAGCGGGTCGTGGAACGTCTCGGCCCAGTTCACCTGAGAGCCGGCGCTGTCGAAGTTCGACTGGCGGATGCGGTAATGGTTGTTGTCCCAGCCGTAGCAACTGCCGGGTACGGCGGAACACAGATAGGGTGTCCAGGTCGAGTACGTGCCATCGGGGCGGTTCTCGCGGCTTTGGCGGCCGAAGGCATCGTACTGCCAGCTGACCTGGATGCCGTTCGGATCGGTCTCGCTCGTCGGGACACCGAGGGCGTAATCCCAGCCCTTCTGCGTGACCTGCGACAGCGCGTTCGTTATCGACACCGGGAACTGCCCGGTGCCGCCCCAGTACACGATGGTGCTGCGCGCGCTCATCCCGATGCCGGTCACGGTCTCGCTGCTGGTGTTGCCGAAGTCGTCATACCCGAACGCGGTGGTGACTTGCCACTGGGGATCGCCCGGCTGGATCACGACCGAGGTCGGGCGGCACTGCACGGTGTTCCACGCGATCTGCTGCGTGCGGATCTGGCTCGCCCCGCCGTAGCCCGTGTGCGACTGGGTCTGCTGTACTTCGAGCGGGCGGCCGAGACACCAGGACGCGGTGTCGTTCGTGAGGCTACCGGCCGGGGTGTAGGTGCGTTGTGTCCAGGTCTGCCCTGCGCGCAGACCGTTCGCGCCCGAGGCGGGTTCGGTGGTCGTGACGGTCTGGTCGTAAAGCGCACCCGTGGCGCCGTCGAAAATCCGGGAGGTCGACACGCTGCGAACGAGATTCCCGTTGTAGGCCCCGCCCACCTCACGCAGCTGCCGGGTACTGACGTTCGCGTACGGGAAGACGCGCGCCTCGTAGCCCGAGCCGAGATCGATCTTCGCGTAAGTCGCCGACTCCTCGGTGATCGCGAGCCCACTCGGCTCCTGCGTGCGCCGCGCGTTGCTGACGGCGCCGATGTAGGGCCAGTCCTGACTGAACGAGCGGCGCTGCGCGGTGCCGTCGCGGCTGTCGATCCACGAGCGATACTCGAAGCCGAGGAACCCGCGGCCCTGCAGGTTGCGTCGCGCAGCCTGGTAGTAGAAGTTCTGCAGGGCATACGTGCCCCCGAGCCCGTCGCTCAGCTGTACGTTCGTCACGACGCTGACGGGTCCGGCGTAGTCCTGCATGGGGAAGCTCGCGTCTGAGCCCTTGGCGTACGAACCGTAGTTCGACAGGGGTGCGTGGGTGAACGAGGCGACATTGCCGAACCCGTCGGTGGCCGTGAGGAGCAGGTCCGGCTCGACTCCGGCATGGAGCCGATAGTTCCAGGCCCCGCTATACGCGTCACCGTAGGCGAGGTCGCGCTGGCCGTCGCCGTTGAGGTCGCTCGCGAGGGTCAGGATGAGCGCCGTGGTACTCGAGAACGGCACGCCCGTGTCGAGCGGTGCGGACAGCCCCTCGCCCGTCGAGCGCCACAGGAACCAGCTCGAGCTGCTCAACTTCGGGCTCACGAGGTCCTCGTAACCGTCGCCATCCCAGTCGAGCACGAAGAACGCGCCCGAGTACACCGAAATCGAGCCCGCGGTGCCCGCACTCGTGAACGAAGTCCCGGTGCTGAAGCGATAGTTGATGGTCGCGCTCTGGTCGTAGTAGACGATATCGGTGCGACCATCGGCGTTGAGGTCGGCGAGCACGGGCGCGGCGGGAGCCGAAGGCGTGCCGACACCGAAGCTCCAGGCGCCCGAGCAGATCGCCTGGATGGAGTAGAAGTACTGCCATTTGCCGGTGGCGTCGTTCCACAACCGCATCGTGCGCCGGTAGACGACATCGCCGCGTCCATCGCCGTTGAGGTCGGTGACGGGACCTGCGCCGGCGCGCGTGGCGGTGAGGCCGCTCACGATCATCGTGTCGACAGGCATGGGGCCGGCGAGGGTGTACACCGTCGAGCTGAACCCGCTACCCGCCAGGCGCAGCCGATAGCGGATCGCATCGCCGCCGCCGTAGCCGTAGAGGTCGGCCCACACGAGATCTTCCCGGCCATCGCCGTCCACATCGGTCGCGAGCGCGTTCTGGCCGATGCCGCTCGCCGTGACGGGGGCACTCGTGTCGGCCGGTGAAGCCAGGCCGGAGGAGGAACCCAGCATCACCCACCAACTGCCGTTCGCACCGGGCACGAGCAGGTCGTACAGGCCATCCTGGTTGTAGTCGATCGAGGTGGCGCCGGTGAAGTTGGTGTTCGTGACGCCGGTGTCGACCGGGGCGGCGTAGCCACTGCTGGTGCCGAACATCACCCGCCAGGTGCCGGTGCCCGAGGTCGCGCTCGAGGAGTAGACGAGATCCTGCCGGCCGTCACCGTTGACGTCCATCGTGAGTGGCGTTGCGAGCGGGACCACGGCGGCCGAGTTGCCCTGGGCGCCAAGGCCGCTCGTGCCGTTCTGGTACGTGAACGTGGTGGGCGCGAGGCAATCCGTGCCGCCCGCGTCCGCGCACTCGGTGATCGATGCAAGACGGCTGTGACTGGCGCTGCTCACGCTCCCTTCGTAAGCGAGCGTGTAACCACGCACAACGACGCTGTTGTACTTGACTTCGATCTGCGTCAGACGCTTGACGTCCTTGATGACCGAGCCGCCGGCGTAGGCCGACTCGATCTCTTGCGCGGGCTGGGTCTGGTAGAAGAACTCGACCTTGTACGCTGCCGCGAGCCCCGCGCCGGGATTGGCGGTGTACTCGACGCGCGCGATCTGATAGCTGCCGTTCGTTGTGTCTTCGTTGTAGTAGAACTCGATCCGGTTGCCTGCGCGGTCTCGGATCGTGGTGAGGGCCCAGGTTCGGATCGTCGGCTGTCCCTGCGACTCGATCTGCGAGTCGGAACGCGCGCCATAGTCGTAGATCAGCCCGTTCGCATCCTCAGCGGTGAACGAGGCCGGCCCGTTGCCTGCCGCGCCCGACGAGATGATGCGTGAAAAGCTCTCGATCTCGGTGCGGTACTCGGCGCCGCTCTGGCCGTAGGTGCCCGAGACGAGCTTCAGCTGATTGCCGTCGCGGCAGAAGCGGTCGTTGGCATCGTTCTGCACGTTGCGTGGCGTACCGTCCTGCGCCCAGGTCTTGTCGCAGCGATGGATGGCGCTCAGCCCCGCAACCGACCACCCGAACCCGAGGAGCGCGTCACCCCCCCCCCCGACTACCGTAGGTGAGCGCCAGTTGCGGGGTCATCCCGTGCGTGCCCGGGGGCGTGAAGATCGGGATCGTGTAGCGTGCCTCGCCGGTAGCGGAGACATCGGCTGCGCCCGCCGTGCGGCCCACGGCCGCGTGGGCCGGTGCCGACAGCGCGATACTCAGGCCCATCACGCTCGCAAACCAGCCGCGTTCAATGGCGTTCATGACCCCGACTCCCTGATGGTCCGTTCTCGTTGTCGTCAAAACCGCGATACATCCACCGTCAGCGTGCTGCCCATCGCCAGACCCGCCGGGGGCGGCGGCAGCGGCGAGGCGCGCTGCAGCGCCTGCGCCAGAATCACCTTGGTGGCGTCGTCGAAAGCGCAGGCGGACAGATCCACGTCCATGACATCCCCGCGCTCGTTCTGGATGAGGCGTGCCGTGCACGGGCCCGGGCGAGCCTCGCCCGAGCCGCGCACCATCTCGAGCACGCGTCCGAGCCGGCCGCGCAGTTGGCCCTGATATACCCCCTGCAGGCGCTCGAGCTCGGCCGCATCCACGCCCGACTCGGCCTCGCGCGCGAGTTCGAAGGGATCGGCGGCGGTGTCGTCGACGGCCACGGGTGGAAGTGCCGGCAGTGCGATCGCCAACCGACTCAGTGCCGGCTCGTCGATCAACGGCGACGGCGCGGCGGCTTCGAGCGGTGCGGCGGGTGCGAGCATGACGGTGGCCACCATCGGCACGGCGGCGCCGGGGTCGTCGGCCATTGGCGCGCTGGAATGCGGTAGGGGCGCCAGTAGGACCCCGACCAAGCCGATGTGCAGCGCCGTCGAACCCGCGCCCGCCAGAACGCGGCCTGAAATCCCGGGTGACGGTCTTATCGAACGATGCGACCCTGCGATGCCCACCACGCCAGTGACCCCACAGCGCCGTGACACTCCCGGCTGTATGCAACGCATGACAACAATGCGCGTGGCGAGAGTCGGCTGTCAAGCGCTGCCGCCGAGCCCGATGCACCATCCCGAACGCCGTACCGGGGGGCGCCGCGAAGTGTGCCTCGTCGCCGATCACGTCAACAGTCGGACAAAATCGCCCAATTCGTCCGCCTGTTGACGTACACCCGGCGACGGACGACGAAACGACCGATCATCCCTCTCGCACCCACCCCCTCAGCGCGCCATCGCCTCCATCGCCCCGGCGAGCAGACGGTCGGCGAAGTCGACGATCGTGTCCCTGGCCACGAGGCTGTTGCGCCATGCCGGGGGAATCGCCGGCGCGCCGAAGTGCGCGCCCGCCAGCTGCCCGTAGGCCGCGGTCAGCACGTCGGAATCCCCGCCGCGGTTGGCACAGGCGAGCGCGCCGTCGCGCCAGTTCGCGGCAGCCTCGAAGGCATCGAGCGCGAGCGCGAGTACCTCGAGCGTGTTCGATCGGACGCGGGCTGGCGTGGCAAGTGCCCGGCGATAACCGCCCGCGGCGATGTCCGCGACCTCGGGCCGCAGGGTGCCGCTGTCGCCGAGCTGGCGGACGGCGCGCAGGATCGCCGGCTTGTCGCGCCCGGCGAGTGCGGCGTGCAGCGCCGTCGCGAACACGCGGCAGGCGTCGAGCGCGAGCGGCGCCTGGCAGGTCGTGCGCGCGACATCGGCCGCGACTTCGACGGCGGCGGTGGCGTCATTGAAATGGAACATCACGGCGGGCGCGATGCGTGACAGCACCTCCGGGTCGAGCTGCGCCGGATCGTGCGAGCCGGGGAAACGCTGGCGGCGCCAGCGCGCCGCGCCGAGCGCGCGCGTGACGCCGGCGGTGATGCCGACGCACTGCCCGGTCGCGGACAGGTGGCCCTCGCGCTGCCAGCGCGTGAAGCGCGCCACCTGGTCGACCGGATCGAAACTGCCGCGGTCGAGGAAACTCTCGGCGACACAGAGCGCCATCGCGGTGTCGTCGGTCCACGCGCCGCGCGGCAGGTCGAACGGCCCGCCGCCGAGGAGATCGCCGACCGGGGGAAAGCTGCCTGGCTTGCGAAACTGCGTGGCCGCCGCGAGCGCGTCCCCCGTGGCGAGGCCGAGCAGCGCGCCGGTGAAGCGCTCGCGCAGCGCGCGCGTCGCGGCCATCGCATCGTCGTCGAGCGTCGGGTCGAGCGGGGCCGGCCAGCGGTAGACATAGTCACGCTGCTCGGCGGTCTCCGGTATCGACGGCCACGAGCGCGAGCGCGGGCTCGCGGCCCACAGCTCGTTCAGCGCATCGAGTGCGGCATCGCCGCGTTTACCGTGATGGGCCAAATGGCAGCCGACGACCATGCCCGTGCGGCCGATGCCGGCGCGGCAGTGCAGATAGAGCCGCCGCCCGCCGGCCAGCAGGTCATCGATCACCGCGACGATCTCGGCCATGTGCTCGGGCTCGAGCGGCAGGCTGTGGTCGGGAATCGGCTTCCTGACATGGCGCGTGCCCCGCGCCAGCTCCGGCTCGTAGGCAGGCATTTCGTCGGGAGCGGTGAGGTCGAGGAAGGTATCGATGCCGAGCGCCGCGAGCGCCGCGAGGCGCGCGCGGGTCTCCTCGCGCGTGGCACCGCCCGGGTACTCGCCCGCGAGCCAGCGCCCCTGCTCCACCCACCAGGCGTTGGCGAACGGCAGGACGGTCACTGCGGCCGGCGCGCGAGCGAGGCGAAATCGAAGAGGCGCGGGTCGGCGAGGTGCGCGGGCTCGACCTGCGTCAGCGCCGAGAAAATCGACGCGACGCGCCCCGGATGCTCGCGCTCCCAGTCGGCGAGCATCCGCTTGATCGCGAGGCGCTGGTTGTTGTCCTGCGAACCGCACAGCCGGCACGGGATGATCGGGAAGTCGCGCGCGCGCGCGTAGCGCTCGAGCTCGCGCTCCGGCACGTAGGCGAGCGGGCGGATCACGATGTTGCGCCCGTCCTCCGACGCGAGCTTCGGCGCCATGCCCTTCAGCCGCCCGCCGTGGAAGAGGTTCAGGAACAGCGTCTCGACGATATCGTCACGGTGATGGCCGAGCGCGATCTTCGTGCAGCCGTTCTCCGCGGCGAAGCGGTACAGCGCGCCACGCCGCAGCCGCGAGCAGAGCCCGCACATCGTGCGCCCTTCCGGGATCACGCGCTTGACGACGCTGTAGGTGTCCTGCTCGATCTGGTGGAACGGCACGCCGAGCGCGCGGCAGTAGTCCGGCAGCACGTGCGCGGGGAACTCCGGCTGCTTCTGGTCGAGGTTGGCCGCGAGGAGCTCGAACCGCACCGGCGCGCTTCGCTGCAGCGACAGCAGCAGATCGAGCAGCGTGTATGAATCCTTGCCGCCCGAGAGGCACACCATCACGCGATCGTCCGGCTCGATCATCCGGAAATCCTCGATCGCCTTGCCGACGAGGCCGCGCAGCTGCGCCGCGAGGCGCTTCGCGGTATTCGAATCGGACGGCTTCGGGACGGCCATGGCCGTTATGGTACCGGACTCGTCGTGCGCGCCGGCTATGCGGCGGCGCTGCGCGAGGTCGGATCCTCGAGATACTTGCCTTCGAGATAGCGCAGCGATGCCGCGGCATTGAGCGGCTTGCCCGTGGCGAGCTTCAGCAGCTCCTGCGTCGAGACCTTCGACCCGAGGCCGTGCACATGCTCGCGCAGCCAGCCGAAGAGCCCGCCGAATTCGCCGCGCGCGATCTGCTCATCGAGGCCCATGACATCGCCGCGCAGCTTCTCGTGGAGCTGCGCCGCGATGGCGGCGCCGAGCGCATAGGAGGGAAAGTAGCCGAACGAGCCGACCGCCCAGTGAATGTCCTGCAGGCAGCCTTCCTGGTGGGTCGCCGGGCGCACGTTGAAGCGCGCGCCCATGAATTCGGCCCACGCGTCCGGCAGATCGCGCACGGCGAGCGCACCCGAGAGCAGCTGCTTTTCGAGTTCATAGCGCAACTGGATGTGCAGCGGATAGGTGAGCTCGTCGGCATCGACGCGGATCAGGCCGCGCCGCACGCGTGTCAGGTGCGCATAGACGTTCTCGGGCTCCCATTCGGGACCTTCCACGCCAAAGTGCTTCACGAGGAGCGGCAGCAGATAGCGGACGAACGGGCGGCTGCGGCACACGATCATCTCGATCAGCAGTGACTGGCTCTCCTCGATCGCCATGCCGCGATCGCGGCCGACCGGCTGGTCGCGCCATTCGCGCGGCAGGCCGAGGTCGTACATCGCGTGTCCGGTCTCGTGCAGCGCGCCGAGGACGCCAGAAAACAGGTCGTCGGCGTCGTAGCGCGTCGTGATGCGGATGTCGCCGGGCACGCCTTCCGTGAACGGATGCTCGCTCTCATCGACGCGGCCACCCTCGAACCTGAAGCCCACCGCCTTCATCAGCTCGAGGACGAGCTGGCGCTGCTTCCCGACCGGGAACTTGCCGACGATCGGCAGCGCGGGGTGCTTCTCCTGCAGCGCCATCGCCTCGCGGATCAGTCCCGGCAGGCGGCGCGAGAGGGATTTGAACATCGCATCGATGTCCGTCATCGTCACACCGGGGCTGAATTCGTCGGTCAGCGCATCGTAGGGCGCGAGGTCGAGTGCCTGCCCGAGGAGCTGCGCCTTGTCGCGCACCAGGTGCAGCACTTCCTCGAGGTGCGGCGCGAAGAGCGCAAAATCGTTGTTGCGGCGCGCCTCGACCCATTTGACCTCGGCCCGCGCCGTCGCGCGCGCGAGGCGCGAGACGAGCGACACCGGCGTCGCGATCGCGTGGTCGCGCTGGCGGCGCATCTCCCGCAGGTTCGCGACCTGCCATTCGTCGAGTCCCTGGGCATTGGCCTGCGCGCGGTCGAGGAGCCGGCTGACCCGGGGCGCAGTGAGGAGCGTGTGGTGCTCGGTCTCGAGCGCTGCGAGCTGCTCGCCCCGGATATCGGCGCTGCCCTTCGGCATCATCACCGCGGCGTCCCAGCGCAGCAGTGCGAGCGCCCCGCGGAACGCGTGGAGGCGCCTCCATTCCTGCTCGAGCTGCTGATACGGCGTGGCTGACAAAGGGCACCTGGGAAGCCGGGGGACGCCCCCATTGTACCCGCCGGGCCGGCCAAAGGCCCGGGACGATCGCCGTTAATCCTTCAAATTCAATGAATTAGCCACGCCCGGCCCCGTTGACACGGCGCCGGCAAGCCGCTCGATCAGCCGGCTCACGTGGTGCGGCGACTGCGTCCGCCGGGCGATCAGCGCGTAGAGCGCCGGCACCACGAGGAGGGTCAGCGCGAGCGAAAAGACGGTCCCGAAGAACACCGCCGCGCCGATCGACTGGCGGCTTTCCGCCCCCGCTCCCGTCGCGAGCATCAGCGGCACGGCCCCGCAGGCGGTGCAGAGGCTCGTCATCAGGACGGGGCGCAGGCGGACGGTCGCCGCCTGCACCACCGCCTCCCGGAACTCGACGCCGCGATCGCGCAGCTGGTTCGCGAACTCGACGATCAGGATGCCGTTCTTGCACGCGATGCCGATCAGCATGATCGCGCCGATCTGGCTGAAGACGTTGATCGAGGACCGGAACAGCCACAGGCCGACGAGCGCCCCGGACAACGCGAGCGGCACGGTCGCGAGGATGACGAGCGGGTGGATGAAGCTCTCGAACTGCGCGGCGAGCACGAGGTAGACGATCAGCAGCGCGAAGCCGAACGTGAGCCACAGCCGGCCCCCGGTCTGCTTCAGTTCGCGCGACTCGCCGTCGTAGTTGATCGTGGCGCCGCCGGGAATCTCCTCGTGGATCACGCGCTCGATGTAGTCGAGCGCCTCGCCGAGCGAATAGCCCGGCGCGAGATTGGCCGACAGCGTGATCGAGCGCAGCCGGTCGAAGCGCTTCAACTCGGTCGGTCCCGCCATCTCCTCGATGTGCACGAGCGCCGCAAGCGGCACCAGCGTCCCGGTCGTGACCGAGCGCACGTAGTAGCCGCCGAGGTCGTCGAATGATGCGCGCTCGTCGTCCCGCCCCTGCACGACGACGTTGTACTCCTCCCCGCCCTGCACGAAAGTCGTGACGATCCGCGAGCCGAGCAGCGATTCGAGCGTGCGCCCCACCGTCGCCAGCGAGACGCCGAGGTCCGCGGCCCGGTCGCGGTCGATGCGCACCGCGGCCTGCGGCTTGCGCTCGAAGTAATCGGACTCGAGCGCGACGATGCGCGGGTTCTCGCGCTGCACCCGCGCCATCACCTTGTCGCGCCAGGCCGCGAGCTCGGCGTAATCGCTGCCGCCGAGCACGACCTGCAGCGGCTTGCCTCCGCCGCGCACGCCGAGCCCGACGGGCTGGATCACCGAGATGCGCAGCCCCGGCAACTCCGCGACGCGCCGCCGCAGCCGCTCGGCGATCACGCTCGCCTTCTCGTCGCGCTCGCTCCACGCCGTGAGCGGCAGGAAGATCACGCCGGTGCTCACGTCGCCCCGACGGCCGAAGCCGCCGGAGCGGCTGTTCACGAAACGAACGTTGCCCCGTGCGACCTCCTCCATCAGCACGCCTTCGAGCTCGCGCATGTGGCGGTCGAGGTAGGCGAGGCTCGAGCCCTCCGGGGCCGTCACCATGACCGGCAGGATCGCGCGGTCCTCGACCGGCGCGAACATCACCGGCAGCTTGAGCCCGGCGAACGGGCGGCCGACCACGAGCAACAGGATCATG
>JABAQN010000072.1 GCA_019187495.1 Steroidobacteraceae bacterium
CGCCAACTGCGCATTCCTCGCGCGCCAGGGCAGCGTCGTGAAGCTCGGACTCGATGCCCGCCACGAACTGATGCGCACGAAGACGCTCGAGGACCGGGTGGCGCGCGCGCTGTCCCGGCGGCTCGGGGAGGATGTGCGCATCGAGATCGAAATCGTCGACAGTCCGGCCGGGACGCTCGCGACCGATCTCGAACGTCGGACGGCCGAGGAACTCGATGCCGCGCGCGCGGCTCTGGCCGGCGACCCGGCGGTGCGGGCACTGCAGGAACGGTTCGGCGCGACGCTGCACCCGGCAACGGTGCGGCCCACAGGAAAATGAGAGGACAGCATGGCCCAGAATTTCGGCAACATGATGAAGCAGGCCCAGGCGCTGCAGGCGAACATGCAGAAGGCGCAGGCCGAGATCGCGAACCTCGAGGTCACCGGCGAGTCCGGCGGCGGCATGGTGAAGGTCACGATGACCGGCAAGCACGACGTCAAGCGCGTGCAGATCGAGCCGGCCGTCATCGGCGAGGATCGCGACATGCTCGAGGACCTGGTCGCGGCCGCCGTGAACGACGCGGTGAAGAAGGTCGAACAGCGCTCGGCCGAAATGATGTCGGGCCTGATGGCGGGGCTGCGCCTGCCACCGGGCATGAAGCTGCCGTTTTGAGCGGGCGCATCGCATGAAGCATTCGCCGGCGCTCGCGGGCCTGATCGATGCCCTGCGTACGCTGCCGGGCGTCGGGCCGAAGAGCGCGCAGCGCATGGCGTTCCATCTGCTGCAGGAGGGCCGGGTCGGCGCCGGCGCGCTCGCGCAGGCGCTCGGCTCGGCGCTCGCGGCGGTGCGTCGCTGCGAACGCTGCCGCATGCTGACCGAGACGCCACTCTGCGCGATCTGCGAGAACCCGCGGCGCGACGGCACGCTGCTCTGTGTCGTCGAGTCGCCCGCCGACGTGGTGGCGATCGAATCGTCCGGCAGCTATCGCGGCCGCTACTTCGTCCTGATGGGGCATCTGTCGCCGCTCGACGGCATCGGCCCCGAGCAACTCGGCATTCGCGATCTCGAGGCGCTGCTCGCGGCGGGCGGGCCGCGCGAACTGATCCTCGCCACCAACCCGACCGTGGAGGGTGAGGCGACCGCTCATTTCCTCTCCGACATCGCGCGCCGCCACGGGGTGGCGGCAACGCGCATCGCGCATGGCGTGCCGATCGGCGGGGAGCTCGAATACGTGGATGGCGGCACGCTCGCGCACGCCCTCGCGGGGCGCCAGTCGATCAGCTGATCGCGTGCGCGCGCACCCGCTCGACAACCCCATGTGGACGGCGCTGACGACACGCCAGCAGCGCTTTGCGATGGGCACCGGGAACGTGCGGCGCTATCCGCGGGCGATCGCGCCGTTCGCCGCGGTCGCGCAACCGGCGGTCGATGCTGCGGCGGATATCGTGGCGCGAGGCGCGACACCGTTCCTGCACGTGAGCGATCACAACGAGCGCGCCATCGATCTCTACCGACGCCTCGGTTACGAGGAGCGTGCGGGCCTCGGGCTCTGGAAGTTGCAGCGACCGGAATGACCGGTGCCGAATCGTCAGCGACCGGCGCGCGGCCGCTTGCCCGGCCCGCGCGCGTCGGACAGCTGTTCATGGAGGCGTCGCATGCGCCGGTAGCTTTCGTAGCGTCGCGGCGCGAGTTCGCCCGTGCGTGCCGCCGCGACGATCGCGCAATCCGGTTCCTGCATGTGGCGGCAGTCGAGGAAGCGGCAGCGCGGCGCAAGCCAGGCGATGTCGGCGTAGCCGAGCGTGCCGGGTTCGAGATGATCGATCGCGGGCGAGAAATCGCGCACTCCGGGCGAGTCGATCAGGCGGCCGCCGCCCGCGAGGTCATAGAGGCGCGCGGCGGTGGTCGTGTGCCGGCCTTCGTCGGTCTGGCGCACGAGTTCGGCGGTGGCGATGTCCGCGCCGGGAACGAGGGCATTGACGATCGAGGACTTGCCGACCCCCGACTGGCCGACGAGGACGGCCGTCGCGGCTTTGAGCAGGGCGTGCAGTTCGCCGACACGACCGCCGGATTCCACCGCGGCCGCACAGGCGATCGTGCTCGCACCGATCGCTTCGAAGGCGGCAAGCGTCTCCAGCATCGCTGCATCGTGGCCCAGGTCCGCCTTGTTTGCGACCAGCACGGCGGCGATGCCGCTGGAGGCGGCCGCGGCGAAATACCGGTCGATCATGAACAGATCCGGTTCGGGTCGCGGTGCGATGACGGCCACGAGATGCGTGATGTTGGCCACGACGAGTTCCGCGCCGCCGCGCAGGTTCGAGCGCCACAGCGCCGTGCGCCGCGGCAGCACCGCGGTCGCGTGGACCTCCTCGTGGCGCGGGTCGCGCTCGCAGCGCACGCGATCGCCGCAGGCGATCACGAGCTTGCGGCCGCGCGGGCGGGCATCGTGTTCGCCGCCGGCATCGTCGCGCACGCGCACGCGCCGCCCGAAAGTGGCGATGACCTCGGCTTCGAAGGGGGTGTCCGCAGTCATGGCGTGCGGCGGGCAGCCTAGCGTTTGCTAGAATTTGCGACAACTCTCCCGGGGCCACGCTGTCATGCCCGTCGCCGATGCGCTGATCTGGATCGACCTCGAGATGACCGGCCTCGTGCCCGGGACGGACGTCATCATCGAGATCGCGACCGTCGTGACGACGCCGGGGCTCGACGTGATCGCGCAGGGGCCGGTGCTCGCAATCCACCAGCCCGAGCCGGTGCTCGCGCGGATGGACGAGTGGAACCAGCGTCATCACGGTGCCTCGGGCCTGCTCACCCGGGTGCGCGCGAGCGCGACGTCGACGGCCACCGCCGAGCAGGCGACGCTCGCATTTCTCGCGGAGCACGTCGCCGCGGGTGCCTCGCCGATGTGCGGCAACAGCATTTGCCAGGATCGGCGCTTCCTCGCCCGCGAAATGCCCGCGCTCGAGCGCCACTTCCACTACCGCAACCTCGATGTCAGCACGCTGAAGGAACTCGCGCGCCGCTGGGCGCCGAAAGTGCTGGATGGTGTCGCGAAGCAGAATGCGCATCGCGCGCTCGCGGACATCCACGACTCGATCGCGGAACTGCGGCACTATCGCCGGGCGCTCTTCGCGCCGGAATTTCGCGGTGAATGAGCCGCTGCCAGATTTCGCGGCGGTGGTCGCCGCGGCGGGACGGTTGCAGGGCAGGGTGCGGCGAACGCCGGTGGTGCACGCCGACGCTTTCGATGCGCGCGCAGGGCGGCAGGTGTTCTTCAAGTGCGAGAACCTGCAGACGGGCGGGGCCTTCAAGCTGCGCGGCGCGTTGAATGCGCTGCTCTCGTTGCCGGACCCGGCCCGGGTTGCCCGCGTCGCGACACATTCCTCGGGCAATCACGGCAATGCGCTCGCGATCGCCGCTCGCTCGCTCCATCTTCCCTGCACGGTGGTCGTGCCGGAAGGTTCGTCGCGGACCAAGGTCGCGGCGATCGAGGCGGCCGGTGCGCGCGTGGTCCATTGCCCGGCGGGGTTCGCGGCGCGCGAAGCGGCGCTCGCCACGGTGCTCGCCGACAAGCCGGCGCATGTGGTGCACCCGTTCGACGATTCCGACGTGATCGCGGGGCAGGGCACGGCGGCGCTCGAGTTGCTCGCCGAACCGCTGGCGCTCGATTCGGTCGTGGCCCCGGTCGGCGGCGGCGGCCTGATCGGCGGCACGGCACTCGCGGTGCGCGGACTCACCGAAGGCTGCGCCGTGATCGGCGCGGAGCCGGCCAGTGCCGACGATGCGTTTCGATCGTTCACGAGCGGGCGACGCGTCGACGCCGGCGTGCCAGACACGATTGCCGATGGCTTGCGCGGTTCGATCGGCGTGCGCAATTTCGAGCTGCTGCGCCGGCATGTCGACGAAGTCGTCACGGTGTCCGAGGCCGAGATCATCGCCGCGATGCGGATCGTGCTCGATGACCTGAAGCTCCTGGTCGAGCCGTCGTCCGCGGTCGCGGTGGCGGCCGTGCTGGGCGGACGTGCGCGGCGTCTCGGCGGGCAGGTCGGGGTGATCCTGTCGGGCGGCAATGTCGATCTCGGCCAGTGTCCGTTCCTCTCGGGTGGGCCATGACGATCCGTCGCGGCGGATGTCATTGCGGCGCGTGCGGCGCCGCGCGGAATCCGAAGCGCAATTCAGGCATCTGACCGAATCATGAACACCCTCGCCAATGTCGTCATCGCGCTGGTCGCGGCGCTGCACCTGTGGTTCGCGGTGCTCGAGATGTTCCTGTGGGACAAGCCCGCGGGCCTGCGCGCCTTCGGCCATTCGAGGGAATCGGCGGCGGCGTCGAAGGTGCTCGCGGCGAACCAGGGGCTCTACAACGTCTTTCTCGCCGCGGGCCTCGGCTGGGGCCTCCTGCTCGGCGCGGACGGCATGCCCGTGAAGATCTTCTTCCTGTCGTGCGTGCTGGTTGCCGGACTCTTCGGTGCGGCGACCGCGAGCCGGAAAATCCTCTTTGTGCAGGCGCTGCCGGCCGCGCTCGGTCTCGCGCTAAGCCTTGCCGCCGCCCACCTCTGACAGGTACATCCACGTCTCGACGACCGTGTCGGGATTCAGCGAGATGCTGTCGATGCCCTGCTCGACGAGCCAGCGCGCGAATTCCGGGTGATCCGACGGCCCCTGGCCGCAGATGCCGACATACTTGCCGCGCGCGCGACAGGCGCGGATCGCCATCGACAGCAGCGCCTTGACGGCCTCGTCACGCTCGTCGAACAGTTTCGCGACGATGCCGGAGTCGCGATCGAGCCCGAGCGTCAGCTGCGTCATGTCGTTCGAGCCGATCGACATGCCGTCGAAATACTCGAGGTAGCGGTCGGCGAGCAGCGCGTTGGTCGGCAGCTCGCACATCATGATCACCTTGAGGCCGTTCGCGCCGCGCGCGAGGCCATTTGCGGCGAGCAGCGCCGTGACCTCGCGGGCCTCCGCGAGCGTGCGCACGAACGGCACCATCACCTGCACGTTCACGAGGCCCATGTCGTCGCGCACCCGGCGCAGCGCCTGGCATTCGAGATCGAAGCAGGGCCTGAAGGCGGGATCGACGAAGCGCGCCGCGCCGCGAAAGCCGAGCATCGGGTTTTCCTCGACCGGCTCGTACTGCCGGCCGCCGATCAGGTTGGCATATTCGTTCGACTTGAAATCGGACAGTCGCACGATCACGGGCTGCGGCGCGAACGCCGCCGCGATCTGCGCGATGCCTTCCGCGAGCTTGTCGACGTAGAAGCCGACCGGATCCGCATAGCCCGCCATCTGACCGCGGATCTGCTCCTTGAGGTCGGCGGACAGCCGCTCGAACTCGAGCAGTGCCCGCGGGTGCACGCCGATCATCCGGTTGATGATGAACTCGAGCCGCGCGAGCCCGACGCCGCGATGCGGAATGCCCGCGAAAGCGAACGCGCGGTCCGGATTGCCGACGTTCATCATGATCCTGACCGGGATCTGCGGCAGCGAATCGAGCTCGATCTGCCGCCGGTCGAAATCGAGCAGGCCTTCGTAGACATGGCCGGTATCACCCTCGGCGCAGGAGACCGTGACCTCGGCGCCCTCCGCGATGCTGCGCGTCGCGTCGCCGCAGCCGACGACGGCGGGGATGCCGAGTTCGCGCGCGATGATCGCCGCGTGGCAGGTGCGCCCGCCGCGATTCGTCACGATCGCGGACGCCCGCTTCATCACCGGCTCCCAGTCGGGATCGGTCATGTCGGCGACCAGCACGTCGCCGCTTTGCACGCGAGCCATTTCGGCAATGCCGTGGATCACGCGCGCGGGCCCTGCGCCGATGCGCTGGCCGATGCTGCGCCCTGTCGCGAGCACCTTCGATCGCGTCTTCAGCGTGTAGCGCTGGATCGTGCGTCCGGTGCGGCTCTGCACGGTCTCGGGGCGCGCCTGCAGGATATGGATGTCGCCGGTTTCGCCGTCCTTGCCCCACTCGATGTCCATCGGCTGCCCGTAGTGGGCCTCGATCACGAGCGCCTGCCTCGCGAGTTCGGCGATGTCGGCATCGTCGATCGAGAAGCGCTGCCGCTGCGCACGCGGCACGTCGACGGTCCGGACGCGCTCGCCGCTGCCCGGCTCGCCATAGACCATCTTGACGGCCTTGCCACCGAGATTGCGGCGCAGGATCGCCGGGCGATCCGCGCGCAGCGCGGGCTTGTAGACATAGAACTCGTCGGGGTTCACGGCGCCCTGCACGACGGTCTCGCCGAGCCCGTAGGAGGCCGTGATGAAGACCACGTCGCGAAAGCCCGAGTCGGTGTCGAGCGTGAACATCACGCCGCTCGCGCCGAGATCGCTCCTCACCATGTGCTGCACGCCCGCCGAGAGCGCGACCTGCGAGTGGTCGAAGCCCTGGTGGACGCGATAGGCGATCGCGCGGTCGTTGAACAGCGAAGCGAAGACTTGGTGCATGGCCGCGAGCACCTGGGCCTCGCCGCGCACGTTGAGGAAGGTCTCCTGCTGGCCGGCGAACGAGGCCTCCGGCAGGTCCTCGGCGGTGGCCGAGGAGCGCACCGCCACCGCGATGTCGCGCCCGGCGCTCATGGCGCGAAACGCAGCGAGCACGGCCGCCTCGAGCGCCGGCGGGAAAGGAGTGGAGAGGATCCAGTCGCGGATCTGCGCGCCGGTCGTCGCGAGGCGCTGCACGTCGTCGACATCGAGCGCCGCGAGCGTCGCGCGGATGCGTGCGTCGAGTCCGCCCTGGCGCAGGAACTCGCGATAGGCCGCCGCGGTGGTCGCGAAGCCGCGGGGCACGCGCACGCCGAGCGGCGCGAGCGCGCTGATCATTTCGCCGAGCGAAGCATTCTTGCCGCCGACGGTCTCGATGTCGCGCGTCGCCAGGGCTTCGAACGGAATCACGTAGTCAGTCAAGGGCGGCTCCGGGCATTCGCTGCGGGACACTTGCGAGGCGGGCCGGGCAATGAAAGACTCGGCCGCGTGGGTCGACGCACAGTTTTTTTCGTTTCCGATCAGACCGGGGTGACAGCGGAGACCATGGGTCACAGCCTGCTGACTCAGTTCGATGGCCTCGAGTTTCGGCCGGTGACTTTGCCATTTGTGTCGAGTGTTGACAAGGCGGAGGAAGCCGTCAGGAAGATCAATCTCGCGGCGGCGGAGACCGGCGTGCGGCCGATCATTTTCTCGACGCTGGTGCACACCGAAGTGCGCGACATCGTCAAGCGTGCCGACGGACTGTTCCTCGATTTCTTCGATGCATTCGTCGGACCGCTCGAGGGCGAACTCGCCACGCGATCCACGCACCGGACAGGGCGCGCGCATGGCATTGCGGACCTGACCGCCTACACGACACGTATCAACGCGACGAATTTCGCGCTCGCCAACGACGACGGCAGCGGCCGCGACTACGATGCCGCGGATGTCGTGATCGTCGGTGTCTCGCGCGTCGGCAAGACGCCGACCTGCCTGTACATGGCCCTGCAGTACGGCGTGTTCGTCGCGAACTACCCGTTCACGGAAGACGACCTCGAAAGCGGGCGGCTGCCGGCGGCGGTCGCGCCCTACCGGCAGAAGCTCTATGGCCTGACGATCCGGCCCGAGCGGCTGCAGCAGATCCGCCACGAACGTCGCCCCGACAGTCGCTACGCCTCGCAGCAACAGGTGCAGTTCGAACTGCGCACGGCCGAGGCGCTGTTCGAGCGTTACGGCATCCCGAGCCTCGACACGACCGAGTGCTCGATCGAGGAGATCGCGAGCCACATCCTCGAGGGTGCCGGCATCGAGCGCCGCGTCCGGCCTTGAGGCCGGTCACAGCCTGCGCCTCCCGTCCCTTGCACGCGCATTCCCCTGCGCTATAGTCGCGCTGGATGCGTACTGACGCGCTTGCCCCGGTCTCCTGGCGCGCACGGCCACAGGGCTTCGTCGCGCTGATGGCGCTTTACGAAAGCAATTACGTGCGCCTCGGCTGGCTCGCGGGCGATCTCGGTGCCATCCCCCGTGAGTCCGTGTCGGCGGTCGAGGGCGATTGTGAGCTGCGTCTCAGAATCGTTTCGCGTGCCCGCTACACGACTTGCCTCGAATTGACCTACCCGCCGCTCGCCCTGCCGGAGATGCACGTGCGTGTCTACCACGACGCGCATCTCGCCGAGGCGCAGGGCGCGGGCGGGAGTACGAGCGAGCGCTGGACGCGCAACATGCTGCTCAACAAGTGGCTCGAGTATTGCGTCGAGCGCGGCCACCGTTTTGCATGAAGGCGCTCGCCATCAAACCGCTCGCGCGCCTCGGCCTGGTCCGCGAGCCCGGGAAAGAAGCCGAAGAGTTGCGCGTCGTGCAGCTCTTTCGCAACCGCGCCGAACTCAAGAAGGCGTACGGCTCGCTGCAGGATGAAATCCACCGCCTGCAGGATCGCCTGAAGCAGCAGGAAGGGGCCACCGCGCGCGTGCAGGAAATGCTCGAGGCGCTGGAACTGCGTCTCGCCGCGCCGGATACCGCATGGCCCGCGCTCGTGTTCTACCAGCTTCGGGGCCTCTGGTCGCTCGGCCGGGACCTGCTCACCCGCCTGGTCGCCGATCTCGCGCGCCAGCAGGAGGAGAAGGAGCGCCGCCAGCATCTGACGGAGTCGAACCGCAGGCAGTTCGCGCGTCGCCAGGCGCTCGACGCGCAGCTTCGCGAGGCGGAGACGTCGGCGGCCGAGGCGACCGCGCGCGTTGCCGATGCCCGGCGGCGCCTGGGGGCGCTGACCCGTTTCTGGCACTATTTCAGGCGCCGCGATCTCCAGCACCGGCTGCACGTTCTCGAGGCCGATGCGAAGGCGGCGGCCGCCGCGCTCGAGGAGGCGCGTGGTGCCTCGGCGGCGCTCGAGTCGGAACAGGCTGCGGAGTTTCCGGGCCTCACGATCGAAGCGCGACGGGCGATCAACATCGCGGCCATCGGCTTTGCGGAACTTCTGTGCCTGCGTCTTGCGCGCACGTCGCTCGTCGCGAAGGCGAAGGACGCCGCCGCCCGCCGTGAAGCGGTCGACGACTACGGCACGCGCGAGGAGTGCGAGCGGCTGATGCTCGATATCGCGCGCGCGAAGGTCGTCCTGCAGCAGCGCACCCAGCTCTCGCAGGAGCTGCGGGCGCGCACCGACCGGCTGCGCCAGCTCGCGCGCTACCGCGCCGGCAGTGACACGGTGCCGACCCCGGAATCGATCGGCATGGCGGAAGGCGACGTGCTCCAGCGTGGCGGCGAGGGCGCCAACGCGGCGCATCTGCCTAACGTGCTCGCCGAGGACACCTGGGATCTGTTCAGGGTCGTGCTGCGGTAGGTACTTCAGGGGGTTGGTCCCGGTCGTGACCGTGAGGTCGAGGATTGTACCGCCGGGTCATCGCTGATATAGTCAGACCAGTCTGACTAGAGAGAATGGCATGTCCAGTTGGCAGTTGCAGGACGCCAAGGCCCGATTGTCGGAAGTCGTGAAGAAGGCCGCGAAGGAGGGGCCCCAGCGCATCACGCTGCACGGAGAGCCGGCGGCAGTTGTGCTGTCCGAAGCCGACTATCGGCGCCTGAAGGAGCCGCCGAGGCGATTCATCGACTTCATCCGCGGCTCACCGCTGAAGGGAGTGGAGCTCGATCTGGCGCGCGATCGCAGCCCGCAACGCAAGATTGGCCTGTGAGCTATCTCGTCGACACCAACGTCATCTCGGAGCTCGCGCGTCCAAAGCCCGCTCCGCCCGTGACGGCATGGCTCGAGGAAGTCGCGGATGCGGCTCTGCATCTCAGCGTGCTGACGCTCGGCGAACTGCGACGAGGGGTGGAGAAGCTTCCTGCGGGCAAGCGGAAGGAAAAGCTTCGTTACTGGCTCGAGCAGGAGCTGCCTGCCTGGTTCGGATCGCGCCTGCTGCCGATCGATGCCGCCGTGGCTGATACATGGGGACGTCTGCACGCAGGTGCGGATCGGACGCTTCCGGCCGTGGACAGTCTCCTGGCGGCGACCGCGATTCACCACCACCTGCGACTGGTGACGCGCAATACCACGGACTTCGACATACCGGGCCTCGAGACGATCAATCCCTGGTCACGGGGCGGGTAACGGGCATGGTGAGCGTGCGCGCGTTGAAGCGCCGCACGGCCGCGATCGCGTCGTCGAGCCACTGGTAGAACACCGGCACGGCGAGCAGCGAGGTGGCCGCGCCGAACACGAGCCCGCCCATGATCGCGCGCGCCATCGGCGCGTAGGACGGCCCCGCGAGGCCGACGGCGAGCTGCGCATCGCCGAGCGCGAGCGGCGCGAGCGCGAGTGAGGCGGTCAGCGTCGTCATCAGGATCGGGCGCAGCCGGTCGCGGCCCGCCTGCAGTATCGCCTCGAGGCGCGGCGCGCCCGCCGAGCGCAGGTCGTTGATGTGCGCGACGAGCACGATACCGATGTTGACGACCACGCCCATCAGGATCTGGATGCCGATCAACGCCATGAACGTGAACGTCGTGCGCGTGATGAAGAGCGTCCACACGACCCCGATGACCGCCATCAGGATCGAGCTCACGATCGAAATCGGGAGCACCGTCGATTCGAATACCGCCGCCATCACGAGGTAGATCATCGCGACCGCAAACAGCAGGTTGAACAGCATCGTCTGGGCGCTGTCGTCGTTTTCCTGCACGCTGCGGCCGAATTCCCACGCGTAGCCGGGCGGCAGCTGCCAGGCCGCCATCAGCTTCCCGACGCGTTCCTTGACGACGGGCAGCGTGGCGTCGGGCGCGATCGTGCCGCCGAGCGTGACCGAGGTGAGGCGGTTCACGCGCTGGATGACGCGCGGGCCGCGCTCGATCGAGAAGCTCGCGATGCTGCCGAGTTCGATCCGCTCGCCGCCCGGCAGGTACAGCGGCAGGCGCGCGAGATCGGTCACGTTCTGCCGGTCGGAGGCGCGAAACGCGAGCCGCAGCGTCAGTTCACGGTCCGCGGTGCGAAACTCGCGCAGCCGGTCGCCGCGCAGCGCGGCCGCGATCGTGACCGCCGCCGTCTGCGGCGTGAGTCCGAGCGCGGCCGCCCGGTCGCGATCGACGGAAATGCGCACCTCCTCGTCGCCATCGCGCGCCTCGGAGCGGATCGAGGTGAGGCCGCCGATGCCGCGCAGCGCGAGCGCAACGTCGTCGGCAAGCTCGGCGAGGCGCTCGGTCGACTCACCGGTGATGCGCATCGAGAAGCCGCCAGACTGGCCCTGGCCGTCGAGGTTGAACGTCGGCTTGCCGATCAGGATTTCGGGCATCTTCGCGCTCACGCGGCGGATCACCTCCGTGGCGGGCACGCGCATCGTTTCCTTTGGCGTCAGTTTCAGCACCGAGTTCGCCGAGGTCGTGTCGAAGCGCGAGTAGACGCTTTCGATGTCGAACTCCTCGCGGTGCGCCGCGAGGTAGGTCTCGACGGTGTTGACCGCCGCCTCGACGCGATCGATCGGGTGGTTGCCCTCGAGGCGATAATCGATGAACAGCTCGCGCCCCGCGTCCTGCGGGAACATGTCGAAGCGCAGCAGCCTGTCGGGCATCGCGCTCGAGGCGACGATCAGGCCGATCGTCACGGCGAGCAGCAGCACGAGGGCGCAGGCGGTGCGGCCCGAACGGGTCAGCGCGGCACGCAGCAGTCGCGCGTAGGCATCCTGCAGCCGCGAAAAGCGGCTGCCGCGCGCGATCGGCGGCGGCGCCGGGAAGCGCGCCGTCAGCATCGGCACGATCGTCTGCGCGATCACGAGCGAAGCGGACATCGCGACGACGATCGGGATCGCGACATGCACCAGGAAGATCGAGAGCTGGTTGCGCTCGCCGAACAGGATCGGCAGGAAGACCACGATGCAGGTCGCCGTGCCCGCGAGCGTCGCAATGCCGACCTCGCGCACGCCGGTGAGCGTCGCCCCGATCGCATCGCCCGGGTGCTGCTGGCGATGGCGGAACACGCTTTCGGTCACGACCACGGCGTTGTCGACCAGCATGCCGATCGCGAGCATCATTCCCATCATCGACATCACGTTGAGCGTGAGGCCGAGGAAGTACATCGCGGCGAGCGTCACGAGCAGCGACAGCGGCACCGCGAGGCTCACGATCAGCGTTGTCGGCCAGTGTCGCAGGAAGCCGTACAGCACGACGAGGGCGAGTACCGCGCCGATCAGGCCGGCCTCGCCGACATCGGCGAGCGAGCTGCGGATCGAGGTCGCCTGGCTTTCTATCACGTAGATCGTGATGCCCTGCATCTGCGGCAGCTCGCGCGCCCGCTCGACGACGCTGAGGACGGCATCCGCGACTTCGATCACATTGGCCTGCGTCGACTTGAACACGTCGAGGCCGACGGCCGGACGCCCGTTGAGGTGCCGGCGGGTCGTCAGCTCGGGGCTCACGAGCGCCACCTCCGCGATATCCCCGAGGCGCAGGTCCGGGCCGATCACGAGTCCGCGGATCTCCTCGAGCGAGCGCAGCTCGCCGATCGGCCGCACCGTGAAGCGCTGGTCGCCGTCGGTGAGCTGTCCCGCGCTCACCGAAAAGTTCGCGCGTTGCAGTTTCCGCACGAGTTCGCGCACGTCGATGTGGTGTGCGGCGATGCGGCCGGCATCGACGAGCACGCGCACCTCGCGGGGCTCGACGCCGGCGAGTTCGACCCGTGCGACGCCATCGACCCGCTCGATCGGCTTCTTGAGCGTCCGCTCGAGCAACTCGTACTGTGAGGACAGGTCCGCGTCCGCGGACAGGCGGATCGTGAGGATCGCCTGGTCGGCGCTCGAGGCCGTGAACATCAGGATGCGGTTGGCGGCTGCCGGCAGGTCGTGGCGGATCGCATCGAGCCTGGTGCGCACTTCGAAGCCCGCGGCATCGATGTCCGTTCCCCAGTCGAACTCGATCTCGAACTGCGCCTGGTCGCCTTCCGAGCGCGAGCGGATTTCGCGGATGCCGGGCAGCGTCGCGAGCGCATCTTCCACGGGCCGGGTGATCTCTTCCTCGATTTCCCCGGGCGTCGAGCCGGGATACGGGATCGAGACGCCCATGAACGGAAACGTGATGTCCGGAAACTGCTCGAGCGGCAGCAGGCGCGACGCCATCAGGCCGATCGTCGCGACGGCGGCGAAGATCATCACCGTCGTGACGGGGCGGCGCAGCGCGAAGCCCGTATGGATCACGGCTGCGGTACCGGTGGCGCCAGTGCCGCCGCCACGGACGCCTGCCGTGCATCGCGCCGGCGGTCGAGCAGCGTGTAAAGGACCGGAATGACGATCAGCGTCAGCACGGTCGCGACCAGCATGCCGCCGATCACCGTGATCGCCATCGGCCGGCGGACCTCCGCGCCTTCTCCGAGCCCGATCGCCATCGGGATGAGGCCGAGGATGGTGCTCCAGCTCGTGATCAGGATCGGGCGCAGCCGTGTGCGTCCCGCGAGCAGCAGCGCCTCGTGTCGCGACAATCCCCGATCGCGGGCCTGGTTCACGGCGTCGAGCAGCACGATCGCATTGTTGACGACGATGCCCGCGAGCAGGATCAGGCCGATGAAGGCGACCGCATTCACGGTCGTGCCGGTCAGGGCGAGTCCCCATACGGCGCCGATCAGGCCCATCGGGATCGTGAAGAGGATCACGAACGGATGCAGCAGCGACTCGAACTGCGAGGCCATCACGAGGTAGACGAGGAAGACGGCGAGCGCGAATGCGAGCAGCAGCGAGCGGAAACTCTGCTGCATCTCCTCGCTCTGGCCGGTCACCGTGCTCGAGATGCCGACCGGCAGTGGCGTCGAGGCGAGGATATCGCGCGCGACGGCGGTCGCGGCGCCGAGGTTGCCGTGGGCCGGCGAGGCGGCGAGCACGGCGACACGTTCCTGGGCCGCGCGGCGAATCTCCGCCGGGCCGAGCGCGAGGCGCACGTCGGCGACGGCCGCCAGCGGCACCGGCCGCTCGGCGCCGGGATTGACGATGAGTCCGCGCACTTCCTCGATCGACGCACTGCGCGTGTCGACGCTGCGCACCAGCACGTCGATCTTGCGGTCCCGCAGCCGGTAACGCGTCGCGACGTCGCCGCGCAGGCTCGCGACCACGCGGTCGGCGATGTCGCGCACTTCGAGGCCGAGGCGCGAGGCGCGCTCCTGGTCGAACACGATCCGGATTTCGGGATGCCCGCCTTCGATCGAGGAGCGCAGGTCGGTGAACGCGCCGCTCGCTTCCATTCGCGTGCGCACGGCGGCGGCGGCGGCCTGCAGGCGGTCGAGTTCGTAGCCGGACAGCACGACCTCGAGCGGGGTCGCGAGCGTGAACAGCGCCGGGCGCGAAAACTCGTACTGCACGCCGGGCAGCGCATCGAGCGCGGTGCGCAGCTGCGCCATGGCCGCGGCCTCTTCGAGCGGCCCGGCGGGCTGCTTCAGTCGAACCGACATCGTGCCGATGTTTTCGCCGGAATCGACGGGATTGGCGTCGAGGCGATTGCCGGTCCCGGATACCGCATAGGCCTGGTCGAGGCCCGGCAGCCCGAGCGCCGCGGCCTGCGCCGCGCGCAGCACGCGATCCGTGCTGTCGAGCGGTGAGCCGGCCGGCAGGCGCAGCCTGACGTTGAATTCGCCCTGCGCGAGCTGCGGGATGAGTTCTGTCGGCAGGCGCGTGAGCACGATCGCCGTGACCGCGAGCAGCGAGACGGCGACTGCCAGCACGGGTGCACGGCGGCGCAGCGCCCATTCGAGCGCGAGCGGGTACCAACGGTCGAGCTGCCCGAAGCTGCGCTGCGTGACGTGCACCGCCGGCGCGAGCACGAAGCCGCACAGCGCGCCGATGAGGCTCGCCATGGCCCTCGCGAGCC
>JABAQN010000010.1 GCA_019187495.1 Steroidobacteraceae bacterium
ACCGATCCAGAAGCTCGTCGGCACGATCGCCGCACCGAACCAGAAGCTCGTGCGCACGCTCGCGGCCGTCCGGGACGAGAAGCAGGCGGCCGGCGCCTGAAGGCTTTGATTCAGAAATTTACGGAGTAAGGACAATGGCTGTTAGCAAAGACGAAATCCTCGAAGCAATTTCCAAGATGAGCGTGATGGACGTCGTGGAACTCATCTCCGACATGGAGAAGAAGTTCAACGTCACGGCGGCAGCGCCGGTCGCGATGGTCGCGGGTGGTGGCGCGGGCGCCGCCGCTGCCGCGGCGCCGGCCGAGGAGCAGACCGAGTTCACGGTGACGCTGAAGGAATACCCGGCGGACAAGAAGGTCACGGTGATCAAGGTCATCCGCGAGATCACGGGCCTCGGCCTCAAGGAAGCGAAGGACCTCGTCGAGGGCGTGCCCGCTCTCGTCAAGGAAGGCATTTCCAAGGCCGACGTCGACGCGATCCGGAAGAAGCTCGAGGAAGCCGGCGCCAAGGTGGAGGTCAAGTAACCTCCATGCGCGGCGTTTCGCCGCGTGGCGCGCGCACGGCGCCCGGCCGCTTCCGGTCGGGCGCCCGCTGCTGCGCGCGTGTTTTCCGCATGCGCACATTGCAGTTCCAGAGGTAAATCCAGATGGCTTATTCCTTCACCGAGAAAAAGCGCATCCGCAAGAATTTCGGCAGGCAGGCGAGCATCCTCGACGTGCCGTACCTGCTCGCGATCCAGCTCGAGTCCTACCGCACCTTCCTGCAGGCCGACGTGGCCGAGGATGCACGCGCGGACATCGGCCTGCATGCGGCGTTCCAGACCGTATTTCCGATTTCGAGCTATTCGGGCAATGCGACCCTCGAGTACGTCAGCTACCGGCTCGGCGAGCCCGTGTTCGACGTGAAGGAGTGCCAGCTGCGCGGCCTCACTTACGCCGCGCCGCTGCGGGTGAAGGTGCGACTGATCGTGCTCGACAAGGAGGCCCCGGGCGCGAAGAAGCCGGTCAAGGACGTGCGCGAGCAGGAGGTCTACCTCGGTGAACTGCCGCTGATGACCGACAACGGCACTTTCGTGGTGAACGGCACCGAGCGCGTGATCGTTTCGCAGCTGCACAGGAGCCCGGGCGTGTTCTTCGACCACGACCGCGGCAAGACCCATTCGTCCGGCAAGCTGCTGTTCTCGGCGCGGATCATTCCCTACCGCGGCTCGTGGCTCGATTTCGAGTTCGACCCGAAGGACTGCGTATTCGCGCGCATCGACCGGCGCAGGAAGCTGCCGGTCAGCATCATCCTGCGGGCGCTCGGCATGAACGAGGCCGAGATGCTCGATACCTTCTTCGAGAAGAACACGTTCTTCGTCTCGAAGGACAGCGTTTCGCTCGAGCTCGTGCCGGCGCGCCTGCGCGGCGAGACCTCGAGCTTCGAGATCCGCATCGGCGATCGCGTGATCGTCGAGGAAGGCCGCCGCATCACCGCGCGCCACGTGCGCCAGCTCGAGGAAGCCGGCGTCAAGCGCCTCGCGGTGCCGCGCGATTACATCTACGGCAAGATCCTCGCGCACGATGTCGTGAACACCGACACCGGCGAGATCCTCGCCAAGGCGAACGAGGTGCTCACGGCCGCGTCGGTCGAGAAGATCATCGACGCGGGGCTGACGGAGCTGCGCACGCTGTACGTCAACGACCTCGACCGGGGTCCGTATATTTCCGACACGCTGCGCATCGACCCGACGAAGACGCGCCTCGAGGCGCTGGTCGAAATCTACCGAATGATGCGTCCCGGCGAGCCGCCGACGAAGGATGCCGCGGAGAACCTGTTCAACAACCTGTTCTTCAATGACGAGCGCTACGACCTCTCGGGGGTCGGCCGCATGAAGTTCAACCGCCGCGTCGGTCGCGAAGCGATCACGGGCTCGGGCGTGCTGTCGAAGGAAGACATCCTCGACGTGCTCAAGGTGCTGATCGAGATCCGAAACGGCAACGGCCAGGTCGACGACATCGACCACCTCGGCAATCGCCGCGTCAGGAGCGTCGGCGAGATGGCCGAGAACGCCTTCCGCGTCGGCCTCGTGCGCGTCGAACGCGCGGTCAAGGAGCGCCTCACGGTCGCCGAGAGCGAGCCGCTGATGCCGCAGGAAATGATCAACGCCAAGCCGGTTGCGGCCGCGGTCAAGGAGTTCTTCGGCTCCTCGCAGCTGTCGCAGTTCATGGACCAGAACAATCCGCTGTCGGAAGTGACGCACAAGCGGCGCGTGTCGGCGCTCGGCCCCGGCGGCCTGACGCGCGAGCGCGCGGGCTTCGAGGTGCGCGACGTGCACCCGACCCACTACGGGCGCGTCTGCCCGATCGAGACGCCGGAAGGCCCGAACATCGGCCTGATCAACTCGCTGTCGGTCTACGCGCGCACCAATCGCTACGGCTTCCTCGAAACGCCCTACCGGCGCGTCGTCAACGGCCGCGTCAGCGACGATATCGACTACCTGTCGGCGATCGAGGAGGGCCAGTACGCGATCGCGCAGGCGAACGTGCGGATCGAGAAGGGCATGCTGCAGGACGATCTCGTGTCCTGCCGCTACCAGAACGAATTCACGCTGATGCCGCGCGACAGCATCAATTACATGGACGTGTCGCCGAAGCAGATCGTCTCGGTGGCGGCCTCGCTGATTCCGTTCCTCGAGCACGACGACGCCAACCGCGCGCTGATGGGCTCGAACATGCAGCGCCAGGCCGTGCCGACGCTGCGCGCCGAGACGCCGCTGGTCGGCACCGGCATGGAGCGTCCCGTCGCCATCGACTCGGGCGTGACGGTGGTCGCGCGCCGCGGCGGCCAGGTCGATTCCGTCGATGCCTCGCGCATCGTCGTGCGCGTCAACGATGACGAAACGACCGCGGGCGAGCCCGGTGTCGACATCTACACGCTGACCAAGTACACGCGCTCGAACCAGAACACCTGCATCAACCAGCGGCCGCTCGTCAACGCCGGCGACCGGATCGCGCGCGGCGACGTGCTCGCCGACGGTCCGTCGACGAATCTCGGCGAACTCGCGCTCGGCCAGAACCTGCTGGTCGCGTTCATGCCCTGGAACGGCTACAACTTCGAGGATTCGATCCTGATCTCGGAGCGCGTCGTGCAGGAAGACCGCTTCACGACGATCCACATCGAGGAGCTGACCTGCGTCGCGCGCGACACCAAGCTCGGGCCCGAGGAAATCACCGCCGACATCCCGAACGTCGGCGACGCGGCGCTCGCGAAGCTGGATGAGGCCGGCATCGCGTTCATCGGCGCCGAAGTGCGCGCCGGCGACATCCTCGTCGGCAAGGTCACGCCGAAGGGCGAGACCCAGCTGACGCCGGAAGAGAAGCTGCTGCGCGCGATCTTCGGCGAGAAGGCGTCCGACGTGAAGGACACGAGCTTGCGCGTGCCGCCGGGCATGGACGGCATCGTGATCGACGTGCGCGTGTTCACGCGCGATGGTGTCGAGAAGGACACGCGCGCGCTCGCGATCGACGAGGCCGAGATCGAGCGCGTCCGCAAGGACTTCGCCGACCAGCAGCGCATCCTCGAGGACGACATGTTCGCGCGCGTGCGCGGCATGCTGATCGGCAAGAATGCCGCCGGCGGCCCGAAGAAGCTCAGGGGCGCCGTGACGGCCGAGTACCTCGACTCGCTGCCGCGCGAGGAGTGGTTCGAGATCCGCCTCGACGACGAGGAGGCCAACTCGCAGCTCGAGACGACGTCGGAGCGCCTCGCGGCGCAGCGCAAGGCGTTCGAGAAGAAGCTCGACGACAAGAAGGTGAAGATCACGGCCGGCGACGATCTCGCCCCGGGCGTGCTCAAGATGGTCAAGGTCTACCTCGCGGTGAAGCGCCGCGTGCAGCCGGGCGACAAGATGGCCGGCCGGCACGGCAACAAGGGCGTGATCTCGACGATCGTTCCGGTCGAGGACATGCCGCACCTCGACAACGGCCAGCCGGTCGACATCGTGCTGAACCCGCTCGGCGTGCCCTCGCGCATGAACGTCGGCCAGGTGCTCGAAACGCACCTCGGCTGGGCCGCAAAGGGCCTCGGCGTGAAGATCGGGCGCCTGCTCGAGCAGCAGGCGGCGGTCGCCGAGTTGCGCACGCTCCTTGGCCGCATCTACAACGAGACCGGCGGCCAGCACGAGAACATCGACAGCCTGGACGACCAGGACGTGGTCGCGCTGGCGCGCAACCTCGAGGGCGGCGTGCCGATCGCGACGCCGGTGTTCGATGGCGCGAGCGAGGAGGAGATCAAGCGCCTGCTCGTGCTCGCGGACCTGCCGACGAGTGGCCAGACCAGCCTGTACGACGGCCGCACCGGCGAGCGCTTCGAGCGCCAGGTGACGGTCGGCTACATGTACATGCTGAAGCTGAATCACCTCGTCGACGACAAGATGCACGCGCGCTCGACCGGACCCTACAGCCTCGTCACGCAGCAGCCGCTCGGCGGCAAGGCGCAGTTCGGCGGCCAGCGCTTCGGCGAAATGGAAGTGTGGGCGCTCGAGGCCTACGGCGCCGCGTATACGCTGCAGGAAATGCTGACGGTCAAGTCCGACGACGTGAACGGCCGCACGAAGATGTACAAGAACATCGTCGACGGCAATCACCAGATGGATGCCGGCATGCCGGAATCCTTCAACGTGCTGGTGAAGGAAATCCGTTCGCTCGGAATCAACATGGAGCTGGAACAGGAGTAACCCATGAAAGACTTGCTGAAACTGTTCAAGCAACACGCGCCGGTCGAGCAGTTCGACTCGATCAAGATCGGGCTCGCCTCGCCGGAGATGATCCGCGCGTGGTCCTACGGCGAGGTCAAGAAGCCGGAGACGATCAACTACCGCACGTTCAAGCCGGAGCGGGACGGCCTGTTCTGCGCGAAGATCTTCGGGCCGATCAAGGATTACGAGTGCCTGTGCGGCAAGTACAAGCGGCTGAAGCACCGGGGCGTCGTCTGCGAAAAATGCGGCGTCGAAGTCACGCAGTCGAAGGTGCGCCGCGAGCGCATGGGCCACATCGAGCTCGCGAGCCCGACCGCGCACATCTGGTTCCTGAAATCGCTCCCGTCGCGCATCGGGCTGATGCTCGACATGACACTGCGCGAGATCGAGCGCGTGCTCTATTTCGAGGCCTTCGTGGTCGTCGAGCCGGGCATGACGCCGATGCAGCGCGGCCAGCTGCTGACCGACGAGATGTACCTCGAGGCGATCGAGGAGCACGGCGACGAGTTCGATGCCCGCATGGGCGCCGAGGCCGTCTATGAGCTGCTGCGTACGCTCGATCTCGCCGCCGAGATGACGAAGATCCGCGAGGAGATGGCGGGCACGAGCTCCGACACGAAGCTGAAGCGCCTCTCCAAGCGGCTGAAGCTCGTCGAATCGTTCATCGAGTCCGGCAACAAGCCGGAGTGGATGGTGATGACCGTGCTGCCGGTGCTGCCGCCGGACCTGCGCCCGCTCGTGCCGCTCGACGGCGGGCGTTTCGCGACGTCGGACCTGAACGACCTGTACCGGCGCGTGATCAACCGCAACAACCGCCTGCGCCGGCTCCTCGAGCTGAATGCGCCGGACATCATCGTGCGCAACGAGAAGCGCATGCTGCAGGAAGCGGTCGACGCGCTGCTCGACAACGGCCGTCGCGGCCGCGCCATCACCGGTACCAACAAGCGCCCGCTCAAGTCGCTCGCCGACATGATCAAGGGCAAGCAGGGGCGCTTTCGCCAGAACCTCCTCGGCAAGCGGGTGGACTACTCGGGCCGCTCGGTCATCGTGGTGGGACCCACGCTGCGCCTGCACCAGTGCGGATTGCCGAAGAAGATGGCGCTCGAGCTCTTCAAGCCGTTCATCTTCCAGAAGCTGCAGCTGCGGGGCGACGCTTCGACGATCAAGGCCGCCAAGCGCCTGGTCGAGCGCGAGGGCCCGGAGGTGTGGGACATCCTCGAGGAAGTGATCCGCGAGCATCCCGTGCTGCTGAACCGCGCGCCCACCCTGCATCGCCTCGGCATCCAGGCGTTCGAGCCGGTGCTGATCGAGGGCAAGGCGATCCAGCTGCACCCGCTCGTCTGCACGGCGTTCAACGCGGACTTCGACGGCGACCAGATGGCCGTGCACGTCCCGCTGTCGCTCGAAGCGCAGCTCGAGGCGCGGGCGCTGATGATGGCGTCGAACAACATCCTGTCGCCCGCCAACGGCGATCCGATCATCGTGCCGTCGCAGGACGTGGTGCTCGGTCTTTACTACATGACGCGCGAACGCGTCGGCGCGCAGGGCGAAGGCATGGCCTTCTCGGACGTCGCCGAGGTGCACCGCGCCTACGAGAGCCGCCAGATCGACCTGCAGGCGCGGATCCGCGTGCGCATCGTCGAATGGCAGCTCGTCGGCGACGAGCGCCAGGAGCGTCGACGGACGGTTGCGACCACGGTCGGCCGCTGCCTGCTGTCCGAGATCCTGCCGCACGGCCTGTCGTTCGACCTCGTGAACCAGGACATGACCAAGAAGGTCATCTCCGCGACGATCAACGCGTGCTATCGCGCGCTCGGCCTCAAGGAAACGGTGATTTTCGCCGACCAGCTGATGTACACGGGCTTCCAGTACGCGACCCGTGCCGGCATCTCGTTCGGCGTCGACGACATCGTGATTCCCGACCAGAAGTCGCGCCTCGTGGCGGCGGCCGATCGCGAGGTGAAGGAGATCCAGGACCAGTACGCCTCGGGTCTCGTCACGAACGGCGAGCGCTACAACAAGGTCGTCGACATCTGGTCGCGCGCCAATGACCAGGTCGCCAAGGCGATGATGGAGAAGCTCGGCGCCGAGGACGCCACCGACGCGAAGGGCCAGAAGCAGCGCCAGAAGTCGTTCAACTCGATCTTCATGATGGCCGACTCCGGGGCGCGCGGCAGCGCGGCGCAGATCCGCCAGCTCGCCGGCATGCGCGGCCTGATGGCGAAGCCGGACGGCTCGATCATCGAGACGCCGATCACGGCGAATTTCCGCGAAGGCCTCAACGCCCAGCAGTACTTCATCTCGACGCACGGCGCGCGCAAGGGCCTCGCCGACACCGCGCTCAAGACCGCGAATTCGGGTTATCTCACCCGCCGCCTGGTCGACGTCGCGCAGGACCTCGTCGTGACCGAAGACGATTGTGGCACCGCGCACGGCCTCATGATGTCGCCGCTGGTCGAAGGCGGCGACGTGGTCGAGGGGCTCGGCGAGCGCGTGCTCGGCCGGGTGCTGGCCGAAGACGTGCTGAAGCCGGGCAAGGATGCGGTGCTCATCGAAGTCGGCACGCTGCTCGACGAGAAGCTGGTCCGGACGCTCGAAAAGGAGGGTGTCGACCAGGTCAAGGTGCGTTCGGCGATTACCTGCGAGACGCGCTACGGCGTGTGCCGCAAGTGCTACGGGCGCGATCTCGCCCGCGGTCGCCTGATCAACATCGGCGAGGCGGTCGGCGTGATCGCCGCGCAGTCGATCGGCGAGCCGGGCACACAGCTCACGATGCGCACCTTCCACATCGGCGGTGCGGCATCGCGTGCCGCGGCGGCGAGCAGCGTCGAGGTGCGGAACAAGGGCACGGTGCGCTTCCACAACGTGAAGACGGTGGCGCACGAGAAGGGCCACCTCGTCGCGGTATCGCGTTCGGGCGAAATCGGCGTGGTCGACGAGTTCGGCCGCGAACGGGAACGCTACAAGATCCCGTACGGTGCGAGCATCTCGGTGCGCGAGGGCGACACGGTCGCCGGCGGACAGGTCGTCGCGACCTGGGATCCGCACACCCACCCGGTCGTCACCGAAGTGCAGGGCAACCTGCGCTTCCAGGATTTCGTCGACGGGCTCACCGTCACGACCCAGGTCGACGAAGTCACCGGCATTTCCTCGATCGTCGTGCTCGACTCGAAGCAGCGCGGCGGCAAGGAGCTGCGCCCGACGATCAAGCTGCTGAACGCGAAGGGCAAGGAAGTCACCTTCGCGAACACCGAGATCCCGGCGGTCTACACGCTGCCGGCAGGCGCCCTGGTTTCGCTCGAGGACGGCGCACGCGTTTCGGTGGGCGACATCATCGCGCGCATCCCGCAGGAATCGTCGAAGACCCGCGACATCACCGGCGGCCTGCCGCGTGTCGCCGACCTGTTCGAGGCGCGCAAGCCGAAGGACCAGGCGATCCTCGCCGAACGCAGCGGTACCGTGAGCTTCGGCAAGGAGACCAAGGGCAAGCGGCGCCTCGTGATCACGAGCGAGGACGGCGAGAAGTACGAGGAGCTGATCCCGAAGTGGCGGCAGCTCAACGTGTTCGAGGGCGAGCAGGTCGAGCGCGGCGAGGTGATCGCTGACGGCGAGCCGAATCCCCACGACATCCTGCGCCTGCAGGGCGTCGAGGCGCTCGCGAACTACCTGACGCGCGAGATCCAGGACGTCTATCGCCTGCAGGGCGTGAAGATCAACGACAAGCACATCGAGGTGATCGTGCGCCAGATGCTGCGCAAGGCCGAGGTGGCGGCACCCGGCGATGCGCCGCTGCTGAAGGGCGAGCAGCTCGACCGCGCACGCGCGCTCGAGATCAACGATCGCGTGACGCAGGAGGGCAAGGTGGCGGCGTCACTCTCGCCGGTGCTGCTCGGTATCACCAAGGCGTCGCTCGCGACCGAATCGTTCATTTCGGCCGCGTCGTTCCAGGAAACGACCCGCGTGCTGACGGAAGCGGCGGTGCGGGGCCTGAAGGATGACCTGCGCGGCCTCAAGGAGAACGTGATCGTCGGCCGGCTCATTCCGGCGGGCACCGGGTTTGCGGCCCACGCCCATCGCCGCCGCAAGACGACCGCCGAGCGTCGCAGCTTCATGGACGTGGGTGGCGGCGTCGCGGATATCGACGAGACGAGCGTCGGCGAGGAAGAGAGCGCGGCGGGGTGAAGCGGTCCGCCGCTGCGCGGCGGGACGCGGAGCGTGAGAACCGTCGGCACGACGATCTGGATGCTGCTCGTCGCGGCGTGCGTGGCGACGCCGCGCGTCGACGGATTGCGCGGGGTCGAGCGCATCGGGCCTGGCCGTGGCGGGGTGCTGCAGGTCTACAGCCTGCACGGCATCGGGTCGTTCGAAATCGAGGGCCCGTCACCCGCCCGCATCTGCTTCCACTACGATGCCGATCGGCCGTTCACGAAGCTCGAGGGCTTCGACCTGACCCGCCTCGAAGGCAGCGCCCATCGCGGCATCCCGGTCGCCATCGACGGCGGCTGCGCGCGCATCGAGGCTACGCGCGATCCGGCCCGATACCGCGTGACATTCGTCGACTACTACCGCTGACCGCGCTTCGGGCTGCGCGCCTCGCGCCGCCCGCTGTCCGCTTCCACGTCAATCCTCGAGAAAGAACTGCACCGTCGTCACGACGCGGATCTGCTTGAACTCCGGCGAGAACGAGTCCCGGTCCTCGATCGAGAAATAGCCCTGCTGGGCGTTGCGGATCGAGCCGACCTTGCTGCCGGAATCCTTGGCGAACTGCTCCGCCGCCTTGCGCGCATCCCGGGTCGCCGTGGCGATCATTTCGGGTTTCACCTGCTCGAGCCCGGTGTAGGAAAACTGCGTGCGGCTCTCGTAATTCTGCACGAGCGCCACGCCTTCCTTGACGAGATCGCCGAGGAGCTCGTTCGCCTTGCGCACTTCGTCGATCCGGTTCGAGCGCAACGTGACGACGACTTCCGCGACGTAGCGCTGCAGGTTGCCGCCGCGGTCCGACATGCCCTGCGCATTGCGGTCCTGGATCATCGGCGCCGAAACGCTGACCTCGTCGCCCGCGAAGTACTTCCCGAGGAATGCGCGCACCTTCCGTTCGCTGTCGTCGGACAGCCGCTGCAGGGTCGCGAGATCGTCCGCGGTCACGGCGTAGCGCAGCGGCCAGATCACGAGGTCGGCTTTCACGGCGCGTTCGGCGAGTCCCTTGACGGTGACATAACGATCCGCCGCGCGCGCCTCGAGGAGGCCCCGGCCGATGAACCAGCCGCCCGCGGCAATCCCGCATGCGACGAGGAGGGCGGGAAGGGCCAGGTAAACCGCTTTCGATTCGCTCATGGTCCCGGTAGTCTACGCGGCACTAAAATTTTCGGAGCAGTCATGAAAGCAGTACGAGGGACCCTGGCCATCGGCCTCGCGTTGGCCCTGGGCGCCTGCGCCGGCACACCGCCGGCTTCGGCCCCGACCGCGCCGCCGACGGCGGCCAATGCCGGGACCACGGCCGCGCCGCCGACGGCGGCTCCGGCCAAGACTGCGCGGCTCGATCCCGACGAAACGATCTGCCGCCGGCAGGTGACGACCGGAAGCCGCTTCGCCCAGTCCCGGTGCCAGACCCGTCGGCAGTGGGAGGAAGAGCAGCGCGAAGCGCGCAAGCAGACCCAGGAACAGCAACGCGTCGTCGGCCCGCCGCAGACCTGAACCGCGTGCACGCGCCGGAAGGCGGGCCTGTTGCGCCGCAGCATGCATTGACAGGCCCCTGACGGCTACCTAGAATCCCCCGCCTTTTCGCCCGGCCCGCAAGCCGCCGGCCGAGGAAACGCGACAGACACGCAACGCCGGGCCGCCGCGAGCAAGGCTGGCCCGGTGTTGCTTTACATTCCTGGAGATTGCATGGCCACTACGGGTCAGTTGATCCGGCAACCGCGCCGGTCCCGCTCGGAGAAAACGAAGGTGCCGGCGCTCGGCGCGGCGCCGCAGAAGCGCGGTGTCTGCACTCGCGTCTACACGACCACGCCGAAGAAGCCGAACTCGGCGCTTCGCAAGGTGTGCCGCGTGCGCCTCGTCAACGGCTTCGAAGTGAGTTCGTATATCGGCGGCGAAGGCCACAACCTGCAGGAGCACTCGGTGGTGCTGATCCGCGGCGGCCGCGTCAAGGATCTGCCGGGCGTGCGCTACCACACGGTGCGCGGCACGCTCGATTGCGCCGGCGTCGGCGAGCGCAAGCAGGGCCGCTCCAAGTACGGCGCCAAGCGCCCCAAGAAATAATCCCAGGTAGTCACCATGTCACGTCGAGCCCAGGCGCCTCATCGCGAAATCCTTCCCGATCCGAAGTTCCACAGCGAAATGCTGGCGAAGTTCATGAACGTCGTGATGGAAAGCGGCAAGAAGTCCGCTGCCGAACGCATCATCTACGGCGCGATCGACCGCATCGGCGAGAAGACCGGCCGGCAGGGCGGTGACGCGCTCGAACTGCTGTCGCAGGCGCTCGACAACGTGAAGCCGGTGGTCGAGGTGAAGTCGCGCCGCGTCGGCGGCGCGACCTACCAGGTGCCCGTCGAGGTGCGCGCCGCACGCCGCCAGACGCTCGCGATGCGCTGGGTGATCGAGGCCGCCCGCGAGCGCAGCGAGAAGTCGATGTCGGCGCGCCTCGCGCACGAGTTGATGGAAGCCGCGGAGAACCGCGGCGCCGCCGTGCGCAAGCGCGAGGACACGCATCGCATGGCGGAGGCCAACAAGGCCTTCGCGCACTACCGCTGGTAACCGGCCATGCCCCGCACGACCCCCATCGAGCGCTACCGCAACATCGGTATTTCCGCGCACATCGACGCCGGCAAGACGACGACGACCGAGCGCATCCTGTTCTACACCGGCGTCTCGCACAAGCTCGGCGAAGTGCACGACGGCGCCGCGATCATGGACTACATGGAGCAGGAGCAGGAACGCGGCATCACGATCACGTCGTCGGCGACGACGTGCTTCTGGAAGGGCATGGACAAGACCTTCCCCGAGCATCGCATCAACATCATCGACACGCCGGGCCACGTCGACTTCACGATCGAAGTCGAGCGGAGCCTTCGTGTGCTCGACAGTGCGGTGGCGCTCTTTGATTCGGTCGCGGGCGTGCAGCCGCAGTCGGAAACGGTGTGGCGCCAGATGAACCGCTACCATGTGCCGCGCATCGCTTTCGTCAACAAGATGGATCGCGCCGGCGCCAATTTCCTGCGCTGCGTCGAGATGATCCGCACGCGGTTGCGCGCCAATCCGGTGCCGATCCAGCTGCCGATCGGCGCCGAGGACAATTTCGAGGGCGTGATCGACCTCGTGCGCATGAAGGCGATCTACTGGGACATGGAAACCCAGGGCATGAAATTCGAGTACCGGGACATCCCGGAGGCGCTCAAGGCGCAGAGCCTCGAATACCACAACAAGATGATCGAGGCGGCCGCGGACGCCAACGAAACGCTGATGCACAAGTATCTCGAGGAGGGCACGCTGTCGGATGACGAAATCCGCCAGGGCCTGCGCGAGCGATCGCTGCGCAACGAGATCGTGCTGTGCATGTGCGGCACCGCCTTCAAGAACAAGGGCGTGCAGGCGCTGCTCGACGCGGTCATCGAATACATGCCCTCGCCGACCGAGGTCGCGGACGTCAA
Source organism: Steroidobacteraceae bacterium (assembly GCA_019187495.1). Taxonomy (GTDB): domain Bacteria; phylum Pseudomonadota; class Gammaproteobacteria; order Steroidobacterales; family Steroidobacteraceae; genus CADEFQ01. Next base: position 12,388 of record JABAQN010000010.1, read on the forward strand.
GGGCCTGAACGATGCGGGCGAGCCGGACACGCGGCCGTCGAGCGACGATGCGCCGTTCTCGGCGCTCGCGTTCAAGATCCTGAACGACCCGTTCGTCGGCAACCTGACCTTCTTCCGCGTCTATTCCGGCGTGCTGAATTCCGGCGATACGGTTTTCGTCCCGGGCAAGGGCAAGAAGGAGCGCATCGGCCGGCTGCTGCAGATGCACGCGAGCGAGCGCACCGAGATCAAGGAAGTGCGCGCCGGCGACATCGCCGCCGCCGTGGGCCTCAAGGACGTCATCACGGGCGACACGCTGTGCGACCTCGAGAAGGTGATCACCCTCGAGAAGATGGTGTTCCCCGAGCCCGTGATCTCGGTCGCGATCGAGCCGAAGACCAAGGCCGACCAGGAAAAGATGGGCCTCGCGCTGCAGCGGCTCGCGAAGGAAGACCCGTCGTTTCGCGTCAGCACCGACCAGGAATCGGGCCAGACGATCATCGCGGGCATGGGAGAGCTGCACCTCGAGATCATCGTCGATCGCATGAAGCGCGAGTTCAAGGTCGAGGCGAATGTCGGCAAGCCGCAGGTCGCCTACCGCGAGACGATCCGCGCCTCGGTCGAGTCTGAAGGCAAGTTCGTGCGCCAGTCCGGCGGTCGCGGCCAGTATGGCCACGTGTGGCTCAAGATCGAGCCGCAGCCGGAGGGCAAGGGCTACGAGTTCGTCAACGGCATCGTCGGCGGCACCGTGCCGCGCGAGTACATCCCGGCGGTCGACAAGGGCATCCGCGAGGCCGTCGAGACCGGCGTCATCGCGGGCTACCCGGTGGTCGACGTCAAGATCACGCTGTTCGACGGTTCGTACCACGACGTCGACTCGAACGAAATGGCGTTCAAGATCGCGGGCTCCATGGGCTTCAAGGAAGGCTTCAGGAAGGCGAAGCCGGTGATGCTCGAGCCGATCATGAAGGTCGAGGTCGTGACCCCCGAGGACTATTCCGGTGACGTGATCGGCGACCTGAACCGCCGCCGTGGCCAGATCCAGGGCATGGAAGACGGTCCGGCGGGCAAGGTGATCACGGCCGAGGTGCCGCTGTCCGAGATGTTCGGCTACGCCACCAATGTACGTTCGATGAGCCAGGGTCGCGCGACGTTCACGATGGAGTTCTCGAAATACCTCGAGGTCCCGCCGAACATCGCCGAGTCGTTGATCAAGAAATAACAGAGGAACACCGTCGTGTCGAAAGAGAAGTTTGAGCGCAGCAAGCCGCACGTGAACGTGGGGACGATTGGTCACGTGGACCACGGCAAGACGACGTTGACGGCGGCGCTGACGAAGGTGATGGCGGA
>JABAQN010000038.1 GCA_019187495.1 Steroidobacteraceae bacterium
GCGCGGTCGTCGACTCCACCGACCCGGAGTAGCGGTTCGTGAACACGCTGGCCCAGTACCAGTGACGGAGCTTGCGCTGGCCGTCGAGCTGCCGGTTGGCCGGCAGTGCCCGCGTTGCGGCCAGCGCTGCGGCGAACGCCGGCAGGATCGACACATACGGCAGGTATTGCGACGAGATCGCACCGAACTCTTGCGGGTGGCGCAGCAGATTGATCGCCCGCTCGATAGCGTCGACCGCATCGCGCCACCGCTTTTCGAAGTCCTGCACCGACGGCACCAGCACTTCCTTGCGCAGCGAGCCATCGGCTTCGCGCACCTTCTTCTCCTGCCCCGGGAGCAGGAAGTAGAGGTACTTCGGCGAGCAATAGGCCTGGCGCAGGATCGACATCACCTGCAGGATGTAGACATTGAGGCGTTCGCTCTCCACGAACTCCAGGCGCGGCGCAGCTTCCCGCCAGAGGTGCTTGAGCTGCAGCCCCTTGGGCTTGAGCAGTGCGTTGACGAGGTCGAAGACGTCAAGGCGGATGCCGCGGCTGTTGATCTGGGTGAAGATGTCGCAGACCTTGTCCAGGTCCAGGTCACGATCGAGCTCGATGTAGGCGATCTGGTACTGCTCGGTAATGCCCTTCAGGTGCTCGCCGAACGCTCGGGCATTGGCTGAATGCCGTATCGCAGACTCGGCCGCCGGGCCATCGCCGGCCTGCACTGCTTCCTTCTCCTTGGCCTGCCAGTGCTTCTCGTAGTCCTGCACCCAGTTGGGCAGCGCCCATCCGCCTTGCCCGACCACGGCGAGCGGAAACATGTGGCTTTCGAACTGCGCTGCGCGATCCTCAAGGAGCTTCTCGCCGCGCTGCGTCCAGTCGTATTCGAAGGCCTGGTCGTACGCCTCCTCCATGAACTGATCGACGCGAATGAAGTAAAGAAAGCGGTTCTGGCGGCTGGGTGCCGGGACATCCGGCGCCAGGAAGGCGTAGTACATGGCCGTCAGCCGTTGTTGGCCGTCCAGCACGATGTGGGAGGGGTCCGCCTTGCCATTGAAGCCATACAGGGGCTCGCAGGCCAACGCGGTGAAGTTCTCAGGCTTGCCCTTCCACAGCAGCAGGCTCCCGATGTAGTAGTCGAGGAAGATCGATCGCAGCAGTTCGCGGATGTCCCAGGGCTTCCATTCGAACTCCCGCTGGAAGTCGGGGATCACATAGCGGCCCTCGCGCAGGCGGCCGATCAGCGTGGTCAGGCTGACATGGTCGGGCTTCTGCGCGTCCTTCATGACTTGTCCCCAATGATCTCGCCGAGCAGCCCTTCGGTCTCCTTCTCGAGTGCGAGGATGTCCGCCCGGATCTCTTCCAGCGTGCGCAGCGGCTGCGGCTTGTAGAAGTAGCGCGTGAAACTGATTTCGTAGCCGGTCTTGACGCTGTCGGGCACGTACCACGCGTCGGGCGCGTGGGGCAGCACTTCCCGCCGGAGGAAGGCCTCGATGCCGCCTTCTTCCAGCAGCGGCACCTGCTCGGTGTCGCGCAGGTCGGGGTCGGGCTCGTACTCGACCACGGCCGGCTTACCGGCGATCGTCGCCTCGAACAACCCGCGCAACGGGTCGGCCGCAGTGCCCTTCTTGTGGATCTTGCGGATGACCGGCGGCGCGTCGTCGGCGCGCTCGGCGGTCTCCTTCAGCACCTTGATTTCCTTGGGCGCGTACGCCCGCTCGGCGTCGATGCCCTTCAGGCGCAGCGGCCGCTCGACGATTACCTTCCAATAGCCGAAGGCGGCGTTCGGGAAGAGCTTGGACTGCTCGGTCTCCTCGAACTGGAGGAATGCATTGCAGATGCGCGCGATGTCGTCGTCCGACAGCTCGCAGTTCTTCTTGCCCAGGTTCTTGCGCAGCGGCCTGGACCACTGTGTGGCGTCGATCAGCTGCACCTTGCCCTGGCGGTGGGCTGGCTTGCGGTTGGTGAGCACCCAGATATAGGTCGCGATACCGGTGTTGTAGAACATGTTGAGCGGCAGCGCGACGATGGCTTCGAGCCAGTCGTTCTCGATGATCCAGCGGCGGATGTTGCTCTCGCCCTGGCCGGCGTCGCCGGTGAAGAGAGAACTGCCGTTGTGCACCTCGGCGATGCGGCTGCCGAGCTTGGTGCCGCGCTTCATCTTGCTGAGCATGTTGGCCAGGAACAGCATCTGGCCGTCGCTCGAGCGGGTGATGAGCGAGTACTCGGGGTCGCCGGCGTGTTCGATGACGAAGCGCGGGTCCTTGATGCCGTCCTTGCCGCCCAAGCGCTCGAGGTCGCTCTTCCAGCTCTTGCCGTAGGGCGGGTTGGAGAGCATGAAGTCGAACTCGCGCGACGGGAAGGCGTCGTTGGCGAGCGTGGAGTGCTCCGGGCCGCCGACGATGTTGTCCGCGGCGTCGCCTTCGCCCTTGAGCAGCAAGTCCGCCTTGCAGATGGCGTAGGTCTCGGCGTTGATCTCCTGGCCGTAGAGATGCGTGGCCACCTGCTTGCCGTGTTGCCTTGCAAGGTCCTGAAGCGTTTCCTCGGCGACCGTCAGCATGCCGCCCGTGCCGCAGGCGGCGTCGTAGAGAAGGTAGGTGCCGGATTCGATCTCGCCCGCGATCGGCAGAAAGAGCAGCTTCGCCATGAGCTTCACGGCGTCGCGCGGCGTCCAGTGTTCGCCGGCTTCTTCGTTGTTCTCTTCGTTGAAGCGCCGGACCAGTTCCTCGAACACCGTGCCCATGCCGTGGTTGTCGAGGCCGGGGTGCTTTACCGAACCGTCGCCGTTGAGCACCGGGTTGGGGCTGAGGTTGATGTCCGGCGAAAGCAGCTTCTCGATCAATGTGCCCAGCGCGTCGGCCTTGGAGAGCCGCGGAATCTGGTTGCGGAATTCGAAGTTCTCGAGAATGTCCTGCACGTTCGGCGAGAAGCCGTCGAGGTAGGCCTCGAAGTCGGCCTTGAGCTGCTGCTGGCTGGCGCGGGCCTTGAGGTCGCGCAGCGTGAACCGGGAGGTGTTGTAGAAGGCTTGGCCGGCGGCCTGGCGAAGGGCCTGGTCTTGATTGGTGATCCCAGTCTTGTCGAGCGCGGCCTTCATGTCGAGCACGGCCTGCTTGGTGGGCTCCAGCACCGCGTCGAGCCGACGCAAGACGGTCATCGGCAGGATGACATCGCGGTACTTGCCGCGGACGTAGAGATCCCGTAGGACATCGTCGGCGATGCCCCAGATGAAGTTTGCGATCCAGTTGAGTTGGCTCGGTTCCATGGGCTACAGCACTCTCCACCAAGGTACGGCCAGCACGTCGGGAGTGAGCCACTCGATCGTGCGTCCAGTGTGCAGCAGGAGCCCGGCGCGCGCCTTGCGCCCGTATTCCTGCCGGAAGGTGCGCAGGTGGGAGCAGTCGCCGAGGCGTGGCTTCGAAGTGGCCTTCACCTCGATAGGCAGCAGCTTGCCGCCAGCCTCGATCACGAAGTCCACTTCCTCGCCGATCGTGGTGCGCCAGTAGGCGAGCTCCACGCGGTCCACCCGCGCGTCGCGCCAGGCGAGCAGGTCGTGCAGCACCAGGTTCTCGAGGTGCGCGCCCGCGGGCGCTGACGGGCCGAGTTGTGCGCCGAGGTGCAGCGCGACGCCGGTGTCGCCCCAGAAGATCCTGGGCGACTTGACGAGCCGCTTGGTGCGGTTCACCGCGTAGGCCGGCAGGCGCACGAGCAGATACGAGGTCTCCAGCAGGTTGAGCCAACGGTGTACCGTCGGCTGCGGCAGGCCGACATCGCGTCCCAGCTCGGTCTGGTTGAGGAGTTGCCCCACGCGGAGGCAGGCAGCCTGCATCAGGCGGCGGAAGTCGGGCAGCGCGCTGATCGAGGCGAGGTCCTGCAGGTCGCGTTCGAGATAGGTGCGCACGTAGCCGTCGAACCAGATGGCGCGGTCGGCCGGCGTCGTGAGCTCCAGCGCCGGCGTGGGAAACCCCCCCCGCAGCGCGAGCGCCTGCCAGTCTTCCTCGGGGTCGTCGCCGGCGGACAGCAGGTCGCGCCACTGATCGTCGGGCGCGCTCAGCAGGTCGTCCCAGCGCCCCGCGCGTCCGAGCCCGAGCTGCTCGCGCCGGGTCATGGGCCAGAGCGTGAGGTAGCTCGCGCGGCCGGCCAACGACTCCGACACCTGCCGCATCAGCAGCAGGTTGGCCGAGCCGGTGAGCAGGAAGCGCCCGGGCCGGCGGTCGCGGTCGATGGCCCGCTTGACCGCGGGCATCAGGCCCGGCTCGCGCTGGACCTCATCGAGCGTGAGCGGGTCGACGCCTCCCAGCAAGGCCTCGGGGTCACGGCGTGCCGCGTCGCGCACGTCGAAGTCGTCGAGCGAGCGGTAGCGCCGGTTGCCCGGAACGAGCTTTTCGACCAAGGTGCTCTTGCCGGTCTGCCGTGCACCGGTGAGCACCACGGCCGGCATCACGCGCAGCCGCGCGGCAAGCGCGTCATCCACCAGGCGGGGAAGGGTCTTCACGGCATGGATGATATTCATTCATGCCGTGGATCGGCAAGTCCGGCGCGCGGTTTCTTGATGGATGCCCATGCCTGCCGCGGCTGACACGAGGCGGCCGCCGGCTCGAGCGCCCTGTTGCGCCGCGTGCTGAAGCCGGCCCCATGCGATAGGCTGCCTTCACTATGCGGGCAAGGTGCTCGGCTTGTTATAGGGTCGACGGCACCTCGGCGAGAAGCCGAGGCGTGCCGCGCATGACGAACCGCTCTCGAGTACACGCATGGGTACACATTCACCGCGACGAATCGCAAGAGGCTTGATTCACAAGGCTCCGCCGCGCTTCTCGCGCTTCTGTATCGGAAAGTGATGCGAGGTCTGCCGGGCATCCACTGCGGCCGCTTCGCTCCCCGCCATCAGGGCATCACGGCGCCTCATTGGTGGAATGACCGCGTAATCGGTAACATGACCATTCTCTATGGTCACCGAGACGCCGTGTGAGCATCAACGCTGCCGAGTTCAAGGCCAAGTGCCTGAAACTTCTGGATGAAGTCGCGGCGACGCACAAGCCGCTGGTCATCACCAAGCGAGGGCGCCCGGTCGCGCGCGTCCTTCCCATCGACGATGAAGCGCCCGCTCCGGGCCTCTTCGGCTACATGAAGGGGACGGGGGAAATCGCCGGCGACATCCTCGACGTCCCACGCGAGTCGTGGTCGGCCGAATCCGGCGCGGAGGATGACCTGTATGTGCCGCGCACGATTCAGGACAGCCCGCGATGACCGCAGCGGCGACGCCGCTCCTCCTCGACACCCATGTCTGGGTATGGCTGGCATTCGGCACGCCGGGCATGTTCCGGCCCGATACGCGCAAGCGCCTCGAGGCGGCCGATCCAGCCCACCCGCTCCATGTTTCGATCATCTCCACGTGGGAGGTGGCGCAACTCGCCGCCAGGGGAAGATTGAATCTCTCGAGGCCGACGAAGGCGTGGGTCGCGCAGGCTCTCGCCCATCCGTCCCTGGCGCTCCTCACGCTCGATGACCTCGCTGTCGTCGTCGAAAGCAACGAGTTGCCGGGTGATTTTCACGCGGATCCGGCCGATCGGCTGCTGGTCGCCACGGCGCGCATCGGTGGCTATACCCTGGTCACAAGTGACCGGCAGATTCTCGACTACGGAAAGGCCGGGTACGTGAACGTGCTCGCCGCCTGAAACGGCCGATCGATCGATGAATGACATTGCCTCCCGCGCCACCCGCATCCTGCAGGACGTCTTCGGCTACGCGAACTTCCGCGCGGACCAGGCGGAGATCATCACGCACGTCGCCGACGGCGGCGACGCGCTCGTGCTGATGCCGACCGGCGGCGGCAAGTCGCTGTGCTACCAGGTGCCGGCGCTGCTGCGCGATGGCGTGGGTGTCGTCGTGTCGCCGCTCATCGCGCTGATGCAGGACCAGGTCGCGGCGCTGAAGGAGGCCGGCGTGCGCGCGGAGTTCCTGAACTCGACGCTCGACTGGCGGCAGGCGCAGGAGGTGGAGCGGCGCGCGCGGGCCGGCGAGCTCGACCTCCTCTACCTCGCGCCGGAGCGACTGCTGACGGAGCGCGGCCTCGCGCTGCTCGATGAGCTCTCGATCGCGCTCTTCGCGATCGACGAGGCGCACTGCGTCTCGCAGTGGGGGCACGATTTCCGGCAGGAGTACCTGCAGCTCGCGGTGCTCGCGGAGCGCTACCCGTCCGTGCCGCGCATCGCGCTCACCGCGACGGCCGACGCCGCGACGCGTCGCGAGATCATCGAGCGGCTGCACCTGCACGCGGCGCGTTCGTTCGTGCAGAGTTTCGACCGGCCGAACATCCGCTATCGCATCGCCGGGAAGGACTCGCCGCGGCGCCAGCTGCTGCGCTTCATCCAGGACGAGCACGCCGGTGAGTCCGGCATCGTCTATGCGTTGTCGCGCAAGTCCGTGGAAGAAACAGCGCAGATGCTCGTCGAGCATGGCGTCGACGCGCTCCCGTACCACGCGGGTTTCGCTGCGTCCGAACGCGAAACGCGGCAGACGCGCTTCCTCGAGGAAGACGGCATCGTCATCGTCGCGACGATCGCCTTCGGCATGGGCATCGACAAGCCCGACGTGCGCTTCGTCGCGCACGTCGACCTGCCGAAGAGTCTCGAGGGCTATTACCAGGAAACCGGGCGCGCAGGGCGTGATGGCGCGCCGGCGCAGGCCTGGATGGTCTATGGCATCGCGGATGTCGTTCAACAGCGCCGGTTGATCGAGCAGTCCGAAGCGGAGGAAACGCATCGACGCATCGCGAATGCGAAGCTCGACGCGATGCTTGGCCTCTGCGAGACGGCGCGCTGTCGCCGCCAGTACCTGCTCGAGTATTTCGGCGAAGCGAGCGGCCCCTGCGGCAATTGCGACAACTGCCTCGACCCGCCGGCCCAATTCGATGGCACCGAGGCCGCGCAGAAGCTGCTCTCGTGCATCTATCGCTGCGAGCAGGCGAGCGGCTTCGCGTTCGGCACGCAGCACGTCATCGCCGTGCTGCGTGGAGAGCGCACGGACAAGGTGCTCGCCCGCGGCCATGACCGGATCAGCACTTTCGGCATCGGCGCGGACATGGACGAGGCGCAGTGGCGCGCCATCCTCCGGCAGCTCCTCACCATGCGGCTCGTGACTGTCGATCACGCCAACTGGAATGTCCTGCGACTGGCGCCGGCGAGCCGAGAGGTGCTGTCGGGCGCGCGCCGGCTGATCTTGCGACGGGAGATGTCACCGAGGAGCGCGCGCAGTACCAAGGGGCGGCGTCGGCAGAAAGGCGCCGCTGCGCCGATGACGATCGCGGCGGCCACGCGGATCACCGATGCCGCAGGCCCGGAGGCCATCCCGGATGCGCCGCGGGAGGAAGCCCTCTTCCAGGCGCTGCGCGACTGGCGCCGCGGCGTCGCGCGCGAGCACGGCGTGCCGGCCTACACCGTGCTGCACGATTCGAGCCTGCGGGAGATCGCGCGCCGCTGGCCGCAGGTGGCGCACGCGCTCGCCGGTGTCCCGGGCATCGGCGCGGCAAAGCTCGCGCGTTACGGGGACGCTATCATCCAGGTCGTTCGTGACCAGGCAGGAGCAGGATGAGCACGGTGAAAGCAGCGATGAGGGCGACGATCTGGCACAACCCCGCCTGCGGCACTTCGCGCAACGTGCTCGCCATGCTCCACGAGGCGGGCATCGAGCCCGAAGTCATCGAGTATCTGCGCGACCCGCCGACGCGGGAACGCCTCACCGCGATGATCCGCGAGGCCGGCCTCACCGTGCGCGACGCGCTGCGGGAAAAGGGCACGCCGTACGCCGAACTCGGCCTCGCCGATCCCGCGCTCACCGACGATCAGCTGATCGATGCGATGCTGGCGCATCCGATCCTGATCAACCGGCCGTTCGTCGCGACCCACAAGGGCACGCGCCTGTGCCGGCCGGCGGAACGGCTGCGCGAGATCCTTTGATCGCGTAGCGCTTCAGAACACGAAGTACAGCGCGAGGCTGAGTCCGGTGTAGATCACGATGATGGACCAGTAGACGCCAGGCTCCGCGTCGCGCGCGAAACTGCGGCCCCACCACCGATCCTTCGCGTAGACACGCCCGCTCGCGAGCGCGTAGAGCACGTAGAGCGCGAGCAGGACGCCGAGCACCTGGAAGAGCGGCTTCATCCGGCGAACACCCGCGTCACTCGATCGACCGGAGCAGCTCCGCCGCCGTGACGAAGTGCGGTGCGATGTCGATCGGCACGCCATCCAGCTGGTCGAGCACGCGCTGCACCTCGGGCCGGATCACGACTTCGCGCGCAAGCAGCGCCTTGGCGCCCGCGTAATCGCCGCGCGCCTGCAGCGTCATGATGTCGTGCGTGAGGCCCGTGACGGCCTTCTTTGTCTTCGGAAGATCGAGCGTGAAGCGGCCGTCCTCGCCGACCTGGATCGCACCGTGGTCGAGGAGGTAGTTGACCTGCAGCGCCATCCCCTTGGCGTGCGATTCGTTCAGGCCGAAGCGCAACGTGCGGAATGCGGAGGCGAGGAAGGTCACGTACATGCTTCGCTCCTGGCGCTTGTCGATGACGCCCTTGTCCATCAGCTTCTGCAGCGCCCAGAGACCCGAGATGTCGGCCTTCGCCTCCTCGAGCGTGCCGTTCAGTTCCTTCAATTCCTGGCGCACGGTCGTCGCACGGCCGTCCACCGTGATCGTCTGCGGGCCGAGGCCGTGCATCAGCTCGTGCATCAGGATGTGCGTGAAGAACGGCTCGAAGGCGACCAGCGGGCGATCCGCCGGCGCAAGCGCGATCGCCGCGATCGGCTGCAGCACCTTCTCGAACTTCGCCTGCTGGAAGTTCTTCAGCATCACGCGCTTCGAGCCCTTCGCGGCGACCACGCGCTCGTCGTTCGGCAGGTTGAACGCCGCGGTCTGGATGCCGTGGTTGCCGTCGCCCGCCGAGACGACGACGTTGACCACGCGGATCGGCGCGAGCCCGCCGAGCTTCGCGCGGCGGTACTTCGGGTCGATCGGCAGGCGGTTCTCGAGGCCCTGCAGTTCCTTGCCGAAACGCGCGAGCTGCGCGGTCTCGCTGGCATCCGTTACCGCGATGAAGGCCTCGAACGCGGCCTTGTAGTTGAACCACTCGTCCTCGTAGACCTCATACGGGCCGATCGTCGGCTCGATCGAGGCGTCGAGCTCCATCCATGCGAGGTCGCTCGCGTAATAGTCGTTCGAGAGGAACGCCGCCGCGCGCTTGTCGAGGAATGTTTTCAGCGTCGGCTGCTTCGTCAGCGCGGCCGCCTCCCGCAGCAAGCGCGCGAGTTCCGCGAGCTGGCCCTGGTATTCCATCGAATAGGGCACGGCGGTGAGCTTGCCGTCGGGCGTGCGCCGGATCGTCGTGAAGAAGCCCGTCGCGGCCGCATGCTCGGCGCCCTGCAGCGTGCGCATCCATGCGTCGATCTCCTCGCGCGTCGCATCGAGCGGATAGAAGTTCGCGCCGCCGGGCTTCACCGCCGCACCCGGGATGAACGGGCGGTCGTGGTCGAGCTCGGACCATGGCCCCTTGTTGAGGGTGAAGTACGCGAGCCGCGCGCGCCCGAGTGCCGAGTCGTCGCCGGCGAGTGCGAGCAGCTGCGCGGGTGCCGCCGGCGAGCGCTGGCGCAGGAAGAGCGCGTCGATCACTTGCGCCGCCTCGACGAGGTAACCGAGCGCTGCGCGCTCGTTCCCGGGCAGCGAAGCGAGGTCGACGCGGATCTCGACCGGCGCGAGGCGCGCGGACATCGCCGCGAGCTGCGCGGCATCGGGAGTTTCGGGTGTTGCTGCGAAAACGGCGGATGCGAGGCTCACACTGCAACCGAGGGCCAGGACTGACATGCGTTCGAGTTTCATGGGCCGATTGTAGAGCCTGCGGGTCGCGCTTGTGATTTCGTTATAACGCGTTATAATAACGCTCATGAAACTCGCGCTGCGCCGCGTCGGCAATTCCCTGGGCGTGATCATTCCGAAGTCGCAGCTGGATCGCTGGGGAATGCACGAAGGCGACGAATTGCGGCTGACAGACGAGGGCATTTTGCCCCCTGCACGCCGTGGACTCCCGCAGGAAGCGCTCGATCGGCTCAAGCACCGGATCGCACTCACCGTCGTGCGTGACTTCACGCCGCGGCAGATCCGCGCGCAGATCCTCGCGAACCTGTGTCGGTGGAAAAATCAGGGCATGTGGGTATCGGCCTTCGACGAATGGCAGGTGCTGGCAAAGTCGGACGACGACGGCGCATTGCTGGCCGTCATGCTCGGTCGCGATGAGAACTCCACTCGTCTGCGCGAGTCCATGCCGTTCGTCGGGTTGCTGCCCGCCGAAGAAGTGCGCCGCCTGCATGAAGAAGCGGCACGTTGATCACATCCTGCGTGCGGCAGGCCGGATCACCGGCGAGCGCGAGTTCATCATCATCGGCAGTCAGTCGCTGCATGGCACGTGTCCCGACGTGCCGGACGAGATCGACCTGTCAGCCGAACTCGATCTCATCGCCGGTCGCCACCCGGCGCGTACCGAATGGCTGAATGCGATCGGCGTTGCCTCGCAATTCCACGAAACCTTCGGCTACTACGCCGATCCCGTCGACGAGGGAAGCGCCATCCTGCCGCGGAACTGGCGCTTGCGTCTCGTGCCGTTGCCGCCCGGTGACACCGACGGCGTGCTCGGCCTTTGCCTCGATCCCCACGATCTCGCGATCGCGAAATACGTCGCGCGTCGCGAGAAGGACCTGCGCTTCACGCGTGAACTCGCGCGCAGGCACATCGTCGAAGAATCGCGCCTGCTCGCGCTGCTCGACCAGACGCCGGTGCCGAAGCCCGTCCGGGAGCGCATTCGGACCGACATCCGCCGTGACTTCGCTGCGCCGTCGCGACTTCCCTGATTGCGACACCGCCTGGTTACTTCGACGCGCAGAGGCTCTCGTACGGCCCGATCTCGCGCCGCTGGCGCGTCCAGGCGCGCGCGTGGTCCACCGCGCCGCTCTTCCACGGCGCGGAGAAATCCTGCGAGCGCGCCATGGCCGCAAACCAGATGTCCCAGCCGCGCCAGATCCGCGCGAGCAGGGGTGAGGTTGTCCACAGGTTGATGATCATGCTGCACTCCTTGTCCGTTGCCGGACGCTTGATGGAGTGCAGGATGGCGCGCCGACCCCGCCCCTGTGTTCCGAAAATCTGGATGCCGCGTTAGCTCGCCTTAACCGGGCTCGCGCGGCAGGTGGCCACGCTCGATCACGCTGCGCGCCGCCCGCTCATAGGCCGCCCAGGCGGCGCGCGCGAATGCGCCACCGACACTGACCCGGCGCACGCCCGCGGCCGCGAGTTCAGGGACGCTGAGCGCCGGGTCGATCAGCAGCACGTTCACCGGTGTCGGCGCCACCGCCGCGACGAGTGCGCGAATGTCGGCGAGCGAGCGGATGCCGGGTGCATATACGCAGTGGGCGCCCGCGGCCGCGTACGCGATCAGGCGCTCGACCGTCGTGTCGATGGTCGTATTGCCGAGCAGCAATCCTTCGCTGCGGCCGACCAGCAGCACATTCTCCCCGCTGCGATCGATCGCCTCGCGTGCCGCGCGGATGCGCTCGGTCGCGGCCGCGATCGGATAGAGGTCGACGCCCCTGCGATCCTCGATCGAAAGGCCCGCGACCCCGGTATCGATGGCGAGGCGCACGTTCGCCGCGACCGCGGCGGGTTCCGCTGCGAAGCCGTCCTCGAAATCCGCGTTGACGGGCAATGTGGTCGATGCGCACAGCATCGCGAGATGCGCGAGCGCCTCGTCGCGCGAGACTTCGTTGTCCTCGCGACCGAGCGACCACGCAAAGCCCGCGCTGGTCGAGGCAATCGCCTGGTAGCCCAGCTGCTCCGCGCGCCGTACGCCGCCGATGTCCCAGGGGTTTGCGAGCACGAAGCAACCCGACTCGTGCAGGCGGCGAAAGGTCTCGCGCGCCGCGCGGATGGTCTCGACGTCTGCTTTCATGGCACGGGCTCCAAAGGACCCCAGGGGCGTGCCGCCAGTCTAAGCCGGATGCGCACTGTCTGCTTCGCGCGCGAGCAGCGTGCGCTTTCGCTCGATGCCCCAGCGATAGCCTGACAAGTCGCCGTCGGTGCGCACGACGCGGTGGCACGGAATGGCGACTGCGAGATGGTTCGCGCCGCAGGCCTGGCCGACCGCCCTCACCGCCTTCGGCGCGCCGATACGCTCGGCGATCTCGCGGTAGCTTGCGGTCTCGCCCGCGGGGATCGCCCGCAGCGCCTGCCACACGCGGCGCTGGAACGCCGTGCCGCGCACGTCGAGCGGCAGTCCGAGCCCCTGGCCGGGCGACTCGACGAATCCCACCACCCGTGCGACCACGCGCTCGAAGTCCGCATCGCCGCCGATCAGTTCGGCTTTCGGGAACTGGTCCTGCAACTGCCGCGTGAGCGCTTGCGGATCGTCACCCAGGAGAATCGCGCAGATGCCGCGCGCGCTCGCCGCAACGAGGATCGCGCCGAGTGAACACTGGCCGACCGCGAAGCGCATCGCCGTGTGCGCGCCGCCTGCGCGATACGCCGACGCGGTCATCCCGAGGACGGCGTCCGCTTCCTCGTAGAAGCGGCCGTTCGAGTTGTAGCCCGCGCCATAGATCGCGTCGGTGACGGAGCCGGCCCTTGAAAGTTCGCTCCGCAGGCGCTCGCCGCGCCGCGCGGCGGCGTACTGCTTCGGTGTCACACCGGTGATCGCGCGGAAGGTGCGATGGAAATGATACGGGCTCACGTTCGCCCGGGCGGCGAGCGTGGCGAGGGTTGGTACCTCGTTTGCCGCTTCGATCTGCCGGCACGCCGCGGCGACCCAGGCGGCCTGAATCGCGGCGGGCGATGCCGCGTCCGGGCGACAGCGCCTGCAGGCTCGAAAACCCGCGCGCTCGGCGGCCTCCCGCGTGTCGAAGAAGCGCACGTTTCCGGGCCGCGCACGCCGCGAGGGGCAGGACGGGCGGCAATAGATGCCCGTCGTGCGAACGGCGTAAAAGAAACGGCCGTCGGCCGCCCGGTCGCGCGCGACGATCGCAGGCCAGCGTGGATCGTTTATGGTGGCAGTCGTCATGGTGTCTTTCCCGCAATACCCACTCGAGGGCCAGGAGTCTCCTGCTCGGGGGCGCCGCAAGCACTCCGGTGCTTGCGCTCGTATTGAAGCACGATGCGCCGCGTCCGTGGACAAGCTGGAGTGAGGCAGAATTGGCGACGATCGCAGCAAGTTGGGCGCAATATGACGCTCAATCCGCGCCTGTTTCGGCTCGGGCGCATCGTGGAGCCGCCGCGGGCCACGCTCGCGGTGCTCCGCGAGCTGTTCGGCGATGGCGTCGATTCCGTGCGCGTGATCGAACGCTCCTGGTTCGCGTGGTGGCATGTGCGCGCGCTCGCGACCACGCGCCGCCGCCGCATCTACCTGCGCGGGGCCGCGGCGCCATTCTTCGCGGATGCGAAGGTCGTGCTGCACGAGTACTGCCACGTGCTGCACCAGTGGGAGTCGCGCCGGTTGTCTGCCGGGAAGTACATCGTGGAACTCTTTCGTCGTGGCTACCGGGACAACCGCTTTGAAATCGAGGCGCGTGAATTTGCCGATGACCATCACCACCGCTACCGCGCGCTGCTCGCGCGCCGCGAGGCGGAGGAACGTGCCAGGCATGCGT
>JABAQN010000052.1 GCA_019187495.1 Steroidobacteraceae bacterium
CACATCGGCGACTTCCGGGTGGCTCACCGCGAATCCGACGCGCAATGCCGCGAGGCCATACGCCTTCGAGAACGTGCGCACGACCACGAGATTCGGGTAATGCGCGAGCCAGGCGAGGCCGTCGCCGCAGCCCGCCTCGGTCGCGTACTCGAAATAGGCCTCGTCGAGCACGATGAGCGCGGTCGGCGGAACTCTCGCGATGAACGACTCGAGTGCCGCGGCGCCCACCCAGGTGCCGGTGGGATTGTTCGGGTTCGCGACGAACACGAGCCGCGTCGCCGGCGTCACCGCGGCGAGCATCGCCTCGAGATCGTGGCCGAGCGGCATCGATGCATGCGTGCGCGGATGCGCCGGCACGACGACCGCACGCGCCCCCGTCGCCTGCACCGCGAGCGGATACACCGCGAAGCAGTATTGCGAATACACCGCTTCGGTACCGGGCGTGAGGAACGCCTCCGCGAGCAGCACCAGCACGTCGTTCGAGCCGTTGCCGAGCGTCAGCTGCGCGGGCGCGACATCGAGGCGCGCCGCGAGCGCCTGCTTCAGCGCGTGGCCGCTGCCGTCGGGATAGACCCAGGAGTCGGCGAGCGCGGCGCGCATCGCCGCGAGCGCCGCCGGACTCGCGCCGAGCGGATTCTCGTTCGAGGCGAGCTTGACGATATCGCCGAGCCCGAGCTCGCGCGCCAGCTCGCTGACCGGTTTGCCGGGCGTGTACGGGGCGATGCCGCGCACGCTCGCGCTCGCGAACTCGGCCGGGTGCTCGCGGCTCATGGCGCGCCTACTGCACCGCCCGCGGATAGGCGCCGAGCACGCGGAACAGCGACGCGCGCTGCTTCAGGCTCGCGAGCGCCTTCGCGATCCGCGGCTCCGCGGCGTGCCCCTCGAGATCGAGGAAGAACACGTAGTCCCATTTGCGCTTGCCCGACGGGCGCGACTCGATGCGCGTGACGTTGATCCGGTGCTTCGCGAGCGGCTCGAGCAGCCGGTAGAGCGCGCCGGGCGCGTCGGTGTGGCTGCCCGAGACGATGAGGCTCGTGCGATCGGCGCCGCTCGGCGCAAAGAGCTTGCGGCCGATCACGAGGAAGCGCGTCGTGTTGTCCGGCCGGTCTTCGATGTCGGCGACCAGCACGTTGAGGCCGTAGACTTCCGCGGCCGTTTCGCCGGCGATCGCCGCTGTGTCCTGCTCGTCGCGCGCGCGCCGCGCGCCCTCCGCGTTGCTCGCGACGCCGATGAGTTCGACCTCCGGCAGGTTCGCGCGCAGCCATTCACGGCACTGCGCGAGCGATTGCGGATGCGAGCAGATGCGTTGCACGCCCTTCAGGCCCTCCATGCGCCCGAGCAGGAACTGGCGGATGCGCAGCTCCACCTCGCCGCAGATGTGCAGCGGCGAGCCGAGGAAGCGGTCGAGCGTGTAGTTGACCGTGCCCTCGCTCGAGTTCTCGATGGGCACGACGCCGAAATCGGCATTGCCGGCCTCGACCTCGTGGAACACTTCATCGATCGAGGCGAGAGCGAGCGCGCGCACCGAATGGCCGAAGTGCTTCAGCACCGCGGCCTGCGTGAACGTGCCCTCGGGACCGAGGAACGCCACCTTGAGCGGCTTTTGCTGCGCGAGGCACGCCGACATGATCTCGCGGAAGAGCCGCAGGATCTCGTCGTCGCGCAGCGGGCCCTTGTTGCGTTCGAGCGCACGCCGCAATACCTGCGCCTCGCGTTCCGGGCGGTAGAAATCGACCGTGTGGCCGTCCTTGTGCTTCGAGATACCGACCTGCTGCGCGAGACCGGCGCGCTCGTTGATCAGTGCATGGATCCGCGCATCGATCGTGTCGATGCGCCGCCGCACTTCCTCGAGTGCCGGCTTGTCGCCGCGCACCGCCTTCCTGCCCCGAGCCATGCGGCCTCCCCTCTTCACACGACGCGCGCCGACAATACTCCATCGATCGCCCGGATCTGCTCGACGACCGAGGCGGGAATGCTCCCGTCGGCGTCGATCAACGTGTAGGCGAACTCGCCGCGCGACTTGTTGAGCAGGTCGGCGATATTGAGCTTCGCGGCGGCGAGGCAGGTCGAGATCTGGCCAACCATGTTCGGCACGTTGCTGTTGGCGATCGCGAGCCGCGCGGTACCCGGTGTGCGCGCGAGCACCGCCTCGGGGAAATTGACGCAATTGCGCAGGTTGCCGTTCTCGAGGAAATCGCGGACGGTTTCGGCCGCCATCACCGCGCAATTCTCTTCGGCCTCGCCGGTCGAGGCGCCGAGATGCGGCAGCGTGACGACCTTCGGGTGATCCTTGAGCACGTTCTTCGGGAAGTCGCAGACATAGGCGTGCAGGTGGCCCGCATCGAGCGAGGCGAGCACGGCCGCATCGTCGACGATGGGCGCGCGCGCGAAGTTCAGCACCACGCCGCCGGCCTTCATCAACGCGAGGCGCGAGGCGCTGACGAGGCCGCGGGTCTGGTCATTGAGCGGCACGTGCACCGAGACGATGTCGGCGCGCGCGAACAGGTCGTCGAGCGACAACGCCTGCTCGACGCTCGACGACAACTGCCACGCACGCTGCACGGTGATCTGCGGATCGTAGCCGAGCACGCGCATGCCGAGCGCCAGCGCCGAATTGGCGACCTCCACGCCGATCGCACCGAGCCCGACGACCCCGAGGGTGCGGCCGGGCAGCTCGAAGCCGACGAACTGCTTCTTGCCCTTCTCCACCGTCTCGTCGATCGCCTTGTCGTCGCCGTTCGCGCGGCGCGCGAAATCCCAGGCGCTGCAGACGTTGCGCGCCGCGAGCAGCATGCCCGCGATCACGAGCTCCTTGACCGCGTTCGCGTTCGCGCCGGGCGCATTGAAGACCGGAATGCCGCGCTTGGCGAGCGCCGCGACCGGGATGTTGTTGACGCCCGCGCCGGCGCGGCCCACCGCGAGCACGCTCGCGGGAATCGCGAGCGCGTGCATGTCCGCCGAACGCACGAGGATGGCGTCCGGCCTGGCGATGTCGGAGGCGATTTCATAACGGTCGCGCGGCAGGCGCTCGAGGCCCTTCACGCTGATGTTGTTCAAGGTCTGGATCCGGAATGTCATGGTCTACCCGGGCGCGCATCAGCCGTGACGCCGCTCGAACTCCTTCATGAAGGCAATGAGTGCATCGATGCCTTCCATCGGCATCGCGTTGTAGATCGAGGCGCGAAAGCCGCCGACCGAGCGGTGTCCTTCGAGATTCGCGAGGCCCGCCGCGGCGGCCTCGGCGAGGAAGGTCTTCTCGAGCGCGGCATCCGGGATCGTGAACGGCACGTTCATCCACGAGCGTGCCTCCTTCGCGACCGGGTTCGCATAGAAGCCCGACGCGTCGATCGCGCCGTAGAGGCGGGCGGCCTTGGCGCGGTTCTTCGCGCCGATCGCCTCGAGCCCGCCCTGCTTCAGCAGCCACTTGAACACGAGGCCGGCGAAATACCAGCCGAACGTGGGCGGCGTGTTGAGCATCGAGTCCGCGGCCGCCATCTGCGCGTAATCCCACACCGAAGGCGTTGCGGCGCGTGCCCGGCCGATGAGGTCTTCGCGGATGATCACGACCACGAGTCCCGCGGGTCCGATGTTCTTCTGCGCGCCGGCGTAGATCAGGCCGAACTTTGCGACATCGAGCGGACGCGAGAGGATCGTCGAGGAGAAATCGCCGACGAGCGGCACGCCGCCGGTCGCCGGAATGTACGGGAACTCGACGCCGCCGATCGTCTCGTTCGGCGTGTAATGCACGTAGGCCGCGCCCGCCGTGAGCGCGAGCGAACCCGCCGCCGGCACGGTGCTGTACTTGCTCGCCGCCTCATCCGCCGCGACATTCACTTTCGCGTAGCGCTTCGCCTCGCTGATCGCCTTCTTCGACCAGGCGCCCGTGTTCACGTAGTCGACGGTCGAATCCGCCGCCGCGAGATTCAGCGGAATCGCCGCGAACTGCCCGGTCGCGCCGCCCTGCAGGAAGAGCACTTTGTAATTCGCCGGAACGGCGAGCAACCGGCGAAGGTCTGCCTCGGCTTCGGCGGCCGCGGCGACGAACGCCTTGCCGCGATGACTCACTTCCATCACCGACATGCCCCCGCCCCGCCAGTCGGTCATTTCGGAGCGGACCTGTTCGAGGACTTCGAGGGGCAGCGTCGCCGGCCCCGCGGCGAAATTGAATACGCGCACGAGCTTGCTTTCAGGGTTCAGGAGGGCACGAAAGGAACCCGCTGATTTTATCAGGGCGGGACGGGACCGTCAGAACTTTCAGTGCTTTCGTCCGAACCGAGCGCCGCGTCTTCATCCCCGAGATTCTCGATCCGCTCGACGCCGGTCAGCCGTTCGCCATCGTCGAGGCGAATGAGGCGCACGCCCTGCGTGTTCCTCCCCACCACGGACACGTCGGCGACGGGCGTGCGCACGAGCGTGCCGTTCGAACTGATCAGCATCAGTTCCTGCGAGGCCTCGACCTGCAGCGCGGCGACCGTCGCGCCGTTGCGTTCCGTCGTCTGCAGGGCGATCACGCCCTGGCCGCCGCGCCCGTGGACCGGAAACTCGCCGAGCGACGTCAGCTTGCCGTAACCGTTCTCCGACGCCGTCAGCACGAGGCCGTCGCGCACCACGATCAGCGCGATCAGCTCCTGCCCGGTCTCGAGCTTCACGCCGCGCACGCCCGCGGCGTCGCGCCCCATGGCGCGTACTTCGCTCTCGTTGAAGCGGATCGCCTTGCCGCCGCTCGTGAACAGCATGATCTCGCGCGTGCCGTCGGTCAGGTCGACGCCGACCAGCCGGTCGTTGTCCCGCAGGTCGAGGCCGATGATGCCGCTCGCGCGCGGCCGCGAGTACGCCGACAGCGGCGTCTTCTTCACCGTGCCCTGGCTGGTCGCCATGAACACGTAGTGCGTGTCGTCGAACTGCTTCACCGGCAGCACGGCGTTGATCTTCTCGCCCTCGCGCAGCGGCAGCAGGTTCACCATCGGCTTGCCGCGCGCGCCCCGCCCCGCCTGCGGCAACTCGTACACCTTGAGCCAGTAGACCTGGCCGCGGTTCGAGAAGCACAGCAGCGTGTCGTGCGTGTGCGCGACGAACATCTTTTCGATGAAATCCTCGTCCTTGACCGTGGTCGCCGACTTGCCGCGCCCGCCGCGCCGCTGCGTCTGGTACTCGGTCACCGGCTGCGACTTCGCGTAGCCGGCGTGCGACAGCGTCACGACGACGTCCTGCGGCTCGATCAGGTCTTCGGTGGTGAGATCGAGATGGTCGCGGTTGATCTCGGTGCGGCGCGCATCGCCGTACTGGTCGCGCACCTCGATCAGTTCGCCGCGGATGACTTCGGTCAGGCGCTCGCGCCGCGCGAGGATGTCGGCGAGGTCGCGCACGAGATCGAGGATGCCCTGGTACTCGGCGACGATCTTGTCCTGCTCGAGCGCGGTCAGGCGATGCAGGCGCATGTCGAGGATCGCCTGCGCCTGCGCCTCCGAAAGTCGATATGCGCCGCCCACGAATCCCGTGTCGGCACCGGCGCCCTCCGGCCGGGTCGACACGTCGCCGGCCCGCTCGAGCAATGCCGCGACACCACCCGGCGGCCAGCCGCGCGCCGCGAGCGCGACACGCGCGTCGGCCGGCGACGCCGCCGCCTTGATCGTCGCGATCACCTCGTCGATGTTGGCGAGCGCGACCGCGAGCCCTTCGAGGATATGCGCCCGTTCGCGCGCCTTGCGCAGGTCGAAGATCGTGCGCCGCGTGACGACTTCGCGGCGGTGGCGCAGGAACGCCTCGAGCATTTCCTTGAGCGACAGCAGGCGCGGCTGCCCGTCGACGAGGGCCACCATGTTGATGCCGAACACCGTTTCCATCGGTGTCTGGGCATAGAGGTTGTTCAGCACGACCTCGGCGACCTCGCCGCGCTTCAGCTCGATCACGACGCGCATGCCGTCCTTGTCGGACTCGTCGCGCAGCTCCGAGATGCCCTCGATCGCCTTGTCGCGCACCAGGTCGGCGATCCGCTCGAGGAGGCGCGCCTTGTTCACCTGGTACGGCAGCTCGGTGACGATGATCGACTGCCGCCCGCCCTTGTCGAGTTCCTCGAATTGCGTGCGCGCGCGGATCGAGAGCCGGCCGCGCCCGCCCTTGTAGGCGCTCACGATCTCCTGCGCGCCGTTGATGATGCCCGCGGTCGGGAAGTCCGGGCCCGGCACGATCTGCATGAGCCCGGCGAGCGAAATCGCCGGATCGTCGAGCACCGCGATGCAGGCGTTGACGATCTCGGTCAGGTTGTGCGGCGGGATATTGGTCGCCATGCCGACGGCGATTCCCGACGAGCCGTTCAGCAGCAGGTTCGGCACGCGGGTCGGCAGCACCGCCGGCTCGACCTCCGACTCGTCGTAATTCGGCACGAAATCGACTGTTTCCTTGTCGATGTCGGCGAGCAGTTCGCCCGCGAGGCGCGACATGCGCACTTCGGTGTAGCGCATCGCCGCCGGCATGTCGCCGTCGACCGAACCGAAGTTGCCCTGGCCGTCGACCAGCAGGTAGCGCATCGAAAACGGCTGCGCCATGCGCACGATCGCGTCATAGACCGACGCGTCACCGTGCGGGTGGTACTTGCCGATCACGTCGCCGACGACGCGCGCCGATTTCTTGTAGGCCTTGTTCCAGTCGTTGCCGAGCTCGCGCATCGCGTAGAGCACGCGCCGATGCACGGGTTTCAGGCCGTCGCGCACGTCCGGCAGCGCGCGCCCGACGATCACGCTCATCGCGTAATCGAGGTAGGAACGGCGCATCTCGTCTTCGAGATTGACTGGTAGGACTTCGCGGGCGATGTCGGCCATAAAGGCGGAATTTTACCACAACGGGATGACGCGACCGCGCAACACGCACGCTGTCCGCGGCGGGCGCGCGTCGCGGGTCGCGCGCCTGCGCACCGGTCGCGACAGCGGCACCGGTGCGGCGACCTCGATCGGTTATGCTGTGTGCGAAAACCCGGAGAGACGTGATGTTCTACGGCTGGCGCATCGTGATCGTGGCCGCAGTCGCGATGGCATTGAGCAACGGCATGGTCAGCTATTCCTACGGATTGCTGGTGCTGCCCGTCGGTACCGAGTTCGGCGCGAGCCGCATGGAAATGATGTGGGGTCTCACGGTGTCGTCATTGACCACGGTGCTGATCTCGCCGCTCGTGGGCTCATTGATGGACCGCCGCCCCGCGCGCCTTCTGTGGCTGGTCGGCGCGGCCTGCCTCGCGCTCGGCATGGCGCTGATCGCCGCGGCGCGCAATGTCTGGCAGTTCGTCGTCGCCTTCGGCCTCATCATGGCGATCGGCGCGGCGATACTCGGCCCGATCGGCACCAACACGCTGGTGGCGCGCTGGTTCGCGAAGCACCGCGGGCGCGCGCTCGCGCTGACCGCCCTCGGCACTTCCTTCGGTGGCCTGACGATACCGCTGCTGCTGCAGACGCTCATCGATGCCCGGGGCTGGCGCAATGCCTGCCTGTCGCTCGCGGGCATCGCGCTGCTCGTCATGGTTCCGCCGGTGTGGCTCATCGTGCGCAGCCGTCCGGCCGACCTCGGGTTGCAGCCGGACGGACAGGCAGACGCCGCGCACGCGGCCGGCGCCGCAGCCCGCGCCAGCGAAGAGCGCCTGCCGGGACTGATGACGGACGCCGCGTTCTGGCGCATCGCGCTCGCCGTCGGCGCACTGATGGCGATTTTCACGGTGATCCTCGCCAACCTCGTGCCGTTTGCGATCGGCCACGGCGTCGACCCGAAGCCTGCGGCGCTGCTGATCTCGGCCGTCTCGCTCGCGGGCATCAGCGGCAAGCTCCTGTTCAGCGTGTTCGCCGATCGCGTCAACCTGAAGTGGGCGCTGCTCGTCGCACTCGTGCTGCTCGGGCTGCCGCTCGCGGCGCTCACCGTGGTTCATCACTACTGGTTCATGGTGCTCGCGGCGATATCGGTCGGCCTCAGCGCGGGGGCGTTCCTGCCGGCCTGGGGTGCGCTGCTCGCGCGCCTTTTCGGCCCCGCGATCTTCGGCCGCGTGATGGGACGCATGCAGCCGATCGCGATCGTCATGGTGATGCTGGCGATGCCGCTCAGCGGACTGCTGTTCGACCGGACCGGCAGCTATTCGGCCACGTTCCTCGCGATGGCCGGCGTCGCCGCGCTCGCGTTCCTCGTCCTGCTTCCGCTCCAGGGCGGCAGCAGGCCGCCGGCGGCGACAATCGGCGCGCCCTCGACGGAAGCCGGCGGCGCGTGAGCGGATGATCCGCCTGCCAGGGGCGGGCCTGCGGATATACTTTTGCCCATGCAGCCGATCGACCTTCTCATCGAGGCCCGCTGGGCGCTGCCGATGGACGACGTTGCCGTGCTCGAGCACGCGGCGGTCGCGATCGACGGCGGCCGGATCGTCGGGGTGGGTGCCGCCAACGCGCTGACCGGCCGCTTCGCACCGCGCGAGCGACTCGTGCGATCCTCCCACGTGCTGTTGCCCGGGCTCGTCAATGCGCACACCCACGCCGCGATGAGCCTGTTTCGCCATGTGCCGATCCGCGGCCCGCTGATGCAGTGGCTCAACGAGACCATCTGGCCGCTCGAGCGGCGCTGCGTCAACACGCAGTTCGTGAGGAGCGGCACGCGGCTCGCCATGGCGGAAATGCTCTCGGCCGGCATCACCTGCTTCGCCGACATGTATTTCTTCCCCGAGGAAGTCGCGCGCCTCGCGCGCGAACTGCACCTGCGCGTCGTGGTCGGCGCACCCGTCGTCGATGCGCGCACGCCGTGGGCGGCCGATGCGGATGAGCACCTCGACAGGGCGGCGCGGCTCTGGGACGAGTACCGGGGCGACCCGCTGATCCTGCCCTGCTTCGCGCCGCATTCGCCCTATGCGGTCAGGCGCGAAACCTTCGTGCGGCTGCGCCGGCTGATCGACCAGCTCGACGCGCCGCTCATGATGCACCTGCACGAAACGCAGACCGAAGTGCGGGACAGCCTCGCCGCGCATGGCGCGCGGCCGCTCGCGTGGCTCGGCGATGAGGGGCTGCTGCGGCCGGGCTTTTCCGCCGTGCACATGAACTGGCTGACCGAGGATGACATCGATCTCGCGGCGCGCACCGGCATCTCGGTGGTGCACTGCCCGCAATCGAATCAGCGCCTCGGCAGCGGCATCTGCCCGGTGGGCGCACTCGCGGACGCCGGCGTCAACGTCGCGCTCGGCACCGACGGCGCCGCGAACGTCGGCGCGCTCGACCTGCTCGCCGAAGCGCGGGCGGCATGCCTGCTCGCGAGCCTCTCGACGCACGACCCCCAGGCGCTCGCGGCCATCGACGCGCTGCGGATGGCGACGCTCGGCGGCGCGCAGGCAATCGGGCTCGCGCGTGAAATCGGATCACTGACCGCTGGCAAGGCAGCCGACCTGATCGCGGTCGATCTGTCCGCGCCGGCGTGCCTGCCGGTCGGCGAGCCGGCCGATGCACTGGTGTTCGCGGCCGGTCGCGACGCCGTCACCGATGTCTGGGTGAATGGTCGCGCGATGGTGCGCGAGCGGCGGCTGCTCGCCTTCGACGCGCCCGAACTCGCCGGCATCGCGCGCGATGCGCCCGCGCGCTTCGCACCCGGAGCCGCGGCATGAGCGGCGAGCGCCACGGCATGCCGCACGACGACGCCGATGCCGCCGAGCTCGCGAAGTTCGACGCGCTCGCGCATCGATTCTGGGATCCGGCCGGGGAATTCCGCCCGCTGCACAGGTTGAATCCCGTGCGGCTGCGGTTCGTGCGCGAACGCACGTCGCTCGCGGGCGCGCGCGTGCTCGACGTCGGCTGCGGTGGCGGGCTGCTCGCCGAGGCGCTCGCGGACGCCGGCGCGCAGGTCACGGCCATCGATCTCGCACCCTCGATGATCGAGGTGGCACGGCTGCACGCCCTCGAGCGCGGCCTCGACATCGACTACCGCGCCGAGAGCGCCGCCGCCCTCGCCGCGGCGCGCGGCGAGCCTTTCGCGGTCGTCACCTGCATGGAGATGCTCGAGCACGTACCCGATCCGCGCGCGTTCTTCACGACCTTCGCGCGACTCGTCCGCCCGGGCGGCGATCTGTTCGTCTCGACGATCAACCGCAACGCGAAGTCGTTCGCCCGGGCGATCGTCGCGGCCGAATACGTGCTGCGCCTGCTGCCGCGCGGCACACACGAATACGAGCGCTTCCTGCGACCCTCGGAGCTCGTGCGCATGGCGCGCGACGCCGGCTTCACGGCCTGCGATCTCGCGGGGATCGATTACGATCCGTTCAGCGAGGCGTGCGCGCTCACCGCCGACCCGTCGGTCAACTATCTCGCGCACTTCCGGCGCGACGGGGCCGCCGCGTGAGCGCGCAGCGCGGGCCCGCTTCGATTCGCGCGGTGCTGTTCGATCTCGACGGGACGCTGCTCGATACCGCGCCCGACATGGTGGGCGCGATGAATGCGCTGCGCGCCGAGGAGCGCCTGCCCCCGGTCGGCTTCGAAACCGCGCGTGCGCAGGTCTCGCACGGATCGAACGGCCTGATGCGCGTCGGCTTCCCGGACGCCGGCGGCGAAACGCTCGAACGCCTGCGCGAGCGCTTCCTCGCGCTCTATCGCGCGCGCCTCGCCGACGAAACGGATTTCTTCCCGGGCGGCGCCGAGGTGCTCGAGTACCTCGAGCAGGCGGCGCTTCCTTGGGGCGTCGTGACGAACAAGCCCGGCTGGCTCGCCGAGCCGCTCCTCGACGCGCTCGGACTCGCCACGCGCGCGGCCTGCCTCGTGAGCGGCGATACGCTGCCCGTGCGCAAGCCGAACCCGCAACCGCTGCTGCATGCGGCCGGCACGATCGGGGTTGCGCCCGCGGCCTGCGTATATGTCGGCGATGCGCGCCGCGACGTCGAGGCCGCACTCGCCGCCGGCATGCGCGCCGTGGTGGCCTCCTTCGGCTATGTGAGCGCCGCGGATGAGCATCACCTGTGGCCGGCCGAGGCGTGGATCGAATCGCCGCGCGCGCTGATCTCCTGGCTCGAGGGCGCGTGAGCACCGCCATCGCGATCGGCATCGGCTGCGGCGCCTTTGCGCTCGGCGCGCTGCTCGGCTGGCTCGCGGGCCAGCTGCGCGCCGCGGGCCGGGCCGCCGAACTGGGCGCGGCGCTCGAAGCCGCGAAGGCGAGGCTCGCCGCGGACGAAGAACGTGCGCGCGCCCAGCTCGAGATCCTCGCGCAAAGCGAGATGCGCCTGCGCGCGGCGTTCGACGAGCTCGCCTCCGAATCGCTGCGCGCCAACAGCGAAGTGTTCCTCGCGCTCGCGCGTGAATCGCTCGGTCGGGAACACGCGACCGTGCAGGGCGCGTTGAAGGAACGCGAGGCGGCGTTCAACCAGCTGATCGAGCCGATCCGCGCCGCGCTCGCCCGCACCGAAACCGAAGTGCAGACGCTGGAACGCGAACGGCGCGAAGCCTTCATCACCCTGCGCACGCAGATCGAATCGCTGACGAGCGGCCAGGCGCAACTCGCGCGCGAGACACGCAATCTCGTGACCGCATTGCGTCGCCCCGAAGTACGGGGTCGCTGGGGAGAAATCACCTTGCGCCGGGTGGTCGAGCTCGCGGGTCTCACCACGCATGCCGACTTCACGGAACAGCCGCAGGTGGCAACCGCCGAGGGGAGCCTGCGACCCGATCTCGTCGTGCACATGCCGGATGAACGCGATCTCGTGGTCGATGCGAAGACGCCGCTCGATGCCTACCTCGACGCGGTCGATGCCGACAGCGACGATGCGCGGCGCGGCGCGCTCGCGCGCCACGCCCAGCAGGTCGAAGCCCGGATCCGCGAGCTCGCCGGCAAGGCCTACTGGGCGCAGTTCGCGCGCAGCCCCGAGTTCGCGGTGCTGTTCCTCCCGGGCGACCAGTTCCTCTCGGCTGCGCTCGCCGAGCGGCCGGAGCTGATCGACAACGCATTGAAGCAGAGCGTCGTGATCGCGACACCGTCCACGCTGATGGCGCTGCTGAAGGCCGTGGCGTTCGGTTGGCGCCAGGCGAGTGTCGCGCAGAATGCCGCCGAGATCCGCGACCTCGGCCAGGATCTCTACAAGCGCCTCGGCACGTTCACGGCGCATCTGGCGCGCACCGGCCAGCGACTCGGCGGCGCGGTCGAGGCGTACAACAGCGCCGTCGGCTCGCTCGAGCGCCAGGTGCTGCCGGGAGCCCGGAAATTCACCGAACTCGGTGTCACCGGTGCTGCGGCGCTCGCCCCGCTCGAACCGATCGAGCGACTGGCGCGTGAGCCCGCACCATCGCCCGGTGCCGCCACACCCGATGTCGACAGCGGGACGCCATGACCGCACCCGACCCCGGGCCACCGCCACGCACCGCGGGCGCACGCTTTTTTGCCTGGCTCTACACACCGGCGGTGGCTCGCGCCGGCACGGCGGCGCTCCTTTCGATCGAGCACGAAATCATGGCGGGCGTGCGCGCCTCGCTTGACCATACGGTTGCACACGCGCGCCTCGGGTGGTGGCAGCAGGAGGCGGAGCGGCTCGCGTGCGCCATCCCCGCGCACCCCGCCTGCCTGGCGGCGCGTGACGCCTTTCTCGGCGCCGGCCTCGCC
>JABAQN010000066.1:0-396 GCA_019187495.1 Steroidobacteraceae bacterium
GTGCTCCGGCGCGGCGGCGTGCTGGTGAGCATCGCCGGCAAGCCGGACGGCCGGCTGGCGCGGGCATGGGGGCTGAATCCCCTCCTCGGCGTGCTGCTCGATTTCCTCAACCGCAAGACCCTGCGCCTGGCGAAACGGAACGGCGTGCGCTACGAGTACCTGTTCATGCACCCGAGCGGCGAGCAGCTGGAACAAATCGGCCGCCTGCTCGCGGAAGGCAGCGTCAGGCCCATCATCGACAAGGTGTTCCCGCTGGCGCAGGTGCGCGAGGCGCTGGCCCATGTCGAGGCCGGCCACGCCACCGGCAAGGTGGTGGTGGAGGTGAAGCCGCCGTATCACGGGGACTGACTTTTCCCGGGAAGGGATAAGGCGGGTCGGCGCGATGTCCCGGTTCTA
>JABAQN010000066.1:406-12509 GCA_019187495.1 Steroidobacteraceae bacterium
CCGTCATAGAGGAGGGGCGGGCAGCTCGCTGTTTCCATCTCGTCCATTCGATACCGGGAAATCAGAAAAAATGGCTCGTCCCAAAAAATCCGCATCCGACACCGGCGCCAACCTCGGCTTCGAAGCCAAGCTCTGGGCCGCCGCCGACGCGCTGCGCAACAACATGGATGCGGCGGAGTACAAGCACGTCGTCCTCGGCCTCATTTTCCTCAAATACATCTCCGACGCCTTCGAGGCCAAGCACGCCGAACTCGAAGCGCAGAAAATGCAGGGCGCCGACGCGGAAGACCCGGACGAATACCGCGCCGCCAGCATCTTCTGGGTGCCGCCCGAGGCGCGCTGGAAGTACCTGAAGTCGATGGCGCCGCAGCCGACCATCGGCCAACTGGTCGATGACGCCATGGCCGCCATCGAGCGCGACAACGCCTCGCTCAAGGGCGTGCTGCCCAAGGACTACGCCCGCCCCGGCCTCGACAAGCAGCGCCTCGGCCAGATCATCAACCTGGTCAGCGACATTTCTTTTTCTCCCTCCCCCTCGACGGGGGAGGGCGGGGGTGGGGGTGAAACCCAACGCGCCAAGGACACCCTCGGCCGCGTCTACGAATACTTCCTCGCCCGCTTCGCCAGCGCCGAAGGCAAGAGCGGCGGGCAGTTCTACACGCCCTCGCGCGTGGTGCGCGTACTGGTCGAGATGCTCGCCCCCTACAAGGGCCGCGTCTACGACCCCTGCTGCGGCTCGGGCGGCATGTTCGTCAGCAGCGAGAAGTTCATCGAGGCCCATAGCGGCAAGCTGGGCGACATCTCCATCTACGGCCAGGAATCCAACTACACCACCTGGCGTCTGGCCAAGATGAACCTCGCCATCCGTGGTATCGACGCGCAGATCGCCCACGGCGACACCTTCCACCAGCACGCCCACCCCGACCTCAAGGCCGACTACGTGCTGGCCAACCCGCCCTTCAACGACAGCGACTGGCGCGGCGAGCTGCTGAAGAACGACAAGCGCTGGGTCTACGGCGTGCCGCCGGCGGGCAACGCCAACTTCGCCTGGGTGCAGCACTTCATCCATCACCTCGCGCCCACGGGGCAGGCGGGCTTCGTGCTCGCCAACGGCTCCATGTCGTCCAACCAGTCCGGCGAAGGCGATATCCGCAAGGCCATCATCGAGGCCGACCTGGTGGACTGCATGGTCGCGCTCCCCGGCCAGCTCTTCTACTCGACGCAGATCCCCGTCTGCCTCTGGTTCCTCACCCGCAACAAGCGCGGCACTTCCCCCTCTCCCGCGAAAGCGGGAGAGGGCCGGGGAGAGGGCCATCGTTTCCGCGACCGCCGCCACGAAACCCTCTTCATCGACGCCCGCAAGCTCGGCTCGATGGTGGACCGCACCCACCGCGAGCTGACCGACGACGACCTCGCCAAAATCGCCGGCACCTACCACGCCTGGCGCGGCGATGTCGGTCATTCCCGCGAAAGCGGGGATCCAACGACTTATCAGGACATCCCCGGCTTCTGCAAATCCGCCACCCTCGACGACATCCGCAAGCACGGCCACGTCCTCACCCCCGGCCGCTACGTTGGCGCCGAAGCCGCCGAGGACGACGGCGAACCGTTTGAGGACAAGATGAAGCGCCTCGCCGAGACGCTGCACGAGCAGCAGAAGGAAGCCGCGAAATTGGACGCCGCCATCGCCGCCAATCTGAAGGGACTTGGGTATGGCGGGTGAGTGGCCGATAGTCACCGTAGGTCAACTTGCCGAGTCAATATCCGATACCCACAAGTTCGGCAAGGACCAGCTTATCTTCCTGAATACTTCCGACGTGCTGCTTGGACAGATGTTGCACAATACATATTCGGCAGTACGTTCATGGCCTGGACAAGCAAAGAAGTCGATTCGACGCGACGACATCTTGTTCAGCGAGATTCGACCAGCTAACGGACGTTGGGCATACGTCGATGTCGATGCTGATGACTTCGTCGTCTCCACGAAACTAATGGTCATTCGTTCTCGGCCTGGGAAGGTTGTCCCGCGCTTCCTCTATCACTTTCTTACGAGTTCAGACACAACGCAGTGGCTTCAGCACCTTGCTGAATCGCGCTCGGGGACTTTCCCTCAGATTACCTTCGACCAAGTAGCTGAACTGGAACTCGCCCTCCCGCCGATGAAGGCCCAGGTGATGATCGCCGACTTCTTGGATGAAATAGAAGACAAGATCGAACTGAACCGCCGCACGAACGAAACGCTGGAAGCAATGGCCCGGGCGCTCTTCAAGTCGTGGTTCGTGGACTTCGACCCCGTCCGCGCCAAAGCCGATGGCCGCGACCCCGGCCTGCCCAAGCCCCTCGCCGACCTCTTCCCGGATGCCTTCGAGGATTCAGAACTGGGAGAGATTCCGAAGGGGTGGCGAATTGGCGCTTTAGGTGATGTCGCGGAGCATCCGCGTCGTGGCGTTCAACCCAATGCGATTGAATCGACCAGACCCTATATCGCGCTTGAGCACATGCCGAGGCGCTGCATTGCGCTGTCGGAGTGGGGCACTGCCGAAGGGCTGGAAAGTAACAAGTTCGAGTTTAAGAAAGGCGAGATCCTGTTCGGAAAGCTGCGCCCCTATTTTCACAAGGTCGGCGTCGCTCCGCTGGATGGCGTCTGTTCGACTGACATTGTTGTGGTGCAGCCGCGCACGCAGGAGTGGTTCGGCTTCGTCCTTGGCCACGTCTCAAGCGATGCCTTCGTCGAACACACGACTGCGGGTTCGACCGGCACAAAGATGCCACGGACGAGTTGGAGTGAGATGGCGCGCTATGCGGCGGTGATTCCTCCGCAAAACGTCGCGAAGGCATTCACCTCCCAAATCCGTCCCGTCGTTGACCACATCATCGCGTCCATCCATGTGTCCCGCACCCTCGCTGCCCTGCGCGACACGCTGCTGCCCAAGCTCATCTCCGGTGAGATTCGCTTGGGCGACACGGCCATTCGGATGGTGGAAGCAACGTAATGGCAATGAAAAAGAAGCGAATCAGGCGGGCATCCTCCGTCGCGTCGGAACTGCTCACGAAGTCGAGAGAAGCCGCACTGGCTGCTGTGCAGATTTTCAACAGCCCGCTGATTACGTTTCGGTCCGAGATATTCATCGTGCTGATGAATATTGCTTGGACATATCTTTTTCATGCCTACTATCGTAAGCAGGGCACTGAATACCGATATTTCGAGCAGAAAGGGAACCGCCGCGTCTTTGGCAAGACAAGTTCAGGCGCCCACAAGCATTGGGAGTTGGAGCGGTGCATCAACGATGCAAACTCGCCGATCGACAAGGATGCGGCTAATAATTTGCGGTTCCTGATCGGTATCCGGCATGAAATCGAGCACCAGATGACGTCGCGACTCGACGGTGCGCTCAGTGCGAAGTTCCAGGCGTGTTGTCTCAACTACAACGAATATGTGAAGAAACTGTTTGGCGTGCAGCATGGTATCGACAAGCATTTGGCCTTCAGTTTGCAGTTCTCCTCGATCAGCAAGGACCAACTCGCAGCACTTCCTTCCGTGGACAAGATGCCTGCACACCTGGCGGCGTACATTCAGGACTTCGAGGGCGCTCTTAGCGAGGAGGAATTCAACAGCCCGAAGTTCGCCTATCGCGTTCTGTTTGTAGCCAAGACCGCGAACCGCAAGGGTCAAGCGGATCAAGTGATTGAATTCGTAAAGGCCGATTCCCCGCTCGCGCAGGACGTCAACAAGGCATACGCCGTTATCAAGGAGACCGAGCGCCCCAAGTACCTGCCGGGTGGCATCGTCAAGAAGATGAAGGGTGAGGGGTTCAAACGCTTCACAATGACATCGCACACCGACTTGTGGAAGGGTATGGATGCCAAGAATCCAGCCAAGGGACTTGGGGTTCAGGTCGAGAGCTCTTGGTATTGGTACGAGCCATGGATTGATCAGGTGAGGCAACATTGCCATGACAATGCGGGGAAATACAAATAGCCTTACTGCACCAGCAAAACCAGGCGCAGCTCTATGACAAAAGGCTTTTCGGACTATCTGGTATTCGTCGACGAGAGCGGCTGTTCATGTGCTGAACAGCATCGAACAAGTTCTACACGAATGCAGGCGGCAAGCGGACGGGCTGGGGGCTTAAATGCTACCCCTGAAAAGCAAAAGGCCCCGACGCATCCACCGAGTCCAGTTGCCGACCGGGTATCCCCAGTCCATGAACTTTATCTTGAGGCATTATGGATGAATATCGGCAACCCGATATTGTTCAGTTCATTTGAGACGCAAGTATGAGCTTGATCCTTACGCAACACGAAGCCGACACTTTGCTGGCGCTCGAAAAGCACTACCAGGGCGAGGAGAGGTTTTTCTTCCCCGGTCTTGGTGGTGCAATTCGCATTCCTCTGTACTCGGCGGATCGGCGCGAGGAGTTCAGCCTGGACATCACCCGTGGCCGCATCGTGCTGGAGAAAAATACCTTCCAGAGCCGGGCGCGCAAAGCGGTAATCCTGGCGCGGCTTGATCTGGGTGGTCCATCACATCGAAATCCCGATGGCGAGGAAATCGCCTGCCCGCATTTGCATCTGTATCGGGAAGGCTACGGCGACAAATGGGCGATGATCTTGCCCGAGGCATTCGTCGGTGTCGATGATCCATGGCAACTGCTGGCGATGTTCATGGATTTCTGCAAGGTCGTCACCAAGCCGCCCATCGAGCGGGAGCTGTTCATATGATCATGATCGAGGACATCCAGAAGCTGCTCGACGACTACACACGGTGGCTCAAGGACAAGACCGTGCTCAAGCAGGCCGGCGCCGACTGGGTGGAGGTCACAACGCCGCATTTGGACCGGCACAACGATCACCTCCAGTTCTATATCCGCAAGGACGGCAACGGCTATCTGCTCACGGATGACGGCTATATCATCAATGATCTGATCAGTTCGGGCTGCCCGCTGGACAGCCCGAAGCGGCAGGAACTCCTCAAGACCACGCTTGCCGGGTTCGGTGTGCAAGTGGATGGCGATCAGTTGTTGCTCCATGCCACGCCTGAGAGCTTCTCGATCAAGAAGCACAACCTGATTCAGGCCATGCTGGCTGTAAACGACCTGTTCTATTTGGCTTCCCCCTATGTTGCCAGTCTGTTCTACGAAGACGTGATGCAGTGGATGGATCTGGCCGATATTCGCTACACGCCCAAGATCAAGATTACGGGCAAGAGCGGCTACGACCACATGTTCGATTTCGTCATTCCGAAGTCGCGCAAGCAGCCCGAGCGAATCGTCCAGGCGGTCAGCAATCCGAAGAAGGACACCGCCGAGGCGCTGGTGTTCAAGTGGTTGGATACCCGCGAAACGCGGCCGCCTGAGTCGCGCCTCCATGCCTTCCTCAACGACAGCACGACGACCGTGTCGCATTCCGTGATCGACGCATTGAAGAACTATGACTTGGAGCCCGTGCTGTGGTCACAGCGCGAACAGGCTAGGGAAGCGCTGGCGGCATGACGCCCGAGCAAATCGCATCCAGGGCGGCCTCCGGCGAATCTGTAACGCTGGAATTCAAGAAATTCACCGTCGAAAAGGATCAGGCGTGGCCGGAAGAGATCCAGATTGAGTGCTTGGATCACTCCAATTCGGCTCTTATTTGCGCGCCAACCCGGATTGGCGCGAGCCTGCTGCGTAACTGCATGAAATAAAAGAAGATGTTTATTTAGGCGCAAATCCGTGACCGCATTTACCGAGCCCATTTCTGAAGAAGCCGCCCTTGCCTGGCTGGAGGCACTCGGCTATGCGGTGCTGCACGGCCCGGACGTCGCGGCCGACGAGCGCGGCGCGGAGTGTGCCGCACCGCTCTACCGCGACGTGGTACCGAAGATCCCTATCGCTAATGAGTCGCGAGCAAAAGTCGTCGAGCGGCAAGTCGAGAAGGCTGCTTGAATATGGATCCACGCGTCACTGAATTGCACTGCATTATGCCAATGGCCAATATCGTTTCGGTGATGGCGCACGGCATCCTGTCCTATGAACGGACGGCAAGGCTGCCGCATCACTCGGTAGCGATGCAGCCGGTGCAGGATCGGCGCGATCAGAAGCAGGTGCCGGGCGGGCTGCGCTTGCACCAGTATGCGAACCTGTACTTTCACGCCCGTAACCCCATGCTGTTCAAGCGTCTGGGCGAGGTGGACTCACTGTGCGTACTTCGCGTTTCCATCCAGGTGCTGAATCTCGAAGGAACCGTTATTTCCGATCAGAATGCCGCCAGCGATTACGTTCGCTTTCTCCACCCCTCGCAATGGAGGTTATTGGACTTCGACGACATTTTCGCGATGGACTGGCGGCATCCGGACGATCAGGTGGCGTATTGGCGGCACAAGGCGCGCAAGTGCGCGGAGGTTCTTGTTCCCCATCGGGTGGAACCCGGCCTGCTGAACGGCGCCTACGTGGTTGATGCGGCTGCCGCCACTCGTCTGGGAGGTCTTGGTTTCAAGCTGCCTGTCACGGTCGACCCGGTGTTATTCTTTCGCTAACGGGGGCACACTATGTCTATGTTCAAGTCGTTGATCGGAGACCTTTTCGCTAGCCGGGCCCAAGCCTTGGTCAACACGGTGAATTGCGTTGGCGTTATGGGCAAGGGCGTGGCGCTGGAGTTCAAGAAGCGCTTCCCGGAGATGTTCAAGGACTACGAGAATCGCTGCGAGAACAAGGCGGTACGTCTGGGCGAGCCCTATCTCTACCGTGATGCATCGGGTGTACTGATCGTCAATTTCCCGACCAAGGATCATTGGCGTTCGCCATCCCGGTTGCAGGACATCGAGCGCGGCCTGGATTACCTGGCCGCCCATGCCGCCGAATGGGGCATCACCAGAATCGCGTTGCCACCGTTGGGTTGCGGCAACGGCGGATTGGAATGGGCCGAGGTCGGGCCTCTGATCTACCGGAAACTCCATGGATTGCCCATCGATGTAGAGGTCTATGCGCCTTACGGGACACCCAAGCACGAATTGGAGCTCGATTTCCTTCGTGGTCCATCGCAGATGAACCTGGAAGTAAAAGGGCGGAAGCATGAAAAGCTGAATCCCGAGTGGGTGGTTCTGATGGAGGTGCTGCGCGAATTGGGGCAGCAGCCTTATGCAAACCCTGTCGGTCGGACAATTTTTCAGAAGATTTGTTACGTCATCACGGAAATGGGCGTGCCGACAGGATTTCATTTCGCCAAAGGAAGCTACGGCCCATTCGCCGAGGAAGCCAAGTTGGCCCTGCATGAATTTGCAAACCGTAATTGGCTACGGGAGAAGAATCTGGGCCGCATGATAGCGCTACACGTAGGCCCCCAATATGAGCAGGATCGGGGCAAATTTCGCCAGGAACTCCAGCGCCATGAGCGAAAGATCGCTAAGGCCGTTGATCTCTTCAGCCGTATAAAGAGCACGGAACAAGCCGAAGAAGTGATGACAGTGCTGTTTGCGAGTCGCCAGTTGAAGCAGGCGCATCCGAACGAAGAGGTGGCGGAACAACAGCTCTACGATTACATCCTCGAATGGAAGAAATCCTGGCGTACTGCAGAAAAAGAGCGAGCTGTTGCCAGCACAATTCGCAACCTGGTTCTGCTTGGCTGGATGCGATTGCGCTTCAGCGAATCGCTGGCCGAGCCCGCATAACTGCAAGATCCTTCCTTCTTCGCGGGATACTCGCCGAGCACTGGGTTTGAGGGCCGGGCACCACGCACTGTAAGGTGTTGTGTTTACGGCCCACGACTGTACGGCGAGATGCATAAGGGAAAGTACGCCCGCTACTTGCCGTTTTGGGCCTGATCTTATTTAGAGCCAGCTTTCCTGCATTGGGGTGATTAATAAAAAACAGCGGTAAATCATGAGGTTGCTTATTTAAGCGATTGCCCATGCCCTCTTCCTCATTCACCGAGACCGTCGTCGAAGAAGCCGCGCTCGCCTGGCTGGAGGCGCTCGGCTACGCCGTCCTGCACGGCCCCGAGATTGCAGCCGGCATGCCCGATGCCGAGCGCAGCGACCCGGACTACCGCGACGTGGTGCTGGAGCGGCGCGTAAGGAATGCCCTGGTGACGCTCAATCCCGCCCTGCCTGCCGAGGCGCTGGAAGACGCCTTCCGCAAGCTGACGCGCAGCGATGCGCCGTCGCTGCTGGAGCGCAACCGCGCGGTGCATCGGATGCTGGTGGATGGCGTGACGGTGGAGTATCGCCGGGCGGATGGTTCCATCGCCGGCGCACAGGCGCGGGTAATCGACTTCGACGCGCCCGGCAACAACGACTGGCTCGCGGTCAACCAGTTCACCGTGGCCGAAGGGCAGCACACGCGGCGGCCGGACGTGCTGCTGTTCGTCAACGGGCTGCCGCTGGCGGTGATCGAGCTCAAGAACCCGGCCGATGAGAACGCCACCGTCTGGAGCGCACACCAGCAGCTCCAGACCTACCAGGCGCAGATTCCCGCGCTCTTTGCCACCAACGTGGCGCTGATCGTCTCCGACGGCGTGCAGGCGCGCATCGGCGCGCTCGGCGCGGGCAAGGAGTGGTTCAAGCCCTGGCGTACGATCAGCGGGCGCGAGGATGCAGGGGCGAAGCTGGCCGAGTTGCAGGTGGTGCTGGAAGGGGTGTTCGAGCAGCGCCGCTTCCTCGACCTGCTGCGGCACTTCATCGTGTTCGAGGGCGCATCCTCCGATGAAAGCGGCGGCAAGCTCATCAAGAAGATGGCGGGCTACCATCAGTTCCACGCGGTGAACGTGGCGGTGGAAGAGACGCTGCGGGCGGCGAATGCCCACAAGGCCGCGCAAACGCCCGGACGCTACGAGACAGGGCGCAAACCCGGCGGCGATCCCGGCGACCGGCGCGTCGGGGTGGTGTGGCACACGCAGGGTTCGGGCAAGAGCCTGACGATGGCTTTCTACGCCGGCCGCGTGATCCTGCACCCGACGATGGAGAACCCGACTCTCGTCGTGCTCACCGACCGCAACGATCTGGACGACCAGCTTTTCGCCACCTTCGCCCGCTGCCGCGACCTGCTGCGCCAGCCGCCGGTGCAGGCGGCGGATCGCGTCGACCTGCGCGCCAAGCTGGCGGTCGCCTCGGGTGGCGTGGTGTTTACGACGATTCAGAAGTTTTTTCCCGAGGAGCGGGGCGACCGTCATCCTGTACTCTCGGATCGGCGCAACATCGTCGTCATCGCCGACGAGGCGCATCGCAGCCAGTACGACTTCATCGACGGCTTCGCGCGGCACATGCGCGATGCGCTGCCGAACGCCTCGTTCATCGGCTTCACCGGCACGCCCATCGAGCAGACCGATGCCAACACGCGCGCGGTGTTCGGCGACTACATCAGCGTCTATGACATCCAGCGGGCGGTCATCGACGGCGCGACGGTGCCGATCTATTACGAAAGCCGGCTCGCCAAACTGGAGCTGAAGGAGGCCGAGCGGCCGAAGATTGATCCCGAGTTCGAGGAGGCGACCGAAGGCGAGGAGGTCGAACGCAAGGAGAAGCTGAAGAGCCGCTGGGCGCAGCTCGAAGCCGTGGTCGGCTCGGAGAACCGGATCAAGCTCGTCGCGCGCGACCTGGTGGAGCACTTCGAGAACCGCCTCGCCACGCTGGACGGCAAGGCGATGGTGGTATGCATGAGCCGGCGCATCTGCGTCGAGCTGTACCGCGAGATCGCGGCGCTGCGGCCGGAGTGGGGCGCCGATGCCGACGAACAGGGCGCGATGAAGGTGGTTATGACCGGCTCGGCGTCCGACCCGCTGCCGTGGCAGCAGCACATCCGCAACAAGAAACGCCGCGAAGACCTGGCGCTGCGGTTTCGCGAGCCGAAGGACGCATTCCGGATCGTCATCGTGCGCGACATGTGGCTCACCGGCTTCGACGCGCCATCCCTGCACACCATGTACGTGGACAAGCCGATGCGCGGGCACGGGCTGATGCAGGCCATCGCACGGGTGAACCGCGTGTTCAAGGACAAGCCGGGTGGATTGGTGGTGGACTATCTGGGGCTTGCCGACGAACTCAAGAAGGCGCTGGCGACGTACACCGAGAGCGGCGGCACCGGCAAGACGGCAATCGATCAGACCGAAGCCGTTGCGGTGATGCTGGAGAAGTACGAGATCTGCCTCGGGCTGTTCCATGGTTTCGATTGGTCGAAATGGATATCGGGCACGCCGCAGGATCGGCTGTCGCTCTTGCCGGCGGCGCAGGAGCACATCCTCGGCCAGGACGACGGCAAGGCTCGGCTGCTGCGTGCGGTGACAGAGCTGGGCCAGGCCTTCGCGCTTGCAGTGCCGCACGAAGACGCGCTGAGGATTCGCGACGACGTGGGGTTCTTCCAGGCGGTGCGGGCGGTTCTGGCAAAGGGAACCCCCGGCGAGCAGAAAACAGACGAAGAGCTGGAGCACGCCATCCGGCAGATCATTTCCAGGGCGGTGGTCTCCGACGGCGTGATCGACATTTTCGCCGCGGCGGGCCTGAAGAAGCCGGACATTTCCATTCTTTCCGATGAGTTCCTCGCCGAAGTCCAAGGCATGCCGCAGCGCAACCTGGCGGTGGAGTTGTTGCAGAAACTGCTGAAGGGCGAGATCAGGGCGCGCTCGAAGCGCAACGTGGTGCAGGCGCGTTCCTTCGCCGATCTGCTGGAGCAGGCGGTGCGCAAGTACCAGAACCGCGCCATCGAGACGGCCCAGGTGATCGAGGAGCTGATTCAGCTCGCCAAGGACATGCGCGCCGCCAGCGCGCGGGGCGAGGCGCTCAAGCTGAGCGAGGACGAGCTGGCGTTTTACGATGCGCTGGAAGTCAACGACAGCGCGGTCAAGGTGCTCGGCGAACCGACGCTTGTGAAGATTGCACGCGAGTTGGTGGAGACGGTGAAGCGGAACGTCACCATCGACTGGACTGTGCGCGAGAACGTGCGTGCCCAATTGCGGGTCATCGTCAAGCGCATTCTGCGAAAATACGGTTATCCGCCGGACAAGCAGGAGAAGGCGACGCAGACAGTGCTGGAACAGGCGGCGCTGCTGTCGCAGGACTGGGCGTTGGCCTGAGTTCGCTGTATCGAGGGGACTGACTTTTGCGGGAGGGGCCGGATTCGTCATTCCCGCGAAAGCGGGAATCCATGGGTACCCGGCAAGGCTGGATCCCCGCTTGCGCGGGGATGACGGAATAGTTCAATACGTCTCGATGTGATACCGGCTCTTTTCCCTTAGCTGCGGCAGCAGCTTGTCCCAGTCGCCGCCGTGCTGGCGGCAGATGTCGCGGAAGGCTTCGTCGACGCCTTTTTCCATGCCCTTCAGGCCGCAGAGATAGATGTAGCAGTTCTCGTCGTTCAGTTGGCGCCAGACGTCGTCGTGGCGCTCGCGGATGCGGTCCTGCACGTACTGTTTCGGCTGGCCGGGTACGCGCGAGAAGGCGAAGTTGATGTCGATGAAGTCCTTCGGCAGCTTCATCAGCGGGCCGAAGTAGGGCAGCTCGTCGGGCACGCGGGCGCCGAAGAACAGCATCAGGCTGCCGCCCTCGTTCAACGCCATGCGCCGGCGTCGCCGTTCGGTCATGGCGCGCATCGGCGCCGAGCCGGTGCCGGTGCAGATCATCATCAGCGAGCTGCCGGGATGGTTGGGCATGAGGAAATTGGCGCCGAAGGGGCCGATGACCTGCACCTTGTCGCCCTTCTTCAGGTCGCACAGGTAGTTCGAGCCGACGCCGCGGATCGGCTTGCCCTCGTGGTCCTCGGTGACGCGCTTCACCGTCAGCGCGCAGTTGTGGTAGCCGGGCCGTTCGCCGTCGCGCGGGCTGGCGACCGAGTAGAGGCGCACATGGTGCGGGCGGCCGCCGGCATCCGTGCCGGGCGGGACGATGCCGATGTTCTGGCCCTCGAGCAGCGGGAAATGCACGCCGCCGAAGTCGAGCACGATGTGGCGGATGTCGGCGCTGGCGTTGTCGCCGGTGAGGCGGAAGTTGCCGGAGACGGTGGCGGTGATCGGGCCGCGCTCGTTGTAGAGGTTCACCGCCGGCTTCTCGGCCGACCACGGCGCGGCCACCGGGCCGCCCTGGCCGGCGGTGGCTTCCGAGGTCACGCCCCCGACGTCCTCGGGCACGGCGACGTCCTTC
>JABAQN010000068.1 GCA_019187495.1 Steroidobacteraceae bacterium
CGGCCGCGCGCTCCGCGTTGTCGGGGCGATGCGCCGCGAGCCACTCACGCGCTGCACGCAGCCGCAGCTCGCCGGCCGCTGCGCTGCTCTGCGCGGCGGCGAGCGAGTCGAATGCGCGCGCGGCCTCTTCGTGGCGTCCGCTGCGTGCGGCTTCCTCGGCGCGCGTGACGGTCGCGACCGGCGTCGACCTCGGCCCGACGCTGGTGCAGGCCGCGAGGATGGTCGCCGCGATCAGGATCGGCAATGCCGTGCGTCGCGCGCCCTGGGTACTCGAATCACGCCACATGAGTTGCTTCGCCTTTCACAGGGCGGCACGATGCCGGGAGGTGGTGCCGGGGAGAGTATAGTGGGTGCGAACGCAGGCCGAATCGATGTGATCGCCACCCCGATCGGCAATCTCGGTGACCTCTCGCCCCGTGCGCGCGACGCGCTCGCGCAGGCCGATCTCGTCGCGGCCGAAGATACGCGCCGCACCGGCCAGCTGCTCGCCGCCATGGGCCTGTCCCGTCCGCTCATTTCATTGCACGAGCACAACGAAACCGCTCGCGTGGAATCGTTGCTGCAGCGGCTCGAGGACGGCGCGGTGATCGCGCTCGTCAGTGACGCCGGCACGCCCGTGCTGTCCGACCCGGGCTTCGAACTCGTGCGCGCCGCGCGCGCCGCGGGCGTCGAGGTGCGTGCCGTACCGGGGCCGTCCGCGATCACGGCGGCGCTCAGCATCGCCGGCATTCCCGCCGCGCGCTTCTGCTTCGAGGGCTTCCTGCCCGCACGCAGCCGCGAACGTCGCGAGCGGCTCGCGCAGCTCGCCCACGAGCCGCGCACCCTCGTTTTCTTCGAGGCGCCGCACCGCATCGAGGAGAGCCTCGCCGACATCACGGCGGCATTCGGTGCCGGGCGCGAGGCGGCGCTCGGGCGCGAACTCACCAAGGCCCACGAAACGCTGTACCGCGGCACGCTCGGCACGCTGTCGGCGCATGCGCGCGAGGATGCGAACGTCGCGCGCGGCGAACTGACGCTCGTCGTGGCCGGCGCGCCGGCCGTGACGGCGAGCGCGGTCGCGCCCGACGAACTCGGCCGCATCGTCGCGCTGCTCGCGAAGGAGCTCCCGCCGAGCAAGGCGGCGGCGCTCGCGGCGCAGATCACCGGCGCCCGCCGCAGCGAGGCCTACGACATCGCCGTGCGACAGTCGGGCGGTGTATCCTCGCGCGCGGAGTCGGCCGGGTAATCGCTGTGTCCCTCGCGGGGCATGGAGGAAAGTCCGGGCTCCTGCGGACGAGGTGCCAGGTAACGCCTGGGGGGCGCGAGCCCACGGAAAGTGCAACAGAAAGCAAACCGCCCCTTCGGGGGTAAGGGTGAAAGGGTGCGGTAAGAGCGCACCGCGCCGGTGGCAACACCCGGCGGCACGGCAAACCCCACCTGGAGCAAGGCCAAATAGGGAAACGGCGGGTGACCGCAGCGCATGTCCGCGCGTGTTTCCGGGTAGGCCGCCCGAGGTCCCTGGCGACAGGGATCCCAGAGG
This sequence comes from Steroidobacteraceae bacterium, assembly GCA_019187495.1. Taxonomy (GTDB): domain Bacteria; phylum Pseudomonadota; class Gammaproteobacteria; order Steroidobacterales; family Steroidobacteraceae; genus CADEFQ01. The sequence continues at coordinate 1,520 of JABAQN010000068.1, forward strand.
AATGATTACCCTCGACAGAACCCGGCTTACAGGCCGACTCCATCTCAACTACTGTATAAGCTTCAACGCCCAAGCCTCTGATCGTTAAGCGGTCAGCCGGATCCGGGCGCCTCGACCAGGGGTGCCGCCAAGCGTAAGTTCTTGTCGGCCCGGAATTTTTTCCCTGTTTCGCGTTGACAGTGCCCAGCCGCGTTTCTATAGTGGCGGCAAGTGGGAAAAAGTGGGGAGAAATGGGCTCTTTGGGCCCATCCGGCATGTTCCGCGGTGCAACAAAGGTGACGCTCGACGACAAGGGCCGGATGGCGCTGCCCACCCGGTACCGGGCGGCCATTGCCGATCGGTGCGAAGGCCATCTCGTCGTCACCGTCGACCGCGACCAGTGCCTCCTCGTCTACCCGCTGCCCGACTGGGAAGCGATCGAACGCAAGCTCATGTCGCTGCCGAGCCTGCATGCGCAGGCGCGGCGGCTGCAGCGGCTGATGGTGGGACACGCCACCGATCTCGAGCTCGACAGTCACGGGCGCGTGTTGCTGCCGCCGGAGCTGCGTGAATTCGCATCGCTCGCGCGGCACGCGATGCTGGTGGGACAGGGCAATCGCTTCGAACTGTGGGACGAAGCGCGGTGGAACGAGCGGCGCGACGCATGGCTCGCGCACGAAGAGGCAGTGACGGACCTGCCGGCGGAGCTCGATTCGCTGTCGCTCTGAGGATTGGCGGGCATTGACGGGGAAGGAGGCGGGGCGGACCGCTTCAGGGGGCCAGGCGCGATGGATGAGCACATTCCGGTGCTCGTCGAGGAAGTGCTGAAAGGTCTCGCTCCGGGGGCGGACGGTCTTTACATCGATGCGACGTTCGGGCGCGGCGGACACACGGCACGGATACTCGAGACCCTCGGTCGCGAAGGGCGCGTGCTCGCGCTCGACCGCGATCCGGCGGCCGTCGCGGCGGGTCGCGCGCGCTTCGCGTCCGAAGTGCGGCTTGCGCTCGTCCACGCGCCATTTGCCGATCTTCGGCAGGTCGTGCACGAGTACGCGGGCGGTCGGCCGGTGGCGGGCGTGCTGTTCGACCTCGGCGTGTCCTCGCCGCAGCTCGACGAAGCAGATCGCGGCTTCAGCTTCTCGAAAGACGGCCCGCTCGACATGCGCATGGATCCGACACGCGGCGAACCCGTCGCGGCGTGGCTCGCGCGCGCGTCTGTCGGCGAGATGCGCGAAGTGATCGCGACGCTCGGCGAGGAACGCTTCGCACGCCGTGTCGCGGAGTCGATCGCCGCATCGCGCGCGCGCGCGCCGATCGAACGCACGGCGCAACTCGCCGCGATCGTCGCCGGCGCCGTGCGGACGCGGGACGGCAAGCACCCCGCGACACGCACGTTCCAGGCGCTGCGCATGCACGCGAACGATGAACTCGGGCAACTCGCGCGCGGGCTCGCGGGCGCCGTCGATGTGCTGGCGCCGCGCGGGCGCCTCGCGGTGATCGCGTTCCACTCGCTCGAGGATCGGCTGACCAAGGAGTTCCTGCGCCGCGAATCCAGTCCCGACCCGGCGCTCGCCCGGCTGCCCGTGCTGCCGCCGCACGCCGCGCCGCGCCTGCGGCTCGTCGGCAAACACCGGGCGGGCGAGGCCGAAGTGGCCGCCAATCCGCGCTCGCGCAGCGCGGTGCTGCGCATCGCCGAGCGGGTCGCGTGATGGCGCTGTCGCGTCGCGCGCTGCTGGTCGCGGTGCCGCTGCTGTGGCTCGCGGCGCTCGGCTCGGCCGCGGCAGCCATCTGGGCGAAGCATCGCTCGAGGCAGCTGTTCATCCAGCTCGAGCAGCTGAACGCGACCCGCGACAACCTCGAGGTCGAATGGGGCCAGCTGCAGCTCGAGCAGAGCGCCTGGTCGACCCACGCCTTCGTCGAGAATGTCGCGCGCGCGCGCCTGCACATGGCGACGCCCGCGCCGAAGGACATCGAGATCGTGCGGCCATGATGCGGGGCAACCGGGAACGGGACGCGCGTCGCGGCAGCCGGCGGCAGGGCGGCGGCGAGCCGGCGCCACGGTCGTTCCGGCTGCGCCTGTGGACCGTGTTCGGCGTGCTGGCGCTCGCCGCATGCGGTCTCCTGTGGCGCGCCGTCGACCTGCAGCTGATGGACCACGGTTTCCTCGCGGGCCAGGGCGATGCCCGTTTTTCGCGTGTCGCGACGATCGCCGCGCACCGCGGCACCGTGACCGATCGCTACGGCGAGCCGCTCGCGGTCAGTACGCCGGTCGATTCCGTGTGGGTCAACCCGAAGGAGCTCGCGCCCGCGACCGAGCAGCTGCCGCGGCTCGCGAAAGCGCTGCAGCTCGACCGCAACGATCTCGCGCGCCGCGTCACGTCGAACCTCGACCGCGAATTCCTCTATCTGCGCCGGCACATGCAGCCGGCCGATGCCGCGAAAATCATGGCGCTCGGCGTGCCGGGCGTGTACCTCGTGCGCGAGTATCGCCGCTACTACCCGTCGGGCGAGGTGGTCGGGCACCTGCTCGGCTTCACCAACGTCGACGACGCGGGCCAGGAAGGCATCGAGCTCGCGTTCGACCACTGGCTCGCGGGCGAGGACGGCGCGAAGCGCGTGATCCAGGACCGCTACGGGCGCGTCGTGCAGGACGTCGAGAGCATCCGCCCGGTGCGCCCCGGCCGCGATCTCGTGCTGTCGATCGACCTGCGCATCCAGTACCTCGCCTACCGCGAGCTCAAGGCCGCGATTCGCGAACAGCGCGCGAAATCGGGCTCGGTCATCGTGCTCGACGTCGACACCGGCGAAGTGCTCGCGATGGTCAACCAGCCGGCCTACAACCCGAACGACCGCGACCAGATCAACGCACGCACCTACCGCAACCGCGCGGCCACCGACATCCTCGAGCCCGGCTCGTCGATCAAGCCGTTCGTGGTCGCCGCGGCGCTCGCCTCCGGCAAGTACAACGAGCGGAGCATCGTCGACACCTCGCCCGGATTCATCCGGGTCGGCGTGAAGCCGATCGAGGACAAGCACAACCTCGGCCGGATCAATCTCGCGACGATCCTCGCGAAGAGCTCGAACGTCGGCATGACGCGCGTCGCGCTGTCGCTCGACCCCGAGCAGCTGTGGACCACGCTGACGAAGCTCGGCTTCGGCCAGGTGACGACGAGCGGCTACCCGGGCGAATCCGCGGGCCTCCTGCCGCACTGGTCGCACTGGCGGCCGATCGGCATCGCCACGCTGTCGTATGGCTATGGACTTTCGGTGACGCCACTGCAGCTCGCGCACGCCTACGCGACGATCGGCGGCGGCGGGTTGTCGCGGCCGGTCTCGTTCCTGCGTGTCGATGCCGCCCCCGTCGGCGATCGCGTGCTCGACGAGCGCGTGTCGCGCTCGCTCGTCCACATGCTCGAATCGGTCGTGACGCCCGAGGGCACCGGACTTCGCGCGGCGATTCCCGGTTACCGCGTCGCCGGCAAGACCGGTACCGCATGGAAGTCGAATGCGGGCGGCTATTCCACCGATCGCTACATGGCGGTGTTCGGCGGGGTGGCGCCGGCCACGAACCCGCGGCTCGCCGCCGTCGTGATCATCGACGAGCCCGGTGCCGGCCGGTACTACGGCGGCGATGTCGCGGCGCCCGTGTTCTCGCGCGTCGTCGGGGGTGCGCTGCGCCTGCTCGCGGTCGCGCCCGATGCCGCCATCGATACACCGGGCGGCGAGCCGGAGAACGTGCCCGCGCCCGCACGCCAGCAGGTGGCGCTGCGATGACGCGCGCCGACAAAGTCGTGGCGTGCCCCCTCGCCGACCTGCTGGCCGGTATCGCGCAAGTGCCGGCCGGGCTCGAGGTGAGCGACCTCACCGTCGCGAGCGGGGAAGTGCGACCGGGCGGCGCGTTCCTTGCCTGCGCCGGACGCACGACGCACGGCCTCGCGCACGCCGACGAGGCGATCGAGCGCGGCGCACGCGTGATCCTGTGGGAGCCCGTTGCCGAGCTTCGGGTGCCGGAGTTTCCCGAGGGAATCTTCGCGCTGCCCGTGCCGCACCTGCGGGCACAACTCGGCGTGCTCGCCGACCGCTACTTCGGCGCGCCATCGGCGTCGATGGCGCTCGTCGGCATCACCGGCACGAACGGCAAGACAACCACCGCCTGGCTCGCGGCGCAGGCACTCGCCGCCTGCGGCCGGCGCGCGAGCTACAGCGGCACGCTCGGCTATGGTGCGCCCGGGGACCTGCGCGCGAGCTCGCACACGACGCCCGATGCGGTGACCGTGCATCGGCAACTCGCCGCGCAGCGCGACGCGGGCGCGGACTGCGTCGCCATGGAAGTGTCCTCGCACGCCCTCGACCAGGGACGCGTCGCCGGCGTGCGCTTCCACACCGCCGTGTTCACCAACCTGACGCGCGATCACCTCGATTACCACGGCACGATGGCGGCTTACGGCGCTGCCAAGGCGGCGCTCTTCGACTGGCCGACGCTCGCCGCGCGGGTGATCAATGTCGACGACCCGTTCGGCGTCGCGCTCGCGAACAGCCATCGTGACGCGCGCGGGCGGCTCGTGACGGTCTCGCGCCGCGATCGCGCGACATTGCGTGCGGTCGCGATGCGCGCGGCGGCGCGCGGCCTCGAACTCGACCTCGAGTCGGAGTGGGGCAGCGGCACGATCGCCACGCGCCTCGTCGGGGAGTTCAACGCCGACAACGCACTCGCCGTCCTCGGCGTACTGCTCGCCGCCGACGTGCCGTTCGAGGCGGCGCGCCGGGCGATCGGCGCCTGCACGGCGCCGCCGGGGCGCATGGAGTCCTTCGGCGGCGAAGCCGGCGCGCCGCTCGCGATCGTCGACTACGCGCACACGCCCGATGCGCTCGAGAAAGCACTCGCCGCGGCGCGGGCGCACTGCCGGGGCAGGCTCAGTGTCGTGTTCGGCTGCGGCGGCGACCGCGATCCGGGCAAGCGGCCGCTGATGGGCGCGATCGCGAGCCGCGGCGCCGATCGCCTCTGGATCACCGACGACAATCCGCGCACCGAGGCGGCGGCATTGATCACGGCGGCGATTGCGGCGGGAGTCGAGGCGGGGACGGACTTCCACATCGAACACGATCGTGCCGCGGCGATCCGTGCCGCGCTCGATTCGGCGCAGGGGGGCGATGCGGTACTGATCGCGGGCAAGGGCCACGAGGACTACCAGATCATCGGCCACGAACGCCGCGCCTTCAGCGACCAGGCCGTGGTGCGCGCGGCGCTCGCCGCGCGCGGGCTTCGCGGGGTGCAGGGAGTGGGCACGTGAGTGCGCCGGTCCGCACGCTCGCGGGATTCGCCGCCGATTGCGGTGGCCGGTTGATCGGCGCCGATCGCGCCTTCACCGGCGTGTCGACCGACACGCGCACGTTGCGGGCGGGCGAGATCTTCGTGGCGCTGCGCGGCCCGCGCTTCGATGCGAGCGAGTTCGCCGCCGCGGCGGCAGCCGGCGGTGCCGCCGCGGTCGTGGTTCCGTCGCAGCAGCCGGTGCCGGGGGCGCAGATCGTCGTGCCCGACACGCTCGCGGCACTCACCCGGGCGGCGGCCGCGTGGCGCGGCCGCTTCCGGATTCCGCTCGTCGGCGTCGCCGGCAGCAACGGCAAGACGACGGCCAAGGAAATGACGGCGGCGATACTCGGCGCAGCCGGCGCCTGTCTCGCGACGCAGGGCAACCTCAACAACCACATCGGCGTGCCGCTGACGCTGCTGCGGCTCGATGCCGCGCATGCGTTCGCCGTGATCGAAATCGGCGCGAATCACCCGGGCGAAGTGGCGGCGCTCGCGGGCCTTGCGCGACCCGGCATCGGGCTCGTGACCAATGCCGGCGCCGAACATCTCGAGGGTTTCGGCACGATCGAGGGCGTGGCGCGCGCCGAAGGCGAAATGTTCGCGGCCCTCGATCCTTCCGGAGTTGCGATCGTGAACGCCGACGACGCGTTCTGCGAGCTGTGGCGCGGCATGACGCGCGCGCGCGTCGTGACATTCGGGCTCGGTGCGGGGGCCGACTTCCACGCACACGACATCGCGTGCGAGGTCGGGTCCGGCGGCTTCGCCACCCGCTTCACGCTGCATTCCCCGGCGGGCCGTGTCGGGATCCGGCTGCAGCTCGCCGGCCGGCACAACGTCGCGAACGCGCTCGCCGCCGCCGCCGCCGCGATCGCCTCCGGCGCGCGTCTCGAGCACGTCGCCCTGGGGCTCGAGGCGATGCGCGCGGTCGCCGGAAGGCTGAACTTCCGCACGGCCCGCTCCGGCGCCTGGCTCATCGACGATTCGTACAACGCCAATCCGGGTTCGATGCGCGCCGGCATCGACGTGCTGGCCGATCTCGGCGGCCGTCGCTGGCTGGCGATCGGCGACATGGGTGAGCTCGGTGCGCACGCCGACCGGGCGCATGTCGATCTCGGGCACTACGCGCGCGAGCACGGCGTCGAGCGCTTGTTCGCCACCGGAGCGCTGTCGGCGCTCACGGTCGAGGCGTTCGGTGCCGGCGCGCGCTGGTTTCCGGATGTGGAAGCGATGGCCCGCGAACTCGACGGCACGCTCGCCGCGGATGTGCGCGTGCTGATCAAGGGTTCGCGTTCGAACCGGCTCGAACGTGTCGTCGACGCGCTCGTCGGCGAGCGCAAGGCGGGGTAGGGGGAAGGGTGCTGTACTGGCTCGCCAAGGAACTGACCGCGGAGTACACCGGCTTCAACGTCTTCTCCTACCTGACGCTGCGGGCGATCCTCGCCACGATGTCGGGGCTTGCGATCTCGCTGCTCGTGGGCCCCGCGATGATCGCGCGCCTCTCGCGCTACCAGGTCGGGCAGGTCGTGCGCCAGGACGGTCCGCGGACACACCTGCCGAAGGCGGGTACGCCGACGATGGGCGGCGCGTTGATCATCGTCGCGATCTTCGTGGCGACGCTGCTGTGGGCGGACCTCACGAACCGCTTCATCTGGGTCGTCATGGGCGTCACGTTCGCGTTCGGCGCGATCGGCTTCTACGACGATTATCTCAAGCTCGTGGTCGGCAATTCGCGCGGACTGGTGGCGCGCTGGAAATACTTCTGGCAGTCGGTGGCGGGGCTGGCCGCCGCCGCCGCGCTCTTCTGCACCGCGAAGTCGCCGGCCGAGACCACACTCTACCTGCCGATCCTGAAGAGCGTGGCATTGCCGCTTTCGGCGTTCGGCTTCATCGCGCTCGCCTACCTGATGATCGTCGGCATGAGCAACGCGGTGAATCTCACCGACGGGCTCGACGGCCTCGCGATCATGCCGGCGGCGATGGTCGCGGCGGCGCTCGGCGTGTTCGCGTACGCGAGCGGCAACGCGGTGTTCGCGAACTACCTCGGCATCCCGCCGGTGCAGCAGGCGGGCGAGGTGCTGATCTTCTGCGCGGCGATGGTCGGCGCAGGCCTCGGCTTCCTGTGGTTCAACTCCTATCCGGCGCAGGTGTTCATGGGTGACATCGGTGCGCTCGCGCTCGGCGCCGCGCTCGGCGTGATCGCGGTGATCGTGCGCCAGGAAGTGGTGGTGCTCGTGATGGGCGGCGTGTTCGTGCTCGAAACCGCCTCGGTGATCCTGCAGGTCGCGTCCTTCAAGCTCACCGGCCGGCGCATCTTCCGCATGGCGCCGATCCACCACCATTTCGAACTGAAGGGCTGGGCCGAGCCGAAGGTCATCGTGCGCTTCTGGATCATCTCGCTGCTGCTCGTGCTCGCGGGCCTCGCGACGCTGAAACTGCGATGAGTACACCTGCTGCGAACTCGCGCCTCGCCGTGATCGCCGGCCTCGGCCGGACCGGGCTGTCGTGCGCGCGCCATCTGCGCGCGCGCGGCTGGCGCATCGCCGTGACGGACACGCGGCCGGAGCCGCCCGAACTCGGCATGCTGCGCGCGCTGTCGCCGGACATCGTCGTGCGCGCGGGCGGCCTCGACAGCGCCCTGCTCGAGGGCGCGGCACTGGTCGTCGCCTCGCCGGGGCTCGCGCCGGGCATGCCGTTCTTCGCCGCCGCGCGGGCGCGCGGCATCGGGATCGTCGGCGACATCGAGCTGTTCGCGCGCGAGGTGAAAGCGCCGGTCGCCGGCATCACGGGCACGAACGGCAAGAGCACCGTGACGACGCTCGTCGGCCGGATGGCGCGCCGCGCCGGCGTCGCCGTGCGCGTGGGCGGCAATCTCGGCGAGCCCGCGCTCGATCTCCTCGGCGATGACGCCACGGCGCTCTACGTGCTCGAGCTGTCGAGCTTCCAGCTCGAGACCACGACCTCGCTCGAACTCGCCGCCGCGGCAGTGCTCAATGTCACCGCCGACCACATGGACCGCTATGCGACGCTCGCGGACTATGCCGCCGCCAAGGCGCGCATCCTCGCGCATTGCCATGCCGCGGTGCTGAATCTCGACGATCCGCTCGTCGCGGCGATGCGCCGGCCCGCGGGTACCGCCGGCGCGCCGGCCGCCACGCTGACGTTCTCGCTGCGGTTCGATGCGGGCGCCGATTTTTCGCTCGATGACCGTGGCGGCGCGGACGCCGCGCATCTCGTGCGCCGCGGCGTGCCGTTGCTGCCGCTCTCGCAGCTGCGCATCCCGGGTCGCCACAATGCGGCCAACGCGCTCGCGGCGCTCGCGCTCGGTGAGGCGCTCGGGCTGCCCCTCGAATCCATGCTCGCCGAACTGCGCGAGTTCACGGGCCTCGAGCATCGCTCGCAATGGGTCGCCGACGTGGCGGGCGTCCGCTACATCGACGATTCGAAGGGCACGAATGTCGGCGCGACGCTCGCCGCCGTGGCGGGCCTGCCCGGGACGCTCGTGATCATCGCGGGCGGCGACGGCAAGGGACAGGATTTCTCGCCGCTCGCGCCGGCCTTTCGCGGCAAGGTGCGCCATGTCGTGCTGATCGGGCGCGATGCGCCGGCGATCGCCGCCGTGCTCGAAGCTGTCTGCCCCGTGTCGCGCGCGTCGACGCTCGAGGACGCCGTGGTCGAGGCGGCGCGGGTCGCACGGGCGGGCGATACCGTGCTCCTCTCGCCGGCCTGCGCGAGCCTCGACATGTTCAGGAGCTACGCGCATCGCGGCGAAGTCTTCGCGCAAGCGGTGCGGAGGCTCGCGGCATGAAGGGCGAGCGGCCATGAACACCGCCACCATGGGCTGGTCCCGATCCCAGGTGCGGGGCGCCGCCTTCCGCATCGACTGGGTGACCGTCGCGCTGGTGCTCGCCATCACGCTCTTCGGCCTCGTGATGGTGACCTCGGCGTCGGTTTCGATCGCAACGCGCGAATCCGGCGATCCATTCACCTATCTCGAGCGCCAGCTGCTGCTGCTGTGTGTCGGCGGCATCGGCGCGCTCGTGCTCACGCGCGTGAGCACCGATCTCCTCGAGCGGCTCGCGCTGCCGCTCCTCATCCTCGGCTTGCTGCTGCTCGTCGCCGTGCTGGTGCCTGGAGTCGGCCATGTCGTCAACGGCAGCCGGCGCTGGATCCGTGTCGCGGGCTTCAACTTCCAGGCCTCGGAACTCGCGCGCCTGCTGGTGCTCATGTTCATCGCGAGCTACGCGGCGCGGCGCGACGCGGAGTTGCGCACGAGCTTCGCCGGCCTCGCCAAGCCGCTCGGGATCCTGGCGCTCGCCGCGGCGCTGCTGCTCGCCGAACCCGACTTCGGCGCCGCGAGTGTCCTGTTCGCGACCGGTTTCGGCGTCCTGTTCGTCGCCGGGGCACGCCTGCGCTACGTGCTCGCGATGACGCTGACGGCGCTCTCGGCCTTCGGCGTGCTGGTCGCCCTGTCCGGCTACCGGATGCGCCGGCTCGCGGCGTTCCTCGACCCGTGGGCGGATCCCTTCAACAGCGGCTTCCAGCTGACGCAGTCGCTGATCGCGATCGGCCGCGGGGAGTGGTTCGGGGTCGGGCTCGGCGAGAGCGTGCAGAAGCTCTTCTACCTGCCCGAGGCACATACCGATTTCCTGTTTGCCGTACTCGCCGAGGAACTCGGGCTCGCCGGTGTCGTGATCACGGTGGGCCTCTTTCTCGCGCTCGCATGGCGCGCGCTCGCGATCGCGCGGCTCGCCGCCGACGCGGGACAGAAGTTCCAGGCCTGCCTCGCCGCGGGCTTCGGCATCTGGATCGGCATCCAGGCCTTCATCAACATCGGCGTCAACATGGGCGTGCTGCCGACCAAGGGGCTGACGCTGCCGCTCATGAGCTACGGGCGCTCGAGCCTGATCGTGACAGTCGCGTGGGTCGGCATCGTGCTGCGTGTCTACCACGAGGCCGCGACCCGCACGCGCGGCCCGGCGACGGTGACCACATGAGCGGCACCGTGATGATCATGGCCGGCGGCACCGGCGGGCACGTGTTCCCGGCGCTCGCGCTCGCGCGCGAACTGCAGGCGCGCGGCTGCGGGATCGTGTGGCTCGGCACGCACCAGGGCATCGAGGCACGGCTGGTGCCCGCGGCAGGGTTGCCGGTCGAATGGCTTTCGATCGGTGGCCTGCGCGGCAAGGGCCTCGCCACGCTGCTCGCCGCGCCGTTCCGGCTCGTGCGCGCGCTCGCCGAGGCATTGCGCGCCATGCGCCGGCACCGGCCGGTCGTCGTCGTCGGCCTCGGCGGCTTCGTGACCGGGCCCGGCGGCATCGCCGCCTGGCTCGTGCGCCGGCCGCTCGTGGTGCACGAGCAGAACGCGATCGCGGGCTACACGAACCGGGTGCTCGCGCGCTTCGCGCGTGAGGTGCTGACCGCTATCCCCGATGCGTTCGATGCGTCGCAGCCGAC
>JABAQN010000019.1 GCA_019187495.1 Steroidobacteraceae bacterium
GCGGCCGTCGCCGCCACCGGCACGGGCGTGGCGACGATCGAGGCTGATGCCCGGCTCGTCCTCGTCGAGGTGAGTCTCGCGCGTGGCGACGCCCGGCGCGCGTGGACCGAGCTCGCCGCGCTGGCGCCACCGGCCGCGGGCGCGGCTGCGGTTCGCTACTACGACGTGCGGCAGCGGGCCGCCTTCGCCACCGGTCGGTACGCCGAGGGCGTGCGTGCATCGCTCACCCGCGAAGCCTTCCTCGGCACGCCGGAAGCGCGACGCGCCAACCGCGTCGCGCTGCTTGATGCGCTGCGCGCGGCGGTCGAGGGCGGCGCGAAACTCGCCCCCGCAGCCGGGAACGATCCGGTGGTGCGCGGCTGGCTCGAACTCGGCCCGATCGCCGCATCCGCCGCGACCATGCCGACCACCATCGCCGCCGCGGTCCGCAGCTGGCGCAGCCGCTATCCCGGCCATCCCGCGAGCGATGTGGTGCGCTCCGAAATCGAACTGGCGGCGGCGGCGCCGCAGGCCGCGCGCGCCGCGCACATCGCGCTGCTGCTGCCGGTGTCGGGCCGACAGGCCGCCGCGGCGGCGCAGGTGCGCGACGGATTCTTCACGGCCTACTACCAGGGCTCCGCCGGCACACGGCCGCGCGTGCGTGTCTACGACACGGCGCTCCTGACCGTGACCGAGGCGATCACGCGGGCGAACGACGCGGGCGCCACCGTGATCGTCGGGCCGTTGCTGCGCGAGGAAGTCGCGGAAGCGGCGGGCTTCACCGGCGCCCGGCCGGCGATCCTCGCGCTGAATTTCCTCGCGGCCGGACAAGCGGTGCCGGACAGGTTCTACCAGTACGCGCTGTCGCCCGAGAACGAGGCGCGCTCGATCGCCGAGCGGGTCGTGGGCCTCGGCCAGCGACGCGGCGTCGCACTCGTGCCGAACGGTGAGTGGGGCGCGCGCGTGCTCGCGGCATTCAGCGAGGAACTGGCCGCGGACGGCGGCACGCTCCTCGGCACGGCCACCTATTTCCCGGCCGACAACGACTACTCGGCCGCGATCACCGGCCTCCTCGGGATCGATGCGAGCAAGGCGCGCCACCGGCGCCTCGAGCAGCTGCTCGGAATGAAGCTCGCGTTCCAGCCGCGCCGCCGCGGCGACGCGGATTTCATCTTCGCGCCGGCGCAGGCGCAGATCGCGCGCCAGCTTCGGCCACAGCTTCGTTTCCACTACGCCGGCGATCTGCCGACTTACTCGACGTCGGATGCCTACGAGCCGAACCCCACGGCCAACCGCGATCTCGACGGCCTCGTTTTTCCCGACATGCCATGGGTGTTCGGCAGCGGCGCGCGCACGGCGCAGGTGCAGGCCGCGCTGCGCGCGGCCTGGGGCGAGAACGGCGCGGCACGAGGCAAGCTGTTCGCCTTCGGCTACGACGCCTTCCAGCTCGCGCTCGCGCTGCCGGGCGAGGGCGGTGCAGCCGGGATCGACGGCCTCACGGGACGGCTGCAGATCGAGCCCGACCGGCGCGTGCGCCGGCAGCTCGAGTGGGCGAAAATCGTGAACGGCGAGGCCGAGCGGCTCGAGGGCGGCGCGGCGGGAGGATGACATGGATCGTCGCGAGCGCGGCATCCGCGCCGAAGAGCGTGCGGCGCATTTTCTCGAGGCGCGGGGGCTCACGATCCTCGCACGCAATTTCCGCCGCCGGGCGGGCGAGATCGACATCGTCGCGCGCGACGGCGACATCCTCGCCATCGTCGAGGTGCGCGCCCGGGCAACGCGCGCCTGCGGCGGCGCCGCCGCGAGCGTCGGCCATCGCAAACAGCAGCGCCTGATCCGCGCCGCGCACCTGCTGCTCGCCGCGCATCCCGAGTGGCGCCGGCTCCCCGCGCGTTTCGATGTCGTCGTCGAAGAGGGCGACGGCGAGGAAGCGCGGATGGAATGGATACGGCATGCGTTCGTGCTGAAGTGAGCACGAGGCGGGCAGCGCTTCCGGCTGCCCCTTCACTTGACCACCTTCAGCTTCGGCCTCTTCGCGGGTTCATCCGGTGCGGGCGGTTTCGCCGGCGGCTCCGGCCCGCCTTCTTCCGCGGCGAACACCATGCCCTCGCCGCTCTCGCGCGCGTAGATGCCGAGCACCGCGCCGACCGGCACCCGGACGTGATGCACGACGCCTGCGAAGCGCGCGTCGAACTCGATCCACTCATTGCCGAGCGAGAGGCGCTGCGTCGCGGAGGCACTGATATTGAGCACGATCTTGCCTTCCTTCACGTACGCGCGCGGCACCTGGACTCCGTCGCGCCCGGCATCGACGATCACGTGCGGTGTACCGCCGCTGTCGCTCACCCATTCGTGCATCGCGCGCAGCAGGTAGGGGCGGCGGGGAACCCTCGGAGGCGCGCTCATCAGGCCACCCGCATCTGTTGCTCGGCGCCCGTCAGGCTCGCGCGGAACCCGGGGCGCGGAAAGATGTTCGCCGCATAGCGCATGATCGACTGCGCCTCCTTCGGCAGGTCGATGCCGAAGTGCGGCAGGCGCCACAGGATCGGCGCGACGCACGCATCGAGCAGCGAGAATTCCGCCGACAGGAAATATGGCCGCACCTTGAACAGTTCCGCGCTCGCGAGCACGGTCTCGCGCAATTGCCTGCGCAGCGGCGGCGCATCGCCGCCCTGCGGGTCGGCATCGATCGCACACGCCGTCGCGTACCAGTCGCGCTCGATCCGGTAGGTCGCGAGCCGCAGCGTCGCGCGGTCCACCGGGTCGACGGGCATCAGCGGCGGGTGCGGGTAGCGTTCGTCGAGATACTCGGTGATCACGCGGGCGTCATAGAGCACGAGGTCGCGATCGACGAGCGTCGGAACGCTGTGATAGGGATTGAGGTCGAGCAGGTCCTCGGGGAAGCGCCCCGGCTCGACGTTCACGACATCGGCCGCGATGCCCTTCTCGGCGAGCACGATCCGCACCCGGTGGCTCCACGGATCGTGGGGCGCCGAGAACAGAGTCATCGCGGATCGACGGCTCGACACGCGGACCTCCGTGGCGACCCGGCCCGCCGCCGGATCGTCAGTGCACGTCCTTCCAGTATTCCTGCTTCAGGAGCCAGGCGATCGCGGTGAACAGCAGCAGGTACAGCACGACCCAGACGCCGATCGTCGCCCGCGACAGCTTCGCCGGCTCCCCCGCATACTCGAGGAAATTCACGGTATCCCGCACGAACGCATCGTACTCGGCCGCCGAGAGCTGGCCCGGCGTGCCTTCGGCGAATTTCTCGAAGCGGCCACCTTCGCCGAACACCGCCCGCGGCACGCCCTGCAGGTCCGACAGCACGTGTGGCATCGCCGTGCCCGGCAACGCGAGGTTGTTGGTACCGGTCGCGGCGGCCGGATCGGCGTAGAAAGTCTTCAGGAACCGGAAGACGTAATCGCTGCTCTTCGAGCGCGTGATCAGCGACAGGTCCGGCGGGACGATGCCGAACGACGCATTCGCGAGGCTCGCGGGCATCGCACTCGAAACGTAGTCGGTGATCTTCGCGCCCGGCGGCACCAGGTTCGCCTTCATCAGATCGTCGTTGATGCCGAGATCGGCGCCGATGCGCTGGTAGCGCAGGTATTTCAGCGAGTGGCAACCGGCGCAATAATTCATGAAATTGCGCGCGCCCCGCTGCAGCGAAGCGCGGTCGCCCAGTGCGTTGCCGGCGTGCCACTGCTGCCAGGACGCCGTGCCCTCCGCGTCCGACGCAAATGCTGCCGGTGTCGCGAGCGCCAGCGCGGTCACGATGATCGCGAGCTTACGCATGATGGGTGACCCTCTCCGGCACAGGCTTCACCGGATCGATACGCGTGTAGAACGGCATCAGCACGAAGAACGCGAAATAGCACGCCGTGAAGATCCGCGCGAGCATCACGTACCTGCCTTCGGCGGGCTGCAGGCCGAGGTACATCAGCGCGAGGAACGACACCGTGAACACGGTCAGCGCGAGCTTCCAGATCCAGCCCCGGTAGCGGACCGACTTCACCGGGCTCCGGTCGAGCCACGGCAGGAACAGGTACACGAGCACCGACAGGCCCATCAGCAGCGCGCCGAGGCGCTGGTCGGGCACCGCGCGCAGGATCGCGTAGTACGGCGTGAAGTACCACACCGGCGCGATGTGCTCGGGCGTCGACAGCGCATTGGCGGGCGTGAAGTTCGGCGCTTCGAGGAAAAGGCCCCCGAAGGTCGGCACGAAGAACACGACGATCGCGAAGGCGACCAGGAACACGCCGATGCCGACGATGTCCTTCAGCGTGTAGTAGGGATGGAACGGAATGCCGTCGAGCGGCTTGCCGTTCGCGCCGAGCTTCGCCTTGATCTCGATGCCGTCCGGGTTGTTCGAGCCCGTCTGGCGCAGCGCGACCAGGTGCAGCACGATGAGCAGCAGCAGCGCGAGCGGCAGCGCGGCCACGTGCAGCGCGAAGAACCGGTTGAGCGTCGAATCGGCGATGCCGTAGTCGCCGCGGATCCATTCGACGAGGCCGGGCCCGATGCCCGGAATCGTGCCGAACAGATTCACGATCACCTGCGCGCCCCAGAACGACATGTTGCCCCAGGGCAGCACGTAGCCGAAGAACGCTTCCGCCATCAGCGCGAGGTACAGGCACATGCCGATGAGCCACAGCAGCTCGCGCGGTGCCTTGTACGAGCCGTACATCAGCGCCCGGTACATGTGCAGGTAGACGACCACGAAGAAGAACGAGGCGCCGGTCGAGTGCATGTAGCGGATGAGCCAGCCCCACTCGACCTCGCGCATGATGTATTCGACCGAGTCGAACGCGGTCAGCTCGCCCGGCTTGTAGTTCATCGTGAGGAAGATGCCCGTGACGATCTGGATCACGAACACGACGAGCGCGAGCGACCCGAAGAAGTACCAGACGTTGAAATTCTTCGGCGCGTAGTAGCCGAGGAGCTGGCTTTGCATGAACTCGTCGACGGGCAGGCGCTTGTTGAGCCAGGCGCGGAAGCCACCCTTCACGGCGGCGCCTTCGGCAGCGTTCGCCATCACGCAACTCCTTTCTGCGCCTGCGGGTCGACGCCGATGGTGAGCGTATCCCCATCGAAGTGATACGGCGGGATGCGCAGGTTCACCGACGCGGGCGAACCGTCCATCACGCGACCGGCCATGTCGAATTTCGAACCGTGGCACGGACAGAAGAACCCGCCCGGCCAGTCGGCGCCGAGCGCGGCATCACCGCGCTCGAAATGCTGCTTCGGCAGGCAGCCGAGGTGGGTGCAGATGCCGATCAGCACGAGGTACTCGGGTTTCAGCGAGCGCATCTCGTTCTTCGCGTAAGGCGGCTGGTCGGAATCCGCCGAGGTCGGATCCTTCAGGCGCGCGTCGTTCTGCGGCAGCGTCGCGACCATTTCCGGCGTGCGATGCACGACGTAGATCGCCTGCTTGCGCCAGCTGGTCACGACCATCTGCCCCGGGTCGATCTTCGCGACATCCACTTCGACCGGCGCGCCGAGCGCGCGCGCGCGTTCGGACGGATTCCAGGACTTGATGAACGGCGTGATCGCAAACGCCGCGCCCACCGCACCCGTGGCCACCGTGGCCGCGGTCAGGAACCGGCGCCGGCTCTGGTCGATTTCCAGGTCATCGGTTGCCGAAATTTCGGTCATCGAAGAGTCTCCACACATCCCCCGGGACTTGCGCGCCCGGTGCGGGAAAAGCCTGTGACGTGCTCCGGGAAGCGGCGCATTATACACAGGCATGACCCGTCAAAGGCTCGGCCGCGCGTTCGTATTTCTCGCAGGATCGGTTGTCGGGGGCCTCGCCCTCGCGTTCGTGATCGTGTTCCTGCGCCCGGACCTGCTGCGCGTGCCGACACCTGCGGCCGCCACGCCCGCGGTCGCCGCACCCGCCACCTCGACACCGCAGGTCGAAGCCGCCCCGGTCAGCTACGCAGACGCCGTGGCGCGGGCCGCGCCGGCCGTCGCGAACATCTATTCGGAACGTCTCGTGAAGGAGCGGCTGCCGCCGGCGACGCTCGGTGAGTTGTTCGGTGATGCCATGCCGCGCTATCGCCAGCGGATCGAGCAGACGCTCGGCTCGGGCGTCGTGGTCGATGCGGACGGTCACATCGTGACGAACCACCACGTGATCGACGACGCCGAGCGCGTCAGCGTGCAACTCGCCGATGGCCGCCAGGCGGAGGCGCATGTCGTCGGGCGCGACCCCGATACCGACCTCGCCGTTCTGCGGGTGGGTCTCGATCACATGCCGGTGATGCCGCTCGGGCGCTCGGACAGGCTGCGCGTCGGCGATGTCGTGCTCGCGATCGGCAACCCGGTCGGTCTTTCGCAATCGGTCACGCAGGGTATCGTCAGCGGTACGGGCCGCGGCCAGCTCGGTGTCGCGACCTTCGAGAACTTCATCCAGACCGATGCGCCGATCAACTTCGGCAACTCGGGCGGCGCGCTCGTCAACAGCAACGGCGAGCTGGTCGGGATCAACACGGCCGTGCTCGCCAAGAACCTCGGCATCGAGGGCATCGGCTTCGCGATTCCCGTCAATCTCGTGCGCGGCGTGATGCAGGAAATCCTCGCCCACGGCCGCGTGATCCGCGGATCGATCGGCGTCGTGCTGGGCGAAGTCAACGGGGTCGAGGCACGCGCGCTCGACCTGCCGCGCGCCGGCGTCGTGATCACGAACCTGATCCCCGGCAGCCCGGCGGTCGACGCCGGGCTGCGGCCGGGCGATATCGTCGTCACCGTCGGCGGCAACGCAGTGCACGGACAGCAGGATGCGCTCACGCGCATCGCCGCCTCGAAGCCCGGCGACACGCTCGAGATCGGCCTCGTGCGCGGTGCTCGCGAGGTCAAGGTGCCGGTGAGGGTCACCGAGCGGCGTACGAGCTGAAGCGCAATCGCGGCGCGTGACGGCGGGCGACGCGTTCGTCTACGGGTAGGGACCGGAGGCGTCGCTTCGCGGGGTGGGCTTGCGCTTCGCGGGCCGCGGTGGACTCTGTACCCCATGGCCGGCCGCGCTCCGGGCAGTCGATGCCGTGCAGGCGGATGCGAATCGGGCCGATAGCGAGTTCGACGTCGATGGTGTCGGCGCCGATCACTTTGGTGACGACGCCGGTGAGGACCGTGCGCGTGTCGTCGTCGGCGCGAGTGGTCGGCGCGTTGGCGTGCGGTGTGATGCGCGGTGCTATTTCAGCAGCGCGAACCCTGGGTGGCGGGCGGCGGCGGCGCGGTCGAAGGTGACGGTGTGCTCGCAGCCGGCGCTTTTGCAGAGCGTCGCGATCAGCGCATCGCTGAAATCGGCGGTCGAGTCGCGGTAATCCTGCAGGGCGACCCAGACGGCCTCGGCATTCTGGACACGCAGCTGGGCGGCGGTCACGAGCCCCTCGACGGCGCGAGCGACGGCGCTGCGATCGGCGCCGTAGAGCGAGGTCATCACCCAGACGACTTCGGCGAGCGTCACGAGGCAGATGTACCCGGGCGCCTCGGGGGTGAGTTCGCGCTCGAGGACGCGAGTCGCCGCGGCCGATTGGGTCCTGTCGTCCTGCGCGAGATAGCGCACGACGACGTTCGTGTCGAGGCCGATCAACGTTTGCGCCCCATCCGGGCGATGGCGCGGTTCATGTCTTCGATGGAGACCGGGCGCCCGGGCCGGGCGAGCATGCCCTTCAGTTCGGTGAGTTCACGCGTCACCGGGAACATCATGAAGCCGCTCCCGGTCGCGACGAATTCGACGCGATCGCCCGACTGCAGGCCGAGGCGATCCCGCACGGATTTCGGGAGCGTGATCTGGCCCTTGCTGGTGATGGTGGCGGCGGACATGGAGGTATCCTTACACTGTGTAAGGTAGATTACGGCAAGCAAGGATTGATCGCAATCAGCGGGTAGTCAGGGTTTGATTGCTGCCGCAGGATAGTGATCGGCACGGCTCGGCCGGTTTGCGGCGCTGCGTGGCGGGCCGGGGAGCGGCGGTGCCGCGGTTGGGCGGCGTCGGCGTGGGCGAGCTGCTCCAGGTGTGACACCCACAGGTCGAGGTCAGCGCGTTTTTTTTCGAGGCAATCGCAGGCGCAGGTCGGGGCCGAACGGTCGCGCACGACCAACGGACGTGTCTACCGCATCGCGTTCAGCGGCGATGACGGTAATGGCGGCTCCTGCGGCGGTGCGGTCACTGTCGGCGTGCCGCATGACCGGGGCCAGCACTCGCAGCCGATCGACGACGGTCAGTCGTACGACTCGACGCAGCCGTAAGCAGGAGACGCGAGCGCGCGGGGCGCACAGCACGCGCGGCGCGCGAAGGCGGGTGACCGGCGCCGATCGTGGAGCGCGCCGAGGAGCGGCGGACAGAGCGAGGCGACCGCTGGCGGTGCTGCTGCCGCCATCACACTGCGCCGAGCGCCGCCGCGACGAGGGCACCGCTTCGCCAGAAGCGGCGCGCGACCCGATCGGCGCCGGTCACCCGCCTTCGCGCGCCGCGCGCGCCACGAGGCCGCACGCCCGCGACAGCCTGCTTGCGCGCCTCGCGCCCTACCCCGGCACCCGCCGTATCTGTGCCCCAAGCTGCGACAGCTTCTCCTCGATCGTCTCGTAGCCGCGATCGATGTGGTAGATGCGCTCGATGTCGGTGCGCCCCTCGGCGACGAGCCCCGCGAGCACGAGGCTCGCGGAGGCGCGCAGGTCGGTCGCCATGACGGGCGCCGCGGTCAGCTTCGGCACGCCGCGGATGATCGCGGTGTTGCCCTCGAGGCGGATCTCGGCGCCGAGGCGGCGCATCTCGAGCATGTGCATGAAGCGGTTCTCGAAGATCGTCTCGACGATCGTGCCGACGCCGTCCGCGATCGTGTTGAGCGCGGCGAACTGCGCCTGCATGTCGGTCGGGAACGCCGGATACGGCGCCGTGCGGATATCGACCGACTTCGGGCGCCGGCCACGCATGTCGAGTTCGATCCAGGTATCACCGCTGCGCACGTCCGCACCGCATTCCTCGAGCTTGGCGAGCACGGCATCGAGGTGCTCCGGCCGCGTGTTCTTGATGCGCACGTGGCCGCGCGTGATCGCGCCGGCGACGAGATAGGTGCCGCTTTCGATCCGGTCCGGCAGCACTTCGTAGTGCGTGCCGCCGAGATGTTCGACGCCTTCGACGACGATCGTATCGGTGCCCGCACCGCGGATCTTCCCGCCCATCGCATTCACGAAGTTCGCTAGGTCGACCACTTCGGGTTCGCGTGCGGCGTTCTCGATGACCGTCTCGCCCTCGGCGAGCGCGGCGGCCATCATCAGGTTCTCGGTGCCGGTCACCGTCACCGTTTCGAGCACGAGCCGCGCGCCCTTCAGGCGCGAGGCGCGCGCGCGGATGTAGCCGCCCTCGATGTGGATGTCGGCCCCCATCGCCTGCAGCCCCGCGACGTGGATGTTCACCGGACGCGCACCGATCGCGCAGCCGCCCGGCAACGACACGTCGGCGCGGCCGTAGCGCGCGATGAGCGGGCCGAGCACGAGGATCGAGGCGCGCATGGTCTTCACCAGTTCGTACGGCGCGCTCGGCTCGCGCAGCTTCGTCGGGTCGACCTCGACCTGCATGCGCTCGCCGACGGTCACGTCGACGCCCATGCGGCCGAGCAGCTCGATCATGGTCGTGACATCCTGCAGGTGCGGCACGTTTCCGACCGTCACGGTGCTGTCGGCGAGCAGCGTGCCGGCGAGGATCGGCAGCGCCGCGTTCTTCGCACCCGATATGCGGATCTCGCCCTCGAGGGCCGTGCCGCCGCGGATCTGCAGCTTGTCCATGCGGTCAGGGCAGGCCGCGCGCCGCGGCCTCGTCGGGCGTCAGCGCATCGATCGACAGCGCGTGCACTTCATTGCCCATGCGCGCTCCGAGCGCCGCATAGACCAGCTGGTGCCGCGCGATCACCCGCTTGCCGGTGAATGCGGCGCTCACGACGCGCGTCGCGAAATGCACATGGTCCTCGGATTCGACCCGGACATCGGCACCCGGCAGGGCGGAGCGGATCAGTTCGGCGATTTCGTGCGGTTGCATCGGCCAATAGTAAAGAGTTACGGGCCGTGGCGGTATCATGCCGGGCATGAACGACGTCCCGGGCCCCGGCGCACAGACCGCCGCATCCGATGCCGGCCTGCTCGCCGCCGGCCGGCGCGCGCTCGCGATCGAAGCGGCCGCGGTCGAATCCCTCCACGCGCGGCTCGATGCGCGCTTCGCGGCGGCGTGCCGGCTGTGCCTCGCCTGCACGGGCCGCATCGTCGTCACCGGAATGGGCAAGTCCGGCCATGTCGGCGGCAAGATCGCCGCGACGCTGGCGAGCACCGGGTCGCCGTCGTTCTTCCTGCACCCGGCGGAGGCGAGCCATGGCGACCTCGGCATGATCACGCGCACCGATGTCGTGCTCGCGATCTCCAATTCCGGCGAAACGCCCGAGGTCGTCACGCTGTTGCCGCACCTGTCGCGGCTCGGCGTGCCGCTGATCGCGATGACCGGCCAGCCGGAATCGACGCTAGCGCGCGCCGCCGCCGTGAATCTCGACATCAGCGTCCCCGAAGAGGCCTGCCCGCTCAATCTCGCGCCCACCGCGAGCACCACGGTGACGCTCGCGATGGGCGATGCGCTCGCCGTCGCGATCCTCGATTCGCGCGGCTTCACCGAGCAGGACTTCGCGCGCTCGCACCCGGGCGGCGCGCTCGGCCGCCGGCTGCTGCTGCACGTCGAGGACGTGATGCGCAGGGGCGACGATGTGCCACGCACCGCGCCCGACGCGTGGCTCAAGGACGGCCTCGTCGAGATGTCGCGCAAGGGTCTCGGCATGACCGTGATCGTCGATGCGGCGGGCAAGGCGCTCGGCGTGTTCACCGACGGCGACCTGCGGCGGGTGCTCGACCAGCCGCTCGACCTGCGCGCGACGCGCATGGCGGAAGTGATGACCTCGCCCGGCCGCTCGATCGGCCCGCGCGAGCTCGCGGCCGAGGCCGTGCACCTGATGGAACTGCACAGGATCACGGCGCTGCCGGTCATCGACGCGGCCGGCCGCGTCATCGGCGCGCTGAACTTCCACGACCTGCTGCGCGCAGGGGTCATGTAGCCCGTGGGCCGCAGCGCGCGTCCGCCCTCCCGCATCCGCCTCCTCGTGCTCGACGTCGACGGCGTGCTGACCGATGGCCGCCTGTACTACGGCCCGCGCGGCGAGACGCTGAAGGTCTTCCATGTGCAGGACGGGCACGGCATCCGCGAGGTGCAGCGGGCCGGCATCGCGGTGGCCGTGATTTCCGGCCGCGAGGGCGCCGCCGTGCGTCGTCGCTGCCGCGAGCTCGGCATCCGCCACCTCCACCAGGGTGTCGCGGACAAACTGCCGGTATTGCGGCGACTCTGCGCGCGCCTCGGCATCGATCTCGCCGAATGCGCCGCGATCGGTGACGACGCCCCCGATGTTCCGCTGCTGCGCGCGGTCGGCCGCTCCTTCGCGGTACCGGCAGCGCACGCATCGGCGCGCCGCGCGGCGCAGCACACCACCCGCGCGCACGGTGGCTGCGGCGCGGTGCGCGAAGTGTGCGACCAGCTGGTCGCGGAACAGGCGCGCCGATGATCGCGCGCTGGCTGATCGCGCTCGTCGTCGTCGCGGCGCTCGTCGGCACGATCCTGCTCGGCCGCACGGTGCGCGCGCCGCAGTCCGCGCCCACCGACCGCACCAGCGACACCGACCCGGGCTACTCGGCGCGTGACGCCGAGATCATCGAAACGGGAGACGACGGGCGGCCACGCTACTGGCTGAACGCGACCCTGATCCAGCAACCGTCGAACGATCCGACGGTCACGCTGACGCAACCGGCGCTGCGCTACCTCGACAAGGGTGGCGGCTCGTGGCGTGCGCACGCCGATACGGGCTCGGTGTCCCCGGGGCGGGACATCATTTCGCTCGACGGCGACGTGCAGCTCGACGGCACGCTGGCGGACGGCGGCGCACCGGCGCACATCGAGACCCCGCATCTCGTGTTCGACACGGCGCGCGAAGTCGCATCGACCACCGACCGGGTGACGATCGACTGGTCGGGGCACCGGCTCGTCGCACGGGGACTGCGCGCCGATCTGCGCGCGGAAACGCTTCGGCTAGAATCAGCTGTCCATGGCCGTTTCCTTCCGCAGTGATCGACGCCTCGCGGCGCGGGCGCGGTTCGCCGCCCTGCCCGCCGCGCTGCTGCT
>JABAQN010000024.1 GCA_019187495.1 Steroidobacteraceae bacterium
ACGCCGATGTTCACATCGCCGCGAGCACGCTCAACCGGGTCACGTCGCAGATTGCCGAGAAGGCCAAGGCGGAGAATCTGCCGCTGGAGATGTTCACGGTTCACGACCTGCGCCGGACCGGCTCGACCATCCTCAACGAGATGGGCTTTAACCGCGACTGGATCGAGAAGGCGCTCGCGCACGAGCGCAACGAGTCTTCGCGCGGCACGTACAACCGCGCTCAGTACGCCGAGCAGCGGCGGCACATGCTGCAGGAGTGGGCGGACATGATCGACGCGTGGGTGGCGGGCAGGACGCACACGCCAATTTTGCTCCCATCGTCGATGAAGGTGATCGCGTCGCAGGCCCTCACGTGACGATTCGCATCGGATCAGATTCGCAAAAGTCCTAACTTCACGTAGCTGCTAGTCCGATCAAAAGTCCTTCCGCGCGTGAGTGCGTGCTGCGCGCGAACATGTGTCCTTCTACGGCCAGTCCTCCGGGACCAGCGCCGGCGGTTTGGTCCAAGGCTGTTCCACGATCGCGTCCTGGAACCATTGTTCCCGCAGATTCGCGTGCTCAGTGACAATCAGCTGGAAGCCTGGCGCGTCCACTTTTGTGAATTTGAGAAGCAAATCGAACAGGCGGCGAACTGCATTCAGGTCCGCATCGGACTCTGTCTTCTGGATCGAGCCGTCCGCGTCCTTGTAAACCTGCTCGGACGGGAAATACACCTGCGTCGGCTGGTCAATTAGCAGGAACTGCGGAATTGGCCGATTGTTCTTGAACGCGAACAAATGAAGCGCCAAGAGCGCCGATAGATGATAAGCCAAGTGGTTTTCGCCGCCGCCCGTGCGGCTCATGGGGACCGGGCGTTCGGGTCGGTCGAATACTATTGTGACGTTGGCAAGATCAAACCGAGCTGGGAAATTCCTAAACTCCGCCTCGAACTTTTGAATGTACTGGGATACCTGGGTAGATATGATGTTCAAGATCGAGCTGAGTCTCTCGTTACTGTCGTCAACGCCGATCCGCCTCTCGAGATCCTCCACCTTGGCCTTGAGCCGACGGTGCTCCGCCTCAAGGCGACTGAGTTCCTCGTTGGGTGCGAGGTTCTCCAGAAACAAGCTGATGCGGCCGACCACGCGTGCGGCGGCGTTATTGCGTGTACCCAACTGACCGATCAGATCGTTGGCCGCCAGCGCGGCAGCGAGTTCGGATTCCTTCGTCTTGATAACGCTTGCGATTTCCTGAGCTTTTCCATCAAGTTCCGACAAGTACGCTTCGAGCTTCGGGCGTTGCCCGGTGGCAATGCGCAACTCAGTGTCGAGCGACGCGAGCTCATTGAGTAGGGCTGCGGCGACAGGCGTGTCTAACGCCAGATTCCGCTCACTGAATGGCCACTGCCACTCACCGCTACCTGGGTTCCGTGGTAGCGCCTTTATCGACGTCAGCCGCTCCCGCTGCTCGGTTGCCTCGCTCTCATAGCCGCCAGCACGATTGGAGAACTGACGAGCGGCGTCGATCCTGGCCTGCGCGTCCCGGCGCTCCTTTCGCAGATTCCCCAAGTCAGCTTCGAGACGCGAAACGCGGCTTCCGTCATCCTCCGGGACGCTCTCCGGCCTCCACGTTAGGGCGGCCCTAAGCAGTTCGATTGTTCCGCCGCCATTGAGGTCACTATCCGCGCTGCCGACGACGCCAACAGCCTTGGCCTCAGAGTAAAGGCCAATGGCCCTCTCCTGTGATGTGTCGATTGCTACGCGCGCTTGATCCAGGAGCTTTCCATTAATTTTCAGATCACGCTGTGCAACGCGCAGACTGGCCTCAAGGTCGAATCGGTCGTGTGAGGAGACACCGAGAAGAATCGGCAACGTATCGCGAATGGCCTGAGGCTGGTACGGCTCGTTCTGGCGATAAAGCAGTTGATCCTTGTTGGCAACCAGTCCCTGCTTCTGGAAGAGATAGTAAAAGGTGTGTTTGATGTTGGCATCGTAGCTGGCGCGACTGTGTTCAATGGGTACATCAGTGCGATTTTCTGGGATTCCTAGCAGGCGCGAGAGTAGGGTGACAATGGCGTCGTCATCCGAATTCTCTGCAAGTTCGCTGAAAACCGGCGCGCGAAGGTCTGTGCCTCTGCGTAGCATCGCAGTGCTGCAGCTCGCGCCGCCGCCGCGCGGTGTTGGCTTCGCGACGAGTACCTGTTCATGCTCGAACTGGTAAATCACAGCAAACCACGCGACCTTGTCACGAATAACGCCCTCCGGAACGTTAAACGTAGACCGTCCCATGCAGTACTCAATGATCTCAGAAAGTGCTGACTTGCCAGTGGAGGACCGTCCGGTGATAACGTTGAGGCCGTCTGCATTGAATTGCAGATCGCGCCGCTGCCCATCGTTGCTGTAGAGATGAAGTGAGCGAATCTTCATGGGCGGATCCCGAACGTCGTATAGATGGTCACTCGGTCAGCGATTCGTGCGAACTCTCTGCCAACAAAGCGCGCTGCGCGCTGGCAAGCGATGGTTTCATCGGTGCCAGTTACAGTCCTGCGGACCTTGTTGGGGATGGCCTGAAGGCGGCCGACTGGTGAGACGGAAATGCAGCCGCGTTCCATAAGAAGACCAAAAGCCTCGAATGCGAAAGGAAGCATCGCCGTAGTTCGTTCCGAGAAACCTACGTGCACCTGCGGGTACTTTTCAGCAATCTTCAGGAGATAGCTCCGCGTGCTGGAAGCTATAACTCGGCGCGACTCCGAGTGCAGGCACAGAGGAAGCACGAGCAGGGACATTGAAAACGGAATTCCGCGGCTGTCCTCCTCTTCGTACCCCTGCATCGCGCGGAACAGGACTAAGCCGCAGAACGCTGGATTGAAAAGAGTCCGAATCTCGAACGGGCGCAGGTGCCAAGGTCTCACGCCGAGACTCCAAGCACCTTGCCGATGCGATCGAGAAAGCGGGGGTGCCAGTAGACCCGCGGCTCGGGGGCGACATTGGCCAGTATGTGGAAGGAACCGCGAGTTACGTATGGTTCGGTAACGCGTGCACGAATTCGCAGTGAATCAATGTTCCCGCTTTGCAGATCTGCCCACTTGTAGAGTTCCTTGCCGGCCTGCTTGAGCACGTCCTCTGCGGTGCTGTCGTCAAGATCCTCAAACACTACATCTCTGTATCGCCGCCACTCGTCTACGAGCCGGTCCTCGTAGCTCTCCACCTCTCCCGAAACCAGCAGGTTCTCTCGTGCCCAGTGGGAACGCTGTTCATAGGCACGGTAGTAGTCGAGGATCGCATTGCGTATGCGGCTTGAAGAGACTCCAATCTCCCGGAGCTGGACAACGAAGGTCCGAGGGTCGCTGTCTGTGTCAATTTCGCCGGTTGGTTCTCTGTCTCGGAAGGTGATAGGAAGGTTGTCTAGTTTGTACTCCTCAGCGAAGGCAGACAGCCTGTCTGATACCTCGTAGCCGGCGATGGCGTCGGTCCTAATTCCGGTGAGCTGCTTTATAACTTCATCACCCCACCATCCCTCTATGTGCTCGAAAACCGCACTGCGGTGTTCGCGCCGTATCGCTCTCATGTGTCGGTCTTTGATGATCTCCGGTATATCCTCGATTCGGGGGCTGCCGTCGACGATCAAGATGCGAGCGAGGAAGTCCTCTTTCTCAGTGGGAGTCAGCTCATTAAATTCGGTGGCAATCGCGTGGATGAGATTAGACGTCGATGTTCCGAGAGCCTCTTCCGCGCGCTGGGATAGTGATCTTGCGTCGTCGCTAGTGTCTGGAACTGACGGAAGGAAGCCATTGAGGAAGGAGGTTGCCGACACAGTGGCTGTTGTTAGGAGAAAGAATCTCAGATGTGACGCGCTGCGGCCGTCGCTCTTGTACCGTGCAAGCCATATTCGGACGGATTTCCAGAAGTCCGTAGAAAGATCAGTTAGGCGGTCACCATGGGCTTTGTGCTTCAGTGACGCGAGCGATTTGCTGCCTGCGGCGTCGAGGAAATC
Organism: Steroidobacteraceae bacterium; assembly: GCA_019187495.1. Classification (GTDB taxonomy): domain Bacteria; phylum Pseudomonadota; class Gammaproteobacteria; order Steroidobacterales; family Steroidobacteraceae; genus CADEFQ01. The sequence goes on from JABAQN010000024.1 coordinate 3,973, forward strand.
GAGGTCGTCATCCTTTTCCAAAAGGACAGACGTACTCTCGGGCAACTCCAGTAACTGGAGCAAAGCCAGGCGTGACTGGTATAGGTATCCCAGTCCTTGCTCGGCGGCGGAGTACTTGTCTGTGCTCGTCTCGGCCATGCCCCACTCCTTGTATGAGCCATGCGCGGCGGGTCGTGGCGGTATATCAAGTAGGGAGTTCCACTGCCGACACAGTGAGTCGTGGTTTTCCCCCGTAGACTTGTGACCGCGGGCACAGATTCCGTACCCATCCGTGCGCCTTCTTCTATCCTAGCAGAGGCGACTGGGCACCGATCGGCGCGCGACGCAAGGCGGCAGGTTGAACTTCGAAGGTCGCTGGCGCCCACAGGAACCTGGTGGCTTACCGGGAGCTGTGTCGAAGTCGTGGAATCTCACGGATCTCGTCCGTTGCCGTGGCGTCTAATTTTGCGTGGTGTCGGTTTGTGCGCGGCTCTTGCAGTTAGCTCGCTACTCCGGCACTGCGGAATTTGCGGCGTCGAACATCCGGGTCCGGTGCGCGGTGAACTTGCCCTTGGAGGCTGGCTGTGCGGCGGTCGGTGAGCCACTTTTCGACCTCATCGAGGTCCCAAACAACACACTTCGAAGTCAGATAGAAACGTCGCGGGAATTCCCCGCGACGCTCCATCTCGTAGATCGTGGTGTCTGCAAGGGGCACGATCTTGCGGAGCTCTCTTCGGCGGACGGCGCGCTGGCAGATGCTCGAAGCCTCACAGGTTGACGTAGATACAGGGGATGTCACTGGCGGACCCCATGCGTGGTGCGGCGGTGACGGGCGTGGCTATGCGGCCTGCAGGGCACGGAGACTTCAAGCGGTAGACAGGCTTGACTCGGTCGATGATGCCGGCAGGCGCGCGATTCTGATGTGTCGTCAGTTTCGATCGTCATGTTCTGTGTCAGCCAGTCGAGAACATCCGTGCGATGCCATCCGACTGGCTTCCCACAGTGCGTGCGCCGCTTCGGAAATCTTCCCAGGGCCGCAAGGCCCAGCAACAGCCAGCGCGGACGGCGGGTCAGGCGCGAGATCTCGTTGGCGCTGAGAATTGCGCGCAAGTCGGGAAGTGGCTCGTTGACCCACCGAGGCAGGCGTAGGTCCTGTGATGCGCGAATCGTTGTCGAGGCGACAGTGGAGCTTTCACTGGTCGTGCGGGTATCCATGCTCTTGCCTCATCTGCGTGACTTGATGGGGTCAAGAATGCGCATGCAAGACGCGAAAAGCAGCGCACGGATTCAGGGAATAGATGGAGCAAACGCAACCCGGATGCGCGGCGCGCTCAGCGTCTGTTCGAGGTTTTCCGGTGAAGCACCGGAGAAACTCTGCGACTCAGCTTCTATGACGAACGGCTGAACAACGCATTGAGCTGATCGTGGTGGGCAGTGCGCTTTGCAGCGGAGCGCTGACCAAGATTCGAGAGCTTGCGGCGAACGCCGGGCAGGTCGGCGGCTTGAGGTAAGCCTATGAGGGTGAAGTCCGGCGCTTCGCGCTCGACGGATTCAAGAAACGCGCGGGAGGGCGAGTCAAGCAATTCCACGATGCGCTGCAGGAGTCGTGTGCGAACATCGAGTAGCGAAGCGGCGGTGACGGGTGCCGCGGTCATGCCCTGAAAATGGGCCGTGAAAATCTGGTCGAAATCGCGTGGCTCCTGCGGCGACAGCATTTCCGCAGCAGGCTTTGAACTGCAGGTGAGGTACACGAGGAACGTACGCCACAGGCGCTCATCAATTCGGCCTTCATCGAGTAGCGGCTGCAAATCGAAGAGGTCGCGCGGATGCTGGCGGGACAGCGCGGCGGAGAGCTTGCCGGCGTAGAGATCCGCGAAGTCGAGAACCTGCATTTCAGCGAATCCGAAGTTCTGCTCGACGCCTGGACGTACGCGCATTGTCCGAACGGGATGGACGGTGCCTCGCATCACCGGCGTCGTCTCGATCTGCACGCGCGCGCGGTTGCGGCTTGCGATCAGGCGATGGACGCCAGTCGCTTCGGTGCCGCTGGTCTGTACCTGCAGTCGCAACGGTCCGGAGCGCAGTTGCTCGCCGATGGCTTCAAGCGCAGCGGAGATGTCGCGCACATCGTTCGCGAAGTCGCCGACGGGCAGCCAGGTCAGATCGATATCGACGGAGAGGCGCGGTAGATCGTGCTCGAAGAGGTTGATCGCCGTGCCGCCCTTCAGCGCGAAGCGCTGCTCTGTCGCCAGCGTCGGCAGAATCTCGACCAGCAGCTTTACGCGCTCGGCGTAGCGCTTATCCCAGTTGTTCATCGAGATCGGCGGGCAGCGTTATCTGATATTTGGCGTTCAGCTTGCCGCCCGGGACGAGGACGCGCTTGCCGCTGCCGAGATCCACGCCCTGCAAGTCCACATGCGCGAGCCACGCGTGACGATGCCGGTCGGCAAGGGCGAGGAACAGCCGCTTTGCCTTGATGCTGTCGCAGTGCTGCAGCAACGCGCTGACGAGCTTCGGCCGGAGCGTGGCGAGTCCCTGCATCAGGGCATTCGCTTCGTGCACCAGCGCGCTGTCTGGAGTCTCGTCGCACAGTTCGAGGATCGCCCGCTCGGGAGTGGAGAACACGACGCCGGCGGCGCTCGTGTCGTCCGCCGCGCGTTCGAGCCCCTGCGCATTCAAGGTTCCATCTGACGTGTCGGCGCCGAAGGAGAGTGCCGGCCAGTCGAACGGCCCTTTGCCGCAGGCCTGCACTCGTTCGCGGAGCGGTAGCCTCCTCGCCCAGACCGGCAGCTTCGCCGGGCCATACAAGGTCAGGATCGCGGACTCCCCAAGGCGCAGGTAGTGCTCATGGCCCTGCCGGGCCAGCGCGAATCGGCCGCCGACGTGGAGGGGCAGCTGCTCCAGGCGCTGTAGGGCTCGGAGGAGCCCCTCCCAGGTCGGTTTGCCGCCCTTGCGGAGGTAGACTCCACGCGTGGGGGACTGCAGCCAGCCGCTGGCCATGTAACGGGCCACCAGGTTGCTGGGGTATCCGTTGGCGCGCAGCCACCTGCTGGAGGTCAGGGTCGTGTCCCCGAGGGTCTCCAGAAGCCGGTTTAGCTTTTCGTTCTTTGAGTCACCCATGGTGACTAAAATAGGCATTCTGTAAACCATTGACAAGTCGAGGTTTATGGAATGTGATTTATAGTCACTATTAGTGACTATTTCGCGCGGCATTCGAACCAGGAGGCAGGCATGGCGCAGATTCATCCCGCCCTGGGCGCATCGGCCCGGATGACCTGGAAGGTGGTGTCTTTCCCGCTGATTGCCGGCCTGCTGCTGCTGAAACCGATCGTGGACGCCGTCTGCGCCTTTGTACTGGTTTTCGGTCTGGTGGCGGCCGTCGCGTTCGAGCTTTCCGCCGTGGGTCCGCGCTTTCCGTTCCTGCAGATCGCCGGGATGGCGCTGGGCTTCGGATTGTTTGCCGCCCTGTACCACTTCGCGCTGATGGTGCTCGTCAGGGACTAGCAGAGCGCCGACCCCGGCAACCCGAACAGACTTCGCGTCGCCGCGCCCATTTGTCGATGAGCATGGCGCTCTGGCAGTGGAGGCATCGGAACAACTCGATGTCTTCGGAACTGGCCGCGCCGCGCGCCAGCAGTGCGGCCTGGTCGAACTCCATGTCCGCGGTTGGCTCCCACTCGCGGAAGATTTCGTAGGCGGTGCACAGCCGCTCGCCATTCTCCAGCCCCGGCTGGAGGTCCCACGACTTTGCATGCGACATGGAGCGTTGACACAGCGCCTGATGAATGCTGATGAAGACGGTCGCGTGACTGAGACGCACGGAAGAACGAAAGAAGGGCTGGAAGGAAGTCGGCGCCGGTCCGCGAAATCCGTCGCCTGCATCGGGGAGCCAGCGCCGCTTGAGGGTGATGAGCCGGTCAGGCGTGAGCCCGCTCCAATCGCAGGCGGTCTGCGCACGCGCGCCGTGCGACAGCAGCCGCAGACCCAATTGAATCCTCCGGTAGTAGCGGTCGAACCGCGCGTCGCCGCTGGTGGTGTCCATAGGTCAACCTGCTGAAGTTTCTGCCATAAATGCCCCAGAAACCTGAGGGCGTTTCCGCCGTGACGGCTCCCAACAATGCCATTTTGTGTGGGAGATCTGGCGACGGTGCGCAAGAAAGATTCTGGCGACGGAGAGGGGGCGGACGGTCAGCAGCTCTCGCAACACAAATGGAAAGGCGCCCGGTCGATAGGCCTCGCCCATCAACTGAACCAGCAGTTCATCGAACTCTGTTGGGAGCTTTCGCTCGACGGTGCCACGGGCCATCCTTTCCCGGTCGTCGGGTCGTATCGGGACCTCTGGCGCCCCCTCGACCCGGTCGCGCGCCAACGCCTGTCGCTCTTTCCGTTCGTGATCGTCGATCTGAGATTCGGCGATGTGGCGTGGTGGCGAATGGCTGTCGGCAACGGCGCGCATGCGCGCAGCCACATCAACGGCGCGGCTCCCACGACACGCTGGGACTGGCTCGCTCTCGAGACTCTGATGTTCGGCTGGCAGGTCGCGCGCGAGGATCGCAGCGTGGCCTCGATGATCTTCGCGATGCCGCCGTCCGTGGCCGATTGCATCGCCACCCTGACCATGCAGCAGGTGCGCACACTCGCCGTCGAATGCGCGAAATCCCTGCGGCTGCGATGGGACAACCATCCGCGCCTGTGGCGCGATCTCCTGCTGGCAGCACGAGAGCCGGACGACGCCGCACTGGAGGCGCTCCGACGCGAGGCGAAGCTGCATTTCTGCGGAGAGCTGATCCATGCCCAACCTGCTGGTGGCGCCCCCATCCCGTTGATTTCTGGGACTAGGATGGACGCTGCGCAGGACGAATGACAATAGAGTTCCTGGCCGAAACCCACGGTTTTGTGGGGTTTCCGGTGGATTTCCCCGGAAACCTGTACTGCTTCGCCGCTCGGCGCGCGTGATTCGATGGCATCCCCAGGGGAAGGAGGGGATGACTCGTGGACCAGCGCACCCAGTCTTGCCGAGGTAACGAACGGATCATCCGCCTCGCTGCCGCAGCAGCCCTCATCACTCCTGGCGCGGCCTTCGCGCAGGCATCTCCGTTCGACACCGGCGCCAACTCACTGGTGACCTTTGCCCTGACGATCGCGACGCCCGTCGCGGTGCTGATCGTCATCGCGCTCGCCATCGCTGCCGCCGTGGGTCGCATCTCCTGGGGCTGGGTCATCGGCGCACTGATCGGCATTGCAGCGATCTTCGGCGCACCGCAGATCGTGGCCTGGATTCGGGCCCTGTTCGGCGTGTAGGGGGCATCGGCCGTGGAACCGCGCAATGCCGGGGTCACTGCCGATCCGCTCTTCGTCGGGGTAACGCGCCCGCCGATGCGCTTCGGCGTGACCTACGCGGCGCTGCTGCTCAACGCGGCCTTCACGATGGAGGTGTTCCTCCTGACGAAGAATCTGCTGGTGCTGCTGATGATGCTGCCGGTCCACGGCATCTGCATGTTGCTGTGCGCGCGTGACGCCCGCTATTTCGATCTCCTCCTGATGTGGGCCAAGACGCGACTCCTCGCGTACTTCAGCAGCATTCGATTCTGGAAGGGCGCTAGCTACAGCCCCTTGCTGCTCGATCTGCCCGATCGACACGGTCGGCGCAAGGCCATCGCGACGGTGCGGCTCTCATGAAGCGCGCCACCGCGCTGAGACGTGAGATGCCGGCGGCGTTCCGCATCCCGTACCGCGTCCAGCTCTCACCGCATGTCGTGCGGACGGAGGCGGGCGACTACGTCCAGGTGTTCCGGCTCGACGGCGCAAGCTTCGAGACCGCCGACGACGAAGTGCTGAACAACTGGCACGAACGGCTGAACGTGCTCTGGCGGAACATCGCCGCACCGAACGTCGCGTTGTGGATGCATGTCATCCGGCGTCGCGAGCGGGTCAGCCCCATGAGACCCGACGACACTGCGGCGGCCAACTTCGCTGAGCGGCTTTCAGCCCGCTATCAGGCCCGATTGTCCACCGAGACCCTGATGGTCAACGAGCTGTACCTGTCGGTTGCCTACCGAGCGATTGCCGGCGCCGCGCCCAATCTCGCGGCCCGCCTGCTCAGCGCGAAGGCGGGAGAACACCGGCTCGCAGAGCACACGGACGCAATTGATGCCTGCGAGAAGCTCGCCCAGACCGTGGGGTCCTCACTCGCCCGATACGACCCTGAGCGGCTCGGTGTGTATGAGTCCGGCGGCCGGTTGTACTCCCGTACGCTGGAGTTCTTCGGTCAGCTGGTGAATGCGGACCTGTCGCCCGTGCCGCTGCCCACGGCACCGCTCGACGAAGTGCTCGCGACCACGCGGATCATCTTCGGCAGCGAGACCATCGAATACCGCCTCCCGACCCAGACGCGTTTCGGCGCGATTCTCGGCATCAAGGAGTACGCCTCGCCGACGACGGTCGGCATGTACAACGTGCTGCTCTCCGCGCCGTTCGAGTTCGTGCTCACGCAGTCGTTCTCGTTCCTGACAAAGGCGGCAGGGCAGGGCCTCCTGCAGCGGCAGTACAACCAGATGGCCAACGCCGGCGACTTCGCGGTGAGCCAGGCCGAGCAGCTGAAGGACGCGCTGGATGACCTGACCTCGAACGACTTCGTGATGGGCGACCATCACTTCACGTTGCAGGTGCTGTCGCCCCTGGTGGATCGGCAAACAGGCAACTCCAACGAGCAGCGCCTGAAGTCACTGAACGACGACATCGCGCTGGCGCGGGCGATCCTGGCAGACACCGGCATGACGACCGCGCGCGAGGATCTGGCGTTGGAGGCGGCATTCTGGGCGCAGCTTCCTGCCTGCTTTCCGATGCGGCCGCGCAAGGCGCCGATCACCTCGCGCAACTTCTGTGCGATGGCGCCGCTGCACAACTTTCCGGCGGGACGCCCGACCGGGAATCACTGGGGAGACGCGCTGGCGCTGCTGGTCACCAGTGCCCGCTCTCCCTACTACTTCTCGTTGCACGCGAGCGATCCGCATGACCCGGACGGCGGCAGCCGCAAGGACACCGGGCACACGTTCATCTGTGGCCCGACCGGATCAGGAAAGTCCGTCCTGATCGGCTTTCTCGTGACCCTGCTCGCGCGGCAGGGTGTGACGCAGGTGATCTTCGACAAGGACCGGGGCCTCGATATCCTGACGCGGGCGCTGGGTGGTACCTACCTCTCTCTCCGGAATGGCGTAGCCACCGGGTTCAATCCGCTGCAACTTCCCCCGACGGCCGAGACCGTCGAGTTTCTGAAGGTCTGGCTGCGTGCGTTGGTGTGCGGCACGGTCCCATTGACGATCCGAGAGGAGGGGGATCTCGACGCGGCGTTGATGGGGACCCTTGCGCTTGAGCCCGCAGCGCGCCGGTTGTCGCGGCTGATCGAGTTCACCGACGCGACCCGATCGGAAGGTATCCACATGCGCCTTGCCCGATGGTGCGAGAGCACGCAGGGACACTATGCCTGGGTGTTCGACAATGCGGAGGACTCCCTCGTCGGCCAGCTCGCGCAGGCCAGCCTGTTCGGAGTCGATGTCACCGAGTTCCTCGACAACGCACTGACACGCGCGCCGGTCACGCTCTACCTGTTCCACGTCATCCGCCAGCTGCTCGATGGCCGGAAGTTCGTCTGCTGGATGGACGAGTTCTGGAAGCTTCTGTCCGATCCGTCCTTCGAGGGGTTCGCCAAGGACGGTCCGAAGACCTGGCGCAAGCTCAACGGCGTGATGTGCCTCGCGACGCAGAGCGCGAGCGACGTGCTCGACAGCCCGATCAGCAGAACGATCATCGAGCAGACGCCAACCAAGATCCTGTTCCCGAATCCGGATGCCAACGCGGCCGAGTACATCGAAGGTTTCGGCCTGTCCGAGCGGGAGTTCAAGCTCATCAAGGAGCAGATCGAGCCCGGCACGCGGCAGTTCCTCATCAAGCAGGGCCACTACTCGGT
>JABAQN010000055.1 GCA_019187495.1 Steroidobacteraceae bacterium
CCCCGCCACGCCGCCCGCCGCACCGGCGGCGCCCGCCCGCGCCGCGGGTGCCGGAGGCGGGGCATCGCCCTCACCGACGCCACCCGTCAGCGCCGACTGCGCGTCGGCGTGCTGGGCCTGCAATGCCTGCATCAGCCGCTGCCGACGGCGTTCCTCCTCGCGGTCGATCTCCTCCTGCGTGCGCACCTCGATCTTCGAGAGGAGCGATGCGGTCTCGAACTTCACGCGATCGAGCATCGCCGAAAAGAGCTCGAACGCCTCCCGCTTGTACTCGTAGCGATAGTCCTTCTGCGCATAGCCGCGCAGGTGGATGCCCTGGCGCAGGTAGTCCATCGCGGCGAGATGATCGCGCCAGTGCTGGTCGAGCGTGCGCAGCATCACGTCCTTCTCGACGTGGCGCATCAGCTCCGCGCCGATGCGCGCGACCTTCTGGTCGTAGACCGCCTCGACGGTATCGACGATACGCTTGCGGAAGCTCGCCTCGTCGATCTCGGGCTCGGCCTCGATCCATTCCTTCGGCGCGAGGCGCGTATTGAAGTCCTTCAGCACGCTGTCGGCGAGGCCGGCGAGATCCCAGTCCGCCGGGCCCGCATTCTTCGGCACGAACTGCTCGACGAGCGCATCGATGGCGTCGGCGCGAATGCCGCGGATCGCGTCGGCGATCTCTTCCTTCGCCATGATCTCGGTGCGCTGCTGGTAGATCACCTTGCGCTGGTCGTTGGCGACGTCGTCGAACAGCAGCAATTGCTTGCGGATATCGAAGTTGTGCGATTCGACCTTGCGCTGCGCCTTCTCGATGCGGCCCGAGAGCATGCGGCTCTCGATCACCTCGCCCTGCTTCATGCCCGCCATCGTGAGCAGGCGCTTGGTGAAGTTCGGATCGCCGAAGATCCGCATCAGGTTGTCTTCCATCGACAGGTAGAACCGGCTCGACCCCGGGTCGCCCTGGCGGCCCGAGCGGCCGCGCAGCTGGTTGTCGATGCGGCGGGACTCGTGGCGTTCGGTGCCGATGATGTGCAGGCCGCCGGCGGCCAGCACCTTGTCGTGCCGCTCCTGCCACTCGGCCCGCACACGCGCCCGGTCGGTCTCCGCCGCTTCCGGCGGCAGCGCGGCAAGCTCGGCCTCGAGGTTGCCGCCGAGCACGATGTCGGTGCCGCGGCCCGCCATGTTGGTCGCGATCGTGACGGTGCCCGGCCGGCCGGCCTGCGCCACCACGTGTGCCTCGCGCTCGTGCTGCTTCGCGTTCAGCACCTGGTGGGTGATGCCTTCCTTCTGCAGCAGGCCCGACAGCAGTTCCGAGGTTTCGATCGAGGTCGTGCCGACGAGCGCCGGCTGTTCGCGCTCGACGCAGTCGCGGATGTCCTCGATGATCGCCTTGAACTTGTCGTCCTGGTTGAGATAGACGAAATCGGGCTGGTCCTTCCTGATCATCGGCCGGTGCGTCGGTATCACGACGACCTCGAGGCCGTAGATCTGCAGGAACTCGGGCGCTTCCGTGTCCGCGGTGCCGGTCATGCCCGCGAGCTTGCGGTAGATGCGGAAGTAGTTCTGGAACGTGATCGAGGCGACCGTCTGGTTCTCCTCGCGCACGCGCACGCCTTCCTTCGCCTCGATCGCCTGGTGCAGGCCGTCCGACCAGCGCCGGCCCGGCATGGTGCGGCCGGTGAACTCATCGACGATGATCACCTCGCCGCCGCGCACGATGTACTCGACGTCGCGCCGGTAGATCGCGTGCGCGCGCAGCGCCGCGTTGAGATGGTGCATCAGGCGGATGTTGCCCGAGTCGTAGAGGCTGTCGCCTTCGCGCAGCAGGCCCGCCTGCAGCATGTACTGCTCGACGTGCTCGTGGCCTTCCTCGGTGACATGCACCTGCTTCTGCTTCTCGTCGACCGAGAAATCGCCCGGGCCGTTCTCTTCCTTCTGGCGCGTCAGGCGCGGCACGAGCTTGTTGATCGCGAGGTAGAGCTCGGTGCTCTCCTCGGCGGGACCCGAGATGATGAGCGGCGTGCGCGCCTCGTCGATCAGGATCGAGTCGACCTCGTCGACGATCGCGTAGGCGTGGCCGCGCTGTACGCGGTCCTCGAGGCGGAAGGCGAGGTTGTCGCGCAGGTAATCGAAGCCGAACTCGTTGTTCGTGCCGTAGGTGATGTCGCAGGCGTAGGCCGCGCGCTTCTCCGCGCTCGACTGCGAGTTCCTGATCACCCCGACCGTGAGGCCGAGGAAACGGAAAATCGGCCCCATCCAGTCCGAGTCGCGCTGCGCGAGGTACTCGTTGACGGTGACGACATGCACGCCCTCGCCCGGCAGCGCATTGAGGTACGCCGGCAGCGTCGCGACCAGCGTCTTGCCCTCGCCGGTGCGCATCTCGGCGATCTTGCCTTCGTGCAGCACGAGGCCGCCGATCAGCTGCACGTCGAAGTGGCGCATCTTCAGCGTGCGCCGCGCGGCCTCGCGCACGACGGCGAAGGCTTCGATCGCGAGGTCGTCGAGCTTCGCGCCCTCCTTCAGCCGCGCACGGAACTCGTCCGTCTTGGCCCGCAGCGCGTCGTCCGGGAGCGCCTCGATCGTGGACTCGAGCGCGGTCGATCCGCGCACGGTACGGGCGTAGTTCTTGACGAGGCGGTCGTTGCGGCTGCCGAAGACGCGCGTGAGCAGTGCGAGCACGGAATGTCCTTGAAAAAAATTAAACCCGATCAAGGGCTTGCGAAAGCCCCGGCGGGTAAAGGCCGGATATTGTACGGATAGACGGCGCGCGGCGGAAATGATTCCCCCGCGTTCGGGGGAAGGGTCAGCGCCCGATGAAGGTGAGCGGGTCGACCTGCCGGCCGTTGCGCAGCACTTCGAAATGCACATGCGGGCCGGTCGAGCGGCCCGTGGATCCGATCTGGGCGATCGCATCGCCGCGCTGCACGGTCTCACCGACCGCGACCAGGTTGCGACGGTTGTGCCCGTAGCGGGTCACGTATCCGCCGCCATGGTTGATCTCGACGAGATTGCCGTAGCCGGCGCGCTCGCCCGACCAGGTCACGATGCCCGCCGCGACCGCGACCACGTCCTCGCCCGCCTGCGATGCGAAATCGAGGCCCTTGTGGAAGGCGCCGTGCCCCGTGAAGGGATCCTGGCGCGACCCGAAATACGAAGAGATGAAGCCTTGGCGCACCGGGCGGCCTTCCGGGTGGATCTGATCGCGCAACTGGCGCGCGATCAGCACGTTTTCCAGCGCGGCGAGCTGGGCATCGCGCAAGTCGACGCGTTCCTCGAGATCGTCGAGCATGTTCGTGAGGTCGGGAATCTGTGCCGCGACCCCGCCCTCGCCGTCCTCCGGGCCGCCGGTCGGCGGCTGCGAGTCGAAATCGAATTCGCGCGAGTCGATGTTCGCCATTTCGGTCAGGCGCTTGCCGAGCGCATCGATGCGGATCATGCGTCCGTTCACCTGCCCCATGCGCATCGACAGCGCGTCGATGCGCTCCTGCAGGGCGCTCTTCATTTCCTCGATTTCGGCCTGCTGCTGCCGGATCACCTGCGACCAGTGGGTCGCATCACCGCGCGAAAATGCCTTGCCCGAGCGCTGCCCGAGCTCGAGCCCCAGGACGAACGCGATGCCGAGCACGCCGAGCGCCAGCGCGCCCACGGCTCCCAGGGTCACCGGGTGGGCCAGGTTCACGTGCCGCGCGCGGCCCTCGCGCCGAGAAAAGAAAATCAGGTTCATCCGTTATGCTCGGTCCATTGGCGGGGGCAATATGCCGAAGACCCACGGTCGACACAAGAAGACTGGCGCACAGACCCGAAAATCAGGGTCCCCCCGATATGGTAAACCGCGTGCCCTGGCGGACCTCCTGGCCCGGCCCGCCTCGCCCCTCGTCAGCCTGCAGACGCGCGCCCTGGCCGCCGGAGACTGGCTGCGACGCGTCCGGGGGTGGGTGCCGGGGGACCTTGCGCCCCATGTCACCTCCGCAGTGGAGCGGGACCGGGCGCTCACGGTTTATGTCGCATCGGCCGCCTGGGCCGCGCGGCTCAGGTTCGAAACGCCATCGCTGCTCGAGCGCGCCCGCGAGGCCTCGCCGGATGTCACCGAAGTGCGCGTGAAGGTGCTGCCCGGCGCGCGTTGAGCGGATCCTGCCCGCGTCAGGCCGCGGAGGTCGGCAACGCTTCGGTGCCGACGTAATGGATCGGCGTGTCCTTGTCGGATTCGAACACGACTTCCTGCCACGCATCCCGGTCGAGACGCAGCGCGCGCAGCAGCCGGTTGTTGAGCCCGTGCCCGGACTTGTAGCCGCTGAACTCGCCGATCAGGCTGTGGCCGAGGAGGTAGAGGTCGCCGATCGCATCGAGGATCTTGTGCTTCACGAACTCGTCTTCGTAGCGCAGCCCGTCCTCGTTCATGATGCCCTCGTCGTCGAGCACGATCGCGTTGTCGAGGTTGCCGCCGAGCGCGAGGTTGTGCGAGCGCATCGCCTCGAGATCGCGCATGAAACCGAAAGTGCGCGCGCGGCTCACTTCCTTCAGGAACGACGTCGTCGAGAAATCCATCGACGCCGCCTGCGTGCGGCGCTGGAAGATCGGGTGGTCGAACTCGATCCGGAAATTCACCTTGAAGCCGTCGAACGGATCGAACTGCGCCCACTTGTCGCCGTCCTCGACCCGCACCGTCTGCAGGATGCGCACGAAGCGCTTCGGGACTTCCTGTTCCTCGATGCCCGCCGACTGCAGCAGGAACACGAACGGGCCCGCGCTGCCGTCCATGATCGGCACTTCCGGCGCGTTCACCTCGACGATCGCATTGTCGATGCCGAGCCCCGCGAAGGCCGACATCAGGTGCTCGATCGTCGAAATCCGGGCGCCGTCCCTGACGAGCACGGTGCCGAGCGTCGTCTCGCCCACATTCTCCGCGCAGGCGGGAATATCGACTGCGGGTTCGAGATCGACACGGCGGAACACGATGCCGTGATCGGGCGGCGCGGGGCGCACGGTCATCAGCACTTTCGTGCCCGTGTGCAGCCCGACGCCCGACGCGCGGATCGCGTTCCTGAGAGTTCTTTGACCGACCATTGAAGTAAGCGGTAGCGCCCGATCCCGTTCAGGAAACCGGCTGGAGCGAGGCGCCGACGAGGCGCACCGGCCCCGGCAGGAACGGGGCGCTACCGTACCACATGCCAGAGCCGCTCGTCAGTCGGCCTGGCGGCGCAGGAACGCCGGAATGTCGAGGATGTCCTCGGCCTCGGTGTCCGCACGCAAGCCATCGCCGACCGCACGCTGGCGCTGCACGGTCGGCCGGTCGAGCGCCGTGTAGTCCGCGCTGCCGAGCGGCGAGCGGCGCACGACGCGCATCGAGGGCTCGGCACGCGCCGCGACTTCGCGGGCGAGGTCGCGCGGACGCGCGGCCGGCGCGGCCGACATCCGGCCGAGGCCGGTCGCCACCACGGTCACCCGGATCTCGTTCGTGAGCTCGGGGTCGATCACGGTGCCGACGACGACGGTGGCGTCTTCCGAGGCGTACTGCTTGACGATCGAGCCGACTTCCTGGAACTCGCCGATCGAGAGATCCATGCCGGCGGTCACGTTCACGAGCACGCCATGGGCGCCCGAGAGATTGATGTCCTCGAGCAGCGGCGAGGACACGGCCGCCTCGGCCGCCTCGCGCGCGCGGCTCTCGCCGCTCGCCGTGCCCGAACCCATCATCGCCATGCCGGTCTCGGACATCACCGTGCGCACGTCGGCGAAATCGACATTGATGAGGCCGGGGCGCGTGATGAGTTCCGCGATGCCCTGCACGGCGCCCTGCAGCACCTGGTTCGCCGACTTGAACGCGTCGAGCAGCGTGACCTGCGGGCCGAGCACCGTCAGCAGCTTCTGGTTCGGGATGGTGATCAGCGAGTCGACATACTTGCCGAGTTCAGCCATGCCGTGCTCGGCGACCAGCATGCGCTTGCCGCCTTCCATCTCGAACGGCTTCGTCACGACCGCGACGGTGAGGATGCCGAGTTCCTTCGCGACCTGCGCCACCACCGGCGCGGCGCCGGTGCCGGTGCCGCCGCCCATGCCCGCCGTGATGAAGAGCATGTCGCAACCCTCGATCATCTCGATGATGCGATCGCGATCCTCCATCGCGGCCTGACGGCCGACTTCCGGGTCGGCGCCGGCGCCGAGCCCCTTGGTCATGTTGGCGCCGATCTGCAGCGCGGTTTTCACCTTCGAGTGCTTGAGCGCCTGCGCATCGGTATTGATGCACAGGAACTCGACGCCCTCGATCCCGGCGGCGACCATGTGCGCCACGGCGTTGCCGCCGCCGCCGCCCACCCCGAGCACCTTGATCACGGCGCTCTGGCTGTATGCGTCCATCAGTTCAAACATTTCATCGCTCCTTCTAGAAATTACCCGCAAACCACGACTTCATCCTGTCCAGCATCGTCTTCGCGCTCCCTCCGATGGAGCGCCCCCGGTTGCCCGGCAAAGCGTTGTCGCGCGCGTAGAGCAGCAGGCCCACGGCGGTCGAATAAATCGGATTCCGGACGACATCGGTGAGGCCCTGCACCTGCTGCGGCAGGCCGAGGCGCACCGGCACGTGGAAGACTTCCTCGGCGAGCTCGATCGCGCCTTCCATCTTGGCGCTGCCGCCCGTCAGCACGATGCCGGCGGCGATCGCCTCCTCGAAGCCGCTGTGGCGCAGCTCGTCGCGCACGAGGCCGAACAGCTCCTCGTAGCGCGGCTCGACGATCTCGGCGAGCGTCTGGCGCGCGAGCCGGCGCGCCGGCCGGTCGCCGACGCTCGGCACTTCGATGCTCTCGTCCGGGTTGGCGAGCTGCGACAGCGCGCAGGCGTAGCGCACCTTGATGTCCTCGGCGTAGTGCGTCGGCGTGCGCATCGACACCGCGATGTCATTCGTGACCTGGTCGCCGGCGATCGGGATCACGGCGGTATGGCGGATCGCACCGCTCGAGAACACCGCCAGATCGGTCGTGCCGCCGCCGATGTCGACGAGGCACACGCCGAGTTCCTTCTCGTCGTCGGTCAGCGTCGCGAAACTCGACGCGAGCTGCTCGAGCACCACGTCGTCGACCTCGAGCCCGCAGCGCTGGATGCACTTCTCGATGTTCTGCGCCGCGCTGTCGGCGCCGGTGACGATGTGGACCTTCGCCTCGAGCCGCACGCCCGACATCCCGATCGGGTCGCGGATGCCCTCCTGCCCGTCGATGATGAATTCCTGCGGCAGCACGTGCAGGATCTTCTGGTCGGCGGGAATCGCGACGGCCTTCGCGGCATCGATCACGTGCACCACGTCGTGCTGCGAGACCTCGCGGTCGCGGATCGCGACCACGCCGTGCGAGTTGATGCTGCGCACATGGCTGCCCGCGATGCCGGCGAACACCGAATGGATTTCGCAGCCGGCCATCAGCTCGGCTTCCTCGATCGCGCGCTGGATCGACTGCACCGTCGACTCGATGTTGACGACCACGCCTTTCTTCAGGCCGCGCGAGGGCTGCGAGCCGAGGCCGATCACCTCGATGCTGCCGTCGGGCGCGACCTCGCCGACCAGCGCCACCACTTTAGAGGTGCCGATGTCGAGGCCGACGATCAGGGTCCTGTCTGCGCGTTTCGCCATATCTCCTCAGCCGTCCGGGTTGTCGTCGCCGGCATTGCCGCTCGCGAGGCGCACGCCACCCGCGCGCCAGCCGACCGCGTAGCCATTCGAATACCGCATGTCGACGTAGGCGATGTCGCCGCTGCGCTCGCCGACGAGCGCGAGCGCGGCCGCGACGAAACGCTCGAAGCGCGCATCGACGTCACGCCGGCCGAGGCGCACCGTCACGCCGTTGTCGAGGTCGAACTCCCAGGCGCCTCGCGCATCGAGGCGCATCGCCGTGAGGCGCATGCCGGCCTCCATCAGCCGGCCGCGCACCGCGAGGTAGCGCTCGGCCACCGTGCGCTCCGATCCGGCCGGCCCCGACAGCTGCGGCAGCTCGGGCGGGATGTGGCGCGTCTCGGAGATGAAAAGCTCCCCGCGCGTGTTGAGGAGCCCGTTCGCGCCCCAGCGCGCGGCGGCCACCTGCTCGGTCACGTGCACCCTGAGGCCGCGCGGCCAGGCCCGCTGCACGCTGGCGCTCTCGACCCACGGAATGCGGCGCAGGCTCCGGCCCACCGACCCGAGGTCGACGCTGACGAGCCCCATGCCGCGCACGCGCCGCTTGACCGCCTGTTCGACATCGAGTGCCGAAACGCGCTGGAAGCGTCCTTCGACGGTGATCGTTTCGATCGGCTGGTCGAGGGTCCACGCGACGGCGGCGACGCCGCCGCCGAGTACGGCGAGACTCGCCGCGGCGACACCGGCGCGCCGCCAGTCGATGGCCGGCAGACGCCAGGCGCGCTCCGCCTGCTTGCGCCGGTTTTTCGGCCGAAGGCGCATCAGCGCCGCGTCCTCACGAAGCTCGTCTCGAGGACACGCCACACGAGCTGGTCGAAATCCATCCCGGTCGCGCGCGCCGCCATCGGCACGAGGCTGTGGTCGGTCATGCCCGGAACCGTGTTGATCTCGAGGAGCAGCGGCGCGCCGCTCGCGTCCAGCATGAAATCGGCGCGCCCCCAGCCGCCGGCGCCACAGGCATCGAAGGCCGCGACGGCGAGCGCGCCGAGCCGCGTTTCCGCATCGGGTGCGAGCCCCGACGGGCAGAAGTACAGCGTGTCGCTGCGGAAGTACTTCGCCTCGTAGTCGTAGAACACCTTCGGCGTCTCGATGCGGATCGACGGCAGCGCACGCCCCTTCAGGATCGCGACCGTGTATTCGGCCCCGGTGATCCAGGGCTCGGCGAAGACCACCGGCTCGAGGCCCACGGCCGCCTGCCACGCCGCCGGCAGGTCTTCCGCACGTTCCACCTTCGACATCCCGACCGAAGAGCCCTGCGTCGCGGGCTTCACGATCAGCGGCAGGCCGAGGCGCGAGATCGCGCCGGCGAAATCCTCCGGGCCACGCAGCACCGCGTAGTCCGCCGTCGCGACACCGACCGCCGCCGCGAGCCGCTTGGTGCGCAGCTTGTCCATGCAGACCGCCGAGCCGAGCACGCCGCTGCCCGTGTACGGAATCCCGAGGCACTCGAGCGCCCCCTGCACCGTGCCGTCCTCGCCGCCCGGCCCGTGCAGCGCGATCCACACGCGATCGATGCGCGCGTCGAGCAGATCCGTCAGCGGCCTCTCGTGCGGATCGAAGGCGAGCGCGTCGACGCCGCGCCGCTCGAGCGCCGCGAGCACCGCGTTGCCCGTCAGCAGCGAAATCTCGCGCTCGGTGGAGCCGCCGCCGAGCAGCACCGCAACGCGCCCGAACGCCACCGCGTCCGTGACTTCGGTGTTGCGGCCGGCGTGGAACGTGAGCTTCATGGTGCGGTGTCTCCGGGGCGGCGCGCCGCGGCGAGTCGCGCGGGCAGTTCATGCGCGATCGCGCTGATGTTGCCGGCGCCCATCATCACGATGACGTCATCCGGCTGGACCACCGCCGCGAGCGCCTGCGGCAGGTCGTCCACCTTGTCGACGAACACGGGCTCGACCTGGCCGCGGCTGCGCACGGCGCGGCAGATCGCGCGGCCATCCGCGCCCGCGATCGGCGCCTCGCCGGCGGCGTAGATATCGGTGACGAGCAGCGCATCCGCACCCGACAGCACGGACGCAAAGTCGTCGAGCAGGTCGCGCGTGCGCGTGTAGCGATGCGGCTGGAAGGCGAGCACGAGGCGGCGGCCGCCCCAGGCCTGGCGCACGGCATCGAGCGTCGCGGCGATTTCCGCGGGGTGATGGCCGTAGTCGTCGATGATCGTCGCGCGCCCCGTGCCGACCGGCACATCGGCGATGTGCTGCTGGCGCCGATCGATGCCCTGGAAGTTCGCGAGCGCGCGCTGGATCGCGGTGTCCGCGATGCCGACCTCCTGCGCGACCGCGATCGCCGCGAGCGAGTTCTGCACGTTGTGCAGCCCCGCGAGGTTGACCGTGACGTCGAGGCCCTGCGTGGCACCGCGCCGCAGCGCGGTGTAGTGCGTGCGCAGGCCGTCGCGACGCACGTCCACGGCGCGCAGATCGACTCCCTCGCCGAGCCCGTAACCGACGACCGGCCGCGACAGCTGCGGCAGGATCGCGCGCACGTTGGCGTCGTCCGTGCAGAGCACCGCGAGGCCATAGAACGGCAGGTTGTGCAGGAAATCGACGAAGCTCTGCTTGAGGCTGCCGAAGTCCCCGCCGTACGTGCCGAGATGATCGTGGTCGATGTTCGTGACGATCGCGATCATCGGTTGCAGGTGCATGAACGAGGCGTCGCTCTCGTCCGCCTCGGCGACGAGGAACCGCCCGGCGCCGAGCCGGGCGTTGCTGCCGGCGCTCTTCAGGCGCCCGCCGATCACGAAGGTCGGATCCGCGTCGCCTTCGGCGAGGATGCTCGCGACGAGGCTCGTGGTCGTCGTCTTGCCGTGCGTGCCCGCGACCGCGATGCTGTAGCGGAACCGCATCAGCTCGCCGAGCATCTCGGCGCGCGGCACGACCGGCACGCGCCGCTCGAGCGCATGCGCGACCTCCGGGTTGTCACGCGACACCGCGCTCGAGACGACGACCACATCCGCGTTGTCGGCGTTTTCGGCGCGGTGGCCGATCGTGATCCGCGCCCCGAGCTGCGCGAGTCGCTGCGTGACGGGGCTCTCCCGCAGGTCCGAGCCCTGCACGTGGTAGCCGAGGTTCAGCAGCACTTCGGCGATGCCGCCCATGCCGCTGCCGCCGATGCCGACGAAATGGATCGCGTGGATCCGGCGCATCCGCTCGCGCATCGGATTGCTCATGCCGCGGCCCTCCCCGCGGCGGCGAGGCAGGCATCCGCGAGATCCGTCGTGGCGCGCGGGCGCGCGAGCCGCCGCGCGCGCTCGGCCATGCCGAGCAGGCGCTCGCGCCCGCCACGGCACAGCTCGAGGAGGTCCCGCGCGAGGCGCTCGGCCGTGAGCTCGCGATCGAGCAGCAGGAGCGCCGCGCCCTCGCGCACGAGGTAGCGCGCGTTCGCGGTCTGGTGATCATCCACCGCGGCGGGAAACGGCACGAGGATCGACGCGACCCCCGCGGCCGCGAGTTCCGAGACCGTCAGCGCGCCGGCGCGGCAGATGACGAGGTCCGCCCAGGCATAGGCCTCCGCGATGTCGTCGATGAACGGCGTCACGTCGGCGCCGACACCGGCGTCGAGATAGCTCTTGCGCGCCGCGTCGATCCAGCGCGGCCCCGCCTGGTGGCGCACGTCGAAGCGCACGCTGCCGGCGAGGCGCGCGATCGCAAAGGGCACCACGGCATTGAGCTTGATCGCGCCCTGGCTGCCGCCGACGACGAGGAGGCGCAGGCCGGCGCCGCGACCCGCGGCGCGCACGGCGGGAGCATCGAGCGCGAAGAACTCCGCGCGCACCGGATTGCCGATCAGCCGCGTCGGCTGCGACGCATCGAACGCATCGGGGAAAGCGGTCAGCACCTCACGCGCGAAGCGCGCGAGCACCCGGTT
>JABAQN010000007.1 GCA_019187495.1 Steroidobacteraceae bacterium
GGCAGAGTGGTCGATTGTACCTGACTCGAAATCAGGCGTAGGTGTAAGCCTACCGTGGGTTCGAATCCCACCCTCTCCGCCAAATTTCCCGAGAAAAAACAGCCGGCTATCAGCCGGCTTTGTTTTTGTGTGTGTCGCACGTCGTTTCTGCTGTCTAACGGCAGGCAAGGTCATACCTTGGATCATGCGTAGTTTTTTGGATCTTGCGATTACCGCAATCGGATAGTCGATACGGGGCGGGAGTTCTGTCACTCTCTTTTCACATCGGCTGCCGTCCGCTCATCAACCTGCGGTGCATTACCGATTCAGGCGCGGTCGGTTGTGACGGGCAACGCCTGTAGTGGTGGCGGCCGAGCACAGGGCAGCCGCAGAAATGATGCTCGAAGGCAGTTTCTGGCACAGGACTCGCCGTGATCAAGCTGGATCAGCGGGAAGATCCAGGCATGGATCGTTTGGGGGTGAGCCGACCGCTCAGCTTGAGGCCGTCGCGCATATTCAATGCAAGCAGTGAAAAGTTCACAGCGCCGGCCAGCAACTCCACGCCTTGCAGTGCATAGAACATGCCGTCGAAACGCCCCGCATTGGCCCACGACGCCAGAACGAATGCGCTGGGCAGCAGTATCAGCAGGCCGTTGGCCGCCACGATCCTCATCCTCCTCCCCTTGACACCGACAAGGCGGCCGCCACGGCCCTTCGCGAGCGAAAAACCACTGCCGCCCGTGGCCGCCATCGACGGGATCAAAAGCCACATACCGCTCAACACCGCGTTCTTGACAGCAGCGACACTTGCCTGATCCATGAAAAGCTCTGACACGAGGGTTGAGAGCCAGAACGTGGTGATGCAAAGGATCGCGACGGCTCCGAAGATGGCATGCAATTTCGATTTCATGGTTGGGCCTTTGAAAATGGGGGAACAGTCTGCAACGCGCGCCGCATGGATTCGAGCGTTCGGGCGGCAGTGCTGGCTTGGGTGACTGGGATTAGCGCAGCCAGTTCGGCAGCCCGCGCGGCCCAGAGGGCATCGACCTTGCGGTACCGAGCCCAACCCTCCGGCGTCAGGGCGTAGAACGGCGAACGCTGATTCGCTGGATTCGGGTGCGGTTTGACAAGCCCCTGCTCAGCCAGCAGGTTGAGTTGTTTTTGTGCGCCCTGGCGCGTGACGCCCATGGATCCACCCACCTGGGGGGCCGTCAGCGGCGTGTCGGCAAGGGCGATAGCACCCAGCACCTGCCACCGTGCACTGGTGAGACCGAGCGGCACGACCAGCTTGTCACCCCAGTGAAGCAATACGCCGTTCAGGCGAAACACCGCCAAGGTCAATTCAGTCACTGCGACGGCGTTGGGGTCAGGTACAGAAGGAGATAGATTTCGTCGATTCATGGCAACCAGTTTCCATCAATGGAAACTGGTTGTCAACTAGCAGTCTTGTCCAACGAGGTATGAGCCTGAAGCCAGGCGCGAGATGCCACTGCGGATTGAGTCTGGAGGGCACCCGGGAGCGGCGGTTCGAGTACCGTCGGCTGCCGCGCGCGGACCGCGGCCCTGTGCTGGCCTACCTGCGGCGCCTGAGCGGCTACAGCCGCTCGCAGATCACGCGGCTGGTCTCGCGCTGGAGCGCGGGCATGCCGCTGGTCAGGAACTACAGCGCGCCGCGTTGCCCGTTTGTCCGCCTGTACACGCCTGCCGACGTCGCGCTGCTGTGCTGTTCCCTGGATCAGGCCATCCTGTTCCGCGGCGCCGGGCTGGACGTGGTGTGGCCGCAGTTCGTGGCGCTGCTGCTGATCGGCGGCGTGCTGTTCGCGCTATCGCTCGGGCAGCGGCGTGTTGCGATGCCACCCAGCTCGCCATTGCAAGCCTTGGCCAGCGCCGCTGCCAACGCTTCGTTACCGGGAAGAGGCAGGATCAATCGTTTCATGGGTACTCGCATGTCCTGGCGCCTAGAAGCGCCTGCCGATGGTGAGCGTGCCGTAGACCGGCACTTCCTTTTGTCCGTGGAACTCACGGGTTCGGTGATAGCGCGCCAGGGCAATGCGCCAGCGCCCGTGGTACATCGCAACGCCGTAAGCGACGTCAGCCACGAAAGGGCGCTTGTCCACGCGGTGGCTGGATCGAAACGTATTGCCATCGAGCGTGATGTCGTACAAGACGGCACGGGCATCGTAGGCAACGAACAAATGCGCGCTTGCTGCATGGCTGGTGGGCTCATGCAGGGGAGACGTGTTCTCGCCGGCCGGGCGCAAGGGGGCGGTTCCGAAGTCGTCGGGCAGTCGCAGGCCGAAGCGCAGTTCGCCGCCCAGGTTCGCATAGGTCGCGAAATTGCCCAGGCTCCCTCCCCAGTGCCGGGTGAGATCCCAACCCCAGCCCGTCGCGCTCTCCTGTCGGATCACACGCGTGCGACGCTCATGGATCAACTGCACGACCAGCTCGTTGTGCAGCTGGTTGTCCCAGCCCCGAAACCTGTCGATGCCGAGCAGACGATGCCACTCGTTCTGCACCTCTCCGGCATGGGCAGCCGGCCCCACCACGCCAAGGCGAAGCTGCGATGTGCGCAGGCTGTCGCCGCGACGGGCGTTGTAGCCGAGACTGAACATCAAGGCCCCGGCATAGGGTCGATCGTCGGTGATGAGGTCACGACGCTCCCGATCCGTCGGGGTGTACATCATCTGGCCCAACCCGACGGTCATGTTCTGTTCGTCGAATCCCTCTGGTTGCAACAGCGCCAAACCCCGATTCAACGCCTGCACGATCCCGGGCAGGCACGGATCACTGCGGTAATCGACCAGATTGGGGGAGACCCAGCTGACCAGAAAGCCGTTCGAGTAGCCCTGATCCTGCCCCACGCCACCGAACATGTCGTTGTCGATACGCAGATTGACCGTGCCGGTCGAGCGCAGCGGTGTCCGTTCCGAGCAAACCGACTGAACGCGATGCGGCTCTTCGGCAATGGCTGACACAGGCAAGATCGCGAGCCATAACCAGGCCCATGTTGTTCTCTTCGCGCCTGCCAGCGCCGAGCGACTTCTCACTTATTTCTCCCCGGCCTCGCTCGGGCGTGCCATTGCCAGATGGCTCTGACGCACGAGCATGACGGGCACGGCTGCCAACCGCGCCACCTGCTCGGCATCGCTGCCCAGCATCACACGGTTGATGCCGCGGCGGCCATGGGTGCCCAGAACGATCAGGTCGCAGCGCGAGGTGTCGGCCTGTTGGACGATGAGGGTTGATGCACGCTCGCCCTTGCTCTCCAGCAAAACGGTCTCAACCGCGATGCCATCCTGGCGCAGGCGCTGCGCAGCCTGGTCAAGCAATGCCTGGCCGGCAGCCAGGAAGCCGGGCCGGACTTCCTCAATGTAGACCTTGGGTGGTTCGAAGCCGCTGGCGTGTTTCGACTCTTCGATAACGTGCAGCAGCACGATGGTCGCGCCGCTCATGCGCGCCAGGACGGCCGCATGATCCAGGGCATGATGGGCGGTCGCACTGCGGTCAAGCGGCACCAGAAGTCTTGAGTACATGGCATTGTTCCGGGGGTCAGGTTGAGCGAGGCAGATGCGCTGTTCCATGGTCAGGCCATCTGCGCGATGGTTTTGCGAAAGCGCTGCAGCGACAGCGCGAACAGCACGCCGCCGATCAGCGCCAGCGCCACGAACTGCGGCCACACCACGTCCAGTCCGGCGCCACGGAACAGGATGGCCTGCCCCAGCTTCACGAAGTGCGTGGTCGGCGCCAGCAGCATGATGTCCTGCACCAGCTCGGGCATGCTCTCGCGCGGGGAGCTGCCGCCCGAGAGCAGCTGCAACGGCAGGATGATCAGGATCATCAGCATGCCGAACTGCGGCATGTTGCGCGCCACCGTGGCCATGAAGATGCCCATGGCGGTCGTGGCAAATACGCACAGCGCCGCGCCCGCGAAAAACAGCGGCAACGAGCCGGCCACCGGCACGTGCAGCAACCCGCGCACGACGAAGGTGATCGACACCCAGCACGCCAGCAGAACCACGAGCCCCATGGGCCAGACCTTGGCCAGCATGATCTGCGCGGGCGTCACCGGCATGACCAGCAGGTGCTCGATGGTGCCGTGCTCGCGCTCGCGGATCAGCGCCGCGCCGGCCAGGATGATGGACAGCATGGTGATGTAGTCGATGACCTCCACCAGACTGCCGAACCAGGACGGCTGCAGCGCGGGATTGAAACGCACCCGCAGGGCCAGATCCACCGGCGGCACGGCGCTGGCCCGGTAACGCTGGGCGAATTCGCCGATCTCACCCATGACGATCTGCTGCACGTAGCCGCTGCCCATGAAGGCCTGGCTCATGCGCGTGGCATCCACGTTGAGCTGGATTTGGGGCGAGCGGCCCGCCAGCAGGTCGCGCTGGAAGTTGCGCGGGATCACCATCACGAAGGTGTATAGCCCCACGTCCATGCCGCGATCCATCTGCGACCACTCGATCATCTTCGGCTTGCTGAACTGCGGTGGATACAGGGCCGAGACAATGCGTTGCGATAGCGGCGACTGGTCCTCGTCCACGATCGCGATGGACGCGTTGTTCAGCGTCTCGGGCATGGCCGTGGCGCCGGCGTACACGCCCAGGGTGAACACAAAGGCGATCAGCACCAGCATAGTCGGGTCGCGCCGCAGGCTCCACAGCTCCTTGATGCCCAGGCGCCAGGTGTTGGAGAGGAATTGGCGCATGGCTCAACGCTCCTGTTTGCGCAGCAGCAGGATCGAGGCACCCACAATGAGCGGCGCGGCGATCAGCATGGGAATGAGCGAGGCGACTAGGTCGCCGAAGTGCAGTGCCTTGTTGAACACGCCGCGGCTGACATCGATCATGTGGGTGGCCGGGTAGATCTGGCCCAGCATGCGCGCACCGCCCTGCAGCGAGGAGACCGGGTCGTTCATTCCGGAGAACTGCATGGCCGGCATGACCGTGCCGACCATGGCGAAGAACATCGCCGCGACCTGGCTTTTGGTGACGCTCGACGCCAGCAGGCCCAAGCCGGTGGAACAGAAGCTGAAGACCACCGCAGCGAGCAGCAGGGTGATGAAGCTGCCCTTGACCGGAACCCCGAAGACGGTCACGGACAGCAGCGTCATGAGCAGGAAGTTCAGCACGGCCAGCGCCACATAGGGCAGTTGCTTGCCCAGCAGGAACTCGGTGCGGGTGACCGGCGTGACGTACAGGTTGATGATCGAGCCGGTCTCCTTCTCGCGCACCACGGCCAGCGCCGTGAGCATGGCCGGCAGCATCAGCAGCACCAGGGGCACGATCGCCGGCACCATCGCCGGCAGGCTCTTGACGTCCGGGTTGTAGCGAAAGCGCGTCTCGATGTCGGCCAGCCCGGCCGCTGGGCCGTTGCCACGCGTGGTCGCCTGCTCGGTCAGCCAGTGCTGGTGGATGCCCTGCACGTAGCCCATGACGGTCTCTGCCCGGGATGGCATGGCGCCGTCGATCCAGGCGCCGATCGCCACCTCGCGCCCGCGCATCACGTCACGGTCGAAGCCGGGCGGGATCTCCAGCGCCAGACTCAGCTCGCCGCTGGCCAGCCGGCGATCCATGTCCGCGTAGTCGGTGATCGGCGGCTGCTCCACGAAGTAGCGCGAGCCGGACAGGCTCAGTTTGTAGCTCTCGCTCAAGCTGGACTGATCGCGATCCAGCACGGCGTAGCTCAGGTCGTTCACGTCCATGCTGATGCCGAAGCCCATCACGAGCATCAGGATCAGCGAGCCGGCCAATGCCAATGTGGCGCGGACAGGATCGCGCTGCAGCTCCAGCGACTCGCGCCACAGGTAGCTGACCAGGCGCCGCAGGTTGAAGCGGCTGCGCCGGCGGTGCGCGGGCGCAGCCTGCTGCAGGTCCGGCGCCGCTGCGACAACGGCGGGCGCCTCGGCCATCGGTGCGCCGCCATCGGCCTCGATCAGGTAGCCGATGAACGCCTCTTCCAGGGTCTGCGCACCGCGCTTTTCAACCAGCTTCGCGGGTGCGTCGCTGTCGAGCACCTTGCCCGCGTGCATCATCGACATGCGGTCGCAGCGCTCGGCCTCGTTCATGAAGTGGGTGGAGATGAAGATCGTCACCTTGTCGCGGCGCGAGAGCTCCACCAGCAGCCGCCAGAAGGCGTCGCGCGCGACCGGGTCCACACCCGAAGTCGGCTCGTCCAGAATCAGCAATTCGGGCTTGTGCACCATCGCCACGGCCAGCGACAGGCGCTGGCGCAGGCCCAGCGGCATGCTCGCTGGCAGGTTGTCCCGCACCCCGGCAAGATCGAAGCGCTGCTCCATCTCGGCCACCCGCTCGGGAATCTCGTCCTCGGGCACCTGGAACAGGCGCGCGTGCAGCGCCAGGTTCTGCCGCACCGTCAACTCGCCATAGAGCGAGAAGGCCTGGGACATGTAGCCTACGCGGCGGCGGGTGGCGATGTCCTTCGAATTCACCTCGTGGCCGAACAGCCAGGCCCGGCCTTCGCTCGCTTCGAGCAGCCCGGTGAGCATCTTCATCGTCGTGCTCTTGCCGCAGCCGTTGGAGCCGAGGAAGCCGAAAATCTCGCCGCGACGGATGCGGAACGACACGTGATCCACCGCGACGAAATCGCCGAAGCGCATCGTCAGATCCTGCGCCTCGATGGCGATGTCGTCCTCCGACGCCTGCAGCGGGGGGATCACGACGTCTGCGTGGCCACGCTTCCTGTCCTCGGGCAGCAGCGCAATGAAGGCGGCCTCCAGCGAATCGCTGCCGGTACGCGCCAGCAATTCCTGCGGCGTACCTGTCGCGAGCACCTGCCCGTCGTCCATGGCCACCAGCCAATCAAAGCGCTGGGCCTCGTCCATGTAGGCCGTGGCAACGATCACGCTCATGCCTGGCCGGTCCTGGCGGATGCGCGCGATCAGGTCCCAGAACTGCGCGCGCGCCAGCGGGTCCACGCCCGTGGTCGGCTCGTCCAGGATCAGCAGGTCCGGGTCGTGGATCAGCGCGCAACACAGGCCCAGCTTCTGCTTCATGCCGCCGGAGAGCTTTCCCACTGGCCGGCTGAGAAACTTGCGCAAGCCCGTGGCGTTGGTGAGGTCGTCTATGCGTCGACGCCGTTCGGCGGCGTCGTGACCGAACAGGCGCGCGAAGAACTGCAGGTTCTCCTCCACCGAGAGCGTCGGGTACAGGTTCTTGCCCAAGCCCTGCGGCATGTAGGCGATGCGCGGGCAAACGGCGTCGCGATGGCGGCGGCTGGACATGTCGCCGCCCAGCACTTGCACACGCCCCTCCTGCACGGCGCGCGCGCCAGCCACCAGCGACAGCAGGCTGGACTTGCCCACGCCGTCCGGCCCGATCAGGCCGACCATACGGCCGGACGGGATGTCCAGCGTGATGCCGGCCAGGGCCTGCACCTTGCCGTAGTGCAGCCGCACCTGCTCCAGGCGCACGACCTCGGGCGCTGGGGAGACCTGCGTCATGGCCGCGCCTTCAACGCCAGGCGGGCCGGCCATTCCTGCGAAGGATCAAGACGCACCCAGGCCTCGCCCGGCAGGCCGGTCTTGACGTGCTCCAGGTGCTTGAGCAGCAGTTCGCGGTCGATCCGCGCACGCACGCGGAACATCAGCTTCTCGCGCTCGCTGGCGGTCTCCACTGTCTTGGGCGTGAACTGCGCCGCGCTGGCGATGAAGGAGACCTTGGCCGGAATCACATAGTCGGGCGCGGCGTCCAGCACGATACGCACTTCCGAGCCGAGCGCGAGCCGGCCGGCCGCCTCGGTCGGCAGGAAGAAGGTCATGTAGACATCCGAGACATCGATCATGTTCAGCACCCGGCCGCCCGCACCGAGCACCTCGCCGGGCTGCGCCACGCGGAACTGCACGCGGCCATCGCGCGGCGCCTTGAGCTGGCTGTCGTCGATCTCGGCCTGGATGCGCTCCAGGGTGGCATCGACGGCCTCGACCTGGGACTGTGCGCCGACGATCTGCGTGCGTGCGGCGGCGATGGACGAATCGGCCGACGCCACCTGCGCCTGGGCAGCGGCCACGGAGGCCTCGGCACTTTCCGTGCGGGCACGATCATCGTCCAGGGTCTGGGAGGAGGTAAACCCTCCCTTGACCAGTGTCTCGGAGCGCGCCAGCCGGCGCTTGGCCGCGTTGAGTTCGGCCTCGGCGCGGCGCACCTGTGCGATCAGGGCGGTCTTGTCGCTCTGGCGCATTGCCCATTGCGCCAGAGCGCTGGCCACGCCGTTGACCGCCTGCTGCCGCTGGGCCTTGGCTTCGCGCAGCTGCGCCTCCAGCGTCTGCACCTGCATGGTCGCGAGAACCTGGCCGGACTTCACGAAGGCACCTTCCTCGACCAGGATGTCGCCCACCCGGCCGGCCATTTTCGTGGCGACGTCCACCTCCGTGGCTTCGATGCGGCCATTGCTGCCGATGAAGGCCTCGTTCTCACTGCCAGCGGAGAACCACTGCCAGGCGTACCAGCCGGCCAGGGCCAGCACGGCGACGACGACGACGGGAATCAGTTTGTTCTTGAGGGAGATGGCCATGGCGTTCAACGAGTGGAGGAAGTGGGCGGTACGGACAGCGTAGGCAGATGTTCCGGGTCGGTCGAACGAGATCGCGGATGCGCCGCGAGCGGGTCACAGGGGTCCATTTCCCAATGCCTTGTTCACCGTGATGAAGCGCGCTGCCAGCCTGCCCTGGTTGGCGGCCAGATCTCGACGGGCCTGCAGATAGCTGCGCTGGCTGTCGAGCACGGCGGTGTAGTCGGTGGCGCCGCCGTCATAGCGCGCCTGGGCAAGCTGATAGGCATCGCTGGCCGCGTCGCTGCGGGCTTTCAGTTCCCGCGCCTGCTGTTGTTCAGCGCTGTAGGCGGACAGCGCATCGTCGATTTCCTGCCAGGCTTTCAGCACGGTCTGCTGATAGTTGATGGCCGCCTCCTGCTGTTGCAGTTCGCGCAGTTGCACGGTGGCTGTGCGCCGGCCATGATCGAAGATCGGCAGGCTGAGGCTGGGGCCGACCGACCAGATGCGGCTGCCCCAGTCGGCAAATTCGCCGGAGAGGTAGGACTCGAACCCGAACTTCGCGCCAAGCCGGATGCTGGGGTACAGATTGGCCTTGGCAATGCCGATACTGGCGGTGGCGCTGTGCAGGCGCGCTTCGGCGGCGCGGATGTCGGGGCGGCGCAGCGCCACTTCGGATGGCAGGCCGAGGGCAAGATCGGGCAGCGAGGTCCTGACGTCAGCGTCGCGCGGCGCCAGTTCGGCTTGCAGCGCACCGGGGCGCTCGCCCAGCAGCAGGGCGATCTGGTTGGCGCTGGCGGCTTCCTGTGCCAGCAGCGGCGGCAGTTGCGCCTTGAGCGCGGCCAGTTCGGCGCGCTGGCGTTGCAGGTCGGTGTGATCGAGCACGCCGCCCTCGACACGCGCCTGTAGCAGCCCGGCGCGATCTTCCAGCGCGGCGACGTCCTCGCGCATCAAGCGACTCTGCCGCTGGGCGGTGCGCAGCTCGAAGTAATGGCGCGCCACGTCGCTGGCCAGGCTGAGGCGGGCCAGGTCCAGCAGCGCAGCCTGTTGGCCGACATCGGCGTCAGCGGCTTCTACGGAGCGGCGCACGCGGCCCCACAAATCCAGTTCCCACGAAGCGTCGAAACCCGCCTGGTACAGCGTGAACGGCTCGGCCAGCAGCTCGGTCACGCCCGGGCCGGCCCCCATGATGCCGATCATGCGTGTGCTGGCGCCGCTCTCGCTCTGGCGCTGGCGGGTCGCGCTGCCGCTGGCGCCCACTTCCGGCCCGCGCTGCGCGGCCACCGTGCTGCGCTGCGCGCGTGCCTGGGCGAAGCGCAGCGCGGCCGTTTGCAGATCGGGGCTGGCATCGAAAGCACGCCGCTGCAAGGCATCGAGGGTCGCGTCGTTGAATGCCTGCCACCACTGGGTCGGCAATGCCTGGGTGGCTTCGCTCGGGATGCGCAGCGAAGCGTCGCCGCTGCGCCAGCTCGTCCAGTCGTTGGGCGCAGCGGGCGTCGGCTTGACGAAATTCGGGCCAACGGCGGCACAACCGGTCAGAGCCAATGCCAGCGCGCAGGCCGCCAAGCCGAAGTGCCGGGGGTGAAGATGGGAGTGTTGGAGGTCAAGCATACGGATACCCACGGTCAGGAAAGCCGGTTGCGGAACAGCCAGGCCGCCAGCGGCAGCGTGGTGGCGGCCAGCACCAGCAAGGGGATGAGTTGGCGCCAGATGTCGATGAGGCCCGCGCCTTCGAGATAGACGCGGCGCACGATGTCCATGCCAAAGCGCAGCGGATTGGCGTAGGTGGCAAGCTGCAGCACCTCGGGCATGTTGCGCACTGGCGTGAACAGGCCGGAGAGCAGCATCAGCGGCATGATCAGCAGGAAGGTGTAGAGCATCGCCTGCTGCATGTTCAGCGACAGGGCGGATATCGACAGGCCCACGCCCACGGACGCGACGGTGAAAACGATCAGCCCGAAGTAGAGCAGTCCCACCGAGCCCTGCATCGGAATCTCGAACCAGAATCGGATGATCAGAAAGATGATGGTGGACTGCAGCAGTCCGATCAGGATGGAGGGCAGCGCCTTGCCGATCAGGATCTGCATCGGGGTGAGCGGCGTCACCAGCAACTGGTCGAAGGTGCCTTGCTCGCGCTCACGCGCCACCGACAGCGCCGCCAGCAGCAGGGTCTGCAACATGCTCAGCGCGGCAATCAACCCCGGCATCATGTTCCAGCGGGATTCGAGGTTGGGGTTGAACCAGGCGCGCCGTTCTACGCGAATCCCTGGGGCACCTTCACCACGCTTGGCGCCCAATGAGGCGTTGTAGGCGGCCACGATGGCGCCGACATGGCTGGCGGCCGCCCCCGCCGTCGAGGAATTGCGCCCGTCCAGAATGAGCTGCAGGGGCGCGGGCTGGCCCGAACCCAGCCGCGTCTCGAAGTCCGGCGGGATGCTGAGCACCAGCAAGGCCTTTTCTGCATCGACCATATCGGCGATCTGCTGCGTCGAGGTGAGCGTGGCGGCACGCACGAACACGCCGGTGCCGTCCAGCCGTGCCAGCAGCTCGGTCGACGCCGCACTGCGGCTTTGATCCAGCACGGCATACGGCACGTGCGTGAGGTCGTAAGTGGCGCCATAGCCATACAGCAGGGCTTGCAGGAAGGCCGGGGCAATCAGGAGCGCACGGCTGGCCGGCTCCTTGATGAGCGCAAGAAGCTCCTTTCGCACCAAGGCGATGAC
>JABAQN010000031.1 GCA_019187495.1 Steroidobacteraceae bacterium
CTAACGTCCGCGATCAGCGGCGGCGCGCAGTCGGCGCGCCGCTTGCTGATTGCAACCTATCCTCGCCAGGGCCTGTCCCTGCAAGCGGCGTGACGACAAGCGCCGACCGCTGCATCGCATAGTTAGGCCGCGCGGACCTTGACGATCTCGCTCTTGGAAGAAGGAGCCGGAATCGGGTCGCCAGCCTCACGCAGTGCTTCAATGTGTAGTGCGATGCCTTGCCGGATGAGCTTCAAGACCTCGCGCCGGGTGTCGCCTACGGCGACGCAACCTGGAAGATCAGGAACATAAGCCCCATAGCTGGTCTTGCCCTTTTCTACTACGACGAGGTATTCCACGACTCAGCTCCTAGCGCTTCTTGAGACCGGCTCCCTTAAGAATACTATTCAACGTGCCGGGCGGTATATCAGTACTCGGCTTTCCTGCAACCGTGACGGTTCCAGGCTTTACAGAATGCTGAAACTGCCGGTGGCTTCCGGTTGTTCGAACATGGCGCCAGCCGTGCCGTTCCAGGAGCTTGATGATCTCGCGGACCTTCACGCAGCTGACACTCCCAAGCGCGGCCTAACGCCGCAGTTCAGCGGCGGCGCGCTGCCGTGTGAAGCGCGCCGCGTGTGCATAATGAAATGACGCACACGCGGTGTCGCCGCGATATCGTTTCACCGTCCGCTGCAACTGCTTGTTAGGCGGCTGGCACACCGCAGAAAAGAACTTACGCATGGGCTTTCCAACTCGCCGGCAACTGCAAGCCCTTTGAGTTCGCGTGCTCGGCAGCTGCCTGCTGAGCAACTGCGGTGCTATCCGCAACTAATGCGTGCTCGGGTTCCACTTTGAACCACCCATGACTACGAACCTGCTCCCCCGCGTCGCGCCACGCAACCCAAGCAAAGTATCGAAAGCCGAGCAGCTTGTTCGGCCGACGATAGACTTCTTGGACTACGCACCGATCGGCGCTCACTCGAAATGCCACGACGTCGCCCGCAACCTCGTGCGGCGTCTCGGGCTCCGATGTGGGCTGGAGGAAGGCGTCGATTAGGACGTGCGATGCCATGTCCGTTGCCGCCTAACGGTCCCGTTCAGCGGCGGCGCGCCGCACTTGCGGCGCAGAGCCGCTGAACCTAAAGCCAGCGAAGCAGCCGGGCGCGTGCACTTTATCGTGACTCCGACCGCTGCAACGGGTTGTTAGGCGGCCGGCGAGCAGGTTCATGGTTGCGATGATACTTCCTTCGATCGACGCCAACGGACTAGTGCACCCAACCACACCATTGCCATGCCTATGGGGAGCGCCAGGACGGCGAGAATTATCCTGAAGAGGCTGCGACGCTCGTCGAGCGTCAATGCGTAGAGTCCCGCGGCTACAAACGAGAGGCCAAGCAAGATAGCGACCCACCAGATAGCCGAGCGCGGAACCAAGCGTGGATTCTGATTGCCCGTGAGGCCAAAGATGAGGAATGGAGCACCCACGCACAGCATGCCTAGACAGGAAAGGACGTCCCACGGCGTGTAACGACCGTTCTCAATAAGAATAGTGGGAGCAATGATCACGATCACAGCGCCCAAGACCACGCCCAGAATCCTGAACGCAATAGTGGAGACACGATTGGTCATGCCGCTTTAGTCGTTACCTGTTGGGTGGGCAGGCCGCCTAACGCCGCAGTTCAGCGGCGGCGCGCTGCCGTGTGACGCGCGCGGCAAGCGCATAATGAAGTGGCGCGCTTGCCGCGCGCACGCGCCGACGTGTCACCGTCCGCTGCAACTGCTTGTTAGGCGTCACCATCGCCCACCCCTTCAACGTACAGCTCGTACTCTGAGCCAGAGTAGCGTTCAGCTGGCACGCACGAGCCATCGGCGATGGACTCAGCGACCAAATCCATGCCGAGGTATTTGAATGTTGAGGAGTCGTAGTCTTCGCAGACCAAGCCGTGTGAACCCCTCTCCCCATTGATGTACACGCTGCGGAAGTACACCAGGTTCGCACCTCGACAAAGCCAACTCACGGCATCTGATCCCGGCGACGCTCTGCCCTCAGAAGAGCACCAAGCATCTACGGCCTTCGACATCGCGGTAGCGAGCGCACGCGGCGCATGCTCATAGAAGGCGGTACGTAGCTCATCCGCGATCACGATCTCCTCCGCCCCCTGAGTGCGAGCGTCCTCAGCACAGAGCAGCCCCGCGACAAAGACTGCGACGGCACAGCTGCTGGCGATGCGGTTCACGTGACGCCTAACGTCCCCGTTCAGCGGCGGCGCGCCACTCGTGTGGCGCAGAGCCGCTGAACCCAACGCCAGCACACCAGTCGGGCGCGTGCACTTGATCGTGACCCGACCGCTGCAACGGGTTGTTATACGCCATGTACGACGGCGATCTCACGTCACTTGCTACTTCGCTCGGATATCGGTGACGAATAACACGATCGGACTAGATCTGCAGATTGAAGCTATCACTGTACGGCCCTTTAGTTCATACGAAATCATTTCTTCAGCTGCACTATGTGAATAGGCGACGCCGACGATAGTTACCGTCTTCCGATCCCATCGTTTGTAATTAGCGAGCACCTCCGTCGAGAGTGCCACGGGAGTACAGACATCTCCGTTCGTGAGAACGGCAGTAGTAGCAGGCGGGCTTCTGAATATTTGCAATACGCCGCGCAAGGTACATAAATCGCCAACTTTGCACTCCCCGTCAGCGGCGAGCGCGGTCGACGACGCGAGCAAGCACACGGCGAGCATTGCGCGTCTCATGGCGTATAACTACTAATTAGGTGGCGAAAGTACCGCGATATACTGCACCGAAAACGAAACATAATCTTCCGTCTCCTTCTGCCACTTATTGTTTCTCTTGTAGAAAGAGTATGCCAATTCGGTATAACGCCCCGCCGCCATATCTGCGGATGCTACGCCCGCTCCCGGCTCGATCGCCACCACCGCGGACTCGTGTCCCAGGGCCGCTCTTGCCTCAATCCCGCAGTTGCCAGGTTAGCGTGTCCTTGGCATCGATCAGGCCATGCCGCTCGAGCCAGGCGCGGGCGTCGCGCGCGTCGCCGTCGAGCCATGCCCGTACCGGGCCTTCGCGAAAGCTGTAGCCCCACGCGTCCATGTCGTCGCACAGTCGCTCGCGACCGACGCCGCGCAACTCGCCCGCGAGCAGCAGTTGCAGGTAGCAAACCCCGCACTCTTCAGGGTCATCGCCCCCGGCGTCGCGGTCGAGTCCGGCGCGCCGCTCGGGCGTCATGCATACATAGTGCGCGGCTTCGTGCAGCACCGAGTGCACGGGCGTATCGAGCCGCGCGTAGAGGCAATCGGCAACGAGTCCGGCTTCGCTCTCTCCCCAGTAGGATCCCGGGATCGTTTGCTCCGGCGCGATGAACCGCAGCTTCAGGCCGTAGCGCGCGAGCAGCGCGGCGAGCGCGACACGGTCGATGCCGTTGACGCGCAGTACCGTCGCCTCGCGCACGGGCCGCGCCTCAGAGCGCCGCGAGCTGGCGCATCACTAGCGCGGCGAGGTCGCGTGCGAGCGCATCTTCGAGCAGTCGCTGTTCGCGCTCTTTGGCAAGCAGAATCGTCTCGTCGAAGGTGAAATCGCGTACCAGCGACAGTTCGCGCGGCGCGAGGAGCTCCGACGCGCCCTTCTTCACGCCGAACTCGACGCGGTAGGTCAGCTCGAACTCGCGCGGGATGTTGCGCGCGGACACCGACAGCACTCGCTCCTGCACCTCGTCGCGCGAGATCCGCACGACGGCTTCGGCGCGCGCGCAGTCGCGCTCAAGTTGTATGCCGCTTGCCGTGAGCGAGCGCGACAGGGCCTGCACGAAATCGCTCTGCGCATCCTCCGCCTCGAGGCACGCGCTCGCGAACGCGTGCGGCACCGCTTCGCGGCCCTGCAGGTGCAGTCCGCAACCGACCAGTGCCACGGCGGCGGCGGCGACGCCGATCGCGAGCGATGCGCGCATCACGACGCGACCACGATATTGACGAGCTTGCCGGGCACGATGATCACCTTGCGTGCCGGCTTTTCGCCCATGAAACGCAGCGCATTCACGTCGGCGAGTGCCGCGGCGCGTATTGCTTCGTCCGTTGCGTCCGCCGCGACGGTCACTTTGCCGCGCAGCTTGCCGTTCACCTGTACGACGAGCTCGATTTCCTCACGCACCAGCGCGGCCGGGTCGGGGCGCGGCCAGGGCTCCTCGATCAGCGCCGTCGCGTGCCCGAGCGCCTGCCACAGGACGTGCGTCACGTGCGGAATGATCGGCGACAGGGTGAGCACGATCACCTCGAAGGCCTCGCGCACGACCGCGCGTCCGACGGCGTCCGCGGTCGAGGTGCGGGTGGCCGCATTCAGGAGCTCCATGTTCGCCGCGATTGCCGTGTTGAACGTGTAGCGACGCCCGATGTCGTCGGTGACCTTGGCGAGCGTCTCGTGGGTGAGTCGCCGCAGCGCCCTGTGCGCCGCGCCGAGCGCTCCGAAATCTGCGGTGGGCACCGGCCCCTGCGCCACGAGGTCGTGTACCGCTTTCCAAAGGCGGCGGATGAAGCGGTACGCGCCCTGCACGCCCTCGTCGCTCCATTCGAGCGACTGTTCCGGCGGCGCCGTGAACATCATGAAGAGCCGCGCCGTGTCGGCGCCGAATTCCTCGACGAGCTGCGACGGATCGACGCCGTTGCCCTTCGACTTCGACATCGTGCCGAGCCCGTCGTGCACGACGGGCTGACTGTCGGCGATGAGCACCGGCACGCCGTCCCGCATTTCGACATCCGCCGGGTTGTAGTAGCTGCGTCGCCCGCCCTCGGGATGGCGGTAATAGATATGGTTCAGCACCATGCCCTGCGTCAGGAGCCGCCGGAACGGCTCGTCGAGCGTCACGAGGCCGAGGTCGCGCATCACCCGCGTCCAGAAGCGCGAGTACAGCAGGTGCAGGATCGCGTGCTCGATGCCGCCGATGTACTGGTCGACCGGCAGCCAGTACTGCGTGCGGGCGTCGACCATCGCGTCGGCGTTGTCGGCACAGGCGAAGCGCAGGAAGTACCAGGACGAATCGACGAACGTGTCCATCGTGTCGGTCTCGCGCCGCGCCGCGCCCCCGCATTTCGGACAGGTGCAGTCGACGAACGCCGGCGTCTTCGCGAGCGGGTTGCCGCTGCCGTCCGGGACGAGGTCTTCGGGCAGCACCACCGGCAGGTCTGCGTCGGGCACCGGTACGTCGCCGCACGCAGGGCAATGGATCAGCGGGATCGGGCAACCCCAATAGCGCTGGCGCGAGATGCCCCAGTCGCGCAGGCGGTACTGCACGCGCCTGGCGCCGAGGCCGCGCGCCGCGAGCGCGGCGGCGATCGCCTCGACGGCCGCATCGGACTCGAGGCCGGAGAATTCACCGGAGTCGACCGTGACGCCCGCTTCGCCGTACGCGGGTATCCACGGCGCGACCACGCGCTCGTACGCGCCGTCCTTCGACCTCACCACCGTCACGATCGGGATCCCGTGCCGGCCGGCGAACTCGAAATCGCGCTCATCGTGCGCGGGGACGCCCATCACGGCGCCCTCGCCATAGGCCATCAGCACGTAGTTCGCGACCCAGACTTCGATCGGCGCGCCCGTGAACGGATGGCGCACGTGCAGGCCGGTCGGCAGGCCTCTCTTCTCCTGCGTCGCGATGTCCGCTTCCATGGTGCTGCCGCGCCGGCATTCGTCGACGAACGCCGCGAGCTTCGGGTCACGCGCCGCGGCGGCGAGCGCGATCGGATGCTCGGCGGCGACCGCCATGAAGGTCGCGCCGAAGAGCGTGTCGGCGCGCGTCGTGAACACCTTGAGCACGCCTGCGCCGCCCATCGCGGCGGTCGTGTCGTCGGCGTAGGGGAACGCGATCTCGCAGCCGACGCTGCGGCCGATCCAGTTGGCCTGCATCGTGCGCACGCGCTCGGGCCATCCAGGCAGCTCGCCGAGCGCCTCGAGCAGTTCGTCGGCGTAGGCCGTGATGTTGAGGTAGTACATCGGGATTTCGCGCTTCTCGATCAGCGCGCCCGTGCGCCAGCCCCGCCCGTCGATCACCTGTTCGTTCGCGAGCACGGTCAGATCGACCGGATCCCAGTTGACGACGCCGGTCTTCTTGTAGGCGATGCCCTTCTCGAGCATGCGCAGGAAAAGCCACTGGTTCCAGCGATAGTATTCCGGGTCGCAGGTCGCGAACTCGCGGCTCCAGTCGATCGCGAGTCCGAGCGACTGCAGCTGGCGTTTCATGTAGGCAATGTTGTCGCGCGTCCACTTCGCGGGCGGGACGCCGTTCGCCATCGCGGCGTTCTCGGCGGGCAGGCCGAAGGCGTCCCAGCCCATCGGCTGCAGCACGTTGGCGCCGCGCATGTGCATGAAACGGGTGAGCACGTCGCCGATCGTGTAGTTGCGCACGTGACCCATGTGCAGCCGCCCCGACGGATATGGAAACATCGACAGGCAGTAGTACTTGTCGCCGCGGACGCCTTCGCGCGCCGCGAACACCTGGCGGGAGTCCCAATAGTCCTGCGCGGCGCGCTCGACGCGTGCCGGATCGTACCGTTCGTCCATCGGAGGCGGCAGGATAGCATGGCGAATCTGGTGCCGGGCTTTCGGTTGTTCGGTTATTTGCGCGTTCCACGCAAATAACCGAACAACCGAAAGCCCGGCACCAGGCCTGTAGCTTCCCGCTACTCGGTTATTCCCCGATCCGGATGGGGACGAAGATCTCGGTACCGTTGCGCTCGATCCGCAGCGCGACCGCCTTGTCGGCCTTGCGCACCTCGGCCTGCAAATCGCGCACGGACGAGACGCTGCGGCCGTTGATGCCGAGGATGATGTCGCCGCGCTGCAGTCCGGCGATCGCGGCCGGGCCATCGACGTCTTCGATCACGAGATTGCCGGAGGTGTCGATCTGCGCCTTCTCCCGCGGGTCGAGCGGGCGCACCGCGATACCGAGCTTCGAGTAGTTGTCGGAATCGTCTCCGCCGCGCATCGCGACCTTGTGCATCGGCTCGTCGAGCTCGGCGACTTTCACCTCGAGGCGCTTCTTCGCCTTGTCGCGCCACACCTCGATCGAGGCCTTGGTGCCCGGCTTGATGTTCGCGATGATGCCGGGCAGTTGCGCCGAGCGCTCCACGTCCTGGCCGTTCACCGAGAGGATCACGTCGCCGGGCTTGAGCCCGCCCTTGTCGCCGGGACCGCCCTCTTCGACCGAACCGACCAGCGCGCCGCGCGGCCGGTCGAGTCCGAACGAATCCGCGAACTGGGCATTCACTTCCTGCACGGTCACGCCAATGCGCCCGCGGCTCACGCGCCCGGTCTTGATCAGCTGGTCGCGCACACCGACCGCGACGTCGATCGGGATCGCGAACGAGAGGCCCATGTATCCGCCGCTGCGGCTGTAGATCTGCGAGTTGATGCCGACGACTTCGCCGGCGAGATTGAACAGCGGCCCGCCGGAATTGCCGGGGTTCACCGCCACGTCGGTCTGGATGAACGGCACGTAGTTGTCGTCCGGCAGCGAGCGCGAAATGCCGCTGACGATACCGGCTGTCACGCTGTTGTCGAAGCCGAACGGCGAGCCGATCGCGATCACCCACTGGCCGGCCCGCAGCTTGCTCGGGTCGCCGATCTTCACGGTGGGCAGGTTTTTCGCATCGATCTTGATCACCGCCACGTCCGTGCGCTTGTCACTGCCGATCACCTTGGCCTTGAACTCGCGGCGATCCGTCAGGCGCACCGTGACATCGGTGGCGTCATCGATCACGTGCGCGTTCGTGAGGATGTAGCCGTCGGGTGTCACGATGAACCCGGAACCCTCGCCACGCGCGGGCGGCAGGTTGCCGCCCCGCGGCGTCGGGATGCCGAAGCGTCGGAAGAAATCGTAGAACGGATCGTCGGGTGACATGCCCGGCGGCCCCTGGAAGCTGCCGCTCGTCGCCTCGCGCCGGCTCACGACATCGATGTTGACCACCGCCGGCCCGTACTTCTCGACGAGACCGGTGAAATCCGGCAGCCCGGAAACGAGTGGCGTCGCGGCTGTCGCGGTCGCCGGCGCAGCGGCGGCGGCTACGGTGCCGCTTGCCTGCGGCGTCGAGGCGGCCGCCGTGGAAGACTGGGGTGAGCACGCGGCCAGCGCGCCGCACAGAATGGCCACGGCGGCGATCCGCCGGGCAATGGGCTGTGATGCCATGTGTCGAAAGCCTGTAAGGATGTCGGTGTTGCGGATAGACCGCCAAATCCCCCGTTCGGTTCCGTAGATCATGCCTTTCTCCTCGATTGCGTCAGGATCGCGGCTGCAAGTGCCGCTGCCGCGAGCGAAACGACGGCCCAGTTCCCGACCCTGGCATAGGGCGGCAGGCCGCGTCGCGGCGTGATGGATGCCCGCAGTACGGTCGCCTGGTACTCGGGCGCCTCCGCCACCACTTCGCCGCGTGGCCCGACCACCGCCGAGATCCCGTCGTTGGCGGCGCGCACCATGAAGCGGTCCGATTCTATCGCGCGCATCCGCGCGATCTGGAAATGCTGGTAGCGCGCGGTCGAGTGGCCGAACCAGGCGTCGTTCGTGACATTCACGAGCGCATCGGCCCGCGGCAGCGCCCGCGCGAGCGTACTGCCATATGCATCCTCGTAGCAGATGCCGGCCGCGAGCGACAAGCCGGCGGCCCGGAGCGGCGGCTGCACGGCACGCCCGCGGGTGAAATCCGAGTACGGCAGGCTCATCAGCCGCAGCCACCGGCGCACGAATTTCGGCACCGGAAAGAATTCCGCGAACGGCACGAGGTGGTACTTGTCGTACCACATGACGCCGTGCTCGCCGAGCGCGACCACCGAATTGTAGAAGTCCCGGCCGTCATCGGACGCCCGCACGAGTCCGAGCACGAGCGCCGATCCGTGCGCGCTGGCTTCGCTGTAGAGCCTGCCCAAAAACGGCGCGAGATTGTTCGCGAGATCGGGCAGTGCCGATTCCGGCATCACGATGAGCGGCGTACCGAGCGCCTCGCGCGTGAGCTTCGCATACAGGGTGAGCGTGGTATCGCGGTTCGTTTCGAGCCACTTGATGTCCTGCGGAATCGCGCCCTGCAATACCGCCACCTGCACCGGCGGCCCGCTCGGCGCCGTCCAGTCCCGATCGAGTGCCGGCGCGAGCGCCCACGGGAGCCCAAACGCCAGGGCCGCGATCACGCGTGCGCGCACGCCGCGCGTGCGCACGAGCATGACGAGCGCGCCCGCGCACACGAGCAGCGCAGCCGAAAGAAGATAAACGCCGCCGACCGGCGCAAGCCGCGCGAGCCAGGTGTCGGTCTGCGAATAACCGAGCGACAGCCACGAGAAACCGGACAGCAACCAGCCGCGCAGCCATTCGACGAGAAGCCACGCGGCGGGGATGCCGACGAGCCAGCGCCAGGCGCCACGCGCGGGCAGCCAGCGCGCGACCGCGTAGCCCAAGAGGGCGTGATAGCCCCCCATGATCGCGACGAGGCCCAGCATCAGCAGGAACGCCACCCACAGCGGCGCGGCGCCGAATATGTGGATGCTGATGTAGAGCCAGTACGTGCCCGCGGCGAACGTGCCGGCATTGAAACAGAAGCCGAGCGCCGCGGCCCGGCGCGGTGTCGCGCCGTCCCACAACGCCATCAACGCCGCCGGCCCCAGGATCGCGAGCGGCCAGAGCCCGAACGGCGCGAACGCGAGCGCGACCGCGGCGCCTGCGGCGGTGGCGGCGACGAACGGCAGGCTGCGCCGCGCCGCCTCAGCCCTCGTCACGCGCGGCCCGTTCGTCAGGCGGCACCACATCGCGCGGGGTCGTGACGCGCAGGCTCTCGACGCGCCTGCGGTCGGCGCGCATCACGCGAAACTCGATGCCGCCGATCACGGCGGTTTCGCCGCGGCGCGGCAGGCGGCCGAACTCCTTCATCACGAGGCCGGCGACGGTATCGAACTCGTCGTCCGGATAGCTGGTATCGAAGTATTCGTTGAACTCCTCGATCAGCGTGATGCCGCGTACCGTGAACTGCCGCTCCGCGTCCTTGCGGATGTTGAGGTCCTCGTCGACATCGAACTCGTCATCGATCTCGCCGACGATCTGCTCGACCACGTCCTCGATCGTGACGAGGCCCGCGACACCGCCGTATTCGTCGACGACGATCGCCATGTGGTTGCGGTTGCCGCGGAACTCCTTCAGCAGCACGTTGACGCGCTTCGCCTCCGGCACGAACACCGCCGGTCGCATGCACTCGCGGATGTCGAAGCGCTCCGTGCCGCCTTCGGCGTAGACACGCAGCAGGTCCTTCGCGAGCAGTATGCCGACGATGTCGTCGCGATCGTCGTCCATCACCGGAAAGCGCGAGTGGCCGGACTCGACGATCGTCGGCAGGATCTCCGACGCCGGATCGTTGCGGCGGACGAACACCATCTGCGCGCGCGGCACCATGATGTCGCGCACCCGCAGGTCCGCGACATCGAGCACGCCCTCGATCATGCCGAGTGCGTCGGCATCGAGGAGCCCGCGCGTGCTCGCCTCGTGCAGGTTCTCGAGCAGCGTCTCGCGGTCCTCCGGCGCGCCGGCGACCGAGCGCTTCAGGCGCTTCAGCCAGCGGCCCGTCGCATTGCCTTCGCCCGATTCGTGTGCGTCCTTCGGCATGTCAGGTCCTGGCGAGATAGGGGTTCGGGATGCCGAGGCGGCGCAGCACGGCGATCTCGCGGCGTTCCATGCGCGCGGCGTCGGCGGCACGCAGGTGATCGTAACCCGCCAGATGCAGCGAGCCGTGCACGACGAGATGCGCCCAATGCGCGGCGAGCGGCTTGCGCTGCGCACGCGCCTCCTCGCGCACCAGCGCGCCGCAGATCACGAGATCACCGAGCGATCGCCCTGCGCCGGAGCGGGCCACGTCGCGCGGCCACTGCGCCGCCGGGAACGCGAGCACATTGGTCGGCTTGTCCTTGCCGCGATACGTTCCATTCAGCCTGCGGCTCTCGCGCGGCGCCACGATGCGCAGCGCGAGTTCACAGCCCGCGCCGAGTCGTCCAAGGGCGGCTTGCGCCCAACG
>JABAQN010000006.1 GCA_019187495.1 Steroidobacteraceae bacterium
GGCCAACCCTCCGACAAGGCATCCTGGCCGCCGATTTCGGCCTGGCGGCGGCAGGCACGGGGCCACCATAAGGCCCGTTCCACGAATAGGCCCCGGCGGGACAGGTGGTTTGAATTTCCTATCCGCCACAACCGGAAGTTGTCGCAGGGATGGGGTGTTGTTGGACCTCACCTGTTGTTGAACGCGAGTATCGGGATGTTCCAGACAAGCCGAGGTGATCCATGAAGTTTCTGACATCGATAATTGTTGTGTCGGCGGCGCTCCTGTCGACATTGCCGGCATCCGCTGGCGAACTGACCCAGAAAGATTTCGAGAAGTTCGCCGAGTCGCGCTTCGGACCGCCGGACGGCAAGGCACGCTACTGGTACGGCAAGGGCCCGGTACGCGATCCGCAGACGGGCAAGACGATCTATGTGTTCGAGTACTACGACACGGTTCGTCACGTCGTCGATCCCAAGAACCGGAACAAGCGCTACGGCATCGTGCGCAAGCTCGATCTGTTCCGCGACAAGGACACCAACGAGGTGCTCGAGACCTTCAACGGAAATCCGGTCAAGCAGTGGACCTTTCCGTACCAGCTGCTCGAGCTGGAGTACAAGGACGGCAAGGTCATGCTGACGGTCAGTCAGGGCGCAGGCGAGTTCCTGCGGACTCACAAGTTCCCGGAGAGCAGCATCGATCGCTACGGCGACTTCGTTCATGTCACCTTCCCGGGCTTCTTCATGACGCGCCGACCGGAAATTCCCGATGAGGTGTCATCGCACACGATGACGTCGCTCTTCATCACCTGCGTGAAGAAGTGCAACTCGACGCCTTATCAGTGGAATCAGTCGGGTGTCAGCCCGCTGGCACCGTGGGCAGGTGGCGATGGCAAGAAGCTTGGTTACATGTCCATGTCCGGCGCGCGCTTCGAGAAGTACTCGCAGCTGCCGCAGGAACTGCGCCAGGTGATCGACAAGCAGTATCCGGAATTCCGCGAGCCGGCGAAGGACCTCGATGAGGTCCGGGCCCTGCAGCGCTGATCGTCATTCATTCACTTCACTCGGCTATCGACCGGCGGTGATCCACGCGCCGCCGGTCGATCTGAGTTGTTCGGGAACATTAGGGGTTCAGATTACATGTCTCATCATTCGCGGCCCGCATTGCTGGGCGTTGCCATCGCAGTGACGCATCTCACGACCACGGTTTCGGCTCAGGAGCTCGAAGTGGTCACCGTGACGGCGCGCAAGACCGAAGAACGTTTGCAGGACGCGCCTGTTGCCGTCTCCGCGTTCACGGCTGCCGCCATCGAATCGCAGGGCCTGCGCTCGGTCGATGATCTGGCGAAACTCGCGCCCGGTCTGTCGTTCTCGAAAGCATTCGGACGCACGACGGATCGTCCGATCATCCGCGGTCAATCGAACGTGCTCGCCGGCTTCCAGTTCGGCGTCGAGTCCGGCACTGCCTACTTCATCGACGGCGTCTACTATCCCGGCGACATTCAGGGTCTGGACTTCGACAGCCTGGAGCGCATCGAGGTCGTCAAGGGCCCGCAGAGCGCGCTCTACGGCCGTAACACCTATGCCGGTGCGATCAACTTCATCACGCGTTCGCCGGACAAATCCGAAGCGACCGTGAAGGCCAGCGTGGCCGAGTTCGGCGAAGAGGATTTCTCGTTCTCGATGGGCGGCAGTTTCCTCGACGGTCGCCTCGGAGCCCGGTTCGGCGCGCGCAGCTACGATTACGACGGCGAGTACGTCAACCAGCTGACGGGCAAGAAGGTCGGTCAGGAATCCACCAAGTCGGTCAGCCTGACAGTCAAGTACGAGCCGACCGACACCGTCGATGTGTCGTTCACCGGTCTGTATCGCAAGGATCGGGACGGGCTGATCGCACAGTTCCAGCAGCCCGCGTCTGCGAACAACTGTTACCCGGGCTATCGTTCGTCGGAGTATCGGGACCCTGCAGGTCCTGCCACGTCCGGCGACAATCCCTATCAGTACTACTGCGGCGTGCTTCGTCCTGGCCTCATTCGCATCAACTCGGATCCGATGCCCGTCGATGTCGGCGGCGTGACTCAGATCCGCGATGCGACCGCGTTCGACGGTGCCTTCAGGGAAGAGTTCTTCAGCGCGCTGCGTATGGATTGGGATATCGGTGACTCGGGCTGGGTTGCGACCGCGCAAGGCGGCTATCGCGATTCGAAGAGGAAGCTCGGCGTCGAGGACTATTCCGAGGCCTTCACGCTGATTCCGCAGTTCAATCCGGCGACTTTCAGCTTCGCGTACCCCGACGACTCCGAGCCCCTGTTCTCCAACACGGTTCGCAACGAGTATCGCGACCACTCGGCGGAGCTGCGGCTTGCAAGTCCTACGAGCGAGCGTCTGCGCGGAATGGTTGGCGTCTACCACTACAAGTTCACGGACGAGGGCAGCGATCTGACGTTCTGGTCGCCCAATACCGGCCTGAAGTCGTACACCGAAGAGGTCGAAGACAAGGCGGTGTTCGGCCTGGTGTCGTTCGACATTACCGATCGACTGACCCTGACCGGCGAAGTGCGTTATACCAAGGAGACCAAGGATCGCAGCGACTACTGCGCGCCCAACGTGGCCACTTCGGACTACAACTACTTCACCGACACGTGCACCAACCTTGGCTTCACCGTGCAGCCGGGCAGCCCGACGTACTACAACTACGCGCCGGGCACGACCATGTACGTCGGCGAGACGGAGTTCGAGTCGACCACGCCGCGCGTGACG
Organism: Steroidobacteraceae bacterium; assembly: GCA_019187495.1. Taxonomy (GTDB): domain Bacteria; phylum Pseudomonadota; class Gammaproteobacteria; order Steroidobacterales; family Steroidobacteraceae; genus CADEFQ01. Next base: position 2,739 of record JABAQN010000006.1, read on the forward strand.
CTGGACTGGAAACTCGCCGATGGCACGCTGCTGTACGCCGTGTATGCGCAGGGCGCGAAGCCGGGCGGCCTGAACGGCATTCTCGGCCGCACGCTGGGCGTGCCGACGTATGCGCAGGAAGAGTCGGAGAACTACGAGCTGGGCGTGAAGTGGTCGAGCCCGACCAACCGAATGCAGGTCAATGCGTCCATCTACGCGATCGACTCGACCGACGTGCAGTTCACGCAGGCACTGACGGCTTCGACCGGCGCGATCTCGACCGTTGCCACCAACCAGGGTGAAGGCGAGATCCGCGGTGCTGAGATCGAGGCGCACGTTGCGCTCACCGATGCAATCTCGATGGCTGCTTCGTATGCGTATGCGCACACCGAGATCGTGAAGGGCTGCGACGACTTCCAGTACGTGCTGGAGTCCGGTGGGCTCATCTACAACCCGGCACTCGGGGCAGTCGAGGAGTGCAGCGTGGTCGGCCATCGCTATCCGCTGGGCGCGGAGAACACCGGCAGCCTGACGTTCAGCTACGATGCGCCGCTCAAGTGGGGCAACGGTCTGTCGTTGATCGGAAACGTCGGCGCCTCGTACGAAGGCAGCAAGTACGTTCAGTTGCACAACCTGGCGGAGACTGGCGATTCCACCGTCGTGAACATGCGTCTGGGCGTGCGTAGCGACGACGGCTGGTCCGTGGTGCTGTTCGGCCGCAACCTGACGGACGACGACACCATTCCGCTGGGTCAGCGCTGGTTCGACTTCGGCACGGGTTCGGCTCGCCTCTGCTCTGCGAATGCGGAGCCCTGCATCCCGACGACTCCGACGCCGGGCACGGTAGGCGGCGCTGACACGGGTGCACCGCGTGGCTTCACCGGGGCGCTGCGCAAGAGTCGTACGTTCGGTATCGAGTTCCGTTACGACTTCGCGATGTAACGAGAACGGTTGGGACTCCGGATGCGGGCCGCGGAAAGGCCCGCATCCTGGAGTCGTACCGCTCCAGGACAGCGCGAACTGAGCCGAAAGCAATCGATACAGGTAAGGAAGAGAGAGGCGTCGCCCGAATGGGCGGCGCCTTTTTTGTATGCGTCGCTCGAGGCAGTGAGCTCGATGCGGTTCATCGCGCCGCCTCGAGCACGGCCGATGTCCTTGAAGTGTCGATCAGCCGGCGGCTGCCGGCGTAGCAAGCGCCTGCCTGGGCGCGCTGCGAATCTGTGTCGAGGCGATCAGGGCCAGCAACATCAATCCGCAGATCAGGTTGAAAGCCACCTGATAGTTGCCGAAGCGGTCGAAGAGGAGAGCGGTGAACCAGATGCCCAAACCGGCGGTTCCCGCATCGAGCATGGTGATCGTGCCGAGGATCTTGCCCGCCGATGACAATCCGAACGAGCTGACGGCCAGCAACTGGATCATCGTATACATGCCGCCCCAGCCGAGGCCGAACAACACCAGCGCGTACCAGATCAGGCCCGGTTTGAGCGTTGCGAGCAGCAACGCACCGGCGCTCATGATGACGATGTTGGTGCGAAGCACGAAGCTCGGCGACAAGTAATCGGCGAGCATGCCGAAGAGAAACTTGCCGACCATGCCCAATCCGAACATGACCGCCATCGCCTGTCCGGCCGTGGCGAGATCGAACTGCATGTCGCGCATGTGCAGGAACAGATGCGACATCACGGACATGAGACTGTAGAAGGTCGTCATGGCGATCACTGCGAGCGCCCAGAACGTACGAGTGCGCATGGCGGCGGCATACCCGATGTCAGGTCCTGCGACGGCCTGCTTGCTGTTGTCGGCACCCTGTTCGGCACCGAGCGGCGGAATCTTTCCCGGCGCACGTGCGAGCAGCAACACCAGCGCGAACATTGCGAGCGGTACGAAAGCGAGCGAGACAAAGGTTTCGCGCCAGCCGAGCGACGGCAGCAGCGCGACGACGATCTTCGGGAACACCATGCCGCCCAGGCTGGTGCCGAGCAGGGCGATGCCGATGGCGGTGCCGCGCTTGGCGATGAACCATTGCGACACCATGATCACTGCGACGTTCAAGCCCGACGCCACGAGAACGGCGGCGAAGCCGACGTGGATCAGGTATACGTGCTGAATCGATGTGATCTTCGAGTAGACGAAGTAGAGCGCCGCGAGCAGCAGCAGACCGGCGCTCGCCAATCTGCGCGGCCCCAGGCGATCGATGAATATGCCGATGATGGGGGCCAGCAGGCCGGCGAGCAGCAGCGTGACCAGATCGCGGAACTTCAGCTCGGAGCGCGACCAGCCGAATTCATCGAGCAGCGTGGTGTCGAACGCGGTGACCGCAGGAATGGTCAGCCCGTTCGACACCAGCAGTATCAGCATGGCCAGCAGCGCCATCAGCCAGGGATAGTAGCGTTTCATTCGTGATTTCTCCGGCACTCAAATTGCTCATATCCCCGAGCTGAGGCAGCGAGGCTCGCCAGCGCGATCTTAGACGGGATCGCCGGCGAAACTCTCGCCCTTGATGTGGCGCCACTGGTCGGTCACGCGCTGTTCGTCGATCAGCGTGCGCTGGATCAGTCGTCCGCGCTGGAACCAGTGCCAGACGCGGTTGCGATACTGGCCGCAGTCGGAGAGCTGGATCATTTCATACAGCTCCATTCCCTCGGTGCCGCGGCGCAGCCAGTACAGCATCAGCGTGCGGTGCAGGTCGTCTTCCGGGATTTCCGAGCACCACCCGTAGATCAGGTCGTTGTCGAAGATGATGCGGCCGAACTGGTAGCGCGTGACGAAGTCGCGCACTTCCTTCTTGCCGTCTGCCCAGCTGTAGTGATTCGTCTGGTGATACGGATGCTGCGCATCGTCGGTGAAGCGGCAGATCAGCCGGGAGCGATGCTCGTCGGTCTTGTTGCCCGAGGCGTCGTAGTAGCGGTAGTGACCGTCCCATACGCCCTCGTGGCGGGCCAGATTCGGCATACTGTGTTTCACGTTGGACATGTGGATTCCTCCAGGGATACGAAGCTGGCAGGCGAGCGGCCGGACGCCGCGGCTCAGCGTTTGAACAAAAGGGTCAGCACTGAAGGGCGCAGTGCCATGCGCAGCAGCTTGCGGAATTCCGCGGCGCTCAGCGTGGTCTTGCACGGCAGCATGCCCGCCACGCCGTCCATCACCAGCAGGCCTTCTTCGGATTTCACGCTGTCGATGCGCACGTCGAGCTTCATCGCGGGCGTGACGACTTTCACTTCACGCCCTCCGCGGCGTGCGGTGCAAGCGCGGCGAGCTGACGACCCGCCGCGCGACCAGAGATCATCGCTTCGGTGAGGTAGGAGCCATTCTGGTACAGGTCGGAGAACATCGAGCCCAGCTCGCCGGCTTCGTACAGGCGCGGGATCGGCCGGCCTTCGTGGTCGAGAACTTCTGAGCGGATGTTGCGACGCGCGCCGCCGCCGGTGCAGACGATGACCGGATCGATCCTGATCGCATAGAAGGGGCCTTGGGCGACAGGCATCAGTGTTTGCGGGTTGCGACCGAAGTCGTCATCGCGCTGCTGACGGCACGCAGCGTTGTAGCGCTCGACCGTCGCCTTGAGCGCCGCCGGGTCGCGTCCAATCTTCGGCGCGAGCGCCTCGATGCTGTCGGCCTGGACGATCCAGCCCTTCGCGATCTCTGCGCTGTTGTCGTCGCTCCAGCGATAGCCGCGCACGACCGGATTCCAGCTCATCACCTCGGTGACCAGCTTGTTGTGCTGACAGGTGATGGCATCGAAGATCATGTGCACGGGACCGGCACGGTAGTGCGGGGTCTCGATGTACTGGCCGTGCTTTTTCTCTTTGAAGTGGGTGAGCTGCAGCTCGGCGGTTTCGTTGTAGAAGCGCTCGCAGTTGGCGTCGATTTCGATCCAGCTGAAGCTCTGCCAGAAGAACGTGCGCAAGAAGCCGTTCACGAAACCATCGGGACGGAAGCCCGGCCAGATGCCGCCGGACTGCCCCTTGTTGCGCAGGTGCCATAGATCGGCGCCGGCCTTCTGCAGGATTTTGATGCCATCGCCGGTGTTGTGCGGCGTGCCGAGCGGGGCGACGTCCGCGAGACCGAAATAATCACGCTGCATCTGCGGATTGGCTTCGAAGCCGCCGACCGCGAGCACCACGCCGCGGTTGGCGCGAATGGCTTTTCGCTTGCCTTCGCTTTCGACGATCACGCCGAACACTTCGAGCGTGTCCGGATCCTGTACCAGGTCGCGGATCGGCGTTTCGTACGCGATCTCGATGCGCGGGCGCTGGCGAATATTCTCGCGGAACGCGAGATACACGCCGCTGGGGATCGGCAGGATGGTGGCCGTGCAGTGCACTGCTTCGCGGGCACCGAACTCGGGAAACTCGAGCACCGCATCGCGCTCGCTGAAACCGGTGCCCTGAATGAACTGCGCGCCGGCTTGCTTCGCGCGTTCCTGAATCCAGGGCTCGAGCTGTGTCATCGCCTCAGCCCATGCCTGAAGCATGTCCTCGGGGATGGGACTAAATTCGCTCATGCGGCGCTGGTAGTCCGCCAGCGCTCTCGCATTCCTGGAGATCAGCAGCGATTGCCCGGCCACGCGGCTGTTGCCGCCGGTCTCCGCCTCAGGCGCTTTTTCCAGAATCAGAATGCTCAGATCGGGATCGAGGTCATGCGCTTCGATCGCCGCGCACATGCCAGCCAGTCCGAAGCCGGCAATCACCACATCGTAGGCCTGATCCCACTGTTGGACTGAAGCAAGACTCGCCATCCGTTTTCCTTCGATTCACGATCAGGCGCGAAATATGGCGTCGCCACGCGAGAGGGCGCCAACCAATTCGCGGATTCGCCACAACCGAAGGTTGTGATAGCGTTTCGCGACCATGGACCTTCGACAGCTTCGGTATTTTCTGGCAGTGGCGGAGCTCGGCAGCTTCACGCGGGCCGCTGCTGTCACCGGTCGAACGCAGCAGGCCCTCAGTAAGGGCATTCACGCATTGGAGCATCAGCTAGGTGCGCGTTTGTTCGAGCGCGGCGCGAGAGAAGCGCGACTGACTCAGATCGGGCGCTTGCTCGTGGAACATGCCCGAACGGCGGATGATGCATTGCGCAGCTTCGAGGCGCGATTGGTCGAGCTGCAGACCGGCGATGAAGGCGAAGTTCGCATCGGCACGGGGCCGACCACGGCCGGGTCGCTGGTCGCTCCTGCCGTGCTGACGCTGCGCCGCTTCTGGCCGAAGATCCGCGTCAAGGTCACCACCGGCATCCTTCCGGAGCTGATGCCTGCATTGCTGACCCGCGAGCTGGATGTCGTGGTCACGCTCAACACGATGACCGATGCGGAGAGCGAGAGCGATGCGCGTTTTCATGCTGAGACGCTGATGCATGACGAATACCGCATCGTGGCGAGCGTGCGTCATCCATTGGCCGATCAGCGCAACATAACGCCGCAACAACTCCTGCAGGCCTCGTGGATTTTCGGCCGTCGGCTGGGGCCTGTGCAGGACGCATTCCGCGCCCGATTTCTGGAGGCAGGACTGGAGCCGCCACAGCAGCAGATCGAAACCACCTCCCTGGAATTCCTCCGGGCGCTGGTTCACGACGGCGGCTATCTGTGTCTGCTGCCTTTGCGCCTGGCACAGGCGGACCTTGCGGCCGGCAAGTGGATCACGCTGGATGCGCCCGGCTTCAGCTGGGAGCGCCCGGTCGTTGCCTACAGCCGTGCCGGAGAGCCGCATGCGGTGCCGGTGCACCGGCTGCTGCAGGCGCTGCGAAACTCGGTGGCGCAGGCAGAGGAAGCCGGCTGAATCCAGAACGCCTGGCGAGCGCTGCTTGCCCGCTGAGGCAAAATCGCGGAACATCCAGACAGATGTCCGGACAACTTTTCCTGCAAGCGCAATGAGCCTCGCTGTCATCAATCCTCGCACCGGCGAAGCCGACTACACCATCGAGCCGCTCGACGCCGCGTCGATCGCCAGAGTTGCGAAAGCGCTGCGAGACGGTCAGCGGACCTGGTCAGCATTCACGCCGGAGCGGCGTGCGGATCATCTGCGAAGTCTTGCCGATGCGGTCGAGCGCCATCGTCAGGACCTGGTCGCTGCATTGACGGCGGATACGGGCAGGTCCGCGATCTCCGTGATCGAAGTCGACAGCGTGATTCGCACACTGCAGCGCTGGGCGCGCACTGCGCCGGATCTGATTCGGCAGCACCAGCCTTCCGGCAACGCGACTGCAATCCCCTCGATCACCACATCGACGCGGCTGGTGCCCTACGGCCTGGTCGGCGTGATCAGTCCGTGGAATTTTCCTTTGACGCTGTCGATGATCGATACGATTCCCGCGCTCGCTGCGGGTTGCGCGGTACTCATCAAGCCTTCCGAAGTCACGCCGCGGTTCATCCGGCCCTTCATGCGGGCGATCGCCGAAGTGCCCGAGGTCGCCGCGGTGCTGTCGTTCATCGAGGGCGACGGTCGAACCGGTGCCGCCATGGTGGAGCAGGTCGATTTCGTCGCATTCACTGGTTCCGTACCAACCGGCCGCAAGGTAGGCGAGAGCGCTGCGCGCGCGTTTATTCCTGCGAGTCTCGAACTGGGCGGCAAGGATCCGATGCTGGTGCTCGCGAGCGCCGATCCGGTCAAGGCGGCTGAAACTGCGCTGCGTGCGTCAGTTCTGAATACCGGTCAGGCGTGCCAGTCGATCGAGCGCGTGTACGTCGCGCGTGAAATCGCCGAGCCGTTCCTGGCGGCGCTCGTCGAGAAAGCGCGGGCTGCGCGACTGAACTTTCCGGATCTCCACAGCGGCGACATTGGACCGTTCATCTTTGCGAAGCAGGCGCAGATCGTGCAGGCGCAGATCGACGACGCAGTCGCACAGGGCGCGCGCGTGCTGACCGGCGGGAAAGTCGAGACATTGGGCGGCGGAAAGTACTTGCGACCCACGGTACTCGTCGATGTCACTGACGACATGATGATCATGAGCGAGGAAACATTCGGCCCGGTCATTCCGGTCATTGTGTTCGATACGGTCGATCAGGCGGTGGCGCACGCGAACGCGGGCGTTTACGGCCTTTCCGCGGCGGTGCTGGCTGGAAGTATCGAAGAGGCCGAAGCAGTGGCCCGGCGTATCGCTGCGGGTGCTGTGTCCATCAATGATGGGTCGCTGACTGGCCTGGTCTGGGAAGCGGAGAAGTCCAGCTTCGGTCACAGCGGACTGGGGCCATCGCGCATGGGCGACAGCGGTCTGCTGCGCTTTTTCCGCAAGCAGGCGATCATCAGACAGTCGGGATCGGCATTGCCGCTGGCTGCGTACAGCGAAGAGGCGCTCAGCGGCCGCTGAGCGCATCGATGCGAGGGCCGCTGCCGAAGTGGCAAGCGGCCTCCGGCTTCAGATCAAGCCGTCCTTCGCCAGGCGATCGATCACCTGCTGTTGCATGCGCAGGAAGTGTTCGCGATCGGGAATCTTCACCGCGCCGTTCTCCAGCAGGCTGTTGGCAGGTTGCACTGACCTGCCGCCGTAAACCTCGGCGAACAACTCCAGGCGCTGGCGCGCCAGAACATTGATCATGCCGGGCTTGCGACGCTGCGTGCGCAAGGCATGCAGGTCGATGTCTGCAAAGGCCGTGAACGTTTCGCCGCCGTTCGATTCCGCGAGCACGTTGCCTTTGTAGTCGACGACCACCGAGTTGCCATCGCCGGAGGCGAAGGGCTTCCGCCCCGGTTGCAGGGACTGGAGGGCGACCCAAACGGCGCGGCCCGTGCGGGAGGGTTCTCATTGCATGCCGGTGTGGACATCGCGCCGGACCAGCGGCAGAAGCTCGAACGGCTGTGCCGCTA
>JABAQN010000015.1 GCA_019187495.1 Steroidobacteraceae bacterium
GCGCATGATCGACGCGGTGCGCCAGACCGGGCAGGGCGTGCTGTGGATCTGCGATCCGATGCACGGCAATACCGAGACGAGCACCGGCGGCCTGAAGACCCGCCGCTTCGACAACATCCTGAAGGAAATCGAGCTCGCCTTCCGCATCCATCGCGAGATGGGTTCGGCGCTCGGCGGCGTGCACATCGAGCTGACCGGCGAGGATGTCACCGAGTGCACCGGCGGTGCGCGCGGCCTGTCGGATGCCGACCTGCAGCGGGCGTATCGATCGACCGTCGATCCGCGGCTCAATTACGAGCAGTCGCTCGAACTCGCACTGCTGATCGCCGAGCGCGCGCACGCACGGCGCGGCTGACCTCACTCCGTCAGCCGGAAGCTCACGCGGAACGACACGCGGCCGCCGGCCGGCTTGCCCTGCTTCAATGCCGGTGCAAAGCCCACGCTTTCCGCCCACAGCAGCGCGGCTTCATCGAGCGCGGGCGCGCCGGACGTGCCGACCACCTCCACCTGCAGCACGCAGCCGGCGTCGGAGACTGTCGTTCGCAGTGTGACGATGCCCTCCACCTCGTACCTGCGGGCCAGCGGCGGATAGACCTCCTGCAGTGACTTGTCGCTGCGGACGAGACGCGGCTCCGGGTACTCGGACTGGGGAGGCACCGGAGGCGGGCAGGGCGCGGCGCGTGCCCGCGTCGGCAACGGTGGCCGGTTCGGGATGTCTTCCAGCTGCTCCACGAGTTCCAGGCGCTGCTCGTTGTAATGGACGAGCGCCGCGTGGCGGGCCTCGGTCAGTTCATCGACCGTCTGCAATGCGACGTCAATACTGCCGTCGGCGAGCGCGGCTTCCAGCATGTCGGCCAGGCGTCGTTCGGTCGCGGCGAGGTGATCCAGCGCCGGCCCGCTCTGCGCATCCGTCGACCGCGCGAGCCACGGGCGCAGCAGCTCGCGGTGATAGGCCACCGCGCTCGCGCCCCACCAATAGACTGACAGCAACGCCAGTTTGCCCATTTCACTTTCGATCAGCGGCGTGGCCGCCGTGATGCTGTCATGCAAACCTTGCTCGTCCCCCGCCAGCGCCTGGGCGCGGGCCTGCTCGCGCAGCGTATCCAGCCTGGCGACGGTCTCCGGCCGGAGGAGCCACTGGTTCCAGTCGGACTCCATCGTGTGCCCGCGGATGTCCTCGCCGGCTTCGTTGCTGGAGTCGTAGGCTTCCCACGCACGGCGCCGCAGCTCATCCAGCGCTTCGTCCCACTGCTGCAGCGATGCGATCGGTGCGTCCGCGTCGTCGCCTGCGTCCGATGCAGGTGGATCCTGCGCCGCGGCCGGCAGCAGTGGCGCGCACAGAGCCAGGGCCGCCACGGCGACCCCGAGGCGAAATGCCGCGAGCCTGGTGCGGGCCACCATCAGGGCTCCAGCACCTGGACGCCGAGCGCGAGGCCCGCGCGGCGCAGCTGCAGGTCGCGCGGCAGCAGGCGATCTTCGGTCTCGTAGAACACGCTGTAGAGCGTCGCGGCTTGCGGATCGATGCCGGCCGTGTCGCGCGCGCGGCCAACGGCCAGGCGGAACCAGAACCGGCTCATGTCCTGGTTGTAGCCCAGGCTGCCATCGAAATCCTTCTCCTGGCGCAGCATCTGATCCCAGCGGGTCATCAGCTCGCGACCCGCCGCGGGTACCGGCCGGGCCTGTCGCTGGATGTCCACGTAGGTCGCACTGTCGACTTCCTTGCGCAGGAGCAGGCCGGCGATGTCGCACACGAGCTTGCCGCCGTCGACCAGCGGCACCACGTCCAGCGTCAGCGTGCTGTCGCCCGAGGTCGGCATGACTTCAGGGGACACGACGGCTTTCAGTCGCGGCGATTCGTAGCGCAGACCCTGCGCGCCGCCGGTCGTGATCGTGACGTGCTCGAACAGCGCGGGTCGCAACGCCCGCCGGCCGAGAAACGCCTGCCATTGCCCCAGCGTGCCCCGGTAGGGGGCCTGGAAGAAATCGGCGAGCAGTTGCAGCTCCTCGATGACGGGCTCCCTGATGTAGCTGGTGGCGTAGCGGATCAGGCCGGCATAACCATCCGGCGTCGGCAGCGCGAGCACGACCAGATCGAGGTCGGCGAAGCCGAGCGGCCAGACCCGCAGCTGCCAGATGCGGCCGAAACGGTCGGTGATGCGCGTATCGCGCGACGCCGGACCCAGCGACGTGACGCGGACTGCTTCGCTGCCGATCGGCCGCGCGACCACCAGGCCCTTCAGCAGCATGTCGATGAACGCACGCGGGTCCGAATAGAAACCGTCGTCCTGTGCGGCGGCAGGGCGGCGCAGATCGAACAGGCCGGCATCGTCGAGATGGCGGATCACGACTTCGCCTTCACCGGGCAGCTCGCGCCGTTCGCCGTTGAGGCCGGTGTTGGCCTCCCACTGGCGGTCCTTGCCCTGGACGATCAATGCCGGCCGGTCCGGCAATTTGTCGGTCGCGAGCAACTTCGCGGAATGGCCGAGCGGGAAGAGCTCGTCGGCCTGCTCGGCGAGCAGGGCCGCGCGCTGCTCGCGGTACCAGGCGAGGCGCGATGCGAGTGCGCGGCGCGCAAATTCGCGGTACTCCAGCGGCAGCGCGAACTGGTCACGGTAGTGCGCGACCCGCGTCCGTTGCAGCACCGGCAGGCGGAAGGATTCGCGCAGGTCGAAGCGCGCGGCCGCATCGCCCGCTGCGAGCACGCGTTCGATCGGCAAGGCGTAGTTGAGGTTCTCGCCGGGAGATCGTGCAATCACGACGCCAATCGCGCGCCCCTCGGCATCGAGCAGGGGGCCGCCGCTGTTGCCCGGCGACGTCGCCGCCGAGAAGCGCATCCACTGCCACTGCCCGTCCTGGTTCTCGGGAGTCATCGACGTCAGCAGGCCGTCACGGATCACGACGCCGTCGCCGAGCGCATTGCCGACGGCGAACACCGGATCGTCGAGCGCGGCGCCGGAATGCAGCTCGAGCGCGGTCACCGGTGCGGCACCGATGACCGTGAAGACCATGAAGTCCTCGCGCAGCGAATACTTCAGGACGCGATCGACCACGTAGGTCTTGCCGGCCGAGTCGCGCAGAGCCGGTGGCCCGAACTGGCTGCCGAGGCCCGTGGTCATCACGTGGCCCGCGGAAACGAAGGTGCCCGGGCCGATCGCGAACGCAGTGCCCACGGACCAGTATTTGTCGTTGCGTTCGGTGAACGGCAGCAACTCGAGCGGCAGTGGTTTTTCGTACTCGAGCAGATCCTGGTCCGGCTTGCGTATCACGACTTCGAACGTGGCAGCGCGGACCTGCCGCTGGATTTCCGGCGTGACCTGGGCCGCGAATCCGGGCAGGCAGAAGCACAAGGCAATCAGCAGTCCACTCAGTTTTGGCATCAACGGAATCTCACGTTGAATCTCAGCGTCGCTGCGACGGCCTTGCCGTCGCTCATCGGCGGTTGATATTTCGCGGCTTGCGCCATGAGCAGTGCCGCCTCGTCCAGGATCGTCGCGCCGGATGTGCGAATGACCGTCGCGCGCTGTGCGCAGCCGGTGTCGGAGACCTCGACCTCGACCAGGACGATGCCGCCGACATGGTTGAGCTTTGCGAGCGGTGGATACCACTCTTCCGGGTCCACCGTGTTGGTAACGAAGCGGGGTGCCTTGATGCCCGCTACCGGAGGCACCGGCGGCCCGCATGGGCTCGTGCGCGCCCGCGACAGCAGCGGTGGTGTCGTCGCCGAGCCGGCCTGCCGGTGCGCGAACTCCATGCGATTCACGTTGTAATGAACGGCAGCATTTTGCCGGATCCGCTGCATCTGCTCCACGGCCTTGGCACTGTCCTTGTCACGTGGCGAGGCGAATGCCCGCTCCATCTCGTCGAGCAGGCTCTGTTGGGTCGTTGCAATGTGGCGCAACATCGTCTCGCGCACGTAGTCGGACTCACCCTCGATCCAAGGCATCAGCAGATCGCGATGCAGCCGTACTGCAGCCGAATCGCGCCAGTAGGCGCTCAGCAGGAGCGCTTTGCGCGCCTCGGCACGGATCAGTGGCGCGGCAGTGGCGATCGTAGCCCGCAGACCCCGCTGATCGCCGGCCCCGGCCTGTGTCTCCGCCGTCGCGCGCAAGGCCTCCAGGGCAGCCTGCGTCTGCGGCGTCAGTATCCGCGTGCTCCAGTCTTCGTCGATGTGCAAGCCACGGATGTCCTCGCCGAAGTAGCTGCGGGACGACTGGAGGGCCTCGGCCGTCCGCTGCAGGCCTTCGATCGCCTGATCCCAGCCCTGCAACGAATCGATCGCGGCAGCAGGATCCGGGAGCTCCTGCGCATCGGAAGGCTGTGCGGTCATGGTGGCAACGATCAAAACGAACGGCACGACGAGCAGCGCCAGTGACCCGCCACCCCGAATCATCGCTGGCGATACACGTTCAGTCCGTGGTTCTGAGCTCACAACGACGCCCCCGCGGGCACGCCGCGCTGCGCGGACAGATGATCTGCGCCGGCGCTTCGAGTGCCTCCGCGACCCAGTCTATCCTGAGCACGTGCGCAACGGTGCGGATGCCGGCGGCGGCCTCTTCATCGACGAGGCTGGCGCCGCCGCGGCGCTGGCAGGCCTCCCAGATGCCCGCGGTCAGCTGCGTCGCATCGAGCCCCTGCGCGGCCAGCGCCGGTGCCAGATCGATGCCGACCGACAGCACCCGCGTCGCGTCGGCCGCGTCGCGGGTCAGCAGCGAATGGCAGCAGTAGAGCCGCATGCTGTCGCCATCGAGCATGACCGACAGCTGCGACTTCGGCTTCGACTGCGAAGCGCGCGCCGCGGCGGGTTCGCGCAGCAGCCGGAACACCGCCCAGTGCGGGCACGGGTCGGGTACGACCGACAGATTGCCCCAGGGCAGCGGGATGCCGTTGCCGCGATAGACCGTGCGCAGGTAGCCCGGCGGATAGCCATCGAAGAAATGCCAGTGGCGGTACGGCGAGACCGCTGTCATGCGGCGCATGACGACCGCCGGGCCGACGCCGAGCCGGCGATGGATCGCCACGCGGTGTGATTCGCGCACCAGCAATTGCCGGAACGGGGCGCGCGGGCAGAGCAGGGCGCCGGCGAAGAAACTGCATTCGAACTCGCGCCACGCGTGCAGCGCGTCGCGCGCGCCGAGACCCGGCGCAGCGGGCGTGCCGTTGCCGGCGTCGGTCGCGAGATCGACGCGTGCGGCCGAGATCGCACCGTCGCCGTTGTGGAGCAGCTTGTGGCCGAGGAAGAAGGCGAGCTCGTACTTGAGCCGCTCCTCGTGGCTGCGCAGCCGGCCGCTGGCGAGGATCGTGCCGGGCGGTTCGAAGCGCGCCCGCGCGAGTCCGCGGTTCAGGCGCCGGCGATCGTCATCGACCCAGCGGATGTCGAGCCCGTGCCGCGCGCAGATTCCGGTCAGTGCCTCGAGCGACAGCGGCATCTGCCGCCCGCCCGCGGCCTCGGCGGCGCGCTCGATCTCCGGAAAATCGTTCTGCTGCGTCTCCTGCCATACGCGGATCAGCAGCTGCGCGAAGTTCTGGCCGGAGGTGCCGGTCTGCACCAGCAGTTCGGGCAGCGCATGGCGCAGCATCGCCGGCGAGAAGAGGAAAGCGGGCTCGAAGGCCGTGTCGTCGAAGGTGCTTGCCGCGGCGGTCGACGGCGCATCGACGGTGCCGTCGAGGAACCAGGCCGGACTCTTGCCGAACACGCCGGCGATCATCGTCAGCACCTGCGGAGAGGGCGTGCGCTTGCCGGTCTCGAGCATGCTCAGGTAGGAGACCGACGGCGCGATGGCCGGATCGACGTGCACGCAGCGCGCCGACAGCTCATCGAGCGTGAGCCCGTTGCGCTTCCTCAGCGCGCGCAGCTTCGAGCCGAGGAGTGCGCCCTGTCGGACCGTCGTGATGGCCATGCCTGCGGTACCTCTAATGTGAAATTCACATTGTCAAATTTCTATAGTGTAAATCACATTCCGTGTCAGCATAGACTGCCCGCCACCGTCACGCAATCGCGTGATGTGCGCGGAGGACAGATGACAAAAGCCGATGCTGGTGCGCTCGAAATCACGGCCAAGGTGAGCCCGGCTCAGGGCGAGATCCTGACGCCCGAGGCGCTGGCATTCATCGCGGCACTCAGCGCGCGCTTCGCGCCGCAGGTGGCCGCGGTGCTCGCCGCGCGCGAAGCGCGCCAGCGGCGCCTCGATGCCGGCGAGCTGCCCGATTTCCTGCCGGAGACGCGCGCGATCCGCGAAGGCGACTGGCGCGTCGCGCCGATCCCGGCCGACCTGCTCGACCGCCGCGTCGAGATCACCGGCCCGACCGAGCGCAAGATGATGATCAACGCGCTCAACTCGGGCGCCCGGGTGTTCATGGCTGACTGTGAGGACTCGCTCTCGCCCGGCTGGGACAATGTCGTCGACGGCCAGATCAACCTGCGCGACGCGGTGCGCCGCACGATCGAATTCACGAGCCCGGAGGGTAAGCATTACCGCCTGAATCCGCAGATCGCCGTGCTGCTCGTGCGCCCGCGCGGCTGGCATCTCTACGAGAAGCACCTGCGGCTCGACGGCGCCCCCGTTCCGGGCGCGTTCGTCGACTTCGGCCTCTATCTGTTCCACAACGCGCGCGAGCTGCTCGCGCGCGGCACAGGGCCATATTTCTACCTGCCGAAGCTCGAGAGCCACCTCGAAGCGCGCCTGTGGGCCGAGGTGTTCGCGTTCGCCGAGCGCGAGCTCGGGCTGCCGCACGGCACGGTCCGCTGCACGGTGCTGATCGAGACGATCCTCGCCGCGTTCGAGATGGACGAGATCCTGTACGAGCTGCGCGACTACATCGTCGCGCTGAACTGCGGCCGCTGGGACTACATCTTCAGCTTCATCAAGAAATTCTCGCATCGCCCCGACTTCGTGCTGCCGGATCGCCAGCAGGTGACGATGACGACGCATTTCCTGCGCTCGTACTCGCTGCTGTGCATCCGCACCTGCCATCGCCGCGGTGCGTTCGCGATGGGCGGCATGGCGGCGCAGATCCCGATCAAGAACGATCCGGCCGCGAACGAACAGGCGCTCGCGAAGGTGCGCGCCGACAAGGAGCGCGAGGCCGGTGACGGCCACGACGGCACCTGGGTCGCGCACCCGGCGCTCGTGCCGGTCGCGATGGAGGTCTTCGACCGGCTGATGCCCGGACCGAACCAGGTCGCGCGGCTGCGCGACGACGTGCAGGTGACGGCGGCCGACCTGCTGACGATTCCCGACGGCACGATCACGATCGACGGACTGCGCAACAACGTCAGCGTCTCGCTGCAGTATCTCGCGGCCTGGCTCGCGGGCAACGGCTGCGTGCCGATCAACAACCTGATGGAAGACGCCGCGACCGCCGAGATCGCGCGCGCGCAGATCTGGCAGTGGATCCGCCATCCGCGCGGCGTGCTCGAAGACGGGCGCCGCGTCACGCTGGCGCTGTTTCGCGAGCTGCTGGCGACCGAGAAGGCACGCCTCACCGCCGCGCTCGGTGCCGCGCGTTACGAAAGCGGCCGCTTCGAGCTGGCCGCCCAGCTGCTCGACGACATCACGGCGGCCGACGAATTCCAGACTTTCCTGACACTCGCCGCCTACCAGCGGCTCGACTGACATTCACCTCACGGAGCAACGACGATGCGCAGCGCCGCCGACCTTACCCGCGACTGGCAGAGCAACCCCCGCTGGAAGGGCGTCGAGCGCGGCTATGCCGCGGCCGACGTCGTGCGCCTGCGCGGTACCGTGCACGTCGAGCATTCGATCGCGCGGCTGACGAGCGAGAAGCTCTGGCGTTACGTCAACGACAAGCCGTTCGTGAACGCGCTCGGTGCACTGACCGGCAACCAGGCGATGCAGCAGGTCAAGGCGGGTCTCGACGCGATCTACCTGTCCGGCTGGCAGGTCGCCGGCGACGCGAACCTCGCGGGCCAGATGTACCCGGACCAGTCGCTCTATCCGGCCGACTCGGTGCCGGCGGTCGTGCGACGCATCAACAGCACGCTGAAGCGCGCCGACGAACTGCACCACGCGGAAGGCGACGACTCGATCGACTGGTTCAAGCCGATCGTCGCCGACGCCGAGGCGGGCTTCGGCGGCGTGCTGAACGCCTTCGAGCTGATGAAGCAGATGATCGAGGCCGGTGCCGCCGGCGTGCATTTCGAGGACCAGCTCTCGTCGGCGAAGAAGTGCGGCCACATGGGCGGCAAGGTGCTCGTGCCGACACAGGAGGCCGTCAACAAGCTGGCCGCCGCGCGCCTCGCGGCCGACGTCTGCGACGTGCCGACCGTGCTGATCGCGCGCACCGACGCCGAGTCGGCGAACCTGCTGACCTCGGATATCGATGAGCGCGATGCGCCGTTCATCGAATCGCGCGAGCGCACCGGCGAGGGCTTCTTCCGCGTGCGCGCGGGGCTCGACCAGGCGATCGCCCGCGGGCTTGCCTACGCGCCGTACGCCGACATGATCTGGTGTGAGACCGGGCATCCGGACCTCGCCGAGGCGAAGACCTTCGCCGAGGGCATCCACCGGCGCTTCCCCGGCAAGCTGCTCGCCTACAACTGCTCGCCGTCGTTCAACTGGAAGAAGAAGCTCGACGACGCGACGATCGCGAAGTTCCAGCGCGAGCTCGGCGCGATGGGCTACAAGTTCCAGTTCATCACGCTCGCCGGCTTCCACGCGCTGAACTACTCGATGTTCCAGCTCGCGAAGGGCTACCGCGAAAGCCAGATGACGGCTTACGTGCAGCTGCAGCAGGCAGAGTTCGCGGCCGAGCCGGTCGGCTACACCGCGACGAAGCATCAGCGTGAAGTCGGCGCGGGCTACTTCGACGACGTGACGCAGGTCGTGACCGGCGGCAACTCGTCGGTGACCGCGATGACGGGATCGACCGAAGAGGCGCAGTTCCAGGCACGGGGCTGACTGCCCCGTCAACTGTTCGCGCGGAGCCGTTCCCTGTAAGCTTCGCGCGTGCACTACGACCATATCCGTGTGCCCGCCGAAGGCGGGCGCATCACGATCAATCCCGATACGACGATCAACGTGCCGGAGCGGCCGATCGTCGCGTACATCGAAGGCGACGGCATCGGCATCGACGTGACGCCGGCGATGCTGAAAGTCGTCGATGCCGCGGTGGCGAAAGTCTACGGGGGCAAGCGCCGCATCGCGTGGATGGAGATCTACGCCGGCGAGAAGGCGAACCGCCTCTACGGGCAATGGTTCCCCGACGAGACGCTGCACGCGCTGCGCGAGTTCGTCGTGTCGATCAAGGGGCCGCTCGCCACGCCGATCGGCGGCGGCATCCGTTCGCTGAACGTCGCGATGCGCCAGAACCTCGACCTGTACGCGTGCGTGCGGCCGATCCGCTATTTCCCCGGCGTCGCAAGCCCGATGCAGGACGCGAGCCTGACCGACATGGTGGTGTTCCGCGAAAACACCGAGGACATCTACGCCGGCATCGAGTATCCGGCGGGCTCGCAGGAAGTGCAGAAGCTGATCAGGTTCCTGCAGGGTGAGCTGCACGCGACCGGTATCCGCTTCCCGGCGAGCTCCGGCGTCGGCATCAAGCCGGTGTCGAAGGAGGGCAGCCAGCGGCTGATCCGCAAGGCGATCCAGTATGCGATCGAGAACGACCGCGTTTCGGTGACGCTCGTTCACAAGGGCAACATCATGAAGTACACCGAGGGCGCCTTTCGCAACTGGGGTTACCAGCTTGCGAAAGACGAATTCGGCGCCACCGAGATCGGCGGCGGGCCGTGGCTCAGCTTCAGGAACCCGCGCACCGGCACCGACATCGTCGTCAAGGACGTGATCGCCGACAACTTCCTGCAGCAGGTGCTGCTGCGCCCCGAAGAATACGACGTGATCGCGACGCTGAACCTCAATGGCGACTACATCTCCGATGCGCTCGCCGCGCAGGTCGGCGGCATCGGCATCGCGCCGGGCGGCAACATCGGCGACGGCCTCGCGGTATTCGAGGCGACCCACGGCACCGCGCCGGGCTTCGCC
>JABAQN010000014.1 GCA_019187495.1 Steroidobacteraceae bacterium
GAGGGGAGTGCCCATGGCGAAGCGGAAAAAGTCCGTGGCGAAGCGCAAACCGGCCGCCGCGGGGCACCGCGCGCCGGCACGCCGTGGCGCGCGCAAGCGCTCCGCACCGAAACGCCCCGCGCCGAAGCGCCCCGCACTGAAGCGCGCGGTGGCGGGCGTGGCGCGGCGCGAGCTGTATCCGCCGATCGACGCCTATCGCACCGGCCGCCTCGCGGTCTCGCCGGTACACAACCTGTATTTCGAGGAAAGCGGCAATCCGCGCGGCAAGCCGGTCGTGTTCCTGCACGGCGGACCGGGCGGCGGCACCGATCCGAAAATGCGCCGCTTCTTCGATCCGAAGCGCTATCGCATCGTGCTGTTCGACCAGCGCGGCTGCGGCAAGAGCCGCCCGCGCGCGAGCCTCGAGGACAACACGACGTGGCATCTCGTCGCCGACATCGAGCGATTGCGCGAGCATCTCGGCATCGAGCGCTGGCAGGTATTCGGCGGCTCGTGGGGCTCCACGCTAGCCCTCGCCTACTCGCAGGCCCACCCGCAGCGGGTCACCGAACTCGTGCTGCGCGGCATCTTCCTGGTGCGGCCCTGGGAGTTCGCCTGGTTCTACAGCCAGTCGGACGGCGCCGGCGCCCTGTTCCCCGATCTCTATGTCGCATTCGCCGCCGCGATCCCGCCCGCGGAACACAGCGAAATGATGGAAGCGTATTACCGGCGATTGACGAGCGACGACCCGGCGGTGCGCGCCGCGGCCGCACGCGCTTGGTCGATCTGGGAAGGTGCGACCAGCTACCTGCGGCTGAATCCCGCCGACCTGAAGAAATTCGAGGAGGATGCCTACGCGGAAACGTTCGCGCGCATCGAGTGCCACTATTTCGTGAACCGCGGTTTCCTGCGGTCCACGACCCAGCTCCTCGACGACGTGCCGAAGATCCGCCACATCCCCGCCGTGATCGTGCAGGGCCGCTATGACGTCGTGTGCCCGATGAAGAGCGCCTGGGACCTGCATCGCGCGTGGCCCGAAGCGGACCTGCGGATCGTGCCCGACGCGGGTCATTCGGCGTTCGAGCCGGGCAACATCCACGAGCTCGTCAGCGCGACGGATCGGTTCGCGGAAGATTGAACCGCGGCGGGCGCTTTTCGCCGAAGGCACGCATGGCTTCGGCGAAATCCGGCCCGCGCATCAGCTGTTCTTCCATCTCCGCCTCACGCCGCACGACCTGCCGGCCGTCCGGCTCGCACATATTGCTCCATACGAGTTCCTTGGCGGCGAGCAGCGAGGCGGTCGGTTGTGCGGCCATTTCCTCCGCGATCGCGACGGCGGCCGGCATCAGTTCGTCATGCGGTACGACGTCGGTGACGAGACCGATGCGCCCGGCCTCGTGCGCCCCGATGCGCCGCGCCGTGAGCTGCAGTTTCAGGGCCTGCGCCAGCCCCACGGTCTGCACGAGGAGCCGGCTGCTGCCCATGTCGGGGGCGAGCCCCATGCGCACGTGGCGCTCCTCGAACTGCGCGCGTTCGGATGCGATGCGGATGTCGCAGGAGAGGATCAGCGTGACGCCGCCGCCGACCGCGAGCCCGTTGACCGCCACCACCACCGGCTTCGAGCGACGCATCATGTCGAGCCAGCGCAGCTGCGAGCGAAAGCTCCCGGCTCGCCCGCCGCCGCCGGCCCGGGGTCTGGCGCCTCCTGCACATCGAGACCTGCACAGAACGCACGACCTTGGCCGGTGAGAATGATGGCGCCGATATCGCCGTCGGCATTGAAGCGGTCGAATGCCTCGTAGAGTTCGTGCACGAGCGGCATGCTGAGCGCGTTAAGGCGCTCGGGTCGATTGAGCCTGACGATGGCCACGCGGCCGTGTCGCTCGGTGAGAATGAATCTGTAGTCCATGGCCGCACTCCGGATGGTTCGTCGGTCTTCGGCCCCGATGATGGCACAGCGCCGATTCGTCGCCGGGTCGCGGGACGGCAAGGGACCCGCCCGTTCCGCAGCGGGGGCAGCGATGCGATATGCTCCGCTTGGCGCACGAGAGCGGATGAACGGGCATCGGAAGGTATCGCATGCAGGACAACGACGGGTTCGATCTGATCGTGGCAGGCTCCGGTGGCGCGGCGCTGCTCGCCGCCGTCCGCGCGCATGACCTCGGGTTGAAGGTGCTGGTCATCGAGAAGGGCGACCTGTACGGCGGAACGACTGCGACCTCGGGCGGTGCGCTCTGGATCCCGCTCAATGGGCAGGGCAAGGACGATTTCGAATCGGCCTATGCGTACCTCAAGGCCGCAGTGGGTGACACGACCACCGACGACAAGGTGCGCGCCTATCTCGAAAGCGGCGGCGAGCTGATTCGCTACATCAACGAGAAGACGGCCCTGCGCTACCGGGTCAGCGAAGGCTACGCGGACTACTACCAGGAACTTCCGGGTGCCACCGCGAGCGGCCGCGCGCTCGAGCCGGAACCCTTCAACGGCGCGCTGCTCGGCGAGGAGTTCCAGCGGCTGAGGCCGACACATCCCGGTTCGACGCTCAACGGCATCGGCATCACGATTCCCGAGTCGAATGCGATGGCGACGAAGGCCCCTGGCTGGTTCGGGATCGTGCTGCGCGTCATGCTGCGCTACTGGTTCGACATCCCCTGGCGCTTTCGCACGAAGCGCGACCGGCGGCTGTGCCTCGGCAGTGCACTGATCGCCGGCCTGCGGCACGCGATGCTCGAGCGTGGAATCCCGCTCTGGCTCGAATGCCCGCTCGAATCGCTGCTCGTCGAGGAGGGTCGCGTGCGTGGCGTCGTCGCGCGCCGCGCCGGACAACAAGTGACCCTGCGCGCGCGCCGCGGCGTCGTGCTCGCGGCGGGCGGGTTCGAGCGCAACCAGGCGATGCGCGAGCAATACCTGCCGCATCCAACGCGCCAGGAATGGGCCGCAACACCGGCCGCCCTCAACACGGGCGACGCGATCCGCGCGGCGGAAGCGATCGGCGCCAGGCTCGAACACATGGATCTGAGCTGGGGCACGCCGACGGTGCGCAATCCCACCGTGCCGCAGGGCGCGCAACCGGTGTTCGCCGAGCGCGGCTTCGGCGGCTCGGTGTGCGTGAATCGCGAGGGAAAGCGCTTCGCCAACGAAGCGCTGTCCTACGACCGCTTCCAGCTCGCGATGTACGCCGAGCACGCCCGCTCGGGCGGCGCGATTCCCGCGTGGTGGGTGTTCGACACCCGCTATCGCAAGAACTGCCCGTTCGGCCCGCTGCTGCCGAGCGTGGCCTTCCCCGACTCCAGGGCACCGAAGGAATGGTGGGGCGACTTCCTGTTCAAGGACCAGACGCTCGAGGGCCTCGCACGCCAGATCGGCGTCGATCCGGCGGGCCTCGCCGAAACCGTACGCCGCAACAATGAATACGCCCGCACGGGCGTTGACCCCGAATTCGGGCGCGGCAACAGCGTCCACGACCGCTACTGGTCATTGCGCGCCGCGAAGCCAAACCCATGCCTCGTGCCGATCGACACCGCGCCCTACTACGCCGTGAAGATCGAGCCCGGCGACACCGGCACCAAGGGTGGCCCGGCGATCACCGCGAACGGCCAGGTGATCGACAAGGCGGGGCAGCCGATTCCGGGCCTGTACTGTGCCGGCAACAACTCGGCCGCGGCGCTCGGCCGCGCCTACGCGGGCCCCGGCGGCACGATCGGTCCGGGAATGGTGTTCGCGTTCCGGGCGATCAACCACCTCGCCAGATCAGACGGCGTGTAACCCCCCGCCTCTGTCAGGCCTGCGAGCCAAGGGCCGCGAGCGCTAGCCCAAACCCGTAGCTGCATCGACGAGGTCACGATGCCAGATCACGAATGATTTGGCTGGAGATTGGCCTCGTTGTCGCCGCGCCTGCGGATGCCGAGTAAGCGCTCTTTCGACGCTCGCCACCAGTGCACTCGCCGCCAGCTCACCGATTCCCGGAATCTTCGAGGATCCGCGGCAAATGCCGGTCAAGTTGCCCAATGCCCTTCGGAATCACAATCCCCAGCTCATGCAGCAGCCCCCGAATCTGGTTCGCCTGCGCCGTGCGCTCCACCACAAATCCCCGCCGCGCTCGATGCACCGCCAGCAGCGCTTGCTGCTCCACACTCTTCACCGGCGCGAATCGCATGTTCGGCCGCGCCGCCGCTTCGCAGATCGCTTCCGCAGCGCTCGCATCGTTCTTGTTCGCCTTCACATACGGCTTCACAAACTGCGGTGTTGGGTTTCGCTATCGAGTCTTGCTCAGTCGATCCGCCATTCGCGTCTGCCACCCCGGTCCTGTCGACTTCCAGCGCGCAATAACGCTCTCCGGCAGGCGGATGGTGATCAGTTTGCGTGGATTCGTCGATACAGGTCGGCCACCTTTGCGAACGGAGCCACGCGCGAGCATCTCCGCTGTCAGCTCAGGAAGCACTTTGTATTCCTTGGCCGTGACGACGTGAGCGTCCACACGAACCAGGTCAGACTTTAAGGAGCGGCGCGAGGCGTGCTTTTTCCCGGGCATTGGCTTTCCTCATGCCAAAGATGTGTCGATCGGCGCCTCGTGACGTGTATCCGATCACCACGATTCGATCTCGCAGCCACCCGAAACAAATCATTCGAGTCTCACCATAGTCCTTGCGCGTATCTTCGACTTCAAAGGTGACACCCGCAAATACGGTCGGGGCATCTTCGCAATCCAGGCCACGATCCTTGCATGTCCGATCGCGCTTCTTGGGATCGCAGGTGGTGCCTATATGGTTATTGCAACTACAACAACGGGCACCCGCAACCGATGGCGACGGCGCGGGCTGAGCGGAACCTAACGCCCGAAATCAGCGGCGCGCGCAGCGCGTCCGCTGGATTGAGATGTTAGGCCTCATTGCTTTCCAGGCGCTTTTGGGGCTGAAGTTGCTCCCATGTGTTCCACTCTTCTACGATCTTGCCGTCCACAATGCGAGCGAGATTGATGCCAATTAATGTCATCGGCTCCCCAGTAGCACGCACTTTGACGTGTGCCGTCATCCGCGTGGCGACTTTCTCGCCCTCGACGAACTGGTCGTTCACTTCAAACGAGTCTTCGCCATAGATGAAAAGGTTGTGGAAATACAAGATGCTTTGCCGAAACCCTTCGAAGTCGCGGTCACCGGCCGAAGCGTGGCCAACATAGCCAGGAGCGATCACCTCATCCAGCGCCGACAGCTCTCCAGTGGCATAGATCTCAACCAACCTGCGAAAAACGGCCTTCTTGGACTCGGAAGAGTCATTCACTGATGCGGCACTCATGCGTCACCTCTTCGATAGCGCAGATTGGATGGCAACTGCTGTGAACGTCTTGAAATGGTCCAGGACCGCGGACTCGCCCGCTGAGGCCTAACGCCCGCGTTGAGCGGCCGCGCGCCAGCATGTGCCAAGCGCTGCGGGCGCCATGATTTCCCGAGCGCCCGCGGCGCCCACCCGCCAACCGATCACGGCCCCGCTTCAACGCGTTGTTAGGCGGCGCGGGACAAATGTATTGCAATGCATGACATGAAATCCTATGCCTTGACCATTCGATTGGACGGCGCCTTGGATCGCCAGTTGGCCCAGGTCGCTAAGCGCACGGGCCGTACTCGCAGCGAGGTTGTACGTGATGCGGTGCGGCGTCAATTGGCCCTCGCTCAGTTCCAGGACCTGCGCCGTCGCGTGATGCCTCTCGCAGAGGCGCGGGGCTATGTGACGGACGAGGACGTGTTTCGCGATATATCGTGAGGGTTGCCCTCGATACCAATGTTCTGATCGCTGCAGTCGCTACGCGCGGCCTGTGTGCTGATGTCGTCAATCTCGTCATGGCCGAACATGAACTGATACTGGGTGAGGCTGTGCTGACGGAGTTGAAGCGCGTCCTGCACAAGAAACTGCGGATACCTGGCCAGATCATCGAAGAGTTTGACACGCTCTTGCGCCGAGATAGTCGCGTCGTGGCGAAGGCCAAGATGTTTGCTGTGGCGATTCGGGACAGATCTGATATTCCGGTGCTGTCCAAGGCAATTGCCGGAAAGGCGCAAATGCTGATCACTGGAGATCGAGACCTTCTCGATATCAAAGCTCCACTGCCCATTCAGATTCTGACACCGCGAGCATGGTGGGAAGAGCTCCGTCGAGACGGTAAATCAGCGCGCTGAGTAGCGGCGCCTAACAAACAAGTTGAGCGACGCGCCGAGAAGGCGGGATGTTTACGCATGCAAACGACATGACGTCTCGGCGAGTCCGCTCCAACGATTTGTTAGGCCGCGTCGAGTTGGCGAACAGCTAACAGATCGTTGCGACCGACAGGCCGAAGCTTATCGCTACCTAGAGTAACGACTGCACGAGTGCCACCCGCGGCGGTAACGAACTCGACCTCAACAGCGTGGGCCGAGTAAACCTGCACGACTGCCCCGACGTCTCCGCGCTTTAGCCCGTGCGCCGGAAGATCGCTGGTCACCACCACCGTGTCGAGTTCTCGGAATGTCATGGCCTAGTCCTCTGGGTAGGCGGTCACAAAGCGCGGTGCCGTTTCGCCGACCAATGTAATCCACACTGCCACTACGGCCGCCTTGCGTCCAGCTGGGCCCTTCAATTCTCCATGGGTCGCGAACTTCTGGCCGTATTCTGTTACTTCAAGCTCCCGAACCGGGCCCCGAAGCAGGTCGCGGAGGTCTCGCTCCAAGACTTCCCACGCTTCAGGCGTGTAACCGAGAGCGGTAAAGAACGCCGCCTTGTACCGGCCGATGGGATGCGTTGCCGACAACAAGTACTCTCGCAGCTTCTGTGAAGGAATGATTGCCCCACCAGCGTCGATCACAGCCATGCTTGGAATCGTAGCAGGCGCTTTCCAAGCGGCCTAACTATTGAGCTGAGCGGCGCGCTCGCCGACCCGTTGAGGCATTTGCACTTTATCGTTCACGCGCCCGCTCCAGCGACTGGTTAGCCGGCATTCCTACGGGTCTTTGGTGAAGACTTCTTCAGCAATTCCGCCATGCGTGTCTGCCAACCGGAGCCACTAGCTTTCCAGGCCGCAATCACCTCCGGCTGAAGACGCAGTGACAAGAGCTGCTTCGGATTCTCAAGCCTGGGTCGACCGCGTCGGACGACCTTGTCGCCCTTCATCAAATCAGCCTCCTGCAACCATGCCTCCGTGATCTCCGGAGGATCATCCTGGTTCAGCAAGGTACGGACGGGCTTTCTTCGCTTCGCGCTCATGGCAGTGCCTCAAACTAATAACTCGGCGGGCCAAGCCACGTGGCGTCCAGACAAACACCACCAGTCTCGAATCAAGCCAGCCGGTTGTGACGAATCTGGGCTCACCGTAGTCGCGGCGATCATCGACCCGTGTGAGATGAACTCCGGAGAAGACCTCCGCAGCCCGCCGCATATCCAACCCACGGACCCGCAACGTCCAAAGACGCTTTTCAGGATCACAGGTGATACGCATGATTAAGCGTAGCTACGTTAAAGCAGCAAGTCAATCTCTGCGTCCACATTGACGCATGCCGGCTAACACCTGAATCTAACCGAGCCGCGAAGCGGCTTCGGCTTGAATGAATTGTTAGGCCGCGCTCATTGCATCGAGTGCAGGCCGATCATATTGCCCTCGGTATCGACTACCAAGGCAATAAACCCGTATTGGCCAATAGTAAATTTTGACTTGAAGATCTTGCCGCCGCTTGCAGCGGCGCGACTGGCCTCGGTCGCGCAGTCCGCGCAGGTGAAGTAGACAATTGTGCTGTTTCCGCCGGAGGGAAACCCCTCCATCTTGACCAAGGAGCCGGCGGTCCCGGGCCGGTCGGGTTGCATGGGAAATGCCCACATTTCGATGTTGGGACTTTCCAGCCGCTCCAGGCTAACGGAAAAGACAGCTTCATAGAACCTTCTGGCCCTATCCATGTCCTGCACATAGATCTCAAACCAACCGACGGAATTGTTTGCCATGGCAGTTCTCCCAATTGCGAAAGACTTCGATAGCGGCCTAACACCTGAATTATGCCAAGCCGCGAAACTGCCCTTGCCGGCCCGCGGTCGCCACGGTGGTGAGCTTTGCCGCCGTAGCAGAGCCCAAACCTGGTACTGCTGTGAGCTGTGCCATGCTTGAATTAATGATCTCTTCCGTGGAGCGAAAGCCTGCCGCATAAAGGTTCCTTGCGAGCTTTCTCCCGATGCCCGGCAGCGATGTGAACGGGTAATAGAAGAATGACGATGGGAAGTCATTGTAAGAGGTGCAAAGTTTTTGCCAAATCTCACTGAAGCGTGCCGATTGCTTCGGCAGCTCCAAGAGGGCAAGCATTTGTTGATCGGGTGAGCTACTGCTCTCAGCGATTGATCTGAACTGAATAAGGAATGGCAAGTAGTGCGACGGCAGTACCGGGCCGATATCGCTGGCGTGGGTTGACTCTGACATTTCGCCCATGTCAATGCCGAGTTCCTTGAATGTCTTTGTCCTAAAAACCCAGATTCCGTCCGCTTGTGAACCGTATACCGGTGCATTGCTTGGCGATCCATGAAAGATCTCGCCATGGTGCCTGAGCACACTGAGTGGGGTGCGGATTTGTAGCGTTGCCGAGAACTGCATTCCCTCAATAATGTCGCTATTGGCAAAGTAGGACTGATCGTCGAGTCGGATGACAACCCCATCGAGGGGTTCGGTTGGCTGATTAGGCTCGTGCAGCGTATTCTGGGAAAACAGGCGCGCGAGCCAATTCATCACTCAGCCCTCCGTGTAAGTCGGTGTGATGCCTAACGTCCGCATTGAGCGGGCCTCGCGACGCCGTTCCAGCGTGCCGCGAGCGTAAAATCTCTCTGCACGCGAGCGGCGCGCCACCCGCAACGCATCACGGCCCGCTCCAACGCATTGTTAGATCGCCGAGTCTCGGTTGACCATATGTCATATCTGACATACACTAGCATCCGTGGCCGTAGCCGACAAGCCGCTGGTCTGGCTGCATGGGGAGATCAAGACTCCGCCTTTTGCAACGGCTGCCAGGATCGAAGCCGGGATGTTGCTGAGAAGGCTGCAACGTGGCGAGTCATTGGGCATGCCTCATTCGCGGCCCATGCCGGCTATAGGCCGAGGATGCCATGAATTGCGCGTTCGCGGTCGGACAGCAAATTGGCGAATCGTTTACCGGACCGATCCGGACGCGATTGTGATTGGAGAGGTCTTCGCCAAGAAGACGCGGACCACACCCAAGGACGTAATTGCGATCTGTCAAAGGCGTTTTCGGGAGTATGAAGATGCGTGCAAGTAAGAAGGGCAAGCTGACGAGTCGCGGCTGGAAGGTTGGAGATACCCAGGAGTTCCTGGATCTCACGCCGGAGGAGGCCGCACTGATCGAGCTACGCCTGAAACTCGCCGAGGGCCTCAAGGCTCGACGCAAGCGCAAGCGTCTGACGCAGCATGACCTGGCCGCCGCAGTGCAATCCAGCCAGTCCCGAGTCGCCAAGATGGAATCGGGGGATCCGACAGTGTCCATCGACCTGCTGATGCGGTCGCTCATCGCACTCGGCGCCTCAAGACGAGACCTGGCGAGAATCATCGCGCCTCGGTGATTCGGCGATCTAACGATTGAGCTGAGCGCGCCGGCTGCCGACGCATTGTGCGAGCATACATGGACGCCCCTTATTGCCGCGCACAGATTCGAGTTTTGGGTTTCGGGTAGAGATTACAGCCATACATCCGGCCTGTGTGTGCGGCGCGTGGCCGCGGGCCCCGATGGAATCAGCTGGTCG
>JABAQN010000069.1 GCA_019187495.1 Steroidobacteraceae bacterium
GGCCGCAACCGCCTCGTCGGGCGCTACCGGCCGGAGGAACCCGCGCCTGTAGAATAGGCGCATGCGCCTGCCGCCCGACACCAAGCTCCTCACCGCCTACCGCAAGCACTGGGCCCACCGCTTCGGCACCTCGCCCTTCCTGCCCGTGTCGCGCGCCGAAATGGACGCGCGCGGCTGGGACGAGTGCGACATCGTCCTCGTCACCGGCGACGCCTACATCGACCATCCCAGCTTCGGCATGGCGCTGATCGGACGGCTGCTCGAGGCGCAGGGCTTCCGCGTCGGCATCCTCAGCCAGCCCGACTGGCATTCGGCCGAGCCCTTCCGCGCACTGGGCAAGCCGGCGCTGTTCTACGGCGTCACCGCCGGCAACATGGATTCGATGGTTAACCGCTACACCGCCGACCGCAAGATCCGCTCCGACGACGCCTACACGCCGAACGCCGAGCCGGGCCGGCGCCCCGACCGCGCGGTGACGGTGTATGCCCAGCGCTGCCGCGAGGCGTTTCCCGGCACGCCGGTGGTGATCGGCAGCATCGAGGCCAGCCTGCGCCGCATCGCCCACTACGACTACTGGTCCGACACGGTGCGCCGCTCCGTGCTGGCGGACTCGAAGGCCGACCTGCTGCTCTTCGGCAACGCCGAGCGCGCCCTCGTCGAACTCGCCCACCGCCTGGCCAAGGGCGTGCCGATGCAGGAGATCCGCGACCTGCGCGGCAGCGCCTTCATGGTGCCGCGCGGCTGGCGGCCGGGGGAGGAATGGACGGAAACCGACTCGACCGAGGTCGACACGCCCGGTGCCGTGCATGCGCATCCCGATCCCTACGCGATGCAGGAAACAAAAGTCAGTCCCCAGGACACGGCGTCGGGCGTGCCGGTCCGCTTCATGAAGGCCGAGGCGCGCCGCGCCGCGCGCGCCCATACCGTGATCCGCCTGCCGTCCTACGAGCAGGTGAAGGACGACCCGGTGCTGTATGCCCACGCCTCGCGCACCTTCCACCTCGAATCCAACCCGGGCAACGCGCGCGCCCTGGTGCAGGCGCACGGCGAACGCGACGTCTGGCTGAATCCGCCGCCGGTGCCGCTCACCACGCCGGAGATGGACTACGTCTACGGCATGCCCTTCGCCCGCGCGCCGCACCCGTCCTACGGCGGCGCGAAAATCCCGGCCTGGGAAATGATCCGCTTCTCCATCAACATCATGCGCGGCTGCTTCGGCGGCTGCACCTTCTGCTCGATCACCGAGCACGAGGGCCGCATCATCCAGAGCCGCTCCGAGCAGTCCATCCTGCACGAGATCGGGGAAATCCGCGACAAGACGCCCGGCTTCACCGGCGTCGTCTCCGACCTCGGCGGGCCGACCGCCAACATGTACCGCCTCGCCTGCAAGGATGCGAAGATCGAGGAATCCTGCCGGCGCCTGTCATGCGTCTATCCGGACATCTGCCCGAACATGGGCACCGACCACGGCCCGCTGGTGCAGCTCTATCGCAAGGCGCGCGCCCTGCCCGGCATCAAGAAGGTGCTGATCGGCTCCGGCCTGCGCTACGACCTCGCCGTGAAATCGCCGGAGTACGTCAAGGAGCTGATCACGCACCACGTCGGCGGCTACCTGAAGATCGCGCCGGAGCACACCGAAGCGGGGCCGCTCTCCAAGATGATGAAGCCGGGCATCGGCGCCTACGACCGCTTCAAGGCGATGTTCGAGAAGTTCTCGGCGGAAGCCGGCAAGGAGCAGTACCTCATCCCCTACTTCATCGCCGCGCATCCCGGCACCACCGACGAGGACATGCTGGCGCTCGCCCTGTGGCTGAAGCGCAACGGCTTCCGCCTCGACCAGGTGCAGACCTTCCTGCCGACGCCGCTGGCGCTCGCCACCGCGATGTACCACACCGGGAAGAATCCCCTGCGCAAGGTGACCGCCGCCGCGGAGGGCGTCGAGGTGGTGCGCAGCGGCCGCGTGCGCAAGCTGCACAAGGCCTTCCTGCGCTGGCACGACCCGGAGAACTGGCCGCTGCTGCGCGAGGCCCTGCGTCGCATGGGCCGCGCCGACCTGATCGGCAACGGCCACCGCCACCTGGTGCCATCGTTCCAGCCGGCGGGCACCGGCAAGCCGCCCCGCCCGGCGATGCAACGGCGCTCGGCCGCACCGCCGGCAAGAAGCAAGTCGAGGGGAAAATAGGCAGGACGGGAAACTCGTCGAGCGCTACCCCGATGCAGCTGAGCGATTGGCAGCGGTATCGGCAAGTTGCATTTTTCAGTGCGGCAGAAAACGACTGGTTTTCCGAAAAATGCCCCCGGACGGCGCTTCGCTTCCAGGTCTGCGCCACATCAACCCCGCCATCGCGCCCCAGCGGCCAGAACACACACCACAGTCACATCCGCCATGCAGTAAGGACGCAGCGCTTCCCTTGCTGGCAAACCCAAATCGGCCCGTCCGTACAAGGATAGGCGAAAGCCTGACGTCTGGCGCTCGGGAGGACTTGGGTAAAACTTCCGGTCGTGGGTGATATGTGCCCAACCCATGCGCCCCCTGACGGCCGGGAGCCGCGACCTCGCCAGACGCTCAAAGGCTGGCCGCCGGAATGGCCACGATGCGCTCGCTCAGGCGGCGCGGCTTCTCGTCGTTGCAGACCACCAGGCCGAGCGGGCAATCGTGCATGGCGATGAACTCTTCCAGCGAACGCAGGCTGCGCGGCGGCACCGTCGCGCCGAGCTTGATTTCGACCGGCAGCACGCCGCAATCGCCCTCGATGATCAGGTCGATCTCGGCGCCGCCGCGCGTGCGATAGTGAAAAGGCGTCGCCGCCATACCGGCCTCGGCGAAACCCCGCAGCAGCATCTCGGCGACATAGGCTTCCCAGGAACGACCGGCGGCGGGGTGGGTCGCCAGGTCGTCGGCGCACTCGATGCGCAGCAGGCGATGCAACATGCCGCTGTCGCGCATGAAACCCTTGGGGTGGCGCACCAGCTGCTTGTGCGGCGAACGATCCCAGGCTGGCAGATGCCGCCACAGATAGGTGCCCGTGGCGATGCCCAGCCAGTCGCGCACCGTGGGTTCGGAAACGCCGAGGCTGCGGGCGATTTCGGCATTGTTGAGAATGCTGCCCGACACATGCGCCAGCATCTGGATGAACTGGCGAAAACGGTCGCGGTTGAGCTGCGGAAACAGCGCGCCGATGTCGCGCAGCAGATAGGTGTCGAAATAATTGCGGTGCCAGAGACGGCGGAATTCGGCATCCGCGTCGAGCCAGGGCTCCGGATAGCCGCCATCGAACCAGTGGTCTCGCAACTGGCGCAGATCGACGCGTGGCGCGGCGGCGGCCATCAGGGCCGGCGGCCCGGCCCTTGCGCCCAGTGCCGCGAAGACTGGCGATGGCCCGCACTGCCAGGCTTCGCCCAGTGAAAACGGCGACAGTTCGGCCAGGCCGATACGCCCCGCCAGCGATTCGGCGATGCGCCGCACCAGTTCGGGCGAACTGGAACCGGAGAGCACGAAGCGCCCCTTGCGGGCCCGGTCGCGGTCGATGGCGACCCGCAAGGCCGGGAAGACCGCCGGCGCCAGTTGCGCCTCGTCGATGATGACAGCCTGCGGATGCAGGCGAAAAAACGTATCGGGCTCGGCAAGCAGCTGGGAACGGTCCGCCGCGCTTTCCATGTCGAGCCGCAGCCACTCACCGGACAAGGCGCCCAGCAGCGTCGTCTTGCCGCACTGCCGCGCGCCGAACACGGCCACGCACGGAAAATGTCCGAGCAGCCGTTGCAGATGGGGCAAAAGGTGGCGGGGTTTCATGTGCCAATCCTAAAGCCGCACATTAGAATATGCAAGCAACCGCCAACCATGCCCAACAGGATTCCATGAAGAGCCAAGCCCGGCCTGACCCGCGAATTCAAGTGACATCAGCCCGGCTCCGGCCGGGTTTTTTCTTGATCGACTGTATTTTATGAATTACACGGCAGGGTTCCGTGAAGTGGGAATCCCCACCCTTCAAGCCAGGGAGGGTGTTAATGGATCATTTTGCAGCGACCGCGAATGCCCGCAGCCAGGGATCGAGGTGGGCGATATCAAAGGTTCCGGCCTCGAACATCTGGATCATCTCGGCGTGGATCTGCACCGGTGACCGCTGCAAGCGCCAGCCATTGATGCGCAGGAACACGTCGGCGGCGGCAAAGGCGATGCGCTTGTCGCCGTCCACGAAGGGATGGTTGATCGCCAGGCTCTCCAGCAGCGCCGCAGCTTCGGCCACGATGTCCTCGTAATAGCCCGTCTGCGGGCGGAACAATGCCGACTCAAGTGCACCGGGGTCACGAACGCCTGGCGCACCGCCGTATCGTTGGATCAACACCGTGTGTATCCCGAGCACGTCGGCAACGGTCAGGTAATCGTGCACCACGGCTTACTTGGCCAATTCGCGGTAGAGGCTGTCGAACTCGTCCAGGCTGGATGCAAACGCGGCCATCACGTGGCGGCGGGGGCGTTCCTTCTGTTGCCGGTCGATGTAGTCGCGCAGGGCCTCATCCAGCACCGCCTGGAACTGACGCCCTTGGCTTTCTGCAATCTGGCGCAATGCCGCCAGTACATCGGGTGCGGCCTGGGAGGAGAATTTTTCGCGGACGGCAGCGGTCATGTCAATCCCCATCATGATTTATCTTGATGTTTCATGATAGCACAAGACGGGCTGGTGCGCGAGCCTCAATTTGACGTTCGATGCCTGATCGGTGGTCAGTTTTGACAAAGAGCGACGAGCAGGTGAAGCGCAACGCGGATCGTGTTCCCTGTGAATTTCGTGGATCAATTGCGGTAGGGGCAGCCCTACCGCGCCAGCGCGGTTTTCCTCAGCTTTTTGCCTGTTCAGCGTACTCCCGGGCTATCGCCCCCAGTCCGCCCATGGCGAAGTGATACAGGTGGCTCGCAATCGCCTGTGAAGACATCTGGAAAATCTCCTTCAAAGGCCCGGGGAACGTGCGCCCGCCAACCAGCAGCATCAGGCAGGGAGTAATCACACTCATCTGACAACGGGTTAGGGCCGGGTCTTGCACGGATATCCGGGTGATCTCGCTGAGCAGTTGCCTGACGAGCAGCATCTTTGGCAGCGCTTCATCCTGGAACAACACCTGCAGATGTGAACTCGGCGCCAGCACCTCCCTGGCAAGGACACGCAGCTGCCAGACTTGAGGTTCTTGCATGGCCTGCGCGACCAGTTGCTCGATCAGTGCGCGCAATTTCGACTCGGGTGGCGATTCGCTACCGACCATTCGTCGCAGGTCTGCCATGCCCAGCAGCTGGTCATGGGCCGCAGCCAATACGGCCTGGTACAGGCCGCTGCGGTTGCCGAAGTGGTAATTGATGGAGGCCAGATCCACCTGCGCCCGGGCGGCGATGTCCTTGTTGGACGTTTCGGCGTAGCCCGTTGCGGCGAACAGCTCGCCTGCGGCCTCCAGTATGCGTGTTTTTGTGGC
Source organism: Steroidobacteraceae bacterium (assembly GCA_019187495.1). Lineage (GTDB taxonomy): Bacteria > Pseudomonadota > Gammaproteobacteria > Steroidobacterales > Steroidobacteraceae > CADEFQ01. The sequence continues at coordinate 5,461 of JABAQN010000069.1, forward strand.
TTCGCCATCCGAGCGAAGTCCGCGTGCGGGTTTGCTCATCCCTTGTTTTTCCAGGATAGATACGGCTTGCATTGTCGGTCAATTTAAATTTAAGATCAATTTAATGTCGTACATCAAAGTGCCCTGCCATCTCTTGCGCCTACTTGGACCCTTGCCATGAAGAAGCCTCTGATCGCCATTTTTCTCATTGTTGTGCTGGTGCTTGGTGCGTGGGCTTGGTGGCACCAGCGAGACAAAGGCCACGACGATGCACTGGTGCTGCATGGCAACGTGGACATCCGCCAGATTGCGCTGGCCTTCGATGGCAGTGGCCGCGTGGCTGAATTGCGGGTGGAGGAAGGCAGCCGCGTGCATGCGGGAGATGTGCTGGCGGTGCTGGACACCCGCACCCTGGCCTTGCAGGCCGAACAGGCACAAGCGCAGATTGGCGTTCAGCAGCAAACCCTGCAACGTTTGCGCAACGGTGCGCGGCCGCAGGAAATCGCCCAGGCCAAGAGCCGTGTGACCGCAGCCCAGTCCGATGCCGCACAGGCCGAGCAGGATCTGCAGCGCCTGCAAGGCATCGCCGCCAACACCCAGGGGCGTGGCGTCAGTGCGCAGGATCTGGACCGCGCCAAAAACCGTCTACAGGTTGCCCAGGCCAAGCTGACGGATCAACACGAAGCCTTGCGCTTGACTGAGCTGGGGCCGCGCGCAGAGGACGTGGCCGGTGCCGAGGCACAGCTCAAGGCGGCGCAGGCGCAACTGGCCTTGCTGCAGCACCAGATCGCTCAAGGCCAACTCAAGGCCCCGGCAGACGCCGTGGTGCGTTCGCGCCTGCTCGAACCCGGCGACATGGCGACACCGCAGAAACCTGTATTTGCCCTGGCGCTGACCCAGCCCAAGTGGGTGCGTGTCTATGTGGGCGAGCCCGACCTGGGTCGGGTCAAACCCGGTATGCCGGCACATGTGACCACGGATGGCTCCCCTGGTCAGTCCATCGCCGGCAAGATCGGCTACATCTCCTCGGTGGCCGAGTTCACGCCCAAGTCGGTGCAGACTGAAGCGTTGCGCACCAGCCTGCTCTACGAGCTGCGAGTACGGGTCGATGACCCGCAAGACGTGCTGCGCCTGGGGCAGCCGGCCACCGTCCATCTGACGACGGGCGCGGCGCAATGAGCGACGGCGGCGCAACGGTCATTGCCGAAGGGCTGCGCAAGACCTTCGACGCGCCGGGCGGCGGCCCCTTGCACGCGGTGGGCGGCTTGTCGCTGACGGTGCGTGCGGGTGAGTTGACGGCCCTGGTCGGCCCGGACGGTGCCGGCAAGACCACCTTGATGCGCATGATGGCCGGGCTGCTCAAGCCCGATGCGGGGACATTGCGCGTGCTGGGCATCGACGTCGCCCACGACCCGCAAACGGTGCAGGACCGCATCAGCTACATGCCGCAGCGCTTCGGCCTGTACGAAGACCTGAGCGTGCAGGAAAACCTCGACCTCTACGCCGATCTGCACGGTGTGCCGCAGGAAGTGCGCCGCGAACGCTTCGCGCGCATGCTGGAAATGACCGACATGGCGCGCTTTACCGCACGCCCGGCCGGCAAGCTGTCGGGCGGCATGAAGCAGAAGCTGGGTCTGGCCTGCACGCTGGTGCGCTCGCCGGATTTGCTGCTGCTGGATGAACCCAGCGTCGGCGTCGATCCGCTCTCGCGCCGCGATCTGTGGCAGATCGTGCAGCAACTGGTGGATGACGAAAAGCTGGGCGTGATCGTCAGCACCGCCTACATGGACGAGGCCGAGCGCTGCGCCCAGGTGTTCGTGATGCACCAAGGCCTGCTGCTCGCCGCCGGCGCTCCCGGCGCGCTGCGCGAACGCGCCCGAGGGTTGACCTATGTGGCCACGCCACCGTCCGGCATGCCCGCCCGCGACCTGCAGGCGCGTTTGATCGACGCCGGCCCGTTGATCGTCGATGCGGTGCCCAAAGGCGGTGCGGTGTGGTTCATCCGCCAGCCCAAGGCAGACGCGCACGCACTGGATGCACTGCTCGGCGACATCGACTACCAGCCGCGCCCTGAAGAACTCGAAGACGCTTTCATGATGATGCTGCGCCAGCAACATACCGAGGGCGCGGAGTCGACTACCAAGGTGTCGGCATCCTCTCCCGAAGCGCCCGCGTCGTCCCCGCAGGTGTCCTCGAATAGTAATGGTGACGGGCCGGTGATCGTGGTGCATGACCTGGTGCGCAAATTTGGCGACTTTACCGCCGTCGCCAGCACTTCCTTCGACGTGGCCCGTGGCGAAATCTTCGGTCTGCTCGGTCCCAACGGCGCAGGCAAGACCACCACCTTCCGCATGCTCTGCGGCCTGCTACCGGCCAGCAGCGGGCACCTGGAAGTCGCCGGCATGAACCTGCGCACGGCACGCGCCCAGGCGCGCTCGCGCATTGGCTATGTGTCACAGAAGTTCGCGCTCTACGGCAACCTGAGCGTGCGGGAGAACCTGGAGTTCTTCGGTGGCGCCTACGGGCTGCGCGGCCAGGCGCTGCGCACGCGGGTGGCGGCCACGCTCGCCCAGTTCGCCCTGGAGCCCACCGCCATCAGCGGCCTGCTGCCCGGCGGGTTCAAGCAGCGCCTGGCCATGGCCACCGGCCTGCTGCACGAGCCCGACATCCTGTTCCTCGACGAGCCGACCAGCGGCATCGACCCGCTGGCGCGGCGTGCCTTCTGGCGCACCATCACCGCGCTCGCGCAAGCGGGAGTGACGGTCATCATCACCACGCATTTCATGGAGGAGGCAGAGTACTGCGACCGCATTGCCATCCAGGACGCCGGCAAGGTGCTGGCGCTGGGCACGCCGCAGGCGGTGCGCGAGCAGGCGGGCCGGGCAGGCCAGGAGGGCGGCAGCGACATGAACAGCGCCTTCATCGCCATCGTCGAGCACGGCCGCGCCGCCGACCGGGCCAAGAACTCAGGAGGCCGCGCATGAGATATCCAGAGTTCATGCGGCGTTTCATCGCCCTGCTGCGCAAGGAAGTGCGCCAGATGCTGCGCGACAAGAGCAATCTGGCGGTGGGGCTACTGCTGCCCATCGCGCTGATTCTGCTGTTCGGCTACGGCCTGTCTTTCGATGTGAAGAACGCGCCGGTCGCGGTGGTGCTGGAAGACAGCGCGCCCAGCGCGCGCGACGCCGTCGCCGGCCTGGCGGGCTCAAGCTATCTGTCGCCAGTGTGGGTCACACAGATGCAGGAGGCCGAGCGCCTGCTGCGCGCAGGCGAGGTCGACGCCATCGTGCGGGTGCCGCTGGACTTCTCTCGTCGCTTCGCGGCAGGGGATGCCCGCATCCAGTTGATCTTGAACGGCGTCAACTCGACCACGGCGCAGACCGTGGAAGGCTATGTCAACAGCGCCGTTGCCACCTGGGCGCAAAAGCAGGCAGACCGCGCCGGCAACAAGCCGCCCGCGCTGGCTCGTGTGGAAGTGGTGCAGCGCATGTGGTTCAACGAAACAGGCAACAGCAGCTGGTATCTGGTGCCAGGACTGATCGTGCTGGTGCTGACGCTGATCGGTGCCTTCCTCACGTCGCTGCTGATCGCGCGTGAATGGGAGCGCGGCACGCTGGAGTCGCTGTTCGTCACGCCGGTACGGCCACTGGAACTCATCTTCGCCAAGCTGGTGCCGTATCTGGTAGTCGGTGCCATCGACCTGGTGCTGTGCCTGCTGGCGGCGCGCTTCCTCTTCGAGGTGCCGCTGCGCGGCTCCCTCACGATCCTGTTCCTGGCCTCGATGCTGTACCTGCTGGTTTCGCTGCTGCTGGGCCTGTTCATTTCTGGCAAGACGCGCAACCAGTTTGACGCCAGTCAACTGGCCATGCTGGTGAGCTTCATGCCGGCCATGATGCTCTCCGGCTTCGTGTTCGACCTGCGCAATGTGCCGCTGGTGATCCAGGGCGTGGCGCAACTGCTGCCCGCCACGCATTTCATGGGCCTGATCAAGACGCTGTTTTTGGCGGGCGACCATGGGCCGACCCTCGTGCGCAGCGTCGCCATCCTTTCCCTCTACGCCGTGGCGCTGGTGTTCGCCACACAACGCACGCTGCGCAAGTCACTGGACTGACACCCATGGCTTCCTTCATTGCCACACTCTCCCAGGTCATCGCCTTGGTGCGAAAAGAGCTTCTTG
>JABAQN010000059.1 GCA_019187495.1 Steroidobacteraceae bacterium
GCCTGGACGGTGAACGAGACGGGTTGCCCGTCGTGGATCGATCCGATGTCGCTTTCGGCGACGGGCGCGATGATCTGCATCTCGGCGAGATCCTTCGCGATCAGGAACAGCTGCGGCGCCGACAGGCTCGCGGCGACCGTCTGGCCGACGTCGACATTGCGCTCGACGACGATGCCGTCGATCGGCGCGATGATTTCCGTGTAGGCGAGATTCTGGCGGGCGCGATCGAGCGCCACCTGTGCGGACTTGTAGTTCGCCAGCGCCACCTCGCGCCCGAACTTCGACGTGTTGAACTCGATTTCGGTGAGCACCTTGCCCTGGAACAGCGAGAGATTGCGCCGGTACTCGATGTCCGCCTGCTCGTATTGCGCGCGACTGCGCTCGACCCCCGCCTGCGCGTCGCGCACCGCCTGCTCGAGCAGCGTCGGGTCGATGCGCGCGATCAGCTGTCCCTTCCTCACGGTGTCATTGAAGTCCGCATGGATTGCGACGACGCGGCCCGAGACCTGCGTGCCGACCTGCACCGTCGTCACGGCGCTCAGCGTGCCGGTGGCCGCCACCGTGGCGCGGATATCGGCGCGCTCGACCTGCGCGAAGCGATAGGGTGACACCGCCTCGCGCGACAGCTTCGTCCAGGCGTAGCCGCCGACGGCCAGCGCGACGGCGACGGCGGTGACGACCAGCAGCTTCCTTCTTTTCATGGTGCGAGAATAGCGGTGCCGCGAGGCGCCAGCACGACCGCCGGCATGAAATGCACGCCGCTGTCATGAATGGCACGCCCGGCGTCCTGAACGGCTTTGCTGCCCGGCGCCGCGCTACCTATGCTTGTCGGCATGATGACTTCCGCGACGCCCCGGGAGCGTTATCCGCTGCAGCGCGCGGAATACGCCACCATTTTCCTCTTCTGGACCTTCTTCGCGCTGCTGTGGTCGGTCAATGCGCTGTTCTCGCCGGGCGGACGCTCGGTGCCGCTCTTCCCGAGCGCGCCGGTATTGCTGGCATTCGCGAGTTCATGGGTCTGGGCGCTGCTGACGCCACCGCTGTTCGTCGCGGCGAGTCGCCTGAGCGTCGATCGCGGGCATCTCGTCGCACGAGTCCTCGCGATGATCGTGCTCGCGCTCGTGGTCGGACTCGCCGTCGATGAATTGCTGCGCTGGCTGCGCTGGGAGGTGTTCTACGAGCCGGCGCGGGGGCGCCATCCGCCGCCCGGCCTCCTGTGGCGGATCACGCACCTGTGGTTCGTCAACCAGTTCATCACGGCCGCGGCGGTGCTCGCTGCGGGGCTCGCACGCCATTATTTCCGGCGTGACCTCGCCCGCCGCGAAGAAGCGATCCGGCTCCAGGCGCAGCTGGCCGATGCGCGGCTCGCGGTGCTGCGCACGCAACTCGATCCGCATTTCCTCTTCAATACGCTCCACGCCGTGTCGGCGCTCGTCGAGCGCGACCCGCGGGGCGTGCGGCGCATGATCGCGCGCCTCTCGGAGCTGCTGCGCACGACGCTCGAGGGCGGCAAGGAACAGGAAGTGCCGCTGCGCGAGGAACTGCGCTTCCTCGACGGCTATCTCGACATCATGCGCGTGCGGTTCCAGGGCCAGCTCGAGGTCGACATGCAGATCGAGCCCGGCATCGGCGAGGCGCTCGTGCCGACCTTCGTCCTGCAGCCGCTGGTCGAGAACGCCATCCGGCACGGCACCGCGAAGCTCGATGGCGGCGGCGCGATCACCGTGGCAGCGCGCCGGGACGGCGCGGCGGTCGTGCTCACGGTGCTCGACAATGGACCGGCGAGGCCCGACGGCCAGGTGCCGACGAGCGAAGGCATCGGCCTGCGAAATACCCGCGAACGGCTCGCGCAGCTGTATGGTAACGAGCAGAGCCTCGTGCTCGGGCCGAGGGCGGAAGGTGGAATGCGGGCGCAAGTGCGGCTGCCCTATCACACGGGCGCGGACCTGAGGATGGAGGCGGTGTGAGCACGCGATCGCTGCGGGTCCTCATCGTCGACGACGAAGCGCTCGCGCGGCAACGCCTGCTCGACCTGCTCGGCCAACAGCCGGCGGTCGAGATCGCCGGCGTCGCGGACAACGGCAACGCGGCGGTGGAGGCGATCCGGACCCTCGCGCCGGATCTCGTGTTCCTCGACATCCAGATGCCGGGGCGCACGGGGCTCGAGGTCGTGCGCGAGATCGGCGCCGGCCACATGCCCGTCACGATCTTCTGCACCGCGTACGACCGCTACGCGCTCGACGCGTTCGATGTGGCCGCGGTCGATTACCTCGTGAAGCCCTTCGACGACGAGCGTTTCGAGACCGCCTTCGCGCGCGCGCGCCGCGCGATCGAGCTCGCGGAGATCGGCGAGCTCTCCTCGCGGCTGAAGGCGCTGCTCGACGGCAGAGCGGCGCGGGCGGCAGGCGATGCGCCACCCGCGACGGGCTTCCTCGAACGCATCGCCGTCGAATCGCGCGGCCAGGTGCGCGTCGTTGCGGTCGCGGAGATCGACGCCATCACGGCGAGTGGCCCGTACGTCGAGCTGCACGCGGGCGAGAAGAGCTGGCTCGTGCGCGAGCGCATGCAGGTGCTCGAGGAGCGGCTCGATCCGGCGCGCTTTGCGCGCGTGCACCGATCCGCGATCGTGCGGCTCGAGCGGATCGAGGCGCTGCTGCGCGAGGCGGGCGGCGACTACACGCTGCGCCTGAAAGGAGGGCGCCAGCTGCCGGTCAGCCGTTCGCGCATCGAGGCGCTGCAGCGCTGGATGGGCCTCGCCGGCGTCAGGCCTTCTTCGTAGCGAGCGTCACGCGGTCCATCAGCGCGAGCAGCACCGCGGAGACCACGAAAGTCAGGTGCAGGATCACGTACCAGAGGATCTTGTCGTTCGGCGTCTGCATCGCGTTCATGAAGATGCGCAGCAGGTGGATCGAGGAGATCGCGACGATCGACGCGGCGACCTTCAGCTTCAGGCCGCCGGCATCGAGCTTGCCGAGCCAGCCGAGGGCCGCCTCGCGGCTCTCGCCCTGGTTGATGTCGATCCGCGAGACGAAGTTCTCGTAGCCCGACAGCATCACCATCACGATCAGCCCGCCGACCAGCACGATGTCGATCAGCGCGAGCAGCGTCAGCACGAGGTCCGCCTCCGTGGCCACGTGCACGTGCGACAGCGCGTGCCACGCCTCCTGGAAAAACTTCACGCCGAGCGCGACCAGCGCGAGGGAGAGCCCGAGGTAGACGGGTGCGAGCAGCCAACGCGACGCGAACAGCAGTCGCTCGAGGGTACGTTCCAGCATGGGAATATTCTATCCGAGGGCCTGTTCGAGGTCCGCGACCAGATCGTCCGGATGCTCGATGCCGACCGAGATCCGGACCATCGCGTCGGTGACGCCGTAGCGATCGCGTGTCGCCTTCGGCACGCCGGAATGCGTGGTCGAGGCGGGATGCGAGATCAGCGTCTCGGTGCCGCCGAGGCTCACGGCGAGCTTCATCACCTGGAGCCGGTTCAGCATGCGGAAGGCATCGGCTTCGCCGGCACCGACCTTGAACGCGAAGGTCGATCCGGCGCCCGTGCACTGGCGCCGGAAAACCGGGGTGCGCGGGTCGCTCGCGGGGAGCAGGCCGAGCCAGTTCACGTCCGTGACGCGCGGGTGTTGCGCGAGGAACTGCGCGACACGTGCCGCGTTGTCGTTCGCGGCGCGCATGCGCAGCGCGATCGTTTCCATCGAGCGCATGATCATCCACGCGGTGTTCGGGTCGAGCTGCGTGCCGAGCGCGCTGCGCAGCAGCCGTATGGGCCGGGTGCGCGCCTTCGACCCGACCACGCCGCCCGCGACGAGGTCCGAGTGGCCCCCCACGTATTTCGTCAGCGAATAGAGGACGAGATCGGCGCCGTGCTTCAGCGGCTGCTGGTAGACGGGCCCGAGGAAGGTGTTGTCGACCGCGACCGGCGGCGTCTCGCCGCCCTGGCGGCGCCCGATCTCGTCCGCGACGCGGCGCATCAGCGCCAGATCGACGAGGCTGTTGGTCGGATTGGCGGGCGTTTCGGTCATGATGAAGGCGACGCGGCCGCCGGCCTCCTGCGCCGTGCGCAGCGCCTGCTCCATCGCTTCCATCACGGCACGCTCGCTGCAGCCGTCCGTGAAGCCGACCGAGCGGACGCCGAGATTCGGCAGGGTTTTCTCGATCAGGGTCTCGGTGCCGCCGTAAAGTGGCAGGCTCATCAGGATCACGTCACCGGGACGCACATGCGCCAGGATCGCCGTCGAGATCGCCGCCATGCCGCTCGCGAATACGGCCGCCGCTTCGCCGCCTTCCCACAGCGCGAGGCGGTCCTCGAGCACCTCGAGGTTCGGGTTGTTGAAGCGCGAGTAGATGAGCCCGGAGCCTTGTCCCGGGGGCGCCTCGCGCCGGCCGGACGTGTAGTCGAAAAAGGCCTTGCCGTCTTCGGCGGTCTTGAACACGAAGGTGGACGTCAGGAATACCGGCGGCTTGAGCGACCCTTCGGACAGGTGCGGGTCGTAGCCATAGCCCATCATCTGCGTCTCGGGGTGCAGCTCGTGCGCGCCGATCCGGCGCTTGTGGTATTGGTCGTAACTCATGCGGCAATGCTAGCACTTGCCGCCATCATGATCCGGAAAGGAGCCGTTCGATGGTGACGCGCGAAGAGGCCGAGGAGGCCGTGAAGACACTGCTGCGCTGGGCGGGCGACGACCCGACGCGCGAGGGCCTGCTCGATACGCCGGGGCGCGTCGTCGATGCCTTTGGCGACTGGTTTTCCGGCTATGGCACCGATCCGGCTGAATACCTGCAACGTACGTTCGAGGAAGTCGCGGGCTACGACGACCTGATCGTCCTGCGCAACATCCAGTTCGAGTCGCATTGCGAGCACCACATGGCGCCGATCATCGGGCGCGCGCATGTCGGCTACCTGCCGGGCGACAAGATCGTCGGCATCAGCAAGCTCGCACGCGTGGTCGAGGCGTACGCGCGCCGCTTCCAGGTGCAGGAGAAATTGACGGCGGAGATCGCGCGCTGCATCGAGGAGGTACTGAAACCGCGGGGTGTCGGCGTCGTGATCGAGGCCGCACACGAGTGCATGACCACCCGCGGCGTGCACAAGCGCGGGGTGTCGATGGTCACGAGCCGCATGACCGGGAGTTTCCGCGACGACCCCCGCACCCGGGCCGAATTCCTGCGCTTCCTGGACATGTAAACCCGGCCAAAACCGGGGGTGAGGGGCTGTAAACCCCCGGAATTTGGGGTTTTTCGGGCCTGTGGTATGCTGCGCGCCGATCGTCGCCTGTTCGACCTGCATTTACGGCGCCAGAGAGCGTCCCGTCTGCAAGCCCGTTTCGACTGCGATCAGGGGTCAGGGATCGCAAGTTCCTGCCGTTTTTGAGTTTCCAAACCTTTTGAGAGAGTTGTTTCGATGGCCAAGATCTATGTAGGAAACCTGCCGTTTACGGCGGGTGAGGACGACGTGCGCGAGCTGTTTTCCAAGCACGGCACGGTGGAATCGGTGTCGCTGCCGACCGACCGCGAAACCGGCCGCCCGCGCGGCTTCGGCTTCGTCGAGATGTCGCAGGCGGATGCCCAGCGCGCGATCGGCGCACTGAACGGGTACTCGATGAACGGTCGTCCGCTGCGCGTCAATGAAGCGCAGGACAAGCCGCGCACGGGTGGTCCGGGCGGTGGCCGTGGCCCGCGTCCGGGCGGCGGCGGCGGTGGCTTCCGCTCCGGCGGGGGCGGTGGCGGCGGTCGCTGGTAAGCGCTACCCGTCCAGACGTCTTTTTGAGACGCTACAGGGCCCGCGAAAGCGGGCCTTGTTCTTTCCTGGTGCCGGGCTTTCGGTTGTTCGGTTATTGGCGGCCGCCAATAACCGAACAACCTAAAGCCCGGCACCATGCTTCCGGAGGGCGTATGGACGTGAAGGCGGCGGTGGCGTGGGCGGCGGGCAAGCCGCTCTCGATCGAAACGGTGCGGCTCGACGGGCCGCGCGCAGGCGAGGTGCTCGTCGAAGTGAAGGCGAGCGGCGTCTGCCATACGGATGAGTTCACGCGCTCGGGCGCCGATCCGGAGGGCCTCTTTCCGGTGATCTTCGGCCACGAAGGCGCCGGCATCGTCGTCGACGTGGGCGCCGGCGTCACCTCGGTGCGCAAGGGCGATCACGTCATTCCGCTCTACACGCCCGAGTGCCGGCAGTGCAAATCCTGCCTGTCGCGCAAGACGAATCTCTGCACCGCGATCCGCGCGACGCAGGGACAGGGCGTGATGCCCGACGGCACGAGCCGCTTCTCGATACGCGGCGAGAAGATCCACCACTACATGGGCTGCTCGACCTTCGCCAACTACACGGTGCTGCCGGAGATCGCGGTCGCGAAGATCCGCGACGACGCGCCGTTCGAGAAGGTCTGCTACATCGGCTGCGGCGTCACGACCGGCATCGGCGCCGTCATCAATACCGCCAGGGTCGAGCCGGGCGCCAACGTCGTGGTGTTCGGCCTCGGCGGCATCGGCCTGAACGTGATCCAGGGCGCGCGCCTCGCCGGCGCCAACATGATCATCGGCGTTGATCGCAACCCGAAACGCCAGGCACTCGCCGAAAAGTTCGGCATGACGCACTTCGTCAACGCGAAGGAGGCGGGCGCCGACCTCGTCGCGCACCTCGTTGCGCTCACCGATGGCGGGGCCGACTACAGTTTCGAGTGCGTCGGCAACGTCGACCTGATGCGCCAGGCGCTCGAGTGCTGCCATCGCGGCTGGGGTGTGTCGGTGATCATCGGCGTCGCCGGCGCCGGGCAGGAAATCCGTACGCGTCCGTTCCAGCTCGTCACCGGGCGCGTCTGGAAAGGCACGGCGTTCGGCGGCGCGCGCGGCCGCACCGATGTGCCGAAGATCGTCGACTGGTACATGCAGGGCAGGATCCAGATCGACCCGCTGATCACGCACGTGATGCCGATCGAGAAGATCAACGAGGCCTTCGACCTGATGCACGCCGGCGAATCGATCCGCAGCGTCGTCACGTTTTGAGCACGCGATGACGCTCGAAACGCTCTCGGAACACGGCTCCTTCGGCGGCAAGACCGGCTTCTACCGCCACGAATCGACCAGCACGCGCACGCCGATGCGCTTTGCCGTCTACACGCCACCGCAGGCGCTCGCGCGCCCGGTGCCGGTGCTCTATTACCTCGCCGGTCTCACCTGCACCGAAGAGACCTTCATGATGAAGGCCGGTGCCCAGCGCGTCGCTGCCGAGCTCGGCCTGATGCTGGTCGCGCCCGACACGAGCCCGCGCGGCATCGAATTGCCGGGTGATCGGGACCACTGGGATTTCGGCGTCGCCGCCGGCTTCTACCTCGATGCGACGCGCCCACCCTGGTCGGCGCATTACCGGATGGCGAGCTATGTGGTGCACGAACTGCCGACACTGGTCGCGGCGCATTTCCCGGCCGACACCGCGCGCGCCGGGATCTTCGGGCATTCGATGGGCGGCCACGGTGCGCTGACGCTCGGCCTGAAACACCGCGACCGGTACCGCTCGATCTCGGCGTTCGCGCCGATCGCGGCGCCGATGCAGTGCCCATGGGGCACCAAGGCGTTCACGGGTTACCTGGGCGACGATCGCAGGGCCTGGGCGCAGCACGATGCGACCGAGCTGATGCGGGAATTCGGCGAAGCCGCGCGCGGGCCGGCGATCCTGATCGACCAGGGGCTCGCCGACCCGTTCCTCGAACGCGAACTGAAGCCGCAGCTCTTCGAGGCCGCGTGCGACGCGGCAGGCTGGCCGCTGACGCTACGCCGCCATGCCGGCTACGACCACGGCTATTACTTCATCTCGACCTTCGTCGCCGATCACCTGCGGCATCACGCGAGCGCGCTACTGCAGTAGGCTGCGCAGCATCCACGCGGTCTTCTCGTGGATCTGCAGGCGCTGCGTCAGCAGGTCGACGGTCGACTCGTCGCCAGCCTTTTCGGCGGCCGGGAAACCCTTGCGTACGGTGCGCGCCACCGCCTCGTGGCCTTTCACGAGTCGCCGCACCATTTCCATGGCCTCGGGCACACCCGGCCGTTCCTCGATCGACGTGAGGCGCGCGAACTCGGCGTAGGTGCCCGGCGCGGGGAAGCCGAGCGCGCGGATGCGCTCGGCGATTTCGTCGAGCGCGTTCCAGAGTTCGGTGTACTGCTCCATGAACATCAGGTGCAGCGTGTTGAACATCGGTCCTTCGACGTTCCAGTGAAACGCATGCGTCTTGAGGTAGAGCGTGTAGGTGTCGGCGAGCACGTGCGCGAGTGAATCGGCGATGCGGGCGCGGTCGCGCGCGTCGATGCCGATGTCGATCACGGGGGCGCGGCTCGCGGCGGGGGCAGGCTTGCGGGAAGTCTTGCGGGCCATCAGGTGCTCCTTACTCTTTTCCGGTGAGTTCGATCATCGCAAAGAATCAGGCGCGGCGCGAGGCATGCGCCCGTGCCGGCCCTGCAACGAGCGCTCGCGTTCAATGCTTGCGTCCGCCGCCGAATCGGCTCGTGCCGCCCGAACGGTGGGCCTGCGTGCGGCCCGATTGCGGGCGCTGTCCGTGGCCACGCTGCTGCGGCTTTGCAGTGTGGCGCGGCGCGTGTCCGCCCCGTGATGGCGCATGCCCGTGCCGTTGCGGAGCGTGTGCCGCCGGTCGCGCCGAATGCAGCGGGGCACGTGGCGGCGGAGCCGGCGCCACGATTTCGAACGGCGGCGCGGCGAGGTACGGGACGGCACGTTTCAGCACCTTCTCGATGTCGCGCAGCAGACCGCCTTCATCCGGTGCGACGAGCGACACGGCGTGGCCGGTCGCGCCCGCGCGCGCCGTGCGGCCGATGCGGTGCACATAGTCCTCGGGCACGTTCGGCAACTCGTAATTGACGACGTGCGGCAGCTCCTTGATGTCGAGCCCGCGCGAGGCCACGTCGGTCGCGACCAGCGCCGTGACGCGGTTGCCCTTGAAATCCTCGAGTGCCCGCACGCGCGCCGACTGGCTCTTGTTGCCATGGATCGCCGCCGAGCGGATGCCCGCGCCCTCGAGTTGCTCGGCGAGGCGGTTCGCGCCGTGCTTGGTGCGCGTGAACACGAGCACCTGGTGCCAGTCGCCTTCCTTGATGAGATGCGCGAGCAAGTGTCGCTTGTGGTCCTTCGGCAGCTTGTACGCCACGTGTTCGACGCGCTCGGCGACGGTGTTGCGCGGCGCCACGTCGATCGCGACCGGGTCGTGCAGCAACCGGGCCGCGAGCGCGCGGATGTCCTCGGAATAGGTCGCCGAAAACATCGCGTTCTGCCGCTGCCCGGGCAGCAGCTTGATCACGCGCTTGATCGCGTGGATGAAGCCCATGTCGAGCATGCGGTCGGCCTCGTCGAGCACGAAATGCGCGATGTGGCCGAGATCGAGCACGCCCTGGTCCTCGAGATCGAGCAGGCGGCCGGGCGTTGCGACGAGGAAGTCGCAGCCCGAGCGCAGCCCGTCGATCTGCGGCT
>JABAQN010000040.1 GCA_019187495.1 Steroidobacteraceae bacterium
ACATCGCGCTCTATCACGCCGGCAAGCTGCCAGTGGACAAGCTGATCACCTCGCGGCTTTCCCTCGACGACATCAATGCCGGCTTCGACCGCCTCGCCGCGGGCGAGGCGGTGCGCCAGGTGATCGCGTTCTAGGGCATGTTCGAACACGCCCTAGGGTAAAGAACGGAGCGAGGGCAGGCCCGCCAGGGTGCCACCTCTATTCCTTGAGCAGGGTGAAGCGGCCGTCCTTCACCGTTACCAGGACGCGGCCGCGGCGATCGTAGCCGGAGTGATCCTGCGGCGTCATGTTTACGACGCCTTGGGAAGTGACCAGTTCCCTGGCGTCCTCGAGCGCGTCCCGCAGCGCGCCGCGGAATTCGGGCGTTCCCGGCTTGCCCTTCCTTGCAGCTTCCGGGATGGTCTTGGCCAGCAGCAGGCCGGCGTCGTAGGTGCCGGCGCCGAAGATCGGCGGCCGCGAACCGAACAGCTTCTCGTAGCCATTGACGAACTCGACGGTCGTGCTCTTGCTTTCCATGCTGTCCGGGATTTCATCCGGCACCAGCAGCAGGGGGCCGACGACCAGAGCGCCCTCGACCTTCTTGCCACCGATCTGGATGAATGCGCCCGAGGCGGAGCCGTGGGTGTGGTAGATCGCCCCCTTGTAGCCGGCGTCGGTAAGCTGGGTGTGGGGCAGGGCTGCGCCGGCCGCCACGCCCGCCACCAGCACCGCATCAGGCTTCGCGGCTATCAGCTTCACCACTTGTCCAGTCACGCTGGTGTCCTGCCGGCTGTAACGCTCGTTGGCAACGATCTGCAAACCCGCCTTCTGCGCCATCGGCGAGAAGGTCTTGTACCAGTTCTCGCCATAAGGGTCGTTGTAGCCGATAAAGCCGACGGTCCTGACCCCGCGCTTGATCATGGCGGCGACCAGTCCCTCGCTGATGATCTCGTCGTTCGGATGGGTCTTGAAGATCCATCGCTTCTTGTCGTCCATGGGCAGCACCAGCACCGAGGTGCCGACGGGCGCGAGCAAGGGCGTGCGGGCCTCGCTCATGAAGGGCACCAGCGCCACCCCGTTGGGCGAGCCGGAGGGGCCGATGATGGCATCGACCTTGTGCTCCGAGATCAGCTTCTTGGACAGCTGCACGCTCTGCGTCGGATCGCTTGCGTCGTCGTAAGGAATGTATTCGATGGAAAGATCGCCGGCTTTTTTGGGCAGCAGCGCGATGGCGTTCTTTTGCGGGATGCCGACAAACGCGGACGGCCCGGTGTTCGACGTGATGATGCCGATTTTTACTTGGGCGGATGCCGACAGGGCGAAAAGCAGCAATGCGCAAGCAATGCTGCGGCCGGCATAGGTACGAATCGATTGCATGTCTCCTCCTTAGCCTTAGGTTTCTTGCCGATAATGGCCGCCCCTGCTCGCGCAGCCCGATGGCGAACCGGCGATGGCGCCGCCCCCATCGGGTGGGCCGCCACGCTGGCACGCCATGCCGTATATATCAGGTAACCTTACAAAAAGCAACGGCAGCTGCTTCTGCCGTTCGGTTTTGCCCGGCGCGCGCATGCGGCAAATCCCGATATACTCCCGACGCGATGTCCGCCGCGAGAATGCCGCAAGCTGCGGATGGAGCGCGCGGCCCAAACTTCGGAGACCGTTGATAACATGCAAGCAGATGACCGGAGAGAAGCCCTTCCGCTTCGCACCAGCTACGTTCTGGCCCGGCTTACGCGCATCGTCCAGCGTCGCCTGGAGGAGGCTTTGCAACCTCACGAACTGACGCTGCCGCAATACACCACGCTGACGGTACTCCTGCGGCGGCCGGGTCTGAGCAATGCCCAGCTCGCCCGTCGGGCCTATGTCACGCCGCAATCCATGCAGGAGGTGCTCCGCACGCTTGAAGAGCGCGGGCTGGTCGCCCGCGTGGCCTCGGCGGACAACCTGCGCATCCTCAAGGTCAGCTTGACCGCTGCGGGCAAGCGTCTGGTGATTCTGGCCGAACGGGATGCGGCCGAGGTGGATGAGGCGCTGCTGGGCAGTCTCACCCCGTTCGAGCGCAAGCAGTTCGTCAAATCCATCCAGAAGTGCGTCATCGGGCTCGGCGGCGGCCTGCAGATTCCCCGCCCCGCGCGCCGCTGAGCGCGTCTGGCCGCCGCAACCGGCGGGCTTGTGTTGTCGATAGATATCAGGTAACCTGATGTTGTTTCGACAGCCCGCCGACTCTCATGAATACTTCCTCCGACTCCCTGGTTCTCGAACGGAACGGCCCGGTCCTGGTCGTTACGATCAACAGGCCGAAAAAGCGGAATGCCCTCGACGAAGATACGGTGATCGGGCTGGCTGATCTGCTGGCTGGTCTCTCCGACGACGTCCGCTGCGTGGTGCTGGCCGCCACCGGCGAGCATTTCAGCGCCGGTATCGACCTGACCGAGCTCGTGCTGCGCAATGCCTACGACGGCATGCAGCATTCCCGGCTCTGGCACAAATGCCTGGATGCGGTGCAGTTCGGGCCGGTTCCGGTCGTCGCCGCGCTGCACGGCGCCGTCATCGGCGGCGGGCTGGAGCTTGCGGCCGCTGCCCATATCCGCGTCGCCGACAAGACGGCTTTTTACGCACTGCCCGAGGGAGCGCGCGGCATGTACGTCGGCGGCGGCGGTTCCGCCAGGGTGCCGCGCCTGATCGGCGTGGCGCGCATGGCCGACATGATGCTGACGGGCAGGGTGCTGAGTGCGGAAGAGGGGCAGCAGATCGGATTGTCCCAGTATCTGGTTGCGGACGGCGCGTCCCTCGACAAGGCGATGGAGCTGGCGCAAAGGATCGCCGGCAACACCACGTTGACCAACTTCGCGCTGACGCAGGTACTACCGCGCATCGCCGATTCTTCGCAGGATATCGGCCTGCTTACCGAGTCTCTGATCGCCGCGCTGGCGCAGAGCGATCCGGAAGCCAAGCGCCGCCTAGGCGAATTCCTGGATGGCCGCGCCGCCAGGGTGGCGCGCGGCGAAGCCTGAGCGTTTTGAGCGGCAAGCCCGGCGAGGAGGAAGCCATGCCGAAGGTTCTGGCGGATCAAGCGCGGCGCGTGACGGTGGTGGGTACCGGCGTGATCGGCACGAGTTGGGCAGCCCATTTCCTGGCGCGCGGCTTCGAGGTGGTCGCGACCGATCCGGCCCCCGGGGCGGCCGCCAGGTTGCGGGAGTCGCTCGACCGGCTCTGGCCGGCGCTGGAAAGGCTGGGCCTAGCCCCCGGCGCTTCGCGCAGCCGGCTCCGTTTCGCCGACGATCTGGACGAGTCGCTGCGGGATACCGGCTTCGTTCAGGAGAACACCCAGGAGAACCTCGAAGCCAAGCAACGCCTGATCGGCGACATCGATGTCGCGACGCCGGCCGGCGTGCTGATCGCGAGCAGCTCGTCCGGCCTGCTGCCGAGCGACCTGCAGAAACTCTGCCGACAGGACCCGGGACGGGTGTTGATCGGACACCCCTTTCATCCTCCCCACCTGATGCCACTCGTGGAAGTGGTTGGCGGGCGGCTTACGGACCCCGGTGCCCTAGAGAGGGCGATGGACTTCTACAGGGCGGCCGGCAAGAAGCCGATCAGGCTCCGCCAAGAGCTGCCCGGCCATGTCGCCAACAGGCTGCAGGCCGCGCTGTGGCGGGAGGCCTTTTCGCTGGTCGAGCGCGGCGCGGCGACGGTCGAGGACATCGACACCGCGATCATGCATGGCCCCGGCCTGCGCTGGGCGATTCTCGGCCCGTTCCTGACACTGCACCTGACCGGCGGCGCGGGCGGCATGGCCGGCATCCTCGATCATCTCGGCCCGTCGGTCGAGGCCTGGTGGGCGCAATTCACGACGCCGCGCCTGACGTCCGAGCTCAAGCGCGCTGTTTCGGAGGACGTGGTCGCCCTTGCCGAAACCATGGGTGGCGCGTCGGTGGAGGCGCGGCGCGATGCCCTGCTGATCGAATTGCTCGCCCTCAAGGCGGGCCGGATGAATGCTCTCGCGGAGGGCCCTGACGATGCGAAATAACGGAATCGGATCGTGGCCGGCCCGCAGGGCGCGCACGGCAGGGGAGCCGACCGCGATCGTTTTCGAGGATGCCAGCTACAGCTTCGTGCAGCTATACGAGCGATGCACCCGTCTGGCCCAGGCGCTGAGGGCGCAGGGCGTCGGGCGCGGCGACAGGGTAGCCTATCTTGGCCCCAACCATCCGAGCTTTCCGGAAGCACTTTTCGCGTCTGGGATGCTGGGCGCGGTACTGCTGCCGCTGAACACCCGGCTGGCGCCGCCGGAGCACGAGTTCATCCTGCGCGACGCGAAGCCGGTCGTTTTGATCTGGTCGCCGGCAACGGCGAACTCCGTTGCTGCACTGGGCGACGGAATGCCGGTGCCCCACCTGATCGGTCTTGGTCAGCCGGATTCGTGCAGCGCCGGCTACGAGCAGCTCCTGGCGGAGGCCCCGATGCAGCCGATCGACGAGGCGGTCGGCCTCGACGAGCTGTGCATGATCCAGTACACCTCGGGCACGAGCGGTCGTCCGAAGGGAGTCATGCTGACCCACGGCAACGTGGCGTGGAACTGCTTCAACCTGCTCGTTGATATCGATCTCGGCACGGACGAGGTCAACCTCGTCGTGGCGCCGATGTTCCATACGGCGGGCATGAATAACAGCTTCCTGCCGGCCTTCCTCAAGGGCGGCAAGACCATCATCATGGCCGCCTGGAATCCCGACCAGGCGCTCGATCTCATCGAGCGGCATCGCGTCACCTGCATGGTCGGGGTGCCGACCATGTTTCAGACCATGGCGCAATCGCCGCGTTGGCAGGGCGCCGACCTGTCGTCGATGCGCACTCTGCTCTGCGGCGGCGCTCCGGTGCCCGTTCCCCTGATCAATCAGTACCGCTCGCGCGGCCTGCGCTTTCTGCAGGGCTATGGCCTGACCGAGACGTCGCCGAACGCGACCTGGCTGCGGCCGGAGGCGGCGGACCGCAAGGTCGGTTCGGCGGGCAAGCCGTGCTTCTTCAGCGACCTGAGGATCGTCACCGCCGACGGCAGCGACGTCGACAAGGGAACGCGGGGCGAAGTGCTGGCGCAGGGCCCCAACGTCACACCCGGCTACTGGGGGATGCCCGAGGCGACGGCCGGAGCGTTCGCTGAAGGCGGCTGGCTGCGCACCGGCGACGCCGCTTTCGCTGATGACGAGGGCTACGTGTTCATCGTCGATCGCATCAAGGACATGATCATTTCCGGCGGGGAAAACATCTATCCCGCCGAGGTCGAAAACGCGCTTTACCAGCATCCTGCCGTCCGCGAATGCGCCGTCGTCGGCATAGCCGACGAGAAGTGGGGGGAGGTCGGGCGCGCTTTTCTGGTGCTCAAGGAGGGCGAGCAGGTGTCGGATCAGGAAATGCGCGACTTCCTGGCCGGGCGGCTCGCCGGCTACAAGATTCCCAAGTCGTATGTTCGCATCGCCCAGTTGCCGCGTACGGCGACGGGAAAGCTTCTCAAAAGGCAGCTGCGGGAGGCGTTCGCGCCCGAGTCGGCCGCCGGGCGTCAATAGATGCGCAGGAGCGGTTTCACCCCCGAGCACGAGGACTTCCGCGAGACGGTGCGGAGGTTCGTCGCCCGGGAGGTTTCGCCCAACCTGGCCGCATGGTCGGAGGCAGGCACCGTCGACAGGCGGTTCTACAAGGCGGCGGGAGAGGCGGGCCTGCTCGGCCTGTCGCTCGACACGGACTACGGCGGTGCAGGCATCCGGGATTTCCGCTTCAACGCCGTCATCGCCGAGGAATTATGCCTTGCCGGGGCAGCCTCGGTGGCGATGTGCCTCTGCGGCTTCAACAACCTCGTGTCCCCGTATCTGGAGCGTTTGTGCACCCTTGGACAGAAGAGACAGTGGTGGCCCGGCCTCTGCCTCGGGCAGAAGGTGGCGGCCATTGCCATGACCGAGCCGGGAACCGGAAGCGATCTGCGCGCCATCGCCACGCGGGCCCGCCGCGACGGTGACCACTACCGCGTCAATGGCGCGAAGACGCTGATCAGCAACGGCATGCTGGCCGACGTCGTGATCTTGGTCGTTTCCACGGGCGAAGGCCGGGAAGGCCTTTCCCTGCTGCTCGTCGAGACCGACCGTCCCGGCTTTCAGAGGGGCCGGCCGCTGTCGAAGATGGGGCTGAAGGCGCAGGACACCGCCGAGTTCTTCCTGGACGACGTCCGCGTGCCGGCCGAAAACCTGCTCGGAGAGGAGAACAAGGCCCTTTCCTATCTCGTTTCGAACCTGCCCCAGGAAAGGCTCACGGTTGCCGTCATGGCGCTGGCTTCGGTGCGGCGCATGCTGAGGCAAACACTGGAGTACGTCAGGCAGCGCAAGGCCTTTGGACGCCGGATCGGGGATTTCCAGAATACCCGGTTTACGCTGGCGGAAATTTCCACCGAGGCCGAGATCGCGCAGTGCTTCGTGGATCGCTGCATCGACGAACTGGCGCGCGGCTCGCTGAGTCCGACCGACGCGGCGATGGCGAAATGGTGGGTGACCGAGCTTCAGCAGAGGACCGCCTACCGATGCGTCCAACTGCATGGCGGCTACGGCTACCTCATGGAATACCCGATTGCCCAGGACGCGCTCGACGCCAGGGCGAGCACCCTGTACGCGGGCACCACCGAGATCATGAAGGAAATCATCGGTCGATCCATTATGGAGGCGCATGAATGAAACAGGCTGCCAACGCCCTGTCGCGGGACGACCTGATCGCCATCGACGTGCACACCCACGTCATCCGCTCGACGCGGCAGCGGGACGCCGAACCCGACCCGGCGATCGAATTCCTGGACGGGGTGTTCGGGTCGAGCGCGATGCAGACGCTGCCGCAGATGATCGAAGCCTACCGCCGGCGCCGGATGGCCTTTGTCGCCTTCACCATCGACGACGCATTCCGATCCGGCAGAATTCCAGCCGTCACGAGCGAGGAGATCGCGGAAATCGCCTCGCTAAACAGGGATGTCGTGCTGCCTTTCGGCTCGGTCGATCCGCATCGCGGCGCCGATGCCGTGCGCCGCGCGCGGCGCCTCGTTACGGAATACGGGGTGAGGGGGTTCAAGTTCCATCCCAGCCAACAGGCGTTCTTCCCGAACGACCCCCAGTGGTACCCGCTCTACGAAGTGCTTGCCGAATACCGCCTGCCCGCGCTGTTCCATTCCGGCCAGACCGCTGTCGGGCGAAACCTGCCGGGCGGCGGCGGCATCCGGCTGAAGTACTCGAATCCGATGTTTCTCGACGACGTGGCGGCGGACTTTCCCGATCTGCCGATCATCCTCGCTCATCCGTCCTTCCCCTGGCAGGAAGAGGCCATTTCGGTAGCCTTGCACAAGCCGAACGTCCATATCGACCTTTCCGGCTGGTCGCCGAAGTATTTTCCGGCGATCCTCGTGCAATACGTGAATACCCTGCTCAAGGACAAGGTACTGTTCGGCTCGGACTTCCCAGCCATGACGCCAGAGCGCTGGATCGCCGATTTCGAGCAATTGGCGATCAAGCCTGAAGTTCGCCCATTGGTGCTCAAAGAAAATGCGATGAGACTCCTCGGCTGGCCGGCCTGAAGGGATCCGGGCAGCCGCAGGCTGCAGCATCGGTGATGACTGAACGCAAGCGGAGATCAGAAAGGGGGTGACATGGCTGCGAGGAAACCTGCCCAAGCCGTCATAGCTGACCTTGGTTCAATCATCGAGCAGCTCGATCGTCGGGGCCGGCTTGTGCGGGTGCGTTCAACGGTCGACGCCACGCATCAGCTGGCTGCCATCGCAGCCAAGTTCGAGCGCGGTCCGCGCGCAGTTCTGTTCGAGAGCGTCAAGGGTAGTGAATATCCCGTTTTCACCGGGCTCTATTGGTCACGCGAGCTTCTTGCCGATCTCTTTTGCCGTGACGAGGCCCGGCTTCCGCAACACGTATCGGAATGCATCAGAGATTGGCAGCAGAAACCGGTTCTTCCCATCATAGCCCGGACTGGTCCCGTCATGGAGGTCAGTGAGGCGCGGGTCGATCTTGGCCGGCTGCCCGTGCCGACGCATGCCGAATGCGACGGCGGTCCTTACTTTGATGCCGCCGTGGTCATCGTCAAGGATCCAGAAACCGGCGTGCGCAATGCCTCGATCCAGCGCTTTATGGTGGTCGGCAAGAATCGCCTGGCCATCAACATCGATGCGGGGCGTCATCTGGAAATTTGTCTGGCAAAAGCGACTGCACGCGGGCAGCCGCTGCCTTTTACCCTCAATGTTGGCGTGGGCCCCGGAGTGCACTTTGCCGCGGCAGCGCCAGCTGAAGCGGCACCGATGGGAACAGATGAGTTGGGCATCGCCAGCCGGTTTCACGGCAGTCCTCTGAAGCTGGTGGGTGGAACTGTATCAGACGTCGAGATGGTGGCCGACGCGATGTTCGCGCTCGAGTGCGAAATGGTCCCCGGGGAACTGCACCCCGAGGGCCCATTTGCCGAGGTTACCGGCTACTATGCAACTGTTGCCCGAAGGCCGCTGGTGCGGGTCAAGAAAATTCATCGGCGCCGCAGTCCGGTTTTCCACACGATTCTCTCGGGCGCCGAAGTGTTCAACTCTGTCGGGCTGCTCGGCGAAGCCAACGTTCTATCCTTGCTGCAGAAACAGGTGCCGGGCGTCCATGATGTCTATTTTTCTCACGGCGGCTGCGGTTTTTACCATGCGGTGATTCGGATCGCACAAAAGCGCGCCGGCTGGGGAAAGCAGGCGCTCATGGCGGCGTTTGCCGCCTTCCCGCCGTTGAAGATGGTGACGGTGGTTGACGACGACGTTGATATCAGGAACCCGGCTGACGTGGAGTGGGCGATGGCCACGCGACTCGACCCGAAACAGGGCGTGATGGTGATCGGAGATGTATTCGGCCACGGGCTCAACCCCGGCTTCCCCGGATATCTTGGCAGCAAGATCGGTTTCGATGCGACGCGACCATTTCCACACACACCCAACTACGACCGCGCGAAAGTCAAGAATGCGAGCCTGCAGGGGCTTGACATAGACATCCCCGAGCTGCGCCGAAAATAGGCTGGGCACCACTTCACGATTAGCCGGCCGGCAAGCTGATCACCTCGCGGCTTTCCCTCGACGACATCAACGTCGGCTTCGACCGCCTCGCCGCGGGCGAGGCGGTGCGCCAGGTGATCGTTTTCTAGCTTCTCAGCGGCCGAAGATCCCGCGCAGGAGGTTGCCGGGGCTGGGCAGCCCGCCGGCCTCCTCCTTCTCTTGGCCGGACTGCGTGCGCGACGCCCCGCGGCCGCCCTCGTCGCCCATGCCGAGCATGGTCATGCCGGTCGACTTG
>JABAQN010000079.1 GCA_019187495.1 Steroidobacteraceae bacterium
GTGCCGCCTGCCCCGGCAACGACGGCCGCTGCGGCCGCGGCCGCAGCCCCCGCTGCGATCGACGAGGCGGGGTTCTCGCAGGCCTACGCAAGTCCTTCCGTGCGCCGGCTCGCGCGGGAACTCGGCGTGGACCTCGGCCGCGTGCGCGGCAGCGGCCAGAAGGGCCGGATCACGGCCGACGACGTCAAGGCGTATGTCAAGCAGGCACTGACGGGCGGCGCGCCCGGTTCGGGCGTCGCCGCAGCGGGCGGCGGTGCATGGCCCGCGCTGCCCGTCGTCGATCACGCCGCGTTCGGCGCCGTCGAAGTGAAGCCGCTCGGCCGCATCCAGAAGATTTCGAGTGCGCGACTGCACGCTTCGTGGGTGAACCTGCCCCACGTCACGCAGTTCGACGAGGCCGACATCACCGCGCTCGAAACGATGCGCGGCAAGCTCAAGTCGAAGGCCGAGAAGGCGGGCGTGAAGCTGACCCCGCTCGCGTTCATCATGCGGGCCTGCGTGCGCACCCTGCAGAAATTCCCGCAGTTCAACAGCTCGCTCGACGAGTCGCGGCAGAATCTCGTCTACAAGAAGTACATCCACATCGGCTTCGCGGCCGATACGCCGAACGGGCTGCTCGTGCCCGTGGTGCGCGACGCGGATCGCAAGGACATCTACGAGATCGCGCGCGCGCTCGCCGCCCTCGCCGGCAAGGCGCGCGACGGCAAGCTTCCCGCGGCCGACATGCAGGGCGGCAGCTTCACGATCTCGAGCCTCGGCGGGATCGGTGGCACGGCGTTCACGCCGATCATCAACGCGCCCGAAGTCGCGATCCTCGGCGTGTCACGCTCGGCGATGAAGCCGGTGTGGCAGGAGGGCGCCTTCGTGCCGCGCCTGATGCTGCCGCTGTCGCTGTCCTACGATCATCGCGTGATCGATGGGGCGGTCGCGGCGCGCTTCACCACTCACCTCGCGGCCCAGCTCGCCGACCCACAGGCGCTGCTCGAGGCCGTTCCGTGACGATCCGCGATATCAAGGTCCCCGATCTCGGCGGCAGCAAGGACGTGGAGGTCATCGAGATCCTCGCGGCCGCCGGCGACCGCATCGAGGTCGACACGCCGCTCGTCACGCTCGAGACCGACAAGGCGACGATGGACGTGCCGAGCCCGCTCGCCGGCACGCTGGTCGAGCTGACCGTACGCAAGGGTGATCGCGTCGTCACCGGGTCGCTGATCGCACGCGTCGATCAGGGTGCCGCCGCGGCGCCCGCGCCCGCAGCAGCGGGTGGACGCCGCGCTTCCGACCGGGGCGATGCGCCACCGGTCACGAAGCCTGCGCCGGGCGACGGTGATTCGCTCAAGACGAAGGTGCTGCTGCAGCTCTCCGGGCTGCCCGAGGACATCCCCGTCGATCGCACGGCGCAACTGCTGGTGCTCGGCGCGGGGCCGGGCGGCTACACGGCGGCCTATCGAGCGGCCGATCTCGGTCTTGCGGTGACGCTCGTCGAACGCTGGCCGATGCTCGGGGGCGTGTGCCTCAATGTCGGCTGCATCCCGTCGAAAGCGCTGCTGCACGCGGCGAAGGTGATCGACGAGGCGGCCGCCATGGCGGCGCACGGCGTCGCGTTCGGCCCGCCACGCATCGATCTCGCGAAACTGCGTGCCTGGAAGCAGAGCGTCGTGCGGCGCCTCACCAACGGGCTCGGCATGCTCGCGAAGCAGCGCAAGATCGAGGTCGTGCGCGGCAGCGGCCGTTTCATTCATCCGCACGTGGTCGAAGTGCGGCGGGAGGACGGCACGCAGGAGCGGATCCGCTTCGAACAGTGCATCGTCGCCGCGGGCTCGGAGCCGATGAGCCTGCCGTTTGCGCCCGCGGATCCGCGCATCATGGATTCGAGCGGCGCGCTCGAGATCGCGGACATGCCGCCGCGCCTGCTGGTCGTCGGCGGCGGGATCATCGGGCTCGAGATGGCGTGCGTCTATGCGGCGCTCGGCTCGAAAGTGGGCGTCGTCGAATTGACGCCGCAGCTGATGCCGGGTGCCGATGCCGATCTCGTGCGTCCGCTCGAGAAGCGCCTGCGTGCGCGTTACGAGCACATCCTGACCGGAACCCGCGTTACCGCCATGAAAGCGGAGGCGACAGGGATCTGGGTCAGCTTCTCGGGCTCCGATGCGCCGGGTGAGGGTGAATACGATCGGGTACTGGTCGCGGTGGGGCGGGTGCCGAACGGCGCGCAGATCGGCGCCGATGCCGCGGGCCTCGCCGTCAACGACCGGGGATTCCTCGCCGTCGACCGGCAAATGCGCACCAACGTGCCGCATATCTTCGCGATCGGCGATATCGTCGGCCAGCCGATGCTCGCACACAAGGCGACCCACGAGGCGAAAGTCGCCGCCGAAGTCGCGGCCGGCCACAAGAGCGCGTTCGATGCGCGGGTGATTCCCTCGGTCGCCTACACCGATCCCGAGATCGCGTGGGTCGGCCTCACGGAGGGCGAGGCGAAGGCACGCGGCATCCCGGTGCGGAAGGGCAATTTCCCGTGGGTCGCGAGCGGCCGTTCGCTGTCGATGGCGCGTGACGAGGGATTCACGAAGCTGCTGTTCGATCCCGACACGCGGCGCCTGCTCGGGGCCGGCATCGTCGGGCCGAACGCCGGTGAACTGATCGCCGAGGCCGCGCTCGCCATCGAGATGGGCGCGGACGCGGCGGACATCGCGCTCACCATCCATCCGCATCCGACCCTCTCCGAGACGATCGGGCTCTCGGCCGAAGCGTTCGAAGGCACGCTGACCGACCTCTATATCCCGCGCAAATCGCAGTAACGCGCGATCACGCAGTGCGCGCAGTCGGGCCTGCGGGCCTTGCAGACGTGGCGGCCGTGCAGGATCAGCCAGTGGTGCGCGTGCTGGCGGAATTCGGCCGGTGTCGTCGCGACGAGGATGTCTTCGACTTCGCGCGGCGTGCCCGCGACCGCGAGCCCGGTGCGATTGGCGACGCGGAAGACGTGCGTATCGACCGCGATCGTCGGCTCACCGAACGCCACGTTCAGGATCACGTTCGCGGTCTTGCGGCCGACGCCCGGCAGCGCCTCGAGCGCCGCGCGCTCGCGCGGGACCTCGCCGCCATGGCGCTCGATGAGCAGCCGGCTCGTCTCGAGCAGGTGCTTCGCCTTCGAGCGGAAGAGGCCGATGGTGCGGATGTGCGCCACGAGGCCGTGCTCGCCGAGCGCGAGCAGCGCGGCTGGCGTGTTCGCGACGGGAAAGAGCGTGCGCGTCGCCGCATTGACGCTCCTGTCCGTCGCCTGGGCCGACAGCACGACCGCGACGAGCAGTTCGAACGCCGAGGAATACTCGAGTTCGGACCGGGGGTGCGGATTGGCCGCACGCAGCCGTTCGAAGATCGAGCGCCGCCGCCCTGGAGTCATCGGCGCGTAGCGCCTCACCGCGCGAGGCCCTTGCGCGCGTCGAGAAGGGCGGTGCGTTCACGGCTGCGGCGGGCCTGGCGCGCATTGCGTGCGTCGTAGCGCCGCCGGTTCTCGCCGGCGGTCGGCGGTTCGGGCGACACTTCCGGACGCGGCACCATCGAAATGCAGTCGACCGGGCACGGCGCGACGCACAGTTCGCAACCCGTGCAGAGTGCAGCGAGGATGGTGTGCATCTGCCTTCCGGCGCCGACGATCGCGTCGACCGGGCAGGGCGGGAGGCACTTGGCGCAGCCGATGCAGCGCGCTTCGTCGATGAATGCGACCCGCTCGGGCTGCTCGCTGCCGCAGGCCGGATCGAGCGGCAGCGCCGGCCGGTCGAGGAGCCGCGCGAGCGCCTCGATCGTGCGCGCACCGCCGGGCGGGCATCGGTTGATCCGGGCCTCACCCGCGGCGATCGCCTCCGCGTAAGGACGACAGCCGTCGTAGCCGCAGCGCATGCACTGGGTCTGCGGCAGGAGTGCGTCGATCGCGGCCGCGTGCGTCACGTCACTTTCATGCCGGGCACGGCGCCGCTGTCGGGAGACAGCAGGAAAAGGCCCTGGGCGTCGTCCTTGCCGCCCGCGCACAGCACCATGCCCTCCGATGTGCCGAAGCGCATCTTGCGCGGGGCGAGATTGGCGATCATGAGCACGAGGCGGCCGGTCAGCTGTGCGGGCTCGTAGGCTGCCCGGATGCCCGAGAAAACCGTGCGCTGCGCGTCGCCGACGTCGAGCTCGAGCCGCAGCAGCTTGTCCGAGCCGTCGACGGTCGATGCCGCGACGACCCTCGCGACGCGCAGGTCGAGCTTCGCGAAGTCCTTGATGTCGGCCACGCCCGCCGCATTCCTGGCGGGGCTCGCCGGGGACGCCGAAGGTGCGGGTGGCGGCGCGACGGGGACAGGCGGCGCCCCGACCGAAAGCATCGCATCGACCTGCTTGCGATCGATGCGCGTCGCGAGCGGACGGAACTCGTTGATCGCGACACCGAGCAGCGGCGTCGCCACCGCGTCCCAGCGCTCGATCGGCACACCGAGGAAGCGGCCCGCGGCCTCGGCGATGCTCGGCAGGACCGGCGCCAGGTAGGTCATCAGCACGCGAAACAGGTTCACGCCTTGCGTCGCGATGCCGAGCGCCTCGGCCGCTCGCGCCGGATCCTTCGCGAGCGCCCAGGGCTTGTGGTGGTCGACGTACTGGTTCGCGCGATCGGCGAGCAGCATCACCTCGCGGACCGCCGCGGCGTAGTCGCGCGCATCGAAAAGCGCCGCGATGCGCCCGCGCGCGCCGGCCAGTTGCTCGTACAGCGCGGGATCGGGCAGCGCCGCCGCCAGCGTGCCGCCGGATCGCGCGACGAAGCCGGCGCAGCGGCTCGCGATATTGACGAGCTTGCCGACGATGTCGGAATTGACGCGCGCGACCAGGTCGTCGAAGTTGAGGTCGATGTCGTCGAGATCCGGGCCGAGCTTCGCCGCGAAGTAATAACGCAGCGGCTCGGCGGGCAGGTGATCGAGGAAGTGCCGGGCCGTGATGAAAGTGCCGCGCGACTTCGACATCTTCTGACCGTTCACGGTCAGGAAGCCGTGCACGTAGACCGCCGTCGGCTTGCGGTAGCCGGAACCTGCGAGCACCGCCGGCCAGAAGAGCGTGTGGAAGTAGCTGATGTCCTTGCCGATGAAGTGATAGAGCTCGGTGCGGCTGCCCGCGCGCAGGTACTCGTCGAAATCGCGGCCCGTGCGACGGCAGAGCGCCGTGAAGCTCGCGAGATAACCGATCGGGGCGTCGAACCAGACGTAGAAGTACTTGCCGGGCTCGCCCGGGATCTCGAAGCCGAAATAGGGGGCATCGCGCGAGATATCCCAGTCCTTGAGACCCGCCTCGAACCATTCGGCGAGCTTCGCGCGCACCCCGGGCTGCAGCGCATCGGTCGCGAGCCATTCGCGCAGCATCTCCTCGAAGGCGCCGAGGCGGAAGAAAATGTGGTCCGATTCGCGCCACACCGGCGTGCTGCCGCTGACCGTCGAGACCGGATTCACGAGATCGGCGGGCGAGTAGGTCGCGCCGCAGTTCTCGCAGGAATCGCCGTACTGGTCCGCTGCGCCGCAGTTCGGGCAACCGCCCCTGACGTACCGGTCCGGCAGGAACATGCCGGCCGACTCGTCGTAAGCCTGTCGCACGGGGCGGCGCGTGATGTAGCCCGCGTCGCGCAGGCGCGCGTACATCGTCTCGACGTGATGCCGGTTCTCGGGCGCGTGCGTGCTGTGGAACTGGTCGTGCTCCACGAGGAAATCCGCGTAGTCCCGCGCGTGCTCGGCCGCGACGCGCGCGATCAGCGCCTCCGGAGTGATCCCCTCGCCCTGCGCGCGGATCATGATCGGCGTGCCGTGGGTGTCCTCGGCGCACACATAGAGGCAATCGTGGCCAAGCATTTTCTGCAGCCTGACCCAGATATCGGTCTGTACCGCCTCGATCATGTGGCCGAGGTGGAGCGGCCCGTTCGCGTAGGGCAGGGCGCTCGTGACGAGGATTTTGCGCATGGGGCGCGGATTATAGCGGCGCGCCGGGCGCCGGGCAGCGAACAGCGGGCAGCGAACGCCGGGACTCGTGCGGCGCCCTATCCCTGCTCCTTCACCGGTTCGAACTTCGCCTTGTTGATACCCTTCTTGTAGGCTTCCCTGCCCGTGATCTGGCGCTCCTTCAGCAGTTGCTCGATGGCGCTGTCCATCGTGCGCATGCCGGCCTGGGCGCCGGACTGCATCACGGTCTCGAGCTGGTCGAGCTTGCCCTGGCGGATCAGGTTCGAGACGGCCGACGTGTTGACGAGGATTTCGAGCGCCGCCACGCGCCCGCTCTTGTCCGCGCGTTGCAGCAGCTGCTGCGAGATCACGCCCCGCAACGACGTCGAGAGCATCGTGCGCACGTGCGACTGCTTGTCGGACGGGAACGCATTGACCATCCGGTCGACGGTCGGCGCCGCGCCGTTCGTGTGCAGCGTGCCCATGACGAGGATGCCCATCTCGGCGGCGGTCACCGCGATGCTCATCGTTTCGAGGTCCCGCAACTCGCCGACCAGGATCACGTCGGGATCCTCGCGCAGGGCCGAATGCAGCGCCGAGGCGAAGCTCGCCGCATGCGCGCCGATCTCGCGCTGGCTGACGAGGCAGTTCTTGCGCTCGTGCACGAACTCGATCGGATCCTCGATGGTGAGGATGTGGCCCTTCTCGCGACGGTTGATGTCATCGATCATCGCCGCGAGCGTGGTCGACTTGCCGGAACCCGTCTTGCCGGTCACGAGGATCAATCCGTTGTTGGCGCGGCAGAGCTGGCGCACGGCCTGCGGCAGGTTCAGTTCATCGAGCGTCAGCGCCTTTGACGGAATCGCGCGGAACACCGCGCCCATGCCGTTCAGGTGCCGCAGCACATTGACGCGGAAGCGGCCGCGCCCCGCGAGCGTATAGGCGAAATCGGCGCCGTCGTGCGATTCGAACCGGTCGACCGCCTTGCGCGGCATGATTTCGTAGAGGATCTCCTTGACCATTGCCGCATCGAGGCGTTCGGGCCTGAGCGGCGACAGGTCGCCGTAGAGGCGGATGCGCGGCGGATCGCCGGCGATGAAATGCAGGTCGGAGCCCTTGCGGTCGAGGATCTCGCCGAGGAATTCGTCGATGCGCGGCATGCGGCGCGCCTCAGCCCGTGCTCGCCGCCGGTGCCGGCGGCTCGAGTTTCGGCAGCATGCTCGTGTCGGTCACGAACTTCTGGAACAGGCGCTTGTCGCTCGCGTAGTTGTAGGCATCGTCCGGGTCGATGTCCTTCGCGGTCACCGCCGCGAGCAGTGCCTGGTCGAGGAGCTGCATGCCGAGGTCGCGCCCGGTCTGCAGCTGGCTCGGCAGCTGGTGGGTCTGGTCGCTCTGGATCAGCTTCGCGATCGCCTTGGTCATCACCATCACTTCACAGATCGCGCGCCGGCCGCGGTTTTCGGCGCCCTTGACGAGCACCTGGGTGATGACGGCGAGGAGGCTCTGCGCGAGGAAGCTTTTCGTCTGCTCCCGCTCCTCGACCGGCAGCGCATCGATCACGCGATCGATCGTCTTCGCGGCGCTGGTCGTATGCAGCGTGCCGAGCACGAGGTGGCCCGTCTCCGCGGCCGTCATCGCCATCGAGATCGTTTCGGCATCGCGCAACTCGCCGACCAGGATCACGTCGGGGTCCTCGCGCATCGCGGCGCGCACGCCCTCGGCGAAGGTGGGGATGTGGGTGCCGAGCTCGCGCTGGATCACCTGGCTCTGCTTGCTCCGGTGCACGAACTCGATCGGGTCCTCGAGGCTCACGATGTTGAGTTTGCGGTTGGTGTTGAGCAGGTCGATCATCGCGGCGAGCGTGGTCGACTTGCCGGTGCCGGTCGAACCGGTGACGAGGATCATGCCCTGGTGGTAGTCGCACAGCTTCCTGACGATCGGCGGCAGCGCGAGCCGGTCGATCGTCGGGATATCGGTCGGGATGGCGCGGAATGCGGCGCCGATGCCCGTGTCCTTGCGATAGACATTGACGCGAAAGCGGCCGCCCTCGCCGGAAACGTACGAAAAGTCGAGGTCGTGCCCCGCCGTGAAATGTTCGGCCTGGGACTTCGTCAGGATTTCGGTGACGTAGCCCTCGAGTTCGCTGTCGCGCAGTTCGCGGAACTTGATCGGCATCAGGTCGCCGTTCATGCGCAGCATCGGCGGCACGCCCACCGCGAGATGCAGGTCCGAGCATCCCTGCTGCATGCCGAGTTTCAGGAAGGCGTCGATGCGCGCCACGAGCTCTCCTCCGCCGTCGAAGTTCGATGCCGGCGCCGTCTGAATAGCCCAAAAAGGCTGTCAGATCAATGCGTAACGCCGAAAAGTTTGACCCGCAGCACGGAGTGTACCGAGCTCAGAGGAAGCGTGACAGGGCCGCCTTGAACTCTTCCATGGTCTGGAACCGCCTGGTCTTGTCCACGGCCATCGCCTGCATCACCACCTCGGACAGGCCGTCCGGAAGAGCCGGGTTCAGCTCCTTCGGCGTGCGTGCCTTGCCCTGCACGTGCTGGTACATCACCGACATGTGATCGCCGCGCGCGTAGGGCGGCACGCCGGTCAGCATTTCATAGACGATCACGCCGAGCGCATAGACGTCGGCGCGCTGATCGACCTTCTTGCCGAGGATCTGCTCCGGTGCCATGTATTTCGGCGAGCCGATCACGTAGCCGGTCTTGGTCAGCTGCGTGTCCCCCTCGCGCTGCGCGGCGGCGACGCCGAAGTCGACGATCTTCAGGAGCCCGTCGTTGTTGATCAGCAGGTTCGCGGGTTTCAGGTCGCGGTGCACGACGCCGACCTGGTGGGCGACGGTCATGCCGGTGCAGATGTCGATCGCGAAGCCGAGCGCGCGCTTCAGCTCCATCGGCTTCTCGCCGACGATCTCCGCCCCGAGCGTGTGCGAGGGGAAATACTCCATCGAAATGGCGTAGTGCCCCTGGATGTACAGGAAATCGTAGATGCGGATGACGTTCTGGTGCGTGATCTTGCGCGAGTAGCGCAACTCGTGCACGAAGCGCTTCATGATCTCCTCGTCCTGCGCCACGTTCGGGTTCAGGAACTTCAGGATCAGGCGCTCATCGACCACCGTGTCTTCCATCAGCAGCACCGTGCCGAATGCGCCGCGGCCGATGCGCTCGATGTACTTGTAGCGACCCTCGATCACGTCGCCGGAATTGAGCGTCGAGATGTCGAGCTTCTGCTGCGTGCTCGCCTCGGCCTGCCGCACCACCTGCGCGACTTCCGCTTCGGACATCAGCAGCGTGCGCGCGGCCTCGGCCGGGCGCGGCGCGGGCGGCGCGGCG